>NZ_JAYLVN010000004.1:0-570275 GCF_046156345.1 Variovorax sp. H27-G14
TACAGCGTCGAATCCGTCCGGGTCCCCACTCTTTATTGCGGGCTAAACAACCCAAGGAGGAGAACAGGGTCCACCGAACGGGCTCCCTTCAGCGCTACGGGAGCGGTGGAAACAATATCAGGAGGAGCGAAGCGGGGGACATTCGCGGAGCAAGGCACCCCGTCGGCGTGAGCGTCGCCCTGGACAGCAGCGCCCTGAACGAAACAGCAGCACCTCGAACAACAACAACACACTCAGGGCGCGTTACCCTGCGGCCCCACTGCCGGTGGAGAAGGACGCCCACTGGACCCCGGCGAGAGCTTGCGACCAAAGGCCTCGCCCACACGTCGCACCGGCCGGCTCGCCTTCTCCGACACATTGTTGACCCCACGCCGCGTGGCCGCATCCGCACGGTCGACACCACGGCCCGCTGCATTGGTGCCTCGCTGCACCGAGCCCACGACCTTGCCGCTGCGCGACGGTGACTTGAGGGTGTGGGCGCGCTGGGCCTTCGGCGGGTTGTCGGCACTCTGGGCTTGTGCGCCCATCGGCAACCACAGGGCCGTGCACATCGCCAAAGCTAACGATGCACGAACAGTGCGCTGGAATTTCATGGTGCCTCCTTGGTGTCGCCTTCAGCATCTGCCTCGGCTGCAGCCGCGCGCGCCATGCGCTCGCTCTTCCAGTACACGTCGTCACCACCGTTCATTCGGTTCAGCACACGCGCCAGCACGAACAGCAGGTCACTCAACCGGTTGAGGTACTGCCGCAGCGCATCGTTGAGCTGTTCGTGAGCGCCCAGCGCCACCACCGCGCGCTCCGCCCGGCGCGCCACCGTGCGGCACACATGCGCGAGCGAGGCCGCGCGCGTGCCCGCCGGCAGAATGAATTCCGCCAGACGCGGCAAGGCGGCATTGTGGTCGGCCAGCGCGTTGTCCAGCTGCAGCAACGCATCGGCCTTCAGCAACGTGAAACCCGGCATCGACAACTCGCCACCCAGGTTGAAGAGCTGGTGCTGCACATCGACCAACAGCGTGCAAACAGGCTCTGGCATGGGCTCGCACAGCAACACGCCGATCTGCGAGTTCAGCTCGTCCACGTCGCCCATCGCATGTACACGCAAATGGTCCTTGGGCACGCGCCTGTTGTCGCCAAGGCCGGTGGTGCCGTCGTCACCGGTGCGGGTGGCGATCTGGGAAAGTCGGTTGCCCATGGAAGGCTCCTTTGAAAGTTATGCGCCGACGCTCGACGCGTCGATCTTGCCGGCCAGCCATTGCAGGCCCGCAAGATGCTGCTGGTCGTGGCTGCAGAGGTAGTGAATGAGGCTGCGCATCGTGAGCGGGCCGTAGCCCTCGAACACCGCCGTGCGCTGCAGCTGGGCATCGCTCAGGCTGGAGACGATTTCCATCGTCTGGATGCGCGCCATGCGAAAGTCGGCCAGCACCTTCGCCGCGTCGGCCGCGCCGTAGCAGCGCTCGGCGGCAAGCGGCTCGCTGTCGATGGAGGCCAGCACGGGATGGGTCTCGGCCAGCGTGCGGCGAAAGCGCACGTGGTAGCCCTCGGTCTCGATGTCGCGCACATGGCAGAGCTGCTCGATGGCCGTGAAGGCCTCGCTGGGCACACCCTCCCAAGAGGGCGGCGTCCAATGCTTGAAGGCAGCGGGAATGGCCGCGTAGTGGGCCTCCAGTTGCGAGGGGAAGGCCGCCAGGGCGCTGAGGGTGGTGGGGTTCATGTTTTTCCGAAGCGCATTATGGTGCGCCCTCCGTAAAATGACCGATCCCCCCGATCTTCACGATCCACTCTCACCTGCCAGGAGACGCCCGATGAACGCCCCGACCCAAACCTCGCACCTGATGCCGGAGCTTCATCTGCGCGACGTCCCCGCCGCCCTGATCGACGCGCTGAAAACCCGCTTCGCCGACAACTGTTCCACGGCCATGGCGGTGCGCACGCAGCACGGGCGTGACGAGTCGTCGTTCGACGCACCACCGCCCTCGGCCGTGGTGTTTGCCGAGAACACACAGGACGTGTCCGATGCGGTGAAGCTGGCCAGCACGTACAGCGTGCCTGTCATTCCCTACGGCGCGGGCTCCTCGCTCGAAGGCCACCTGCTGGCCGTGCAAGGCGGCATCAGCATCGACGTGTCGCGCATGAACCGCGTGCTGTCGATCAACGCCGACGACCTCACCGTCACGGTGCAGCCGGGCGTCACGCGCAAGCAGCTCAATGAAGAGATCAAGAGCACGGGCCTGTTCTTTCCCATAGACCCCGGCGCGGACGCCTCCATCGGCGGCATGACGGCCACGCGCGCCAGCGGCACGAACGCGGTGCGCTACGGCACCATGCGCGAGAACGTGCTGGCGCTCCAGGTGGTCACCTCCAGCGGCGAGGTCATCCGCACTGGCACGCGCGCAAAGAAGTCGTCGGCCGGCTACGACCTCACGCGCCTGATGGTGGGCAGCGAAGGCACGCTGGGCGTGGTCACCGAGATCACGCTGCGCATCTACCCGCTGCCGGAGGCGGTGTCGGCCGCCATCTGCTCGTTCCCCAGCATCGAGGCCGCGGTGCGCACCACCATCGAGACCATTCAGCTGGGTGTGCCGATTGCGCGCGTGGAACTGATCGACGTGAACACGGTGCGCATGGTGAACGCCTACGCCAAGCTCAACCTGCGCGAAGAGCCGATGCTGCTGATGGAGTTCCACGGCTCGCCCGCCGGTGTGAAGGAGCAGGCAGAGACGGTGCAGGAACTGGCCAGCGGCCGCGGCGGCAATGCCTTCGAATGGGCCAGCACGCCGGAAGAACGCACGCGCCTGTGGACCGCCCGGCACAACAGCTACTTTGCGGCGGTGCAGTCGCGCCCGGGCTGCCGCGTGATTTCCACCGACACCTGCGTGCCCATCTCGCGCCTGGCCGATTGCCTGCTCGACTCGGTGGCCGAGGCCGACGCCAGCGGCATCCCCTACTTTCTGGTCGGCCACGTGGGCGACGGCAACTTCCACTTCGGCTACCTGCTCGACCCCAACGTGCCCGAAGAGCGCGTGAAGGCCGAGGCGCTGAACCACGCGCTGGTGAGCCGCGCGCTGGCGCTCGAAGGCACCTGCACGGGCGAGCACGGCGTGGGCCTGCACAAGATGGACTTCCTGGTGACCGAAGCGGGCACTGGCGCCATCGACATGATGCGCACCATCAAGCGCGCGCTCGACCCGAAGAACATCATGAACCCGGGCAAGATCTTCGCGCTCTGAGCCAATCGGCTGCCCCATAAAAAAAGCCCGGTGGCTCTTTCGAGCCGCCGGGCTTTCTGCTTTGCAGTTGCCGTGCTTTGCTGGTTCTCAGTTGTTGTTGCTGCGCCGACGTGCCGGCGGTGCCTTCTCGGCAGGCACGTAAGTTTGCGACGGCGCAGCGCCGCCGTCCACACCCAAACGACCACCGCCGCCAAGGCCCTGGCCGCGCACCGTCTGCGCCTTGTAGTTGCGCAGCGAGCGAACCATCTGGTTGAAGGCGTCCATGAACGCGGCGGCAATCACCTTGCCCTGCGCCGTGTTGGTGTAGCCGCCAAGGCCACCACCGCCGCTGCGCCCGGCCAGCGCACCGAAGGCGCCGAAGTCGGTCTTGGAGGCGCTGCCTTCAGCGGCCGCCACCTGCACGCCCGAGCGGTTGTCGATCAGGGTCAGCAGCGCGCTGGCTTCCTTCGTTTGCATGTTGCCGCCGATGGCTGCCAGGGCACGGCCACGGCCGCCACCCACCAGGCCGCCGAGGGCGCCGCCGATGCCGCCGGCATCGCTGTTGCTGAAGACGATTTCAGGCGACAGGCCGTAGTCGGAGGCGACCATCTGGCCGCGGCCGAAGTTGCTGCCGCCGCGCATTTCGCCCGACTGCTGCAGCGCGCGTTCACGCGTCATGGCGTTCATGCCGGCCGCGCCGCGTTCCACCACCACGAAGCAGTTCGACTGCTGCACCAGCAAGCGCAGCAGGTTGGCGGTGGGGGGCAGGCGGTATTCGCCGGTGAGCACGGTGTACCACCCTGCGCTCTGGTTCTCGATGAGCGAGACCGTACCAAGCGGCGACTCGCAGCGCTCGAGCTGGCTGCTCTCGCCGGAGGTGGAGCCGCCTGCGGCGCTGCCCGTGGCCATGGTCTTGGCAGACTGACTGCCCATCTGCATGTCGGTGGCTGCGCAACCGGTGAGAAAGAAAGCGCCCGCGGCAATGGCCGCAAGCGGGAACCTGGTGAGCTGCATGTGTGAACTCCCTCTGTATTCAGAGATATTGATTAACAAATCCAGCCGCGAAGGATACGCGCAAAGGATTGCAGCAATCAATCAAACAAACGCCCGACATAGCACTCGAAACGGCGTCTCGTTCTAGGCCGTTCGGCGGATGCGCTCGATCAATCCGTTGAGTGCATCGATGGAGCCGAAGTGAATGGCCAGCTCGCCACTCTCTTCGATCTTGCCGCCGCGCTTGCTGCGCTTCTTGATGCGCACCTCGACCTCGGCCGTGAGCAGGTCGGCCAGTTCTTCTTCCACGCGCTGCAGGTCGCGCGACTTCTCGCCGTCGTTGCTGCGCCGCGAAGGCGTGAGCGTGAACTCGGCCGCGAGCTTCTTCACCAGCGCCTCGGCCTCGCGCACCGACATCTTCTTGGCGGCAATCTGGTTGGCCGCGGTGATCTGCGTGCCGCGGTCGAGCGCGAGCAGCGCGCGCGCGTGGCCCATGTCGATGTCGCCGGCCATCAGCATCTGCTGCGCGGGCTCGGCCAGGTTCAACAGGCGCAGCAGGTTGCTGGCGGCGCTGCGCGAACGGCCCACGGCTTGCGCGGCTTGCTCGTGCGTGAGGCCGAACTCGTTCACCAGGCGCTGCAGGCCCTGCGCTTCTTCCAGCGGATTCAGGTCTTCGCGCTGGATGTTCTCGATGAGCGACATGGCCGCCGCGGCCTCGTTGGGCACGTCGCGCACCAGCACCGGCACGCTGTCCAGGCCCGCGAGCTTGGCGGCGCGAAAACGGCGCTCGCCCGCAATGATTTCGAACTCCGCGTTCTTGGCTGCGGCCGATGCGGCATCGAGCCGGCGCACCAGAATCGGCTGCATGATGCCCTGCACCTTGATGCTCTCGGCCAGCTCGTACAGCGCGCCCTCGTCCATGCGCGTGCGCGGCTGGTACACGCCGGCCACCATCTGGTCGAGCATCAGCGTGTTCGGATTTCGCTGGGCGCCACCGTCTTGCGAGCCCGATGTGCCGTCGCCATTGCCGTGGTCGGCGGCGGGTGCGGCCGTGGGGCCGAGCAAGGCTTCGAGGCCGCGGCCGAGGCCCTTGGGTTTCTTGGTCGCCATCAGTGCTTGTCTTTCGAGAATTCGGTCGACGTTTCGGTCGAGATTGTGTTCAACAGCTGCCGTCCTTCGGGCCAGTCGCCCAGGCCGGATTCGGCATTCAGGTGCCCGCGCGGGCCGGCGTCGACAAAGCGGGCGCCCCAGTCCTGCGCGAGTTGGCGCGAGCGTGCAGCGTCGCAGTACGGGTCGTCGTTGGCGGCCACCAGCACCGCCGGGAACGGCAGCGGCTGGCGCACGATGGGCGCCCAGCCGGGAATCAGCTGGCGCAGGTCGTCGCGCTCCAGGTCGCCGGGCGCCACCAGCAACGCGCCGCGCACCTTGTGCGTGTTGCGCGAATGCGCGGCCCAGGCGGCCACCAGGATGCAGCCCAGGCTGTGCGCGGCGAAGACCACCGGGCCGGGCGCTGCCAGCACGGCCTCTTCGAGCTGGATGGACCAGTCGCCACGCAACGGCCGCATCCACTCATGCTGCTCGACGCGGTGATCGCCGTGAGCTGACTCCCAAAGGGTTTGCCAGTGTCCGGGGCCGCTGTTTTGCCAACCGGGCAGCAGCAGAATGCGGGGTGCGGTCATTTGCTATTATTTTGATAGCACACTAGTCAACAGTGGCGGGCTTCAGGCGTTGTTGTCGCTGGTGCGGGAGGCTGGCGAAGACACAGGCGCCAGCACGTCGTCTGGAATGGCCAGGTCGGGCGCCACGCGCTCGACCGGCGCAATGGGCGGCGCCACCGCGCCCGAGGCGAAGGCGCTGGCGGGCGGCATCTTCTCGATCAGCTCCTGCGCGAAGGCAATGAACGCCTGGCTGCCGCGCGCTGCCGGGTCGAACACCACGCCCGGCAGGCCATAGCTCGGTGCCTCGGCCAGCCGCACATTGCGCGGGATGACCGTGTCGAACACCTTGTCGCCGAAGTGGGACTTGAGCTGCTCGCTCACCTGCTGCTGCAGCGTGATGCGCGGATCGAACATCACGCGCAGCAGGCCGATGATCTGCAGGTTCTTATTGAGGTTGGCGTGCACCTGCTTGATGGTGTTGACCAGGTCGGTCAGGCCTTCAAGCGCAAAGTACTCGCACTGCATCGGCACGATCACGCCGTGCGCGGCGCACAGGCCGTTGAGCGTCAGCAGGCTCAGCGACGGCGGGCAGTCGATCAGCACGAAGTCGTACTCCGCACCCACCGCGGCCAGCGCGGTGCGCAGGCGCTTCTCGCGACGGTCGATGGCCACCATTTCCACTTCGGCGCCGGCCAGTTCGCGATTGGCGCCCAGCACGTCGTAGCCGCAACCGCCCTCCACCAGCTTGTCGGTCTTGACCCGGGCCTCGGCCACCGAGGCCGACTCGAGCAGCACGTCGTACACCGTCAGCTCCAGCTGGCGCTTGTCGATGCCCGAACCCATGGTGGCGTTGCCTTGTGGGTCGAGGTCGATCATCAGCACGCGCTGACCCGCCTTGGCCAGGCCGGCTGCGAGGTTGACGGTGGTGGTGGTCTTGCCGACGCCGCCCTTTTGGTTGGCAATGCAGAAAATCTTGGCCATGTCAGTACGGGAGGTTCGGTCAGCGCGAAATGGCGAGCTTGATGCCAAAGGCAATCAGGAAGGTACCGGCCAGCTTTTCGAGCGTGGTGGAAATACGGGGATTGGCGCGGATGCGCTCGGCCAAGAAGTGCGTGAGCAGCGTCGACGTCAGCCCATACAGAAAGGTCAGCGCAGCAATGGTGAGCGCCATGGCGCCGAAGGTGACCAGGCCCTGATGGCGGGCCGGGTCCACGAACAGCGGAAAGAAGGCCATGTAGAACACGATCGCCTTGGGGTTCAGCAAGGTGATGGTGAAGGCCTGGCGCAAAAAGTGGCGCGGCTTGATGTTGAGGATGGGCGCCGAGCCTGGCTTGGCCAGCAGCATCTTCAGGCCCAGCCATGCCAAGTAGCCCGCGCCCAGCCATTGCACCGCCTTGAAAGCGGTCGGGTACGCGGCCAGCAAGGCCGACACGCCGGCCACCGCGGCCCACAGCAGGCACTGGTCGCCCAGAATCAGCCCGGCCGTGGCGGCCAGCCCACCGCGCACGCCGCCCTTGCTGGTCGAGGTGATCAGCGCCAGATTGCCCGGGCCGGGAATCAGGAGAAACAGGACGATGGCGGCGACGAATGCGCCGTAGTCAGCGATGCCGAACATGGGAGTGCCTCGAAAAAGAGCGCCGGAGCAGACGAAGACCGACAAAAACAGGGAGCGGCGAGAGGCATCGAGTCTAAGCGAGCACGATGCGGGGAAGGCTGTTCCGGCGGCGGCATTTGCCGATGCCGCCGCTTCTTTTACCGATTCGAACGCCAGTGGCGGCCCAAATCAGGCGGCTGGCTTGCGTGCCCAGACGATGCAACGCTCGGCATCGAGGCCGGGCACCGTCAATTGTTCCACGTGAAACACTTCAACGCCCTGGGGCAAGGCCGCGAGTTCGTCGTTGGGAACCTTGCCCTTCATGGCCAGCCAGACGCCGCCCGGCGCCAGCAGGTTCATCGAGCCGGTGAAGAAGTCGGGCAACGACGCGAAAGCGCGCGAGCTGATGACCTCGTAGCTGCCCGTGAGCAGCTCCACCCGTGCGTGCAGCCCACGCAGATTGGGCAACGCAAGTTCGGCCGATACCTGCTGCACGAAGGCCGCCTTCTTGGCCACCGCATCAAGGCAACTGACGTCCAGGTCGGGCCGCATGATGGCAATGACGACGCCCGGCAAGCCGCCACCGGAGCCTACGTCGAGCAACTTGCCCTTCCCTTCCTTGCCCGGCCACTCGCGCTGCAGCGGCCCCACCGCCGCCAAACTGTCCAGCAGGTGGTGCGTGAGCACGCTGGCCGGGTCGCGCAGCGCCGTCAGGTTGTAGACCTTGTTCCACTTGAGCATCAGCGTGCCATAGGCCAGCAGCTGTTCGCCCTGGTGCTCGGACAGGGCCACGCCCATGGCGGCTGCGCCAGCGCGCAGCGTGTCGATCGGGGCCGTCATTCGGCGGACTGCGGCGCGGCGGCTGCTTCCGTGGTGGCTTCGCTGACGACGTCGGAAGGCTGTGCATCGCGGGCAAACGCCTTGTGCCCGCCCTTGCGCAGATGAACCATCAACAAAGAGATGGCCGCAGGCGTCACGCCCGAGATGCGCGAAGCCAAACCCAGCGTCTCCGGACGGTGCTTGTCCAGCTTCTGTCGCACCTCGAAGCTCAGTGCCTTCACCTGCCCGTAGTCGAAGTCGGCGGGCAGCTTCAGCTTTTCAAAGTGGGCAGCACGCTCCACTTCGTCATGCTGGCGCTCGATGTAACCCGAGTACTTGGCGGAAATCTCGATCTGCTCGATCTCGGTGTCGCTCAGAGGCTCCTTGGCGCTGTACTTGCCGCCGTCCATCGACATCAGCGTGCTGTAGTTCACGTCGGGCCGGCGCAGCAGGTCGGCAAAGCTGTATTCGTGGTCGATGGCCTTGCCCAGCACGCGCTCTGACTCCGCCGCCGGCAGGTTGCGCGGGTTCACCCAAATCGATTTGAGCCGCTGTGTTTCACGTGAAACAACATCGCGCTTTCGGCTGAAAGCGTCCCATCGGGCGTCGTCCACCAATCCCAACTTCCGCCCTGCTTCGGTCAGGCGCATGTCGGCGTTGTCCTCGCGCAGCTGCAGCCGGAACTCGGCGCGGCTGGTGAACATGCGGTACGGCTCGGTCACGCCCTTGGTGATGAGGTCGTCGACCAGCACACCCAGGTAAGCCTCGTCTCGGCGCGGCAGCCAGGCCTCTTCACCCCGGCACTGCAGCGCGGCATTGATGCCGGCAAACAGGCCCTGTGCGGCGGCCTCTTCGTAGCCGGTGGTGCCGTTGATTTGCCCCGCAAAGAACAGGCCCTTCACCGAGCGGGTTTCAAAGCTGCTCTTGAGTTCGCGTGGGTCGAAGTAGTCGTACTCGATGGCGTAGCCCGGGCGCAGGATGTGCGCGTTCTCCAGCCCCGCCATCGAGCGCACCAGCTGGTACTGAATGTCGAACGGCAGGCTGGTCGAAATTCCGTTCGGGTAGTACTCGTTGGTCGTCAGGCCTTCGGGCTCCAGAAAGATCTGATGGCTTTCCTTGTCCGCGAAGCGGTTGATCTTGTCTTCCACGCTCGGGCAGTAGCGCGGGCCCACGCCGTCGATCTTCCCGGTGAACATCGGGCTGCGGTCGAAACCGGAGCGAATGATGTCGTGCGTGCGCGCATTGGTGTGCGTGGCCCAGCACGCCATCTGCCGCGGATGCATTTCGGCGCGGCCCATGAAGCTGAACACCGGCATCGGCCCTGCCCCACCCGGCATGCCGTCGCCCGGCTGCTCGGTGCACTTGGAGAAGTCGATGGTGCGGCCGTCCAGGCGCGGCGGCGTGCCGGTCTTGAGGCGGCCTTGCGGCAGCTTCAGTTCCTTCAGGCGCGCCGACAGGCTGATGGCTGGCGGGTCGCCCGCGCGGCCGGCCTGGTAGTTGTCCAGGCCCACATGAATTCGCCCATCCAGGAAGGTACCCGCGGTCAGCACCACGGTGCGCGCGCGAAACGCAATGCCTACCTGGGTGACGGCACCGACCACGCGGTCGCCCTCCACCATCAAGTCGTCCACGGCTTGCTGGAACAGGCTCAGGTTGGGCTGGTTCTCCAGCCGATGGCGGATCGCAGCCTTGTACAGCACGCGGTCGGCCTGTGCACGGGTGGCGCGCACCGCAGGGCCCTTGCTCGAATTGAGAATTCGGAACTGAATGCCCGCCTCGTCGGTGGCAATGGCCATGGCGCCGCCCAGCGCGTCGACCTCCTTCACCAGGTGGCCCTTGCCGATGCCGCCAATGGACGGGTTGCAGCTCATCTGCCCCAGCGTCTCGATGTTGTGGGAGAGCAGCAGCGTCTTGGCGCCCATGCGCGCGGAGGCCAGCGCGGCTTCGGTGCCGGCATGGCCACCGCCGACGACGATCACGTCGAATTCTTCGGGGTACAGCATTTGAAATGGGGGCGCACAACTGACGCGTGCGCGGCGCAAAAGGGGGCGCCAATTTTAATCGCCGGTGCCGCCTTGCGCCCGCAGTGTGGACAAGCTAGAGGGCCGTGCCAAATTGGCCGCTCGCGCTCGCCTGTATTGAATAGTTTGCTATGTTTTTAATAGCAAACAAACGTTGTCAGCCGGTGACTTCAGCCACTTGCACCACTGGCACGGGCTTTTCGATGCCCACCAGCGCGCCTGTCGGCGGCGGCGCCTTCGAGGGTTGCAGGCTCTCGTCCTGCAGCTCGCGCACCACCAGGCGCTTGTCGGTCATGCGCACGTTGCCAAAGATCGTGCAGAACGCCACGTCCTTGGCATCGCGCCCCGTGCCCACCCGCACCAGCCGGTCGACCGGTGCCATGCGCGTGGGGTCGAACAGCACCCACTGCCCGCCAATCCAGGCTTCGAACACCGCATGAAAGTCCTGCGGCGGTTCGTCGAACCACACATAGCCCACCACCAGCCGCGCCGGAATGTTCAGCGCGCGGCAGAAGGTGATGCCCAGGTGCGCAAAGTCGCGGCACACGCCAGCGCGTTCCACGAACACCTCGCGCGCAGTGGTGGTCGAGTTGCTGCTGCCGGGCTCGTAGGCAATGCTGTCGTGGATCCAGTCGACGATCGCCTGCACGCGACCGATACCGGGCGGCAGGTCGCCGAAGAGCTGCTGGGCGCAACGCGACATCAGGTCCGACTCGCAGTAGCGCGTGGGCATCATGTAGTGCAGCACGTCGTCGGGCACCTCGCTGACCGACACCTCGCGCAGGTCGTGCGGCACCAGCACATGGGCGCGCTGCACCGTGGCCTTGTAGCTGATCTTCAGCGGCCCCGGATTGGCGTCGAACCGAATGAACCGGTTGCCGCTGCCCTCGTCGCAGAAGACCTGCATCTCGGTGGGCGGCTCGATTTTGAGCACCTCGCTCACCACCGCCTGCGCGCCCGCTCTGGCCGCCTCGATGTTGAGCAGCATGTGGGCCGGCGCGGCAACTTCGTAGTCCAGTTGCGCGTCGATGTGCGAGATGTGCATGGGGTAGCCTCTTCAGGTCTTCACGTCTCGGGACGTCGGTCAGTCGATGGCTTTTTTCACCGCGCCCACGCCCAGCGCGGCCAGCACGACGAACAGCACGGCCAGCACCAGGAACAGGCCGAACAGCAACTTGGCAATGCCAGCCGCGCCGGCGGCAATGCCACCGAAGCCCAACAGACCTGCCACCAGCGAGACCACCGCAAAAATGATCGCGTACTTCAACATTCGAATGCTCCTTCGGCAAGACCCTTTCCCGCCGTGCAGGCAGCTTAGAAAAAGGTGCTCATGCGCCCGATAGTCACCCCGCGCATGCCGCCGTAGGACAAAAACGCGACGCAGGCAAATTCGCTAGCATCCGCTTCGGTCTTTCAAAACAATCATCTCGTCATCCATTGGAGTCTTTCGAATGAAGCTGTATTACTCGCCCGGCGCATGCTCGCTCTCGCCCCACATCGCACTGCATGAAGCAGGCATTGCCGTTGAAGCGGTGCTGGCCAGCACCAAGAGCCACAAGCTGCAGGACGGCACCGACTACTACGGCATCAACCCGCTGGGTTATGTGCCGATGCTCGAGCTCGACGACGGCACCCGCCTGCGCGAAGGCCCGGCCATCCTGCAATACATCGCCGACCTGGCCCCCACCAAGAACCTGGCACCGGCTGCCGGCACGCTGCAGCGCTACCGCCTGCAGGAGTGGCTCACCTTCATCGGCACCGAAGTGCACAAGGGCTTCAGCCCGCTGTTCAACCCGAACATGCCCGAAGAAGCCAAGACCATCTTCAAGGACAAGCTCGCCTCGCGCTTCAAGTGGCTGGACAGCGAACTGGCCGACAAGCAGTACCTGATGGGCGACACCTTCAGCGTGGCCGACGGCTACCTGTTCACCGTGACCAACTGGACCAAGCCCACGGGCGTGGACATCTCCGGCTACCCCAACCTGCAAGCCTGGCACGCCCGCGTGGGTGCACGCCCCGCCGTGCAGGAAGCGCTGAAGGCAGAGGGCCTGCTGAAGTAAGCACGCCAGACGCAAGCGGCCGGGCTCCCTCTTTCAGGGAAAACCCGGCCCGCTTCAGCCACAAGCCGCATGAAGCGGCTTTTTTTTCGGGCGACGCTAGGCGCATGCCCGAACTACCTTCCTCCTCCCCTGCTGCTGCTTCCGGCGAACTGCGCGAAGAACTGCGCGAAGAGATGCGCGGTCCCGTCATGTGGCTCACCATCGCGCGCGAAGAGCGGCGCAACGCGCTCAACGCCGAGGTCATCGCCGGCCTGGGCAATGCACTGGCCCGCGCCAACGCCGACACCGCCGTGCGCGCCGTGGTGCTCACCGGTGCCGGCACGCGCGCCTTCTGCGCGGGCGCCGACCTGCAGAGCGGCACCTCCTTCAAGTTCGACTACGCCGCGCCCTACCAGGGCATGGCCAACCTGTTTCGCCAGGCGCGCCAGTCGACCGTGCCGCTGATTGCGCGCGTCAACGGCGCATGCATGGCCGGCGGCATGGGCCTCATGGCCATGTGCGACATGGCCGTGGCCAGCAGCACGGCCGTGTTCGGCCTGCCAGAGGTGAAGGTGGGCGTGTTTCCCGCGCAGGTGCTCAGCGTGCTCGGCGGCCTGCTGCCGCGCCGCGTGCTGGCCCAGATGTGCATCACCGGCGAGCCCATCGACGCCGCGCAGGCGCTGGCGCTGAACCTCGTGAACCGCGTGAGCGACGACGTGGACGAGAGCGTCGACTGGCTGCTCGCGCGCCTGCTCGACAAGTCGCCCTCCGCCATCCGCCGCGGGCTGTACACCATGAAGAAGATCGAGACCATGGCCTTCGAGGAATCGATGGCCTTCACCGAAAGCCAGATCGGCCTTTTCGCACTGACCGAAGACGCCGCCGAAGGACAACGCGCCTTTCGCGAGAAGCGCAAGCCGCAATGGAGTGGACGATGAGCAGCAAGAGCAACAACGGCAAGAACCCCAACAACGGCAGCAACGACAAGCAACGCACCGTCCGCATCGGCGGTGCATCGGGCTTCTGGGGCGACAGCAGCGTGGGCGCGCCCCAGCTCGTGAGCAGCGGGCAGATCGACTACCTCGTGTTCGACTACCTCGCCGAACTCACCATGTCGATCCTGGCGGGCGCGCGGCTCAAGAAGCCCGAGCTGGGCTACGCAACCGACTTCGTTTCCGTCGCAATGAAGGCCGTGCTTAAAGACGTCGTGG
This sequence comes from Variovorax sp. H27-G14, assembly GCF_046156345.1. Lineage (NCBI taxonomy): Bacteria > Pseudomonadati > Pseudomonadota > Betaproteobacteria > Burkholderiales > Comamonadaceae > Variovorax > Variovorax sp. H27-G14. The sequence goes on from NZ_JAYLVN010000004.1 coordinate 13,542, forward strand.
CCCAAGGCATTCGCGTGGTGAGCAACGCGGGCGGCGTCAATCCGCAAGGCTGCGCCGACGCGCTCGCGGCACTTGCAGCAGCGCAAGGCATTGCGCTGAAGATTGCGGTGGTGAGCGGCGACGACGTGTCCGCGCTGCTGCCGCAACTGCGCCAAGCACAACCGCCGCTGCGCGAACTGCAGAGCGGCGCCGCACTGCCAGAGCGCGTGCTCACCGCCAACGCCTACCTGGGCGCGCGCCCCATCCAGGCCGCGCTCGACGCGGGCGCGCAGGTGGTCATCACCGGGCGCTGTGTGGACTCGGCTGTGACGCTGGGCGTGCTCATGCACGAGTTCAAGTGGCAGCCGGGCGACCTCGACCTGCTGGCCGCGGGCAGCCTCGCGGGCCACATCATCGAATGCGGCTGCCAGGCCACCGGCGGCCTGCACACCGACTGGGACACCGTGCCCGACTGGCCCAACATCGGCTACCCCATCGTCGAATGCAGCGCGGACGGCAGCTTCGTCGTCACCAAGCCCGCGGGCACCGGCGGCAAGCTCACCCCAGCGGTGGTGGCCGAACAGATGCTCTACGAAATAGGCGACCCCGCGGCCTACCTGCTGCCCGACGTGACGGCCGACTTCACGCAGGTGCGCATCGAACAGGCCGGCGAACACCGCGTGCGCGTGCATGGCGCCCGGGGCCGCGCGCCGACCGCGAGCTACAAGGTGAGCGCCACCTACGTCGACGGCTTCAAGACCGCGGCGCAGCTCACCATCGTGGGCTTCGACGCGGTGGCCAAGGCCCGGCGCACGGGCGAGGCGATATTGGCGCGCACCGGCATGCTGTTCGCGCAGCAGGGCTTGGGCCCCTACAGCGGCACGCAGCTCGAAGTGCTGGGCGCGGAGTCTTGCTACGGACCACATGCGCAGGCGCACGCGCTGCAGACGCGCGAAGCCGTTCTGCGGCTCGCGGTAACGCATGTGCGCAAGGAGGCGCTGGAGCTGTTCGCGCGCGAGGTGGCGCCGGCCGGCACCTCGTGGTCGCCCGGCACCACGGGCGCGGGCGGCGGGCGGGCGTCGGTGTCGCCGTCGATCCGGCAGTACGCGTTTCTGCTCGACAAGTCGCAGGTGCAGGCCAGCGTGCAGGTCGACGGAGAACGCATCGAGCTGCCACGCACCGAAGTGCCGGTTGGCAAAGACGCCGACGCACCAAAGCCCGCCGCCACCAAGGCCCCGGCGAGCCTGCCCGCACCACTGGCATCGGACACGGTCGAAGTGCCCCTCATCTGCCTCGCCTGGGCCCGCAGCGGGGACAAGGGCGACACATCGAACATCGGCGTCATCGCGCGCCACCCTGCCCTGCTGCCGCTGCTGCGCGCGCAGCTCACCGAGGCGCGCGTGGCCGACTGGCTCGCGCACCTCGTCAAGGGCCGGGTCACGCGCCATGAAGTGCCGGGCATCGACGCCTTCAACTTCGTCTGCGAGCAGGCGCTGGGCGGCGGCGGCATGGCCTCGCTGCGCAACGATCCGCTAGGCAAGGGCATGGGGCAGATCCTGCTGGCCGTGCCGCTGCGGGTGAGCCCGGCGCTGCTCGGCCTGCTGACCCCGGTGCCGGTGACACAAGTGATATCGATGCCTCCAGTCGCGCCCTTGTCCTAGCACCATTCGGGACAACCGTGCGACAGCAGGGTTGGGGCCGGGCGCTTAGCCTTGCGGCTGTTTCAACTCTGTTCCCACATTTTTCGATGTCCACCCTCTTCGACCCCGTCCAGGCCGGCGACCTGCAGCTCGCCAACCGCATTGTGATGGCGCCGCTGACGCGCAATCGCTCGCCCAACGCGATCCCGCCCGACATCGCCACCACCTACTACGCGCAGCGCGCCAGCGCCGGCCTGCTCATCACCGAAGCCACCGCCATCAGCCACCAGGGCCAGGGCTACTCCGACGTGCCCGGCCTGTACGGCACCGAGCAGCTCGACGCCTGGAAGCGCGTGACCGACGCCGTGCATGCCGAAGGCGGCAAGATCGTCGTGCAGCTGTGGCACGTGGGCCGCGTCTCGCACACCGAACTGCAACCCGATGGCGGCAAGCCCGTGGCGCCTTCGGCCATCACCGCCAAGACCAAGACCGTGCTCATCAAGAACGGCGTGCCGGGCTTCGTCGACACCTCCGAGCCGCGCGCGCTGGACGCCGGTGAAATTCCAGGCATCGTGCACGCCTTTGCAGTGGCCGCCCGCAGCGCGGTGGAAACCGCCGGCTTCGACGGCGTGGAACTGCACGGCGCCAACGGCTACCTGCTCGACCAGTTCCTGAAGGACGGCAGCAACAAGCGCACCGACGACTACGGCGGCAGCATCGAAAACCGCGCACGCCTGCTGCTGGAATCCACGCGCGCCGTGGTCGACGCGGTGGGTGGCGGCAAGACCGGCATTCGCCTGTCGCCCGTGACGCCGGCCAACGACGCGCACGACAGCAACCCGCAGCCGCTGTTCACCTACGTGGTGAAGCAGCTCGCGCAGCTGAACCTGGCGTACATCCACATCATCGAAGGCGCCACCGGTGGCCCGCGCGAAATTGCCGACCGCCCCTTCGACTACGAAGCGCTGAAAGCCGCCTACCGCGAAGCCGGCGGCAAGGGTGCATGGATGGTGAACAACGGCTACGACCGCCCGCTGGCCGAAGAAGCCGTGAAGGAAGGCGACGACCTCGTGGCCTTCGGCAAGCCCTTCATCTCGAACCCCGACCTGGTGCGCCGCCTGCGCGAGAACGCACCGCTCAACGAGATTGACAAGGCCACCATGTACGGCGGCGGCGCCAAGGGCTACACGGACTATCCGGCACTGGCCTGAGTTCGCTCCCCGGGGGCAACCATGGCGAATGGCGGATGGCAAGATGCGGCGGACCCCTTCGTCCGCCCCACAGGAGAAAACCGCCATGCCCCGCATCGCGCAACGACTGGCCGCCGCAGGCCTCGCATTGCCTCCCCCGGTCACGCCGCCGCCCGGCGTCGTGCTGCCCTTTTCCTTCGTGCGCCTCGCCGGCCGGCGCGCGCTGATCTCGGGCCACGGCCCGCTCAACGCCGACGGCACGCTGGCCGCGCCGCTGGGCAAACTGGGGCGTGAGCTCGACGTGGAACAAGGCTACGCGGCCGCTCGCCTCACGGCACTGGCGATGCTGGGCAGCCTGCAACGCGCACTCGGCGATCTCGACCGCATCACCGCATGGACGCGGGTGTTCGGCATGGTCGCCAGCGCCCCCGGCTTCGACAAACAGCCGGCGGTGATCAACGGCTTTTCCGACCTCATCCTCGAACTCTTCGGCCCCGACATCGGCGCGCATGCGCGCAGCGCCGTCGGCATGGCCGAGCTGCCGTTCAACATTCCGGTGGAGATAGAGGGCGAGGTGGAATTCGAGTGATGAACATCGCCACGCACACACCCTGGACACTTCGGCGCGCCACCGCAACCGACACCGCCGACGTGGCCACCTGCGCCGCGAACGCCTTTCGCATCTACATTGCGCGCCTGGGCGTTGCACCCCGCCCGATGACGCGCGACTACGGCCAGGCCATTGCCCACACGCAGGTCTGGGTCGCCACGCAGCAAAAGGAAACCGTGGCCGCGCTGCTGCTCGACGTGACCGACGAAGGCTTTCTGATCGACGTGATCGCGGTGCTGCCACAACACCAGGGCACCGGCGTTGGCCGTGCCTTGCTGGAACTGGCCGAGCGCGAGGCCGCGCGGCAGGGCCATGCGTCGATCTACCTCTACACCAACGAGAAGATGACCGAAAACCTCGCGCTCTACCAGCGCATCGGCTACGTCGAATACAAGCGCGAAACGCTCGAAGGCCGCACCCGCGTCTACCTGCGCAAGCCCTTGCAATGAGGCCATCGATGCAGCTCGGCCGCATGCATCACGTCGCGATCATCTGCGCCGACTACGCAGTGTCGAAGCGCTTTTACACCGAGCTGCTCGGCCTGCGCGTGGTGGCTGAAAACTACCGCGCCGCACGCGATTCGTACAAGCTCGACCTGGCCCTGCCGGACGGCACGCAGATCGAACTCTTCTCCTTTCCCGACGCGCCCGCGCGGCCCACTCGCCCCGAGGCACAAGGGCTGCGTCACCTCTCTTTCGAGGTGCAAGACGTGCAGGCCGCGGCCGACGAACTCGCGGCCAAGGGCGTTGCCGTGGAGCCGCTGCGCACCGACGAATTCACCGGCCGGCGCTTCACGTTTTTCGCCGATCCCGATGGTCTTCCGCTGGAACTCTACGAGGCTGCGCCGGCCGAAGATCTCGATGCCTTGCTGCTGAAACTCGAAGGCGCGCTGCACCTTCGCGATGTGCGCGCAAGCGCCACGCAGCTTGCCGAATTGCTCGACGAAGACTTCCATGAACTCGGCGTCTCGGGCACCGTGTGGACACGCGCCGCCATCATCGAGGCGCTGCGCGAAGAAGTGTTTTCAGAACGCGCGATGTCGGACTTTCGCGTGCGGCGCATGGCGACCGATGTGGCGCTGGTCACGTACCGGGTGCACCGTGAAGCCAACGACGAAAGGCCTGCGGCGGACTCGCTGCGCAGCTCGTTGTGGAAGTGCCGTCAGGGCCGCTGGCGCATGGTGTTTCACCAGGGCACGGCGCTGTAGTTGTGTCTTTCTCCCTCCCCTCCGGGGGGAGGGTTGGGGTGGGGCACGACGGCCTCCAACCCCACGCGGCTCCTCATCGAAGGCCTGCCCCCATCCCAGCCTTCCCCCGGAAGGGGAAGGAGCAAGACCAGCTACGCGGGCGCGCCGAACGCCACACTCACACGCAGCCCCGTCGGCTCCGCTGCCTCCAAGCGCAACTCCGCGCCCAGCAGCTCCGCATACCGCGACACGATCGACAGCCCCAGCCCCGAGCCCTGTCCCAGCTTCTGCCCTTCGGGCCCCTGCGCCCAGCGCTGCATCAGGTCGCGCTGCGCCTCCAGCGGAATGCCGGGGCCGTCGTCGATCACGCTCAGCGTGCGGCCCGCCAGTTCCACGGTGATGGTGCGCCCGCCGTAGCGCAGCGCGTTGTCGATCAGGTTGTCCAGAATGCCTTCGACCAGCGCTTCGTTGGCCAGCACCACCACGCCGTCGTCCAGGCCGCGCGCGCCCAGGTCGACGCCGCGCGCATCGGCCTTTGCAAGGTGGCGCAGCACGGTCTGCTCGGCCAGCACATCCAGGTGCACCGGCACACGCTCCAGCCCCGCGCGTGCCTCTTCGGCCAACGCCAGCGCCAGCAGCTGGTCGATCAGGTGGCTGGCACGGCCCTGCCGTTCCGACACGCGCTCCAGTTGCTCACGCCACACCGCGGTGTCTTGCTGCGCCAGGCCGTATTCGGCCAGCGCGCGAATGCCCGCCAGCGGCGTGCGCAGCTCGTGCGCCACGTTGCCCACGAACTCGCGCTGCGCCTGCACGCTCTGGCCCAGGCGCTCGAACAGCGAGTTCACCGCATTGCCCAGGCGCTGCAGCTCGCGCGAGGTTTCGACCACCGCCACCGGCGACAGGTCGTGCACGTCGCGCCGGTCGAGCGCGCGCTGCAGTTCGCCCAGCGGGCGCAGGTCGCTGCGAATGCCGTACCAGAGCCAGATGGCCAGCAGCACCAGCAGCAGGATCTGCGGCGCCAGCGCATAGCCCAGCAACTGGCGCACCAGCGCGGTTCGGCTCAGCGTGGTCTGCGCAATGATCACGCGGTAGGGCATGCTGATGTCGGGCTCGGCGTCGTGCTCGAGCACCACCGCGCGCAGCGTGCTGCCCTCGTAGTCGACATCCGAAAAACGGTAGCGAGAGCCGTCGACCGGCAGCGGTGCCTGCAGGCCCGACTGGCCCGAGATCAGCGTGCCGTCCAGCCGCTGCACCGCAAAGTAAACCTTGTCGACCTGGTCGAACAAAACAGTGGCCACCTCGCGCGGCGTGAGCAGCAGCTCGATGCCGCGCTCGCCCGCCTGCACGTTGGCCGACAGCGCATACGCGTCGTCCAGCATGCCGCGGTCGAAGGCCTGCTCGGAAAAGTAGTTGGCAATGACCAGCGCAATGACCGCGCCCACCATCCACGTGAGCGCCAGCGGCACCAGCACGTTGCGCAGCACGCGCCGCGTGAGCGAGGGTGCCGGACGCAGTTTCTTCGGCTCCTGCAGCCGTTCTTTCGGCGACTCGGTCACGCGCGGCTCACACCTCGGCTTCGAGCAGGTAGCCGATGCCGCGCAGCGTGCGAATGCCCGCGCCGGTGCCCTGCAGCTTCTTGCGCAGGCGCGAAATGAAGGCCTCCAGCGCGTTGTCGCCCAACGATTCGTCGAAGCTGGAGAGCTTGTCCGACAGCGCCCGCTTGCTCACCGTGCGGCCCGGCGGGCTCATGAGTTCCCACAGCACCTCGAACTCACGTGCGGGCAGGTCGAGCGGGCCGCTTCCGGTGGAAAAGCGCCGCGCCTTGCGGTCGAGCTTGAGCTGGCCCAGCAGCACGATGTCTTCGGTGCCCTTGGCGCGGCGCACCAGGGCACGCAGGCGGGCTTCGACCTCGGCCAGGTCGAAGGGCTTGCCCAGGTAGTCGTCGGCACCTGCGTCCAGGCCCGCGATACGCTCTTCGGTGCGGCCACGCGCGGTAAGCACCAGCACCGGCGTGCGGTCGCCGCGCGCACGCGCCTGTCGCAGCGCGGTAAGGCCGCTGGCCAGGCCGCTGGTGGGGCTGGCGGTGGCGGGCAGGTTGAGGTCGAGCAGCACGGCATCGAAAGGCTGCACGCGCCACAGGTGATCGGCATCTTCGACGTTGGTCGACACGTCGACGCGATGGCCCGCATCCGCGAGGCTTCGGACCATCACATCGCGCAGTACGGCGTCATCTTCGACAAGCAGGATTCGCATGGTGTTTTTTGAATGGTTGGAGGGGGTCTGCCATTGCGATAGACGGGTCAGCGGCCGGTCAGTCGCTCCAAGCGATAAACGGCACATGAGCATACGACAGCCACACGAAACACGGGCCATTTTCATGGCACGTGCCGCGCGATGAGTGCACGCGAACCATCCGACCAGTTGAGCATTGTTCCGCACGAGGTGCAACGCACCGCGGTGGTCCTGCTGCATGGTCTGTGCAGCACGCCTGACGAGTTGCTGACCGTGCAGTCCGCACTGCGCAGCCGTGGCTATTCGGTGCATCCGATGTCGATCGAAGGCTACTCGTTCGATGCCAGCGCGCCGCTGCAGCGCGCCGCGCCGTACGAGCGCTGGCTCGATGCAATCCAGGCCCAGGTGAAGGCACTGCGCGTGGCGCACGACCGCGTGATGCTGGTCGGCATTTCGGCCGGCTCGTCGCTTGCGCTGGGCGCGGCCATCCGCTGCGGCAGCGACGTCGATGCGCTGGTGCTCATGTCGACCACGCTGCGCTTCGACGGCTGGGCCATTCCGCGCACGCAGTTCCTGCTGCCGCTGGCCTTCTACACGCCGCTGGGCCGGCTGTGGCAATACCGCGAGCGCCCGCCCTACGGCGTGAAGAACGAACGCGTGCGCGCCTGGATCGAGCGCGAGCTGCGCCACCGCAAGGTCTCGCGTGCCGGCAGCTCGGTCATTGGCGTGGGCCACCTGCGCGAGCACGACCGGCTCATTCGCCACGTGCGACGCAACCTCAACAACGTGCGGTGCGCCAACGTGCTCGCACTGCATGCGCAGCAGGACGAGGTGGCCAGCGTGGCCAACCTCGACATCCTGGCGCGCGGTCTGCGCTGCCGCGCTTTCCGCACCGTGGTGGTAGCCAACAGCTACCACATGATCACGATCGACAACGACCGCCAGCAGGTCGTGCGCGAAACCGTGTCATTCGCCGAAGCGGTGGCGCATGGCACGATGCCCGAGCATCCGCTGTACGTCTGAACCCGTCGCTCACGTTCGACATTGACCGAAAGGAAAGCACCCTCATGTCTTCTTCGCCCACCTTCAACAGCATCGCCACGATCCTGGAAACCGACTTCCGCGTGGAGCGCTCGGCCATCTCGCCGGCCACCGCGCTGTCCGACCTCGGCCTCGACTCGCTCGCGCTGATGGAATTCGTCTTTGCCGTCGAAGACGCCTTCCACCTGCGCATTCCCGAAGACCGCCTCGACCCGCGCGAAGCCGGCATCACGCTGCAGCGCCTGTGCGAAGTGATCGACGCCGAGAGCAGCAGCGCCGCCGTGTCGGGCCAACCCGCCGTCGCAACAGCATGAGCAGCGGTGCCGCCCACGCCGTACTTGCCGCCTCGGCCGCGCGCGCCGCTTCCGCGCCGGTGCGCGTGAGCGGCATCGGTTTTGTCACGCCCATCGGGCGCACCGTCGAAGCCTTCGACGAGGCCCTGTTCGCGGGCCGCTCGGCGGTGCGCGCGCACACGCTCGAAATCAAGGGCATGGACACCGTGCAACTTGCCGTGGCCGCCTGCGAGTTCGACTCGAACGGTGTGCGCAGCACCTCCCGCCTGCCGCTGGACCGCGGCACCGCCATGGCACTTGCCGCCGCGCAGGACGCGGCCGGCGAAGCAGGCCTGGACCTGGACACCATCGACCGCGACCGCCTGGGCATCTTCTGGGGCAGCGGCCTCGCCGGCGCCGGCACCTTCGACAACACCACCAGCGCGCTCTACGGCGAACAGCGCCGCATGCGCCCGACCACGGTGCTCACCGTCATGCCCAACGCCGCCGTGGCGGAGCTGGCGCTGCACTTCGGCGCACGCGGCGCGGCCATTGCGTACGCCTGCGCCTGTGCCTCCTCGGCCGTGGCCATCGGCGAAGCCATGCGCGCCATTCGCGGCGGCTGGATCGACGTGGCCATCGTGGGCGGGCACGACGCCATGCTCACGCCCGGCGTGCTGGCCAGCTGGAACGCCATGCGCGTGATGGCGCCGCCACCGGCCGACGCGCCCTCCGGCGCCTGCCGTCCGTTCTCGGGCGACCGCGCGGGCTTTGCCATCGGCGAAGGCGCGGCCGCGCTGGTGCTCGAGTCGGAGGCGCATGCCGCCGCACGCGGTGCCGAAGCGGCGCCCTTCGTGCTCGCGGGCTACGCCACCAACTGCGACGGCACGCACATCACCAACCCCGACAGCGCGGGCCAGGTACGTGCCATGCGCGCCGCGCTGCGCGACGCGGGCATCGAGGCCGCCGACGTGGGCCACATCAACGCGCACGGCACCGCCACCTCGGCCGGTGACGCGGCGGAGGCCGCATCGATCCGCGAGGTGTTCGGCAAGGCCACGCCGGTGAGCGCGACCAAGGCCATCCACGGCCATGTGCTCGGCGGCGGCGGCGCCATCGAGCTGATTGCGGCGCTGCGCGCCCTGGCGCGTGAAACCCTGCCGCCCATCGCCAACCTGCACGCGCCCGACGCGGCCTTCGACCTGGACTTTGTTCAGGGCGAGGCGCGCAAGGCCAAGGGCATTCGCTATGCGCTGTCCAACTCCTTCGCCTTTGGCGGCACCAACGCGGTGATCGTGGCCGGGCTTGCGGCGCAAGACTGAAGATTCACTGAACGCTTGCTGAAAAAAAGAACACGGTGCATCGGCTGGTCGTTTTCGTGGTGCCCGTGTTTGCACTGCTCATGGCGTGCGAACTTGCCTGGGGCTGGCTCAAGCAGCGCAACACCTACCGCTTCAGCGACACGCTCGGCAGCCTGAGCCAGGGGCTGCTGAGCCAGGCGCTCACGGTGTGCACGCAGCTGTTCCAGATCGGCCTGTACGCGATGGTCTATCCGCTGGTGGCAGTGTGGACGCGGCCGGACTTCTGGGACAGCGCCATCGGCTGGGTGCTTGCCGTGCTGCTGTTCGACTTCTTCGACTACTGGCTGCACCGCGCGGGCCACGAGTCGGCCGTGTTCTGGGCCGCGCACTCGGTGCATCACCAGAGCCAGCACTTCAACTTTTCCACCGCGCTGCGCCAGGAGAGCAACGTGGCCTTCCTGGGCTGGGCCTTCTACCTGCCGATGGCGGTGGTGGGCGTGCCGCCAGAGCAGTTCGGGCTGGCGGGGCTGATCGTGCTGGTCTACCAGTTCTGGATTCACACCGAACACATCGGCAAGCTCGGCTGGTTCGACCGCGTGTTCTCCTCGCCCTCCAACCACCGCGTGCACCACGCGGTGAACGACGGCTATGTGGACCGCAACTACGGTGGCATGCTGGTGGTGTGGGACCGGATGTTCGGCACCTTCGCCGAAGAAAAAGAGCCCTGCGTGTACGGCACCCGCAAGGCGCTCGCGAGCTTCGACCCGCTGCGCGCCATCCTCGGGCCGTATGTGCCGCTGCTGCGCGACGCGTGGCACACGCGGCGCTGGCAGGACAAGGTCGCCGTGTGGTTCAAGCCACCGGGCTGGCGCCCGGCCGATGTGGCGGCGCGCTTCCCCGAGGCCGATTTTTCGCTCGAAGAAGCCAGGCACATCCATGACCCGGCATTGACCCGCGCGCAGGTGATGTCGAGCGCCATCCACTTCGCCGCATGGGTCGGCGTGACGCTGGCGTTTCTATGGCGCGCCGACGACCTGGCCTTCCACACCGGGCTGGCGCTGCTCGCCTTGGCGGTCGGTGGTTTCTGGGCGATTGGCGCGGTGCTCGACGCGCGCTTGCGCCTGCGTTGGGCGTGGTGCGCGCAGGCCGTGCTGCTGGCGCTTTCGGTCGTGCTGCTCACCTGAGCCTCGCTATGCTCGGCGCTTTCATCGCTCCGAGGCTCCACCCACCATGCGCAGACTGGCCACACCGCAAGACATCGACGCCGTCTTCGCCCTCTACATGCACGAGAAGGTCATTCCCTTTCTGGGCTACGACCCGATGCCGCTGCAAGAATTTCGGCCCATCTACCAGGGCCTGCTCGACAGCGGTTGCTTCCATGTGTACGAGGTAGACGGCGGCATCGCCGGCTTCTACCGCGCCACGCGCTACCCGGGCCGGGTGCAGCACGTGGCCTGCCTGGGCACGCTGGCGGTCGACCCCGCATTCCACGGCCGTGGCATTGCGCTGGCCATGGTGAGCGAGGCCATCGACCTGCTGAAGGCCTCGGGCGTGAAGCGCGTCGAGCTCTTCGCCGAAAGCGACAACGCACCCGCGCTGCGCTTCTATGAAAAACTGGGCTTCGAACGCGAAGGCACGCTGCGCAAGTTCTACAAGCGCGCCGGCGAAGCCGACTACATCGACGAGTACGTGATGGCGCGGCTGTTCGACTGACCCGCCGACAGCAACTGCATCAAGGCTTCCAGCGCCGCAGCAGCAGCGCGTTGGCCATCACGCTCACGCTCGACAGTGCCATGGCCGCACCGGCGACCACCGGGCTCAGCAAGCCGAAAGCCGCGAGCGGAATGCCGGCCACGTTGTAGGCAAAGGCCCAGAACAGGTTCTGCCGAATCTTTGCCACGGTGCGCGCCGACAGCTCGAAGGCCTGTGCCACCAGCGCCAGGTGACCGCGCATCAGCGTGATGCCGGCGGCTTCCATGGCCACGTCGGTGCCGCCACCCGACGGTGCCATGGCCATGCCCACATCGGCCGCCGCCAGCGCGGGCGCGTCGTTGGCGCCGTCGCCGACCATGGCCACCACGTGTCCGTTCTTTCGCAATGCGCTCACCTGCGCGGCCTTGTCGGCTGGCAGCACGTCGGCGCGCACATCGGCCGCGTCGATGCCCAGGCGCGCCGCCATCGCTTGCGCCGCTCGCAGGTTGTCGCCCGAGATCATCACCACGCGCAGGCCCCGCGCGCGCAGCGTGCGCACCGCTTCGGCGGCTTCCGGCTTGGGCTCGTCGGCAAAGGCGAGCAGCGCCTGCACATGCGCCGTGCCCGCCTCGTCGAAACGCAGCAGGGCCGACACCGTGGCGCCCTGCGCTTGCAGGGGATCGACGTCGGAGGCTTCGGGCATCGCGTCGAGCTCGCGGCACCAGCGCAGGCTGGCGATCGCCCAGTTGACGCCGTCTACATCGCCGCGCACACCGCGGCCCGGCCATGCCTGCATCGCGCCGAGCGGCGGTGCCTGCAGGTTGCGCTGCGCGGCGGCGGTGAGCACCGCCTTGGCGAGCGGATGTTCGCTGCCGCCTTGCAGGCTGGCGGCTGTGGCCAGCAACCGGTCTTCGCTGGCTTGTGCCCCGGCCAACGACGCCCGTTGCACCAGCGGCACCAGCGCGGTGAGCACCGGCCGGCCCAGCGTCAAGGTGCCGGTCTTGTCGAACGCCACCGTGTCGACGCGGTGAGCCATTTCAAGCGCGCGTGCGTCCTTGATGAGAATGCCGTGGCGCGCCGCCACGCCGGTGCCCGCCATCACCGCAACCGGCGTGGCCAGGCCCAGGGCACAGGGGCAGGCGATGACCAGCACGGCCACTGCATGGATCAGCGCGGTCTCGATGCCGGCCCCCGCCATCAGCCAACCGGCCAGCGTGAGCAGCGCAATCACCAGCACCACCGGCACGAACACGGCTGCCACCTTGTCGACCAGCCGCTGGATCGGTGCCTTGGCCGCCTGCGCGTCCTCGACCAGCCGGATGATGCGCGCCAGCACGCTTTCGGCGCCGACCGCGCGCACCTCGACCACCATGCGCCCGTCACCGTTGACCGCGCCGCCGGTCAGCGCGTCGCCCGGTCCCTTGACCACCGGCAGCGGCTCGCCGGTGAGCATCGACTCGTCGACTTCGGACTGCCCTTCGATCACCCGCGCATCGGCCGGCACGCGTTCGCCGGGGCGCACGGCCAGGCGATCGCCGACCATCACCTCGGCCAGCGGCACATCGCTTTCCTTGCCGCGCGCGCCCACCAGGTGCGCCACCTCGGGCCGCAGTTGTTGCAGGGCGCGAATGGCCGAAGTGGCCTGGCGCTTGGCACGCGCCTCTAGCCACTTGCCCAGCAGCACCAGCGTGATGACCACGGCCGAAGCCTCGAAGTACAGGTGCGGCATGGCGCCATGGCCCGCATGCTCACCGGTGGCCGCGCGCCACCAGAGCCACAGCGACAGGCCGAAGGCCGCGCTGGTGCCCAGCGCCACAAGCAGGTCCATGTTGCCGGTGCGCGCCTTGGCCGCATGCCAACCGGCGCGGTAGAAACGCGCGCCGAGCCAGAACTGCACCGGCGTGGCGAGCAGCAGCTGCACCCAGGGCGGCAGCATCCAGTCTTGCCCGAAGGGGTTGCCGAGCATGGGCGCGAGCAAGGGAGCCGACAGCAGCAAGCCCGCCGCGACCGGACCGAAGCCATGCCATGGCGACATGGCCGCGGTGTCTTCGGCCGCAGTGCTTGCCGCGCGCGGCTCGTAGCCCGCGGCACGCACGGCGCGGCGCAGGCGCACGTCCATGTCTTCATTGCCACTGCCGCTGGCTGCCGTGACGACGCGGGCCGACTCCGTCGCCAGGTTCACGCTCACGTCCTGCACGCCGGGCACGTTCTTCAGGGCGCGTTCGACGCGCATGACGCAAGAAGCGCAGGTCATGCCGCCGACCGAAAGATCGAGCGTGGTGCCCGGGGAAGGAGACAGCTGCAGGTTTTCCATAGGTGAAGGCTAAGGCTTCACACGATGGCAAGGTCAAGCGGAAACTTTCAGTGCCCCTGCGCTGGACATTGACATCGTGAGAGGGTTCAGACTGCAGGCTCTTTCCAGTCGAGCATTCATCCATTCCATCACCCCCTTCGAAGGAGCCAGAACAATGAGCCAGAAATTTCAGGTCACGGGCATGAGCTGCGGTCACTGCGTGAGCGCCGTGCAGAACGCGGTGCAGGCGGTCGACCCCGAGGCGCAGGTCACGGTCGATCTTGCAACGGGCCATGTCGACGTGCAGAGCGAGCAGCCGCGCCAAGACCTTGTGGTGGCGATCGAGAACGCGGGCTACGCCGTCCAATGACCGCTGCTGCTGCCGTCGTCGCCATTGGCGAAGCAGCGCAGCGCTCCGGCGTGTCGGCCCGCATGGTCCGGCACTACGAAGGGCTGGGCCTGCTGCCGGCGGTGGCGCGCACCGAGAGCGGCTACCGCCAGTACAGCGAGGCCGACATCCACACGCTGCGCTTCATCAAGCGCTCGCGCGACCTGGGTTTCTCGATGGAAGAAATCGCGGAGCTGGTCGGGCTGTGGAACAACCGGCGCCGCGCCAGCGCCAGCGTCAAGCGCATCGCCCAGAAGCACCTGGGTGAACTGGAGCAGCGCATTGCCGACATGGAGTCGATGCGCAACACGCTGGCCCACCTGGTTCACTGCTGCCACGGCGATGCGCGGCCGGACTGCCCGATTCTGGACGACCTGGCGAACTAGGCTCTCCCCCAGGCTTCGCGCACTGCGTGTCGCTGCGCCAACCCCCTCGCCGGGGGCGACACCGGTGGCCCGGCAAAGCCGGTTCCACGGTGTCCCTGGAAAGCATCAGGCGCCGCGCACCAGTGAGAGCACCTTGCCCGCGTCCAGCGTGCGGGCCTTTTCCTGAATGGCCGGCAGGTACTGCGTCTGCAGGCTCTGCCCTTCCTTCACCACGCCCGAAAACGCCTCTTTCAGCATCTGCGTGGACAGCGTGCGCCCGCCCGCGTAGTAGCGCTTGGCCACATGGCCCAGGGCATAGGTCGAGGCAAAGCTCATGCCCGAACTCACGGCCTGGTTGCCCAGCCCGCGCAGCAGGCCGCCGCCCACCTTGCCCAGCAGCCCACCCAGCAGCTTGCGGCCGGCCTGCTCCAGGTATTGAGAGGTCAGGCCCACGCCGACCGTGGCCAGAAAGTCCTTGATATGGCCGGTGTCGAGCTGGTAGCCGTAGGCCTGCCCGATGCGGTAGACCAGCTTCATCTGCAGCGGAATGATCGCCATGGTCGACAGCGTCTCGGGCAGCAGCTCGAGCGCGCCGTTGACGATGGACGCGTTGAGGATCGATTTGTCGAGCTCGGCCGTGTCGGGTGTATTCGGCGCACCTGCCGCGGTGACCGCGGTCCCGGCTGCGACGGTGGCAACGGCAACAGGTGCGGCAGCACCGATAGGCACTGCCGCAATTTCTTCCGCCTGCTGCGAAAAACTGGTTGCCGACGCGTCCAGCCCCAGCGAGGTACGCACGTCCGCCAGGAACATGCGCTCCGCCTCGGACTGCGTGCCGTCCGCATCGCACACGCACACGGCCATTTCGTAGGCCAGCTGCTTCGACTCGGGGCTCTTCAGCTCCCCTGCCACCGAGGCCAGCGACACGCGCTTCATCAGCACGTCCTGGTAAAGGGTGGGCAGGTTCACGCCATCGGCCTGCGACAGGCCTTCCGCAATCCGCTTGATCTCGGCGCGCTCGCGTTCGTGCTTCTCGCCGTCCACAAAGGCAGCCAGCAGGGACAGGGCAACGATCGACTTTGTTTCTGAAGGTGTCATTTGTAAGGAATCTCGCAAATTGGATGAGCCGGTTCGGTTGCCGAACGGCCCGAAGGTTCCGCCCCGTGTTCTCCCCACAAAGCTTGAGCAACTCTGTGGATAACGTTGGCACTTCCATGTAGGGGTGTTGCAAGTTATTGATTTACAAGGGAAATCTACATATTGCCTAAATATTAGGCAATGAATTTCTTTGCCCAAAAACCGTCTTTGGCAGATTTTCCGGGGGGCGTCAAAGGACAACTCTGGGGACAGTTTTTGCACAAGCCATGGCTTATCCACAGGGCGAGGCGGTTACCCAATGTTGTTCATTTGGCGGGTACACCTCGGAAGCACGGCTGCGCACAGTGACGCAGGCATGACAACTCGTTGTCACATAACGAAAAAAGAGGCATGTCCACAGAAGAGTGCGACCCTTATCTACTACTACTAATTTGAATAAGAAGAATAAGAAGATAGGGAACGCAGACAGCTGCGCGCAAAAAAAAGCCGCGAGAGGCCGCGCCGGTCCACGGCGCCTCGGGCGGAACGCGGGTCCTCCCGCCTCTTTCGCCTCGCTAACATCCGGGGCATGAGCTTCAAACCCCGGATCCTGATCGCCGAAGACGAGTCAGGCATCGCCGATACGCTGCAGTACGTCCTGAAGAGCGACGGTTTCATTCCGGTGTGGTGCGCCACGGCCGAAGAAGCCATTGCCCAGTTCGCGCTGGAGCCGCCGGCGCTGGCCATCCTGGACATCGGCTTGCCCGACCTGAACGGTTTCGAGCTCTTCAAACGCCTCCAGGCGCTGAATCAGTCGATGGGGGGCCCGGAGGTACCAATGGTGTTTTTGACCGCCCGCAGCGACGAAATAGACCGCGTGGTGGGCCTGGAACTGGGTGCGGACGACTACATCGCCAAGCCGTTTTCGCCGCGCGAACTGGTCGCTCGCGTCAGAACGATCCTTCGGCGCAGCGCCAGAAATGGCCAGAACGCTGGAAATGCCTCAAACGCCTCGCCTGCGGCCTCGGCCTCGATCCATGGGGCACCCCATCAAATCGCGCCCCAGGCGCCTCCAGCGGCACCACAGACCCCTGCAATGCCATTCCTGCTCGACAACGAGCGCATGCAGATTCGGTATTACGGTCGGCTGCTCGAACTCTCGCGCTACGAATACGGTTTGCTGAGACTGCTCGTGCAGCGCCCCGGGCGCGTGTTCACGCGCGACGAGCTGCTGCAGCTCGTCTGGGACGACGCCAGCGACAGCTTCGACCGCACGGTCGACGCGCACATCAAGACCCTGCGCGCCAAGCTCAAGGCCATTGCGCCCGACGTGGAGCCGATCCGCACGCTGCGCGGTACCGGCTACGCACTCAACGAAGAATTGCCCGCCAAGGCGTCGTGACCCGGCGCACGCGGATCTTCATCGGCATCCTGCTGATTTATTCGGCGGGCATCGGGCTCTTGCTGTACCGCGTGGTGTCCGACATCGACCCGCGCTACCGCGAGTCGGCCGAAGAATCGCTGGTGGAAACCTCGCAGCTGGTGGCCAGCCTGGTCGAGCAGGACGTCATTGCCGGTGCCATCAACACCGCACGGCTGGAGCCGCTGTTTCGCACGGTCTATGCAAGGGAGTTTTCCGCGCAGATCTACAACCTGCACAAGAGCCGCGTGGAGCTGCGCGTGTACGTCACAGACCGTGGCGGGCGCGTGATGTTCGACTCGCTCGGCAGGCACCTGGGCGCCGACTATTCGCAGTGGAGCGACGTGAGCCGCACGCTGGGCGGCGAGTACGGCGCGCGCACCTCGCGCGACGTCGACGGTGACCCGCGCACGTCGGTGATGTACGTTGGCGCGCCGATCCGCTGGAACAACGAGATCGTCGGCATGGTCAGCGTGGGCAAGCCGGTGCAGAGCTTCGGCCAGTTCGTGGAAGACGCTCGCGCCCGCACCATCTGGGTGGGCGTGGGCTCGGCGCTGGCGCTGCTGCTGCTGGCGCTCATCGTCTCGGTCTGGCTGGTGCGGCCCTTCGGGCTGATTCGCGACTACTGGACCTGGGTGCGCGCTCAACACAGGCTGGGCAGCCTGAGCATGTGGCGCATGGCGCGCCGCGCGGTCGACGGCGTGCGCACCGGCTTCGACGAAATGCGCGATGCGCTGACCGGGCGCAACTACGTGGCCGACTACGTGCAGACCTTCACGCACGAAGTGAAGAGCCCGCTGTCGGCCATTCGCGGCGCGGCCGAACTGCTGCAGGAGCCGTCGATGCCGCACGCCGAGCGCGAGCGTTTTCTGACCAACATCGAACGCGAGACGCAGCGCATTCAGGAAATCGTCGACCGCATGATGGAGCTCACCGCGCTGGAAACGCGGCGCAGGCTCGACCGCACCGAGCCGGTTGCGCTGGGCCTGCTGATCGAGGACATCGTGCGCAGCGCGCAGCCCGCGGCGGCCAAGCGCAACATTCGCCTGCTGGTCAACATTCGCCACGAGGCGCGCACCGAAGGCGACCCGTTCCTGCTGCGCAGGGCCGTCAGCAACCTGCTGGACAACGCCATCGATTTTTCACCGCGCGACAGCGAGGTGCTGCTCACGCTGGAAACCACCGCCAAGCTTGCACGCGTGAGCGTGCGCGACCACGGCCCTGGCATTCCGGAGTACGCGCAGGAAAAGGTCTTCGAGAAGTTCTATTCGCTCGCCCGGCCGCACAACCAGAAAAAAAGCACGGGGCTCGGGCTCGCGTTCGTGAAGGAAATTGCGGCCTTGCACCGCGGCCGCATCGAGCTTGGCAACGCGTCGCGTGGCGGCGCGGTGGCAACGCTCACGTTGCCGTTGCTGTCACATCACTGAGCGCACATACGCCAGCGGATCACAGGCCCGTGAGCGCGCGGTAGGCGCTGCGCGTCTCCGGGCTCACCGCGTTCAGCAACTGGTCGTACGAGGTCTGGTGGCGCGCCAGCATGCGCGCCGACGCCACCGTCTTCGACTTGCAGTACCAGTGGCAGGTGTGCTGCAGCAGGAACAGCTCGGCAGACATGGTGAAGGCTTTCGACTTGGGCGTGCGCTCTGCGTCGTTGCGCACCACGCCGGCCACGCCGCGTGCATGAATGAGCAGGGCCTGGCGCAGGTCGAAGGTGGCGCCCGGCAGCAACTGCGTGGCCAGCGGCAGCGCGATCGGCAGCTTGCTCACGCGCGCAATGGGTTCGGGCACGCGCGCAATTTCGGCGGCGAAGCCTTCGAGTTGTCCGGCGATTTTTTCTTCAGTCGCGTCCAGCAGGTGCCAGATTTGCTGGCGGCGCTCGGCGTCGTTTTCGCCCAGGCAACGCAGGTAGCCGGAGGTCAGGCTTTCCATGAGACGTTCGATCTGGTAGCGGCCGAGGTGGCTGCCCAGCAGCACGATGCGCTGGCGCTGTTCGCGCGACTTGAGAATGTAGAAGCCGGCGGCAATCAATGCCACCAGGGTAAGAATTTCCATGGAATCGTGGGGAGAAAAAAGAGAAGGCGGGACGCAGCACCGAGTGTAGGCACCGCGACCCGCCCGGATCTGCGTCTTTGTTTTTCAGCGACCGCCGAACCCCGAAGGCCGGCTAGCGGAAGAAGTCCAGGATCTTGTTGCGTTCTTCGGGCTGCGGCGGCGCACCCAGCGGCGCGCCGGTGATCTCTTCCACGGGCGGCGGCGCGGCTTCGGTGTCCAGCCCCAGGCTGGCCACGTTGTGGCCGGGCCCGAAGTCGTCGAAGTACCACTCGCCGTCGACGTTCAGCACGCCCGGCGGCTCGGCCGGTTGCGTCACCGGCACGCCCTGCAACGCGGTCTGCATGAAGCCGATCCAGATCGGCAGGCTCAGGCTGCCGCCGGTCTCGCCGCGCACGCCCAACTGGCGCGGCGTGTCGTAGCCGATCCATGCAATGCCCACCATGGTCGGCTGGAAGCCCGCGAACCAGGTGTCGAACGAATCGTTGGTGGTGCCGGTCTTGCCGTAGAGGTCGTCGCGCTTCAAGGCCTGGTGGGCCTTGAAGCCGGTGCCGTTCTTCACCACGCTCTGCAGCAGCGAATCCATGATGAAGGCGTTGCGCTGCGGAATGGCGCGGCGGGTTTCGTCCAGCACCGGCGCCTCGGTTTCCATGATGACCTTGTCCCGCAGGTCGGTCACGCGCGTCACCAGGTACGGGTTGACGCGGTAGCCGCCATTGGCAAACACCGAATAGCCCACGGCCATCTGCATCGGCGTGACCGAGCCGGCGCCCAGGCCCATGGGCAGGTTGGCGGGTTGCTTGTCCTTGTCGAAGCCGAACTTGGTGACCCAGTCTTGCGCGTACGGCGCGCCGATCGACTGCAGCACGCGCAGCGTGACCAGGTTCTTCGACTTCATGAGGGCGGTGCGCAACGGCATCGGGCCTTCGTAGGTGCCTTCGAAGTTCTTCGGCTCCCACGCCTGGCCGCCGTTCTCGGCGGCATCGAAGTGCAGCGGCGCATCGTTCACCACGGTGGAGGGCGAAAAGCCTTTTTCCAGCGCGGCCGAATAGATGAAGGGCTTGAAGCTGGAGCCCGGCTGGCGCCAGGCCTGCGTCACGTGGTTGAACTTGCTCTTGCCGAAATCGAAGCCGCCCACCAGCGCCTTGATGGCGCCGCTGCGCGGGTCCATGCCGATGAAGGCGCCTTCCACTTCGGGCAGCTGCGTGATCTCCCAGGTGTTCTTCGGCGTGCGGGCGACGCGGATCACCGCGCCGCGGCGGATCTTGATGTTGGGCGGTGCCTTCGCGGCCAGGCCGGACTGCGCGGGCTTCAGGCCCTCGCCGGTGATCTGCACGGTTTCGCCGTTGGCGCGCACCGCGCTGATTTCCTTGGCGTTGGCGTCCAGCACCACGGCCGCGACCACGTCGCCGTTGTCGGGGTGTTCCGCCAGCGCGTCGTCCACCGCTTCGTCGACTTCCTTCTGCTCGCTCGGCAGGTCGACGAACTTCTCGGGGCCGCGGTAGGGTTGGCGGCGCTCGTAATCCATGATGCCCTTGCGCAGCGACTTGTAGGCTGCGGCCTGGTCGGCCGCCACCAGCGAGGTGTAGACCTTCATGCCGCTGGTGTAGATGCTGTCGCCGTACTGCGCGTACATCATCTGGCGCACGGTCTCGGCCACGTACTCGGCATGCAGGCGACTCGGGTCGGCGGCGTCGCGCAGGTGCAGCTCTTCCTTCTTTGCGGCGGCGGCCTGCTCTGCGGTGATGAAGCCGGTTTCCTGCATGCGGTCGATCACGTACAGCTGGCGCGCCCGCGCGCGGCGCGGGTTGGCCACCGGGTTGTTGGCACCGGGCGCCTTCGGCAGGCCGGCCAGCATCGCGGCTTCGGCAACGGTGACGTTCTGCAGCGGCTTGCCGAAGTAGGTTTCAGCCGCGGCGGCGAAACCGTAGGCGCGGTTGCCCAGGTAGATCTGGTTGAGGTAGATCTCCAGAATCTGGTCTTTGGTGAGCTGCTGCTCCAGCCGAAGCGCCAGCAGAATTTCATACGACTTGCGGCTCAGCGTGCGCTCCGAGCTCAGGTACACGTTGCGCGCCACCTGCATCGTGATGGTCGAGGCGCCCTGCTTTCGCCCGCCCTTCAGGCTGGCCACGGCCGCGCGCAGAAAGCCCTTGTAGTCGACACCGCCGTGGTCGTAGAAGCGCGCGTCTTCCACGGCCAGCACCGCGTCTTTCATCACCTTGGGAATGTTCGCGAAGGGCGTGAGGTTGCGCCGCTCTTCGCCGAACTCGCCAATCATCTGGCCTTCGCTCGAATACACCCGCAGCGGCAGCTTGGGCCGGTAGTCGGCCAGCTCGGACACGTCGGGCAGCTTGGGGTAGATGGCCACCACGGCCACGATGGCTGCAACGATCGCCACCAGCGCGCCGGAGCCCACCACGATGGCGCTCCATCCCGCGATGCGTTTCCAGCGGCGGTGGGGGTCGGCGCCCTGAGTGCCGTCAACGGAGCCGTCGTCGGGGCCGTCGGGAGGGGTGGAGCTTGAACGTTTGAACATAGGAGAAAGCTAGCTAGCGAAAGGATTGGAGCCGCTGCGCGCCGCGGCGTTCCTGCATCGGCAGACTGAGCGCGCCGCTCTGCACTGCCCGCTGCGCGCAATGCATGGCGTCGAAGTACTTGTCGTGGTCGAAGGCGATCAACAAGAGGTCCACACCGGCATCGAGGGCTCGGACAGTGGCATCGCAAAGACCGTGGTTGTAGGCCGCGCCCATCGTGAGATCGTCGGTGACGAGCAGGCCCTGGTAGCCCCATTCGCCTCGAATCACCTGCTGCACGATTCTGCGCGAGAAAGAGACCGGGTATTTGGCGTCGAGTTCCGCAAGGATGACATGGCCCAGCATGATGGCTGCGTCAGATTGTGTCGACACTTCTTGAAATGGTTTCCAGTCTCGTGCTGCCAGACGGGCGACCGGCGTGCGCAATTCGGCGGCGAAATGATGGGTGTCTTCGGCCACGCCGGCCAGCCCCGGAAAATGCTTCAGCGTGCCGCGCACGCCCGCCGATTCAAGGCCTTGCGCGTAAGCGAGCGCCACCTGCGTGGTGAGTGCGGGGTCGCTGGAAATGGCGCGTTCGTCGATGCGTGTGTGAAAGTCCCAGCGGCCCGGCGCACGGCTCGGGCGCAGGTCGACCACCGGGCTGAAGTTGAGCGTCACACCCAGAGCAGCGAGCGCCCTGCCCTGTTGCGCGCCGTAGGCGCGGGCGCGCTCCGAGAGTGCGTTGCCGGGCACGTCCGCATCGAGCAAGGTGGACAGCGCGGGCTGGCGCTCGACGATCGGCGACAGGCGCGAGACCGCGCCGCCTTCCTGGTCGGTTGCCACGATCAACGGCGGCAAGCCGGCCTCGCGCCGCAAGGCCTGCAGCCCCGCGATCTCGCCGCGCAGTTGCTCGGCCGTGCGGCCGCGCACGTTGCGCCCGGTCACGAAGATGCCGCCGATCAGCCCCTTGCGGGCCAGCTCGCGCAGGTCGTTCGCATCGTCGTAGCCCACGATGAAATGCGCGCCCAGCACTTGCGCGGCGGGGCCCGACATGGCCTGCACATTGGCGCGGTGCTGGCGCGACGCCGCTTCGTTGCACAGCGCAGTGAGCACCGCCGCCAACGCCAGGCCCAGCGCCACCGGGCGTGCCATGCCGCGCGCAAAGCGCCATGCGAGCGCGATGCCCGCCACCAGCAAGCCGAGCAGCAGCGCCAACTCCGCTTCGCGCATGAAGCGCAGGTGCGGGTCTTTCAGGTGCCAGGCCCAGAACCACAGCGTGGCCAGGGTCAGCCAGCCCAGCGCCGCACCGGTGACCCGCAGCAGCTTCATGCCGCGTGTGCTTGCGTGGTCGCCACGGGCGTTGGCTGCGCTGGTTCGTTGCGCCGCGAGAGCGCATACCAGTCGACCTTGCGCGTCACCAGCATCAGCGCGGCCAGCATGCCGAAGACCAGCAGCGCGCCCAGCAGCAGCGCATTGCTTTCGGAAGCCAGCAGCCCGTAGAGCGCGGCATACAGCAGCGCCACGAAGGCACCGAACGAAACGCCGCGCCGCCAGCCTTCGAGCACCGCGCTGAAGTACACGGCCAGCAAAGCCACGCTGGCGGTGGCCGCGCCCGCGTAGGCCATCCAGAACGCGAACTTCTCGGACAGCGCCAGCAGCAGCAGAAAGAACAGCGCAATCGACAGGCCCACCAAGCCGTACTGGATGGGGTGCAGGCGCAGCTTGCGGAACAGCTCGAACATGAAGGCTGCCATCAGCACCAAGCCGATGAACAGCATGCCGTACTTGCCGGCGCGCGTGCTCATCGAATACACGTTGATGGGCTGTGCGAGCGACACGTCGAAGGTCTGCAGCGGACCGAGATTGCGGCGTGCGCCACGCACCTCGGCGGTGGCTGCTGCGGCGGCGCTGTCGCTGTCCGAGGCGCTGCCACGGCCCAAGAGACCGGCACGCACCTGTTCGCGCGCTGAGGTCACGAGCGATGAAACGCGCCAGTGCGCGTCGAAGCCTTGCGGCGTCACGCTGCGCTCGGCGGCAAGAAAGCGCCCGCCAAAGCTCGGGTGCGCCCACGGCGAGCGCAGGTGCGCGGTCGTGTCTTCGGCGATGGGCGCAATGGCCAGGGTGTCCTGCCCGACCAGGCCTAGCTTCATCTCGAAGCTCAATGGCGTACTGCCCTGCCATGCCGCGAGCGCTGCGCCGGTAACGGGTGCGTGAATGCCATCGGCGAACCAGGCGTCGCTGGCAATGCCCGGCACGCGTTGCTTGAAGCGCAACGCCTCGCCGCCCATCACCAGCGCCGGAGAGCCGTCAAGGCCCCGCAGGTCACTGACGTTGAAGGCGATGAAGGGCGCCTTGAACTCGATCTTCGAATCCGTCTCGCTGTGCGGCAAGACCCTGGAATCGAACGCGGCAAAGCCGCCGGTGAGCGTGGCATCGAGCGTGTAGAAGGGAATCTTGAAGATGCCGCGGTAACGCTCCTGCGGCGTCATTGCGCCTTCGATGTGCAGCTTGTCGGGAAACACCACGTGGGTCATCTCCTTGCTGCGCGCCTCCTGGCCGATCACCTTGCCCTGCGCATCGCGCAGCGGCTCCATCCAGCGTTCCACGTACGGCACCAGCAGCAGCGGACCGACCACCGTTTGCCGGCTGGCATAGGTGGCGGCCAGTTCGTCGGCCGCCTCGCGCTGGCTTTCGCCGCGTGCGCGGCTGATCGAATCGATCTCCGCCAGTGGAATGCAAAGCAGCAGCACCAGGAAGAACAGGCCTGTCACTTTGGCCAGCACGGATGTCTGCAGTGCCTTCAACAACTGAAGCATGGTTTTTCTCCTCGTCTGTAGCGAAGCGGCGATGCTCGCCGTGCGACCCGAAGGCGGTGTGAAGCGCCCTGGCGGCTTCACTTCACACAGACTTCACGCAGCGGGGCATTCGCCATCGGCGACTTCAAGGAGGCTTCCAACTCTCTTCTCGCGCGGAATCGACAGTTGCGGCTGTGCAAGTTCGCACGAACAAGGACCCCCGCCATGGACGCCCACTCCTCCCTACGCCCCGGCCGCTGGCTCTGGCTCGCCACCGTGAGCCTGGCGACAGCCGGCTTCGTCGCCATGGGCGTGCGCCCCGCCGGCGCGCAGGAAGCACCCGCCGCGCGCCTGAAGACCGAGAGCCCCTATTTCTTCGTGAAGAGCGACGACCCGTCGGTCGACCGCTTGCCGCTGAAGGGCACCGAGGTCTCGGTGAAGATCTCTGGCGTCATCGCCGATGTGACGGTCACGCAGACCTACCGCAACGAAGGCCGGCGCGCCATCGAAGCCAAATACGTGTTCCCCGGTTCGACCCAGGCGGCGGTGAGCGGCCTGAACGTGCGGCTGGGCGACCGGCTCATCACCGCGCAGATCCGCGAGAAGCAGCAGGCGCAGATCGAATACGACACCGCCAAGAAAGAAGGCAAGACCGCCGCGCTGCTCGAGCAGCACCTGCCCAACGTGTTCCAGATGAACGTGGCCAATATCCTGCCGGGCGACGACGTGAAGGTGGAGCTGCGCTACACCGAGCTGCTGGTGCCGCAGTCGGGCAACTACCAGTTCGTGTTTCCGACCGTGGTCGGGCCGCGCTACAACTCGCCGCAGTCGGAGAACGCGCAGGCCAAGTGGGTTGCTCAACCGACGCTGCCCACTCTGCCCACGGGCACCGCGCCCACCACCGGCTTCAAGCTCCGGGCCAGCATCGACACGCCCATGGGCCTGAAGGAAATTCGCTCGGCCACGCACACCATCGACGTGAAGAAGAGCGACGAAGACCAGCATGCCGACATCGTGCTCACCGCCGACGGCCGCCCTGCGGACAACCGCGACTTCGTGCTCGACTACCGGCTGGCGGGCGAAAAAATCGAATCGGGCCTGATGCTCTACAAGGGCCAGGGCGAGAACGCGGAGAACTTCTTCCTTGCCATGGTCGAGCCGCCGAAGGCCGTGGCCGCCAGCGCCATTTCGCCGCGCGACTACATCTTCGTGGTCGACATCTCGGGCTCCATGCACGGCTTTCCGCTGGACACCGCAAAGACGGTGCTGCAGCGCCTGATTGGCGGGCTGCGCCCGAGCGACACCTTCAACGTGCTGCTGTTCTCGGGCAGCAACAAGATGCTGTCGCCCAAGTCGGTGCCGGCCACGCGCGCCAACATCGAGCAGGCGCTGGCCACCATTCAGAACTACAGCGGCAGCGGCAGCACCGAACTCATTCCGGCCCTGAAGCGCGTGTACGCCGAGCCGAAGGAAGACAAGGTGTCGCGCACGGTGGTGGTGGTGACCGACGGCTATGTGACGGTGGAGAAGGAGGCCTTCGAACTGGTGCGCAACAACCTCTCCAAGGCCAATGTGTTCGCCTTCGGCATCGGCTCGTCGGTGAACCGCAGCCTGATGGAAGGCATTGCGCGCGCCGGCATGGGCGAGCCTTTCATCATCACCGACCCGGTGCAGGCGCCCGAGCAGGCGGCGCGCTTTCGCCGCATGGTCGAGTCGCCGGTGCTCACCAGCGTGAAGGCCACCTTTGGCGGCCTCGATGTGTACGACGTGGAGCCGCAGGCGCTGCCCGACGTGCTGGGCGAACGCCCGGTGATCGTGTTCGGCAAGTGGCGTGGCGAGGCCAAAGGCCGCGTGATCATCGAAGGCCAGGGCGCCAGCGGTCCGTACCGCGAAGAGGTGCGCATCGACAGCCGCACGCGCCAGGACACGGCCGCGCTGCGCACGCTGTGGGCGCGCCACCGCATCCAGAGCCTGAGCGACCAGGAAACGCTGGAAGGCAGCACGGCCTTCAAGGAGCGCATCACCGAACTGGGCCTGAAGTACAGCCTGCTCACGCAGTACACCAGCTTCATTGCGGTGGACAAGGTGGTGCGCAACCCGGCGCCGCAAGACAGCGCGCAGGTGAACCAGCCGCTGCCCCTGCCGCAAGGCGTGAGCGAGATGGCCGTTCAGGCGTTTGGCGCTGAAGTGCCGAGCACGCCCGAGCCCGAATCGCTGGGCGCCATTGCCGTGGTGCTTTCGATGCTGGCCATGCTGCGCCGCCGCGCGCGCCGCAACGACGCGCGCCGCTTCACCGCCTGACACCCCGATCTGCGACGAAAGAAAAGCATGTCTCTGGCAACACTCGCCCGCCGCCACCCGCGCATCGTGGACTGGGGCATCCACATCGACCGCATGCCATCGGCCGGCTGGCTCGCGCTGCAGTTTGCCGCGCTGATGCCGACCTGGGCCTGGATGGTTCAGCGCATGCGCGACGGCTCCGACGACCCGCTGGGGCTGCTGGCGCTGGTTGCGCTCGCTGCCCTGGCCTGGAGCCGCCGGCGCGAGCTGCGCGCCTCGCCGCGCCTGGGCTGGCTGGCACTGGCCGGCGCGGGCACCGTGCTGGCGACGTTGCTGCGCACGGGGCTCGGCGGCTTGCCCGCGTTGCCGCCGCTGGCGGCGGGGCTGGTGGCCGTGCTGGCACTGGCCTGCGGGCTGCTGGCGTTCCTGCCGCGGCGCGTGGCGGCGCTGCCGGTGGTCGGGCTGTCGGTGCTGGCGCTGCCGCTGCTGTCGTCGCTGCAGTTCTATGCGGGCTACCCGCTGCGCGTGGTGACGGCCGAGGTCAGCCGCTGGTTGCTGGCGCCGGGCTTCGAGGTGGCGCGCGAGGGCGCCACGCTGATGGTCGATGGAAAGTTGGTGATCGTGGACGCGCCTTGCTCCGGCGTGCAGATGGTGTGGCTGGGCTACTTCACGGCCTGCGCGGTGGCGCTGTGGGCGGGGCGCAGCGACCGGGGCTTCGTGCGCCGGCTGCCGCTGGTCGGCCTGCTCGTGCTGGGCGGGAACATCGTGCGCAACAGCGTGCTGATTGCCTTCGAAGGCGCCGGCCAACCGCTGGCGCCGTGGGCGCACAACGCGCTGGGTCTGCTGGTGCTGGCCGCGGTGTGCGGCGCCATCGCGCGGCTGATGGTGCCGGCGCGCCCTGCGCCCGAGCTTGCCGAACAACCCATTGCGGGCCTCATCACTGCCCAGGGAGGCCGCCGTGTCGACACCGTTCTTTGAGCGCTGGTTTGCCAACCACTTCATCAACCGCATCGGCCACAAGTCGGCCTTTGCGCTGGCCATGGTGCTGTGCGTGCTGTGGTCGGTCACGGCGGCGGTGCGCGTGTCGGGCGCGCCGGGCGAACCGGTGGCCGCCCTCACCTCGCACGAATGGCCCAGCGAATGGGACGGCGCCGCACTGCGCCCGCTGGCGCTGAGCGAGGTCGAGCAGCGCTTTGCCGACCGCTTTCCGGGTGCCATCGGCCGCATGACCGACGGCCGGCAGACGCTGGTGCTGCGCGAGGTGACGCAGCCCACGCGCATGCTGCACCCGGCGGTGGACTGCTACCGCGCGCTGGGCTACCGCATCGAGCAGGCGCGGCTGGAACGCGATGCGCAGGAGCGGATGTGGCGCTGTTTTGTTGCGCAACGGCACGGCGCGCAAAAAATCCGGGTCTGCGAGCGGATCGTGGACGCCCAGGGCACGGCTTTCACAGACACTTCAGCCTGGTACTGGGCAGCGGCCAGCGGCCAATCGCATGGGCCGTGGCAAGCTGTCACCGTGGCAAGACCGATCTGAGAAAACGTTTCTGTGAAGAAGACCCTGCGATTTGTTCTTTTTGGCCTGCTGGCCCTCGTGGTTACGGCGTGTGTGGCTGTCTTTTTGATAGCCAAGCTGGCGCTTGCGCCGGCCGCCGGTGAATGGAGCACCACGGTGAAGGCGGGGCCGCTGAATTTCGAGATCGGCGTGCCGACCGCGCTGCGCGTGGCCACTTCGCCGTGGTTCGCGCCGTACCTGGACGGGCGCTCTCTGGACACCCGCTTCGGCACCGTGCGCTTCGGCTGGAAGCCGGCCGGCGAACTGCTGGAGATGCAGTGCGCGCCATGCAGCGCCGATGTGCCCGCGCTGGGCACCCAGCCGATCAAGGTCGAGCGCCTGGTCGCCACCGTGAAGCGCGACGGCAACACGCTGGCCGGCAGCTTCGAGGCCATGCCGCTGAGCACCGACACCACGCCGCTGCAGGGCCACTGGGACGGCAAGCTCACGCCGAAGAACCTTCAGCTCAACGTCAACGTGCAGGACGCCCCCATCGCCCGCTGGTACGCGGTGCTGGTGCCCACGCTGCCCGAGTTGCAGCGCGCACGCATCGGCGGCACGCTCGCGCTGCGCGGCCAGCTGGTGCTGCCCGAGACCACCTTCGCGGTGCAGCCGACCATCAGCCAGTTCACGGTGGAGGGCCTGGGCACCGAGGCCATGCTGAACGCGCGCACCAGCTGCGGCCCGTCCGCCAGGCTTGCCAACGACAGCTGGCTGGCGCGCGCCGTCATCGCCGCCGAAGACCAGCGCTTTTTCACCCACACCGGCTACGACCTGACCGAGATCCTCGCGTCGATCGACAACAACCAGAAGCCCGGGCAGATTCGCCGCGGCGGCAGCACGCTCACACAGCAACTGGCCAAGCTGCTGGTGACGGGCAGCGACCGCACGGCAGAGCGCAAGCTGCGCGAGCTGCTCTACGCAGTGGAAATGGAACAGACGCTGGGCAAGGCGCGCATTCTTCAGCTGTACCTGGACAACGCGCCGTGGGGCGGCACCCTGTGCGGCGCCGAGGCCGCGTCGCGCCGCTACTTCAAGCGCAGCGCGCGCACGCTGGAGCCGGCGCAGGCCGTGTGGCTGGCGGCCATGCTGCACAAGCCGCAGGCGGTGCTGGAGCAATGGCGCCGCGACGGCCAGATCGACGCCGAGCGCATCAAGTGGGTGGCCGAAGGCATCCGCGGCATCAGCCGCAACCAGCGCGAGGCGCTGCTCAAGGGCGTGGCCGCGGCCAAGTTCACGGCGCCCGAAGCCAACCCGTGACACCCCGATGAGCACCGCATTCCTGAGCGTGGGCGACATCGAAGCCATCGAGCGCGCCACCGTCGCCGCTGTCGCGCCCGATGTCACCGAAGAAATCGACGGCTGGCTGCTGCCCTTTGCCGAGGGCACCGTGAAGCGCGCGAAGTCGGCCGTGCCGCTGCACCGCAGCCCGGTGGCGCCGGCCACGCTCGACCGCATCCAGGACCGCTGCGACGCGCGCCAGGTGGCGCCTGCGCTGCGGCTGGCCGACGCGGCCTGCTTCGAGGGGCTGCGCGCCGAGCTGGAGCGCCGGCACTACGTGGCCGACAGCCCGACCTGCGTGCAGGTCGGCTCGGCCGCGCGCATGCGGCGGCTGGTGGCGCCCGACGGCTCGCTGGCCGATGTCGACAGCGCGCCCGACGGCGCCTGGGCGGCGCTGTTCCTTGGCGAGGGCTTCGACCCGGTGGACGGCGCGCACCGCGTGCGCATGCTGTCGCGCGCCCAGGGCACGTTGTTTGCCAGCGTGTGTGAAGGCGGCCGCACGGTGGCCGCGGGCGCGATGGCCTTCGGCCATGGCTGGGCCAGCGTGCACGGCATGCGCACCGACCAGGCACTGCGCGGGCGCGGTCTGGCGGGGCGCGTGCTGGCCGGCTTGGCGCAGGCGGCGCTGGCGCGCGGGTTCGAGCGGGTGTTTCTGCAGGTCGATGCGCACAACGCGCCGGCGCTGGCGCTGTACCGCCGCGCGGGGTTCGAGACGCAGTGGACTTACAGCTACTGGCAGCGCCAGCCGCCGCCGCGTTGAGCCTCGCTTGAGCCGGCCTGCCGCCTAGGCCGGCTCGCCCGCTTCGAAGCCGAAGCGCACGTCGTTCAGCGCCTGGTCGACCAGGTCGATCGGGTTCTCGAACGCCGGCGTGATCTTGACGATGCCGCGCAGGCGCTGGTCGATCAGCAGCGTCGCCAGCCCGTGCACATAGCCCCAGGCGGCGGTGATGCGCATGGCCTCGGTGGCGCTCAGCGAGACGGGTGTTTCGTCCGGCGGCTCGTCCTTGGCGCCGATGATCGCGGCCATTACCCGCATCGCCTCGCGCGCCGCGCCGCCGAGCACGGGGCGCTGCATGTCGATGATCTCGTCGCGGAACATCAGGCCGAACATGGCCGGGTTGTCGTAGGCGAAGTGCACATAGGCGCGGGCGATCGCGTTGCGCCGCTCGCGCACGTCGGCGTGCAAGGCCGCGGCGTCGCGCATGGCGCCGCTCAGGCGACCGTAGCCGACGGCGGCCAGTTCGCTCACCAAGC
Organism: Variovorax sp. H27-G14; assembly: GCF_046156345.1. NCBI lineage: Bacteria > Pseudomonadati > Pseudomonadota > Betaproteobacteria > Burkholderiales > Comamonadaceae > Variovorax > Variovorax sp. H27-G14. The sequence goes on from NZ_JAYLVN010000004.1 coordinate 43,955, forward strand.
CGGTCATGTCGCCGAAGTGGTGTTTGGGCGCGGTGTGCGACACCCCCGCCTCCCGTGCGATGGCGCGCAGGCCCAGGCCCGGAATGCCCTCGCGCAGCAGCACGGTTTCGGCCGCGGCCAGCAGGGCTTCGGGCAGCGAGCCGTGGTGGTAGCGCTTGGGCGGGGCGTCGGTGGTCATTCGTGAAAAAAAGCAAGGGCGGCGAAAGTGCTCAAAAATCTTACCACTGGAAAAATTTCTTGACTTCAGGCGTGGACTCGAAGATATTTCCACTGGAAAGATCTTCAGAGACGCCTTCCACACCCCCTCCAGGAGCCCCGATGAACGATGTCATTGCCCGCAGCGCACCACCTCCCAACATGGCGCCGATCGATTTCGAGACCGACCTCGGCCCGCTGCCGCTGAAGGGCAGCTTGCCCGCCGGCCTGCGCGGCACGCTGGTGCGCAACGGACCGAATCCGGTGGCGCCCGACCCGAAGGCGCACTGGTTTTCGGGGGACGGCATGCTGCACGCGTTCAGCCTGGGCGGTGGTCAGGAAGATGGTCAGGGTGGCGGGGAGGTGCGCTACCGCAACCGCTGGGTGCGCACCCAGCGCTGGCAGGCGGCCGCCGACGGTCGGGAGCTGCCCGGCGGCTTTCAGCAAGCAGCGCTGAACGAGCAGCCCAAGCAGCAGCACGACGATGGCTCGGCCAATACCAACATCGTCGGCCACGCCGGGCGCATGCTGGCGCTCGAAGAGGCGCACCTGCCGGTCGAAGTGGCGCTGCCCGCGCTCGACACGCTGGGCGCCACCGACTTCGGCGGCGGCCTGCACGGCAGCTTCACCGCGCACCCCAAGACCGACCCGAAAACCGGTGAGCTGCTGTTCTTCGGCTACGGCACGCCGGCGCCGCTGTCCAACGGCATGAGCTTCGGCGTGATGTCGCCCGAGGGCCGCGTCACGCGCTTCGAGCGTTTCGAGGCGCCCTACGCCAGCATGGTCCACGACTTCATGGTGACCGAGCGGCATGTGATGTTTCCCATCATGCCGCTCACCGCCAGCATGGAGCGCGCGCAAAGCGGCCGCCCGCCCTATGCGTGGGAGCCGGCGTACGGCACCCGCGTGGGCCTGATGCCGCGCAACGGCAGCACCGCCGACATCGTCTGGTGGAGCGGGCCCGCCTGCTATGTGTTCCATGTCATGAACGCGTGGGAAGCCGACGGCAGCCTGTTTGCCGACGTGGTGCAGTTCCCCACGCCACCGCTGTTCCCCCGCCCCGACGGCTCGCCCGTGAGCGACAAGCCGCCGCTGAGCCGGCTGGTGCGCTGGCAGTTCGACCTGTCAAGCCCGGAACACATGTTCACGCAGACGCAGCTCGAAGACATGCCGGGCGAGTTTCCGCGCATCGACGAGCGCTTTGCCGGCCTGCCCTACCGCCACGGCTGGTATGTGTGCCGCGGCGTCTCGCAGCCGGGCGAGCCGCCGCGCCTGTACGCGGGGCTGGTGCACATCGACCACAGCACGCCGCAGCGCGACGTGTACCTGTTTCCCGCGCCCGACGTGGTGTCCGAAGGCGTGTTCGTGCCCCGCAGCGCCGACGCGCCGGAGGGCGACGGCTGGCTGCTGGCCACCGTGTGGCGCGGCGCCACCGACACCAGCGACCTGGTGGTGTTCGACGCGCGCGCGCTCGCGGCCGGCCCGCTGTGCGTGGCCTCGTTGCCGCACCGCGTGCCGGTCGGTTTTCATGGCAACTGGTTCCCGCAAAACTCACAAGACCCCCAAGACCCACAAGACCCACAAGGAGCTTCGTCATGAGCATGCTGCTGGCCTTTGCGCCCTTCATCGTCTTCGCGCTGTGCGACCGCCTGCTGGGCGTGGTGCCGGCGCTGTCGGCCGCGGCGCTGGTGGCGGCCGTGCTGCTGGTGCGCGACTGGCTCACGCCGGGGCGCACGGTGAAGGTGCTGGAGATCGGCACCGTGCTGCTGTTCGGCGGCCTGGCGGCGTACGCGGTGGCCACGCACACCGAATGGTCGCTGCTGGGCGTGCGGCTGCGGGTGGACGCGGGCCTGCTGCTCGTGGTGCTCGCCACCATGGCCATCGGCCAGCCCTTCACGCTGCAGTACGCCAAGGAGCGCACGCCGCCCGAGGTGTGGACGCAGCCGGGCTTCAGGCGAGTGAACAACGTCATCACCGCCGCCTGGGCCGTGGCCTTCGCGCTGATGGTGCTGGCCGACGTGGCCATGGTCTACATGCCCGCGCTGCCGCTGTGGGTGGGCATTGCGGTGACGGTGGTGGCCATCGTGGGCGCGGTTCGCTTCACGCAGTGGTATCCCGAGCACATGCGGGCCAGGTTTCAAGGCGCCGGCTGACACGGGGCGGCCGGCGCATGGGTGGCGCCCGGCCCGCGTTGGTGCCACCATGGCCGCATGACGAACGCCAACCACCATGCCAACCACCCCACCGACTCCGTCGCCGTGCCGCGCGGCATCGACCACATCGTGGCCGGTGTGTCCACCAGCGACGGTGACGGCGTGAAGCTCACGCGGGTGCTCCAGCAGCCGCTGCAAAAGCGCCTCGACCCTTACCTGATGCTCGACGCCTTCGGCAGCGACAACCCGGGCGACTACATCGGCGGCTTTCCCAACCACCCGCACCGCGGCTTCGAAACCGTCACCTACATGATTGCGGGGCGCATGCGCCACCGCGACAGCGCCGGCCACGAGGGCCTGCTGCAGAACGGCGGCGTGCAATGGATGACCGCCGGGCGCGGCCTGGTGCACAGCGAGCTGCCAGAGCAGGAAGAAGGCCTGATGGAAGGCTTTCAGCTGTGGCTCAACCTGCCCGCCAAGGACAAGATGCGCGAGCCCTGGTACCGCGACATCCAGAGCGAAGAGATTCCCGAATTCACCACCACGCAGGGCGTGCATGTGCGCGTGATTGCCGGTGCGAGCCACGGCATCGAGGGCGCGGTGCAGCGCGCGCACACCGAGCCGCTGTACCTGGACATCACCTTGCCGCCGGGCGCCGAGTTTGCGCAGCCGCTGCCGGACGACCACAACGCGCTGGTCTATGTGTTTCGCGAATCGGTGTGGATCGCGGGCAGCGAGATACCGACGCGCCGCATGGCCATTCTGGCCAACGACACGGGCAGCGACGGCGTGGTGCTGCGCGCGGGTGCCACCAACCACAGCCCGGCCCGCGCACTGCTCATCGCGGGCAAGCCGCTGCGCGAGCCCATTGCCCAGTACGGGCCCTTCGTGATGAACACGCAGGAGCAGGTGAAGCAGGCGGTGCACGACTTCCAGAACGGCAAGCTGGGGTGAAGGTGCGAGGGCGTTCGCTTCATTCGCGCCGTTCATTGTTCTTTACGCAAGCTCACGCTGGGCTAACGGTTGCGATACAGGCGTCTTCCACACTTCAACTCACCTGCTGCCCCCCGGTAGCAGTCTTCGAAAGGAAGCACTTCTCATGATCTCTCTTCGCCAACGCATCGTCTGGGCCAGCCTGCTCGGTTCGGCCGCCCTCGCCTCTTCGGGCGCCTTCGCTCAAGCGCCGGCCGCTCCCACCGCAGCCGCTCCCACCGCCGCGGTGGCCCAGGCCGACAACGCTGCCGCACCCAAGGCGCAGCACCCGCGCATGGACCCCGCCAAGCGCATGGAGCGCATGCAGGAGCACCGCGCCAAGCGTCTTGCCGCCCTGAAGGACAAGCTCAAGCTGAACGCCTCGCAGGAAGGCGCCTGGTCGAGCTTCACCGCCGCGAGCCAGCCGCCCGCCGGTGCCCGCCCGCCCCGCATGGACCGCGCCGAGTTCGCCAAGCTGACCACGCCGCAACGCCTGGAACGCATGCAGACCCGCCAGGCCGAGCGCAGCGCCATGTTCGCCAAGCGTGCCGACGCCACCAAGACCTTCTACGCCGCGCTCACGCCGGACCAGCAGAAGACCTTCGACACGGAGACGGCGCACTTCGGCGGCCCGCGCGGTCACCACGGCCATGGCGGCCACGGTGGTCCTGACGGCCAGCGCGGCGCGGCACCTGCCAAGGGCTGATTCGCGTCAGCCGCAAAAAAGCCCGCGGCGCGCAAGCGCCGCGGGCTTTTTCTTGGTCGGTTTTGCCAAGCGGGCGGTTTACTTCGGCGTGCCGGTCTTGTCGGTCGGGTTGGTCACCACGTCCGGGCGCTCGCCCTTCTGGCCGAACTGCGGCTTCACCTTGCGCCCGGTCTGGCTGACCTCGGCGCGCGACATCTCGCCGGTGGGCTGCGGCATGGCGTTGGGCTGGTGGTTGACCGTGGTGGTGGCCTCGCCCTTGGGCACCAAGCTGTCGGCGTTGTTGCGGTTCTGCACGCGGGCTTCGGCCTTCACGGCTTCGCGCGAGGCCGGCATCGAGTTGTCGGGGCGTTGCGGCGGGTTGGCCACGCCGGCCGGCGTCATCGTGCTGGCCTGGCCGCCCACCGACGGGTCGGGTGCGGCAGGCACGGAGGTGGTCTGCGCGGTGGCGAGGCTGGCTGCGCCCAGCAGCGCGGCGAGAACCGTGGCGTGGAAAGTGGCTTGCTTCATGGAGTGCTCCTTGTGGCTTGTCTCGTATCGGTGAATGAAAACGCGGGCTGCTTTCTCAAGGCCCTGAAATCACCGTAGGAGCGCCGAAAAACCTGTCGTGTCGGGGTGCGGCAGGCCTGGCTGTAGGAGTCGACCGCCCTCCGCCGCAAGGGCGGCGACGTGCAGCGACATGCGGCGACGTGCGGCAAGAAAGGGGCGCGAGAAGGTGGCGCGTTCCTACAGTCAGGCGGCCAACGGCCACGTACAACCGATATGACGATGTCTTCTTCGCCCAACCCCGCTGCTGCAACCGCTGCGACCACCCCCCAAACGCCGACCTCCTTGAAGGTCATGACGGTGAACACCCACAAGGGCTTCACCGCGCTGAACCGCAAGTTCATCCTGCCGGAGCTGCGCGACGCCGTGCGCACCGTGGGCGCGGACGTGGTGTTTCTGCAGGAGGTGCTGGGCACGCACTCGCGCCACGAGCGCAAGGTGAGCAACTGGCCCGAGGCACCGCACTACGAATTTCTGGCCGACACCATGTGGCCGCAGTTCGCCTATGGGCGCAACGCCGTGTATCCGAAGGGGCACCACGGCAACGCGGTGCTGTCGAAATTTCCGATCGTGCATTTCCGCAACCACGACGTGTCGGTGAGCGGGCCTGAGAAGCGCGGGCTGCTGCACTGCGTGCTGCGCCTGCCGGGCCGCACGGTCGACGTGCACGCCATCTGCGCGCACCTGGGCCTGGCCGAGGCGCATCGCGTGCAGCAGCTCGAACTGCTCTGTCACATCGTGCGCGACGAGGTGCCGCGCGACGCGCCGCTCATCGTGGCGGGCGACTTCAACGACTGGCGCGGCCGCGCACACGACATCCTGGAAAAAGGCGCCTCGCTGCGCGAGGTGTTCGTGCATGCCAACGGCCGTGCGGCCAAGACCTTTCCGGCACGCTTTCCGGTGCTGTCGCTGGACCGCATCTATGTGCGCAACGCCGGGGTGCATGCGCCCGTGGTGCTGCCGCGTCAACCGTGGTCGCACCTGTCGGACCATGCGCCGCTGGTGGCGAATATCGATCTTTGAGGCTCTGGCTGCGCATGAACAACAACAACCATTGGACTGGCGGCAACAGCATCGAGCTGCTGGAGAACGGCGAGGAGTTTTTTCCGCGCGTGTTCGACGCCATCCGCAACGCCAGGCGCGAAGCCATCGTCGAAACCTTCATCCTGTTCGAGGACAAGGTCGGCCTGCAGCTGCATGCCGCCATGCGCGAGGCCGCCCAGCGCGGCGTGAAGGTCGACCTGATGATCGACGGCTTCGGCTCGCCCGACCTGTCGCGCGAGTTCATCGAGGGGCTGACCTCTGTGGGCGTGAAGGTGCGCGTGTTCGACCCGGGTGCGCGCTTCATGGGCCAGCGGCTCAATGTGTTTCGCCGCATGCACCGCAAGATCGTGGTGGTCGATGGCGAGCGCGCGTTTGTGGGCGGCATCAACTATTCGGCCGACCACCTGCTCGACTTCGGCCCCAAGGCCAAGCAGGACTACGCGGTGGAGCTGAAGGGCCCGATCGTGGCGGAGATTCATCAGTTCGTGCTGCGCGCCATTGCGCTCGGTGGCAAGGGCGCGGGGTGGTTCCGCCGCCGCCTGAAGCAGGCGCCGGCGGCGCGGTTGAGCCCCGTGGGCGAAGCCGATGCGATGTTCGTCACGCGCGACAACCGGCGCCACACCAACGACATCGAGCGGCAGTACCGCGCGGCCATTCGCGCGGCCAAGGACCGCATCGTGATTGCCAATGCGTACTTCTTTCCGGGCTACCGGCTCATCAAGGAGCTGCGCCGCGCGGCGCGCCGCGGCGTGGACGTGCGGCTCATCCTGCAGGGCGAGCCCGACATGCCCATCGTGAAGATCGCCGCCAGCATGCTGTATCACCACCTGCTGCATGCGGGCGTGCGCATCTACGAATACTGCGAACGGCCGCTGCACGGCAAGGTCGCGCTCATGGACGACAAGTGGAGCACCGTGGGCTCGAGCAACCTCGATCCGCTGAGCCTGTCGCTGAACCTCGAGTCGAACGTGATCGTGCGCGACAAGGCCTTCAACACGGTGCTGTGGGAGCGCATGGACCAGCTCATGCAGCACAGCTGCAAGCAGATTCAAGCAGCCGACCTGGCCAGCGAATGGAGCGGCTGGCGCCTGGTGCGCAGCTTCTTCGTGTTCCACATCATGCGTTGGTATCCGGCGCTGCTGGGTCGCTTGCCGCGCCACGTGCCGCGCCTGACGCCGGCCGAAGCCACCGACCTGGCGAACCGTCGCGACACCGGCCTGAGCAACCCGACCGGCGGCGCCACCCAGACCGAAGCCGCCTGAGCCGGCGGCGCATTCCAATTCCATGAGCGCAATGGCCCTGACCTGCACCGCCTGGTGGCCCTGGGCCCGTCGCGCCGTGGTGTGGGGCTTCTTCGCGCTGATTGCATGGCTGCTGGTGACACAGGCACGCACCATCGACTGGGGCGAGGTGCTCGACGCCATTCGCGCGCTGCCCGCCACCACCCTGCTCGCGGCTGGCGCGTTGGCGGCCTGCAGCTTTGCGCTGTACAGCACCTACGACCTGCTCGGGCGGCACCTGACCCGGCATCAGCTGGGCGCGGGCACCGTGATGGGCGTGACCTTCATCAGCTATGCCTTCAATCTCAACCTGGGCTCGCTGGTGGGGGGCGTGGCGTTTCGCTATCGCCTCTATTCGCGCCTGGGGCTGGGCAACGACACGATCACGCGCGTGCTGGGCTTCAGCATGCTGACCAACTGGTTCGGCTACCTTGTGGTGGCGGGCGCGGCCTTCTGCTTCTGGCCGCTGGCGCTGCCGCCGACCTGGAAGATCGGCAACGAGGGGCTGCGCATGCTGGGCGCGGCGCTGCTGCTGGTGGCGCTTGCCTATCTGGTGCTTTGCGCTGTGGCCAAGGGCCGTGTCTGGCAGGTGCGCGGGCACAGCTTCAAGACGCCGAGCCTGCCAATGGCGCTGCTGCAACTGGCGATGTCGTGCGCCAACTGGTCGCTGATCGGCGGGGTGATCTGGGTGTTGCTGCAGGGCCAGGTCGACTATGTGCACGTGCTGGCCGTGCTGCTGGTGGCCGCCGTGGCCGGCGTGGTGACGCATGTGCCGGCGGGGCTTGGCGTGCTGGAGGCGGTGTTCGTGGCGCTACTGGCCCACGCGGTGGCCGAGACGCAGTTGCTGGGGGCGCTGCTGGCGTACCGCGGCCTGTATTACCTGCTGCCGCTGGTGGTGGCGACGCTCGGCTACCTGGTGACAGAGGTGCGCGCCCGGCGGCTGCGCGCGGCGAAGGGGCCTGTGCTTGAGCCTGCAAAGTAGGACTAATGCCTCAATACAGCGTTGTAATTGTTGCACTGCACCAATTTCAACGTGGGAAGCCTATAGTGGCCCGACCACCCCTTCACCCCCACGCCCACATGTCATCGCTCTCCTCCGCCGCCCGTCTGGCCAACCCGCTCATGCAGTGGTTCGACCTGGCACTCAAGACCCACGAGATGCTGCTGTCCTCCGGCTCGGTGATCCGCATGCGCACCGAGCGCATGGCCAAGGCCGGCCTCACGCCCAGCCCGGCCGATCTGGCCGAGTTCCAGCTGATGGGCCAGGAAAAGCTCACGGCCGCGAGTGAATCGGGCATGGCCATGGTCAAGCAGTGGCACAGCAGCCAGTTTTCGTTGGCCAACCGCGCGGTGCAGCAATGGGTGCAGGGCACCACCGCTTTCCTGCTGCTGGCAGGCAGCGTGACGCCGGCCCAGGCCGTGGCCAACGGCGACGCCTTCGTGCAGTCGGCCGCCGGCTCCGTCAACGCCGCCAGCCAGCTGCCGGGCATGGCGGCACGCATTGCGCGCGAAGGCCTCAAGCCGATTCATGCGGCCGCCACGTCCAACGCACGCCGTCTGGCTGACCTCGAGGCCTGAACCCTGCCCCGGCAAAGCTCTCAGGGCTTGGCCGGCACCAGCGTCAGCAGCGTGATTTCAGAGGGCGCGCCAAAGCGCTTGGGCGGGCCCCAGTAGCCGGTGCCCCGGCTCACATACACCCACATGTCGTGCAGCCGGTGCAGCCCTGCCGTGAAGGGCTGCTGCATCGGCACGAACAGGTTCCACGGAAAGAACTGGCCGCCATGCGTGTGGCCCGACAGCTGCAGCTGGTAGCCCGCTGCGGCGGCCAGCGTGGCGCTGCGCGGCTGGTGCGCCAGCAGCACGCGCGTGTGCACCAACGGCGGCGCATCGTGCAGCGCCAGGTGTGGGTCGCTGGCATGGGCCGCGTCGAAATGCCCGGCGGTGAAGTCCGTCACGCCGGCGAGCACCAGCGCGCTTTCGAACAGTTCTTCGTCGGTCTGCGCGCCGCGCACGTTGCGCGTCTGCAGCACCACATGCTCGTTGAGCAGCACCTTCAGGCCGAGCCGGCGCAGCTCGTCGATCCAGGCGTGCGCGCCCGCGTAGTACTCGTGGTTGCCGGTGACCACGAAGGTGCCGTGGCGCGCGCGCAGTCCGGCCAGCGGCGCGATGTGCTCGCGCAATTCGGCCACCGAGCCGTCGACCAGGTCGCCGGTGATGGCAATGGCGTCCGCGCCCAGCCGGTTGACCGCGTCGACGATGCGCTGGATGTACGAGTGGCGGATGGTCGGGCCCACGTGAATGTCGCTGAGCTGCGCGATCGTGAAGCCTTCTAGCGCCTGCGGCAGCCCCTGAATGGGAACGTCGACGCGCTTCACGCTGGCCGTGCGGCGCGCGTTGAAGAAGCCGATGGCCGACGTGGCCGTGGCCAGCGCCAGCACCGCCAGCGCGCTCCACTGTTTCAGGGCCGCCCACTGCACCTGTGCACCGCCCAGCGCGCTGGCCAGCCAGGTCAGGCCCAGGCCGGTGTCACGCACCAGCGTGAGCACGAACATGGAGGAGAACCAGCCCATGCTGATCAGCCCGACCCATTTCAGGACGGTGCCCAGCGAGGCGTCACGCCCGATGCGCCGAGACATGAAAGGCAGCGGAATGGTCAGCGCAGACACCGCCAGCGCCAGGAGCGCCAGGAGCGCCAGCGGCCAGGCGGGCGTGAGCACGGCCAGTGCCGGCAGCAGGCGCAGCGCAATGTAGACGTGCAACAGCGCGGTCAGGGCGCTCAGGGGACGGATCGGCATCGGGACAATGGGTTCGGGCACTGCCCGGGATACACCACCTGCAAGGCGCATGCCGTGCATTCAAGAGACTGCGATGCGCCATGGCCGCTATTTTTTCTATAGCGCAGCACGCCCGGATAGCGGGCGTTGTGGCGTGACCAAGCCCTTTGGGCCAACACCCGCGCGGGGGCGATGCCGGTGCGCGCTTGCGACGGATGGCACCCGGCTGCGCTCGATCGCGAGCGCCTCCCGTGCGCCGCTCGCCCTACTGCACCGTGTGCGTGCTGGCCGAAGCCATGTCGGTGCCCGCGGGCCAGACAAAGCTCGCCTTGGCCGATGCGCCTTCGGGCACGCGCAGCGGCTGCTTGAGCACCTGGCTGCCCAGGCGCGCTTCCACTTCGTAGCTGCCCGGCTCCAGCCGCGCCACCATGAACGGGCCGCCCGAGGTCACGTTGTCGATGAGGGCCACGCCGTGGGCGTCGCGCACCGTCACATGCACGTTGGCCGCAAAGTCGGCGCCCTTGCTGTCCTTCACCGAAAACTCGAAGGTGGCCGGCCAGCGCGGCGCCACCGTTTCCATCAGCTGGGCTTCGTCGCTGCCGATGCCGCCGCTCATGTACTCGACGCCGTGCGACATGTAGATCGGCGGATTCACCGCCGCCTGGGCCGACGACACCGCCGACAGCGCGCCCAGCAGAACGGCGCCACAGAACAACGCGGCTTGCACAGGCCGCATGCGCGATGGAAAACGGGAGGTCATGGTCTGGATCCTTTCCTGGTCGACGTACGTGGCGACGGGCCACGCAGCCACTGTGGCGCGCGTGGCTTAGGAAAGGCTGACCTGAAATGAAAACCGGCACACCTGTTGGCGTGCCGGTGTGACCGAACGCCTCAGCGCGCGGCCGAGCTTTGCGCCAGCGTCTGCGGCAGCTGCGGTGCCACCGAGGCCATGTCGAAGTTCGACGGCCAGACGAAGGCCGCGCGGGCCGGCAGCCCGGCAATCACCACCAGCGACTGCGTCAGCGTGAGGCCGCCGAGCGTCACGTTCACGTCGTAGGCACCGGGGTTCAGGCGCGCGAGCATGTAGGGCGACTGCGTCTGCACGTCCATCACCACCTGACCGGTGTACTTCTGGCGAATCTGCACCGCGGCCTTGGCCGGAAAGCCGCCCTGCTGCGCGCCCTTGCCGTCGCTCACGCCCAGCGCGATGGTGGCGGCCCAGCGCGGCGACACCATTTCCATGAAGGCGGCCTCGTCACGCGCGGCGCCGCCGCACATGTACTCGATGCCTTGCGCCACTTCGATGGGCGGGTTGGAGAACGCATGGGCCGGCGTGACCGAAGCCAGCGCCCCGAGGAAAGCTGCTGTGCCGCTCATTACCAGCGCGGCCAGTGGCCGGCGGAGACGCGAAGGGTTCATTGCTGTGTGGTCCTCGATCTTGCGTAACGTGAAATCCGACGAGGATTTTGCTTAGCAAGAGTCGGGCTAGATATAGCGTTTACGAGGAACGATCTGCGGATTCAGTTTGAATGCTATTGTTTTCATAGCTGATGACGCCCGTGTGACGCGCGCGTTGGCCACATTTGCTGACAAACCTCACGCAAACCCTGATCGGCCTTCTTTTGCGCTGTTTCGTCTTTCCTGCGGCGTTTAGGCGTCGGATTCCGCAAGCGTGCATGGCGCAGGCCTACAGCGGTGCATCGAGGCGCGCGATATCAATGGGGCAACAGACCAAAGAAGGAGCCTCAGACATGACCCTCGAATCGACGATCCGGGAATTCAAGAAAGTCGACGCCCAGCGGGCGGACTACCCCGGCGAGCACCTTGTGGTGCTGGGCGCGGGCGTGCTGCTTTTGCTGGCGGCGGGCAGCAGCCGCTCCTTTCTCACGCGCGTGATCGCGGGGGCTGCGGGTGGCGCGTTGATCGGGCGTGCGGCCAGTGGCACCGGCGGCATCGCCAAGCTGGCGGGAACGTTGCAGGGCGGAGCTTGGGCATGGAAGCGTCGCTGAACAGCCGGCAGGGCCACGTGGTGCGGGATGCGGCCGCCTCTGCAGGCCCCGCACGCTACTGGCCGCTGTGCCTGGCGGTGGCGCTGGTGGCGATGTTCGCCTTCTACGTGACGCTGCAGGGGCTCGTGCGAGAGAGCGCAGCGCGGGCGCCGGCCCAGGCGAGCGTGACGCCTGCATCCGTGCAGCCTCCGCTTTCGAGCGAGAGCGAGGATCGCGCAGTTCGTGAAGTCGCCACACGGCCAGTGGCAGTGGCCGCCCTGCCCGCCGCTGCCTTTGTGCCGCTGCAGCGCACGCGGGTCGACTCGCCGCGCATGGCGACGCCGGTGCGTCTCGACGTGACCAAGTGCATCACGCCGTCAGGCGAAGCCGAGTACTCCGACGGGCCGTGCTCCGAAGGCGCGCGCGTCACGACCTTGCACCTTCAGGAATGACAAACGCCCGGGTGAACCGGGCGTTTGGATGTTTTGCGGGATGTCGGCGCCGCGGCAAGCGGCAGCCGGGGCATGCATCACACGTCGATATTCGCTGCCCGCAGCGCGTTCTGCTCGATGAACTCCCGGCGCGGCTCCACCTCGTCGCCCATCAGCATCGTGAACACGCGGTCGGCTTCGATCGCGTCGTCGATCTGCACGCGCAGCAGGCGACGTACGGTCGGGTCCATCGTGGTTTCCCAAAGCTGGGCGGGGTTCATCTCGCCCAGGCCCTTGTAGCGCTGGCGCGAGGTGGCGCGTTCGGCTTCACCGATCAGCCACTTCATGGCCTGGCGGAAGTCGTCGACCTTTTCTTCCTTGGCGCGCTCGCCTTCGCCGCGCTTCACCAGCGCGCCTTCGGTGCTCAGCAAGCCGCGGAAGGTGTCGGCAGCCCCGGCCAGGGCCGCGTAGTCGGCGCCGTGCACAAAGTCCTGCGTCAGCACGCTGCTCTTGATGTTGCCGTGGTGCCGGCGGCTGATGCGCAGCAGCGGCTTGTCGGTGCGCACGTCGAACTCGCTGCTCACCTCGGCCGGAATGCCGGTGGTGTTGAGCTCGCGCAGCTTGGTCTGCAGCGCCACGGCCGAGGCTTCGGCGGCGGGCGTGGTGTCCAGGTCGAGCGCCACGCCGTCGGCAATGGCGCGCAGCGCCTCGGCGTCCATGAAGTTGCGCAGGCGCGCAATGACGGCCTCGGCCACCTGGTGCTTGCGCGCCAGTTCGCCCAGGGTGTCGCCGCTCAGCGTGGTGGAGTTGGCGCCGCCGGTCTCGATGCGCGCGTCTTTCAGCGCCACCTTGAGCAGGAAGGCGTCCAGCGCGGGGCCGTCCTTCAGGTACTGCTCTTCTTTGCCGGACTTCACCTTGTACAGCGGCGGTTGCGCGATGTAGATGTGGCCACGTTCCACCAGCTCCGGCATCTGCCGGTAGAAGAACGTGAGCAGCAGCGTGCGGATGTGGGCGCCGTCAACGTCGGCGTCGGTCATGATGATGATGCGGTGGTAGCGCAGCTTGGCGACGTTGAAGTCGTCCGCGCCGCCGCCCGCGGTGGTAGCGCCGGCACGGCCGATGCCGGTGCCCAACGCGGTGATCATCGTGAGAATTTCGTTGCTGGTGAGCAGCTTCTCGTAGCGCGCTTTTTCCACGTTCAGGATCTTGCCGCGCAGCGGCAGGATGGCCTGGAACTTACGGTCGCGGCCCTGCTTGGCGGAACCGCCGGCGGAGTCACCCTCCACCAGGTAGACCTCGCACAGGGCGGGGTCCTTTTCCTGGCAGTCGGCCAGCTTGCCGGGCAGGCCCATGCCGTCGAGCACGCCCTTGCGGCGCGTCATTTCGCGTGCCTTGCGGGCCGCTTCACGGGCACGGGCGGCCTCGACGATCTTGCCGCAGATGATCTTGGCGTCGGCCGGGCGCTCTTGCAGGTAGTCGGTCAGCAGGCGCCCGACGATGTCTTCCACCGGCGCGCGCACTTCGCTGGACACCAGCTTGTCCTTGGTCTGGCTCGAGAACTTGGGCTCGGGCACCTTCACGCTCAGCACGCAGCAAAGGCCTTCGCGCATGTCGTCGCCGGTGACCTCGACCTTCGCCTTCTTGGCGAACTCGTGCTCTTCGATGTACTTGTTGATGACGCGGGTCATCGCGGCGCGCAGGCCGGTCAGGTGGGTGCCGCCGTCACGCTGGGGAATGTTGTTGGTGAAGCACAGCACCTGTTCGTTGTAGCCGCTGTTCCACTGCATCGCCACTTCCACGCCGATGTGGGTGCCCGGAATGCCGCCGTAGGTTTCGGCCGGCTTCTCGCCCTCGGCGTAGAACGAGTTCGGATGCAACACGGTCTTGCCCTTGTTGATGAACTCGACAAAGCCGCGCACGCCGCCGGCGCCCGAGAAGTCGTCTTCCTTGCCGCTGCGCTCGTCCTTCAGGCGGATGCGCACACCGTTGTTCAAAAAGCTCAGCTCGCGCAGGCGCTTGCTCAGGATCTCGTAGTGGAAGTCAGCGTTTTCCTTGAAGATTTCGGTGTCGGGCAAGAAGTGCACTTCGGTGCCGCGCTTGTCGGTGTCGCCGATGATCTTCATGGGCGAGACTTCGAAGCCGTTCACGGTGCTCAGTAGCCGGTCTTGCACGAAGCCGCGGCTGAACTGCAGCTCGTGGATCTTGCCTTCGCGCCGCACCACCAGGCGCAGCATGATGCTGAGCGCGTTCACGCAGCTCACGCCCACGCCGTGCAGGCCGCCCGAGACCTTGTAGCTGTTCTGGTTGAACTTGCCGCCGGCGTGCAGCTCGGTCAGGGCAATTTCAGCGGCCGAGCGCTTGGGCTCGTGCTTGTCGTCCATCTTCACGCCGGTGGGAATGCCGCGGCCGTTGTCGGTGACGCTGATGGAGTTGTCGGTGTGAATGGTCACGACGATGTCGTCGCAATGACCCGCCAGCGCCTCGTCGATGGAGTTGTCCACCACCTCGAACACCAGGTGGTGCAGGCCCGTGCCGTCGGAGGTGTCGCCGATGTACATGCCGGGGCGCTTGCGCACCGCCTCGAGCCCTTCGAGGATCGTGATCGAGCCTTCCCCGTAGCTGGTGTCGGCGGCAATGACCTCGGGCGGCACGACCTGCACTTCAGGTGTGTAGACCGGCTCGGTGTGCGGCACTTCGGGCTTGTTTTCTTCAGCACTCATTCGGATATTCCTCTGTCTCTCACGGCATTCACGTGATTTGTCGGGCTCTCAAAAGCTCAATTTGCCGCCTTTTGAAAGCGCAAACCCGCGGAGGGCCGCGGGCTGTGTGCGCAAGGCGCTTCGGGGTCTGTCTGCTAGATACGCATCGGCATCACGACGTACTTGAAGGATGCGTTCTCGGGAATGGTGAGCAGCGCCGAACTGTTCGAATCGGCCAGGTCCAGCTTGACCATGTCCTGGTCCATGTTCGACAGCGCGTCGATCAGGTAGGTGACGTTGAAGCCAATCTCGATGCTGTCGCCGCCGTAGTCGATGTCGAGCTCGTCCTGGGCTTCTTCCTGCTCGGCGTTGTTCGACGCGATGCGCAGCGTGCCCGGCTCGATGTTCAGGCGCACGCCCTTGAACTTCTCGCTGGTCAGGATGGCGGTGCGCTGCAGGCTGGCCAACAGCGGCGCGCGGCCGAGCGTGACGGTGTTCTTGTGGTTCTTCGGAATCACGCGGTTGTAGTCGGGGAACTTGCCCTCGACCAGCTTGGTGACGAACTCCATGCCGCCAAAGCTGAACTTGGCCTGGTTGTTGGCAAACTGCATCTCGATGGCGCCTTCGGCGTCCGACAGCAGGCGCTGCATTTCGAGCACGGTCTTGCGCGGAAGAATCACTTCTTGCCGCGGCACTTCGACGTCGAGCGTGGCCGACGAGAACGCCAGGCGGTGGCCGTCGGTGGCCACCAGGCTCAGCTGCTTGCCTTCGGCCACGAACAGGATGCCGTTCAGGTAGTAGCGGATGTCGTGCACGGCCATGGCGAAGGACACTTGCGAGAGCAGGTCCTTCAGCGTCTTTTGCGGCACGCTGAACACAGGGCCGAAATTGGCGGCTTCCTGCACCAGCGGAAAGTCTTCGGCGGGCAGCGACTGCAGCGTGAAGCGGCTCTTGCCGCCCTTGAGCACCAGCTTGCTGGCGCTCGACTCGAGGCTGACGGTCTGGTCGGCCGGCATGGTGCGCAGAATGTCGATGAGCTTGCGCGCGCCGATGGTGGTGGTGAAGTTGCCTTCGTCGCCACCCAGTTCGGCGGTGGTGCGGATCTGGATCTCGAGGTCGCTGGTGGTCAGTTGCAGCTGGCCGCCGGTCTTGCGAATCAGCACGTTCGCCAGAATAGGCAGGGTGTGACGCCGCTCCACGATGCCCGCCACCGACTGCAGCGCGGCGAGGACTTTGTCTTGGTTTGCCTTCAAAACGATCATGTCTTCTTCCTCTTCTCTATCTCTTTGAATCAGCTTGTAAGGGCGCCATTCTCCGCTGTCGCGAGGGGCGTTCCTGATGGCATCGGGCTTCTTCTTCAGCCCTTGAGCGTCTGTTCGAGCACGTGGAGCTGCTGGTTGAGCTCGGTGAGCTGCTGGCGCTCGCCCGAAATCTTGCGCACCGCGTGCAGCACCGTGGTGTGGTCGCGCCCGCCGAACAGCTCGCCAATTTCCGGCAGGCTCTTTTGCGTGAGCTCCTTGGCCAGGTACATCGCAATCTGCCGCGGCCGCGCAATGCTGGCCGGGCGTTTCTTGCTGTACATGTCGGCGACCTTGATCTTGTAATAGTCGGCCACCGTCTTCTGGATATTCTCGACCGAGATCTGCCGATTCTGGATCGACAGCAGGTCGCGCAGCGCCTCGCGCGCCAGGGCGATCGAGATCTCTTTCTGGTTGAAGCGCGAGTAAGCCAGGATCTTGCGCAGCGCGCCTTCGAGCTCGCGCACGTTGGAGCGCACGTTCTTGGCGACGAAAAAGGCCACTTCCTCGGGCATTTCGGCCGATTCGGCGCGCGCCTTGTTGATCAAAATGGCCACGCGCATTTCGAGCTCGGGCGGCTCGATGGCCACCGTGAGACCGGAGTCAAAGCGCGAAACCAGTCGCTCATGGATGTCCGCCAGGCCCTTCGGATAGGTGTCGCTGGTCATCACGATGTGCGACTTCTTGGCGAGCAGGGCCTCGAACGCGTTGAAGAACTCTTCCTGCGTGCGGTCCTTGTTGGCGAAGAACTGCACATCGTCGATCAGCAACAGATCGAGCGAGTGATAGCGCTCCTTGAACTCGTCGAAAGTCTTGCGTTGATACGCCTTGACCACATCCGACACGAACTGCTCGGCGTGGATGTAGAGAACTTTGGAATCCGGCCTGTCGGCGAGCAGCCGATTGCCCACGGCGTGCATCAGGTGGGTCTTGCCCAGGCCGACGCCGCCGTAGATGAAAAGCGGGTTGTACAGATGGCCCGGCATGCCGGCCACGTGCATGGCGGCGGCGCGCGCCATTCGGTTGGCCGTGCCCTCCACCAGGGTGTCGAAAGTGAGGCCGGAATTCAACCGGTTCTTGAAACCGGCGGCGGCGGGTTCTTCGCCCGGGCCGGCCACGTCGCGCGGCACGTCGGTTTCGGCCATGACCGTGATGGGCGCAGAGCGCACGGGGGTTTCACGAGGAGCAAGCGCTAACTCGACAGCCACCGGCTGGCCGTACATCTTCTCGGCCATGGCGGCAATCTTGCCGGCGTACTGGGCCCGGATCCAGTCGAGCTTGAAGCGGTTGGCGACGAACACGGTCATGCGCGACAGGTCGTCGGCAACCTGTGCGGTCAGGGGCTTGATCCAGGTGTTGAACTGCTGCTCGGACAGCTCCTGCGCGAGCTGGTCGACGCAGGCCTGCCAGAGGCTTTCGCCGATGCCGTCAGTGGACATGGGCGTTTGAAAAAGTGGTGAGACCCTCGGGCATTTTTGGTATTGGTATTGTGGATATTCTCTGCGGGAAGGCGCCCGGCATTCTAACTTGTCAAAGCCTTATCCACACGCTTGCAAGGTTGGGGAAAGGCCCGCAAATCCAGTCGAAGATTGTCCCCGCCGCCAATGTTTGCGATAATTGCGGGTTTCCCTGAAAACCTCTTTGCGTTCGTCACTGTCGCGAGGAGTAGGAGTTCAGGGGTCTCCCTGGGTCATCCCATTACGCTCCCCCGGCGCCCCGCGGGTTCTTCATGCTTTCCGCACGAAGGGCCAGCGCGAACAGGGAATTAGGAAATCACCATGAAACGCACCTACCAAGCATCCAAAGTCCGCCGCGCCCGTACCCACGGCTTTCTGGTCCGCATGAAGACCCGTGGCGGCCGTGCCGTCATCAACGCACGCCGCGCCAAGGGCCGCAAGCGCCTGGCCGTCTGACGGCAGCCCACCTGCCGTTGCCAGCAGCCGACACGTCAGCGCAGGCTCCAGCAGCTGGCGCTTCCGGTTCGACCGGTCACGATGTGAGCGGCCCGGCTTCCATGCAGCGGCTCAAGACCCGCGCGCAATTCCAGGCCGCCCTCGCAGGTGCCACCGTGGCGCGCACTGCCCATTTCGCATTGCATCGCTGTGCGCTCGACCTCGCGTCGAGCGCACAGCCGTTGTTCGTGTCCGACGATGTCTGGCTGGGTGCCATGGTGCCCAAGCGCTGGGCGCGTCGTGCGGTCACGCGCAACGCCATCAAGCGCCAGATTTACGCCGTGAGCGCTGCTCCGGGCGTTGCCTTGCCACGTGCCGCGCACGTGGTGCGGCTGCGCGCGGGCTTCGATCGCAAGGAATTCGTGAGCGCCACTTCGGACAAGCTCAAGGCAGCCGTTCGCGCCGAACTCCAGCAATTGCTGGCGCGGGCCGCGCGCCCGCCTGCGCCCGCTCCGCGCACGGTGCCGCCCCCGGCGGCGCCGCCCACCGCACCTTCCTCCTCATCATGAAACGCCTGCTGATCGGCCTCGTGAAGGGCTACCGCCTGCTGCTGAGCCCCTGGCTCGGCCAGTCGTGCCGCTTCACGCCGACCTGCTCGGTGTATTCGATCGAGGCGCTCGAAGTGCATGGCGCGCTCAAGGGCAGCTACCTCACTCTGCACCGCATCGCGCGCTGCCAACCCTGGTGCCAGGGTGGCCACGATCCGGTTCCACCGAAATCACAGCGTCGCACTGACAAGTCAGGATCGCTGTTTTCGTCTCTTCTCTCCTCCGACAAGAAGTCTTCGTCATGAACGATATCCGCCGCACGATCCTGTGGGTGATTTTTGGGTTCTCGCTGGTGCTGCTGTGGGACCAATGGCAGGTCTTCAACGGCAACAAGCCGACCTTCCTGCCATCGAGCAAGCCGGCCGTCACGGCTGCCGCGCCCGCCAACGCACCTGCCGCCAACGGCGTGCCGACCGCGTCTGGCGGCAGCGGCACCACCGGCAATGCCGGCGCCGTGCCCACGCAGGCCGCTGCGGCCGCGCCGCGCGAGCAGGTCAACGTGACCACCGACCTGTTCAAGGCCACGATCGACAGCGAAGGCGCCACGGTCAACCGCCTGGAGCTGCGCAAGTACGACGAAGCCGACCGCACCACCCACGTGGTGCTGTTCGAAAACGGCTCGCCCGCCACCCGCTACGTCGCTCAGACCGGCCTGCTCAACCAGGTCGACACCGGTGAACGCTTCCCCAACCACCTGACGCCGATGACGCCGAAGGCCGGTCCGCGCGAAATGGCCGACGGCCAGAACACGCTGGAATTGAGCTTCGAGAGCGCCCCCGTCGGCGGCCTGAAGTACATCAAGACCTACGTGTTCCACCGCGGCGACTACGCCATCGGCGTGCGCCACGAAGTGGTCAACGTGAGCGACCAGCCGCGCGAAGCGCAGCTGTACATGCAGCTGCTGCGCCACGGCACCGTGGCCGCCGGCACCATGTTCGGCACCAACACCTTCACCGGTCCGGCCGCGTACACCAACGAGAAGAAGTTCCACAAGCTCGACTTCAAGGACATCGCCAAGGGCAAGGTCGAGCCGCCGCCCGCCGCCAACGACGGCTGGGTGGCCATGGTTCAGCATTACTTCGTGTCGGCCTGGCTGCTCAAGGGCGACCCGGTCAGCGACCAGCTGCGCCGCGAATTCCGCGTGAAGGACCTGGGCGACAACCTGTTCACCGTGGCCATGGTCGCCACGCTGCCCAAGATCGCCCCGGGCGCCACGCAGGTCGTGAACAGCACGCTGTTCGCGGGCCCCGAGGAAGAAAAGAAGCTCGAAGCCATCGCCCCCGGCCTTGACCTGGTGAAGGACTACGGCATCTTCGCCATCATCTCCAAGCCGCTGTACTGGCTGCTCAACCAGCTGCACGGTGTGCTCGGAAACTGGGGCTGGTCGATCGTGGCGCTGGTGGTGCTGCTGAAGGCGGCCTTCTACTGGCTCAACGCCAAGGCCTACGCCAGCATGGCCAAGATGAAGGCCATCAACCCCAAGATCATGGAAATGCGCGAGCGGCTGAAGGACAAGCCGCAAGAGATGCAGCAGGAAATGATGCGGATCTACAAGACCGAGAAGGTCAATCCGATGGGCGGCTGCTTCCCCATCGTGATTCAGATTCCGGTGTTCATTGCGCTGTACTGGGTGCTGCTGTCGTCGGTCGAGATGCGCCACGCCCCGTGGATTCTCTGGATCACCGACCTGTCGGCACCCGACCCCTGGTACATCCTGCCGGTGGTCATGACCGCCACCTCGCTGTTCCAGACCTGGCTCAACCCGACGCCACCCGATCCGATGCAGGCCAAGCTGATGTGGATCATGCCGCTCGCGTTCAGCGTGATGTTCATCTTCTTCCCGGCCGGCCTGGTGCTGTACTGGATCACCAACAACACGCTGTCGATTGCGCAGCAGTGGTTCATCAACAAGCGCCTGGGCGTGCTCGGCAACGTCAAGGCCAAGAAGTAGCCGCTCGGCGCCCAAGCCACCTCATGAAGGGCCGCGAAAGCGGCCCTTTTTTGCTGAAAGAATCCGCACCATGCTCGCCCGCACCTCCGACCCCATCGTCGCCATCGCCACTGCACCGGGGCGCGGGGCGGTCGGCATCGTGCGGGTGTCGGGTGCGCGGCTGGCGCCGCTGATCGAGGCCATCTGCGGGCGCGCGCTCAAGCCGCGCGAAGCCACCTACCTGCCGTTCAAGGACAAGGGCGGCGAGCCGGTCGACCACGGCCTGGCCCTCCACTTTCCGTCGCCTCACTCTTTCACCGGCGAAGACGTGCTCGAGCTGCAGGCCCACGGCGGCACCGTCGTGCTGCAGCTGCTGCTGGCGCGCTGCCTGGAGGCCGCGGCCGAAGTCGACCCGCTCACCGGCCGCCCTCGCCTTGCCGGCCTGCGCGTGGCGGAGCCTGGTGAGTTCAGCCAGCGCGCCTTTCTCAACGGCAAGATCGACCTGGCGCAGGCCGAGGCCATTGCCGACCTGATCGACGCCAGCACCGAGGCCGCCGCGCGCAGCGCGGGCCGCTCGCTGTCGGGCGCGTTCTCGCGCGAGATCCACACGCTGCGCGACGCGCTGATCCATCTGCGCATGCTGGTGGAGGCCACGCTGGACTTTCCGGAAGAAGAAATCGACTTCCTGCAGAAGGCCGACGCCACCGGGCAGCTCGCCAGGCTGCAGGCGCAACTGGCCGCCGTGCAGCAGCGTGCGCGTCAGGGCGCCTTGCTGCGCGAGGGCATCAAGGTGGTGATTGCGGGTCAGCCCAACGCGGGCAAGAGTTCGCTGCTGAACGCGCTGGCCGGCGCCGAGCTGGCCATCGTGAGCGCGGTGGCGGGCACCACGCGCGACGTGGTCTCGCAAACCATCCAGATCCACGGCGTGCCGCTGCACGTGGCCGACACCGCCGGGCTGCGCGAGAGCAGCGACGAGGTCGAGCAGATTGGCGTGGCGCGGGCCTGGGGCCAGATCGAGAGCGCCGACGCCGTGCTGTTCCTGCACGACCTGACGCGCGCGCACCTGGGCGACTACGCCGCCGCCGACGCCGACATCCTGCTCAACCTGCGCCGCAAGCTGCCCGCCAGCGTGCCGGTGCTCGATGTGTGGAACAAGCAGGACGCGGCACCCGACGCGCACCTCGAACAGGGCATTGCGCTGTCCGCCAAGACCGGCCTGGGCATCGAGGCGCTGCGCGAGCAGCTGCTGGCCGTGGCCGGCTGGCAGGCCGTGCCCGAGGGCGTGTACCTGGCGCGGGCGCGCCATGTGCAGGCGCTGGCGCAGGTGGAGACGCACCTCTCGCTGGCCGCGGCGCACCTCGCGGCTCAGGCGCAACTGCTCGACCTGCTGGCCGAAGAGCTGCGCCTGGCGCAGAACGCGCTGAACGAGATCACCGGTGAGTTTGGCGCGGACGACCTGCTGGGGGTCATCTTTTCGCGCTTCTGCATCGGCAAATAGCGGCCATGGCAGCCCAACGCGTAAACAGTTGTAGCCGAATCTTGCGGGCTTCGCGGATACTTCCGCCAACTTGCGGGGTTGATTAAAAAAACATGTCCATCCAGAACCTGAGCCGCGCGATCGCGGAGAACACGAGCAGCGACGCCTTTGCATTGACGCTCAACGTGCAGCAGTGGGAAACGCTGGTCGGCTATTTGCAGCCGATAGAAACCAGCGTGGGCGACGTGCTGATCGAACAGGGCACGCCGGACCGCTCGGTGTTCTTCATCGAGAGCGGTGCCATCAGCGTGCACCGTGTCAGCAGCAAGGAAGTAATGAAACTGGCCGTGCTGCCGCCGGGCTCGGTGGTGGGAGAAGGCTCGTTCTTCTCGCGCCAGCCGCACCCGGCCAACGTGGTGGTGACCGGCGCGGGCCGCGTGTGGCGGCTCAATGCGATCCGCTTTGCCGAGCTGTCGAACCGCCAGCCCAACATGGCGCTGGAAGTGGCCATGGCGCTGGGCGCCGTGTTGGCCAAGCGCATGGCGCACCGCTCCAAGCGGGTGGCCGTGACCTGAGGCGGCGCGCTGCCTGCCGCCAGACGTCTTCCAGAAGGGGCCTGTTGCCCCGCTTTTGTTTTTGATTCCCGAGAGTAGTCAGTCGCACGCCATGGCCTTGATCTGTCCGGACTGCAACACGGAAAACCGTGACGGTGCCCATTTCTGCCGGCATTGCGGCAGCACGCTGACCGCCGCTGCCGACCGCATTCCGCCGGCGCCCAGCCCCGAGCGCGAATGGGCCACCACCGCGCCCGCCCAGTTGCGGGCGCCGACCATCCCGGCGCCGCTGTTCGATCCGGCCCCGGCCCCGGCGCCTGCTCGCAGCAGCCCACCTGTCCGCTCACCTGCGCGCTCGTTCTTCGGCAGGGCGAGCGCCGCCCCGCGCGACGACGAGCAAACCGTCTTCATGGTGCACGACGACGATGACGGCTACGACGACCCGCCTCATCTGCCTGCCCCGCGCCCCGTGTCGCCGACCTTCGAGTCGGAGCATGCCGCGAAGGCCGAGCGCGGCATGGCCAGGGCCAGCGCGCGCCGGCCGGTGCCGCTCGAGCGCCCGCCACGCAAGCGCGTGATCCTGCTGTGGCTCGGGCTCCTGGGGATTGCGGTGGCAATGCTCGTGGCGGGGTGGTACGGCTACGGAACGCGCAAGACGCCTGTGGCAGCCGACGAGACGGTGCAACCCGCGCAGTTGCCGGCACCTGCCGCATCTGCCGCACCCGCCGCCGCACCTGCCGTGCCGGCTGTCGAGGCAGCGGCCGCCCTGCCACCCGCCGCGCAGTCCGCCGAGCCGGCCGAAGCGCCTGCCGCGGCGGACACAACTTCGGCAGCCGCCGCCGCTGCAAGCTCGACAGCCAAGCCTGCTGCCAAGCCGCCGCGCAAGCAGACCACCGTCGCAGCGCCAGCACCCACTGCGCCGGAGCCCGTGGCGCCCGTCGTCGCCGCCGCACCGCCGCCGCCCGCCCCCGCCGCGCCGGCCGAACCCCAGGCCCAGTGCAACGACCGCAACTTCATAGCCAAGGCGCAATGCATGGCCAGCCAGTGCCTCAAGGCAGAGTTCAAGTCCCACGCGCAGTGCGACGCGGTGCGCCGCCAGCAGCGGCTCGAAGAAGAAAAGCGCAACCCCACCCTCGTCAACTGACGGGGGCCGCGGGCAGCGGGCTGCGGCCTGCGGCGTCAGCCCTTTTGCAGCCGCTCGATGGCCACGGCCAGCGCCGTCGGCTTGCCCGACAGCACCAGCGTGTCGCCGTCCGACAGCACCGTGTCCTCGGCCGCCGTGCGCGGCTTGCCGTCCTGGCGGCGCACGCTGACCACGCGCACGCCCAGCGTGGGCAGCGCCACGCGCTCCAGCGTCTGGCCGATGGCGCGGGCGCCGGCGCTCAGGGTGAAGCTGTTGAGCCGCTCGTGGTTGATTTCGTCGGCGTTGTCGTCGTCCGCACCGTGAAAGTAGCCACGCAGCAGGTTGTAGCGGGCGTCGCGCTGGTCCTGCACCACGCGGATCACGCGGCGCATCGGCACGCCGACCAGCGCCAGCGCATGGCTCGCGAGCATCAGCGAACCTTCGATGGCTTCGGGCACCACCTCGGTCGCGCCCGCGGCCTGCAGTTTTTCAAGGTCGTGGTCGTCCTGTGTGCGCACGATCACCGGCACATGGGCCGCATGCGCGCGCGTGTTGGCCAGCACCTTCATGGCGCCGGGCACGTCCAGGTAGGTGACGACCACCGCGCTGGCACGCGCCAGGCCCGCGGCCATCAGGGCCTGCAGCCGCGCCGCGTCGCCGAACACCACCGAGTCGCCGGCGGCCGCGGCCTGGCGCACGCGGTCGGGGTCGAGGTCGAGCGCCATGTACGGAATGCCCTCACGCTCCAGAATGCGCGCCAGGTTCTGGCCGCAACGCCCGTAGCCGCAGATGATCACGTGCTGGGCGGTGTTGATGGTCTTGCGCGCGATGCTCGTCATCTGCAGCGACTGCTGCATCCAGTCGCTGGCCACCAGCTTTCGCACGATGGCGTTGCTGTACATGATGATGAAGGGCGTCGACAGCATCGACAGCACCATCGAGGCCAGCACCGGGTTGGCCAGCCAGGGCGGCAGCAGGCTGCGCTCCTGCGCCAGCGTCAGCAGCACAAAGCCGAACTCGCCAGCCTGCGCCAGGTACAGCCCGGTGCGCAGCGACACGCCCGAGGTGGCCCCCAGCAGCTTCGCCAGCACCGTCACCAGCCCCAGCTTGAAGGCCAGCGGCACCAGCAGCAGCACGCCCACCAGCGCCCAGCGCTCCACCACGATGTGCCAGTCGAGCGACATGCCCACGGTGATGAAGAACAAGCCCAGCAGCACGTCGTGGAACGGGCGGATGTCGGTCTCGACCTGGTGCTTGTATTCGGTTTCCGACACCAGCATGCCCGCGATGAACGCGCCCAGCGCCAGGCTCAGGCCGGCCAGCTCGGTGAGCCACGCCAGGCCCAGCGTGACCAGCAACACGTTCAGAATGAACAGCTCCTCGCTGCGCCGCCGTGCCACCAGCGTGAGCCACCAGCGCATCACGCGCGGCCCGCCGTAGAGCAGCACGCCGATGAGGAAGGTCGCCTTCAAGAGCGCAAAGCCCAGCGCCTTGGCCAGCGCCTCGGGTGGCGCGCCCAGTGCGGGAATCAGCACCAGCAGCGGCACCACCGCCAGGTCCTGGAACAGCAGCACGCCCATCACGCGCTTGCCGTGTTCGCTTTCCAGTTCGAGCCGCTCGGCCATCAGCTTCACCACGATGGCCGTGCTGCTCATGGTGAGCGCGCCCGCCAGCGCCAGCGCGGTCTGCCAGCCCAGCCGCCACGACGGCGGCAGCCAGTGGGCGATGACCAGCGCGCCCACGGTGGCGATGGTCATCGTCAGCAGCACCTGCAGCAGGCCGAGCCCGAACACATGCTTGCGCATGGCACGCAGCTTGGGCAGGCTGAACTCCAGCCCGATGACGAACATGAGGAACACCACGCCGAACTCGCCCAGGTGCTGAATGCCTTCGGTGTTCTGCGCCAGCGCGAAGGCATGCGGCCCGATCAGCACGCCGGCCGACAGATAGCCCAGCATCGGCGGCAACTTCAGGGAGCGGCAGGCCACGACGCCGATCACTGCGGCAAGCAAATACAGGAGCGTGAGATCGAACGACGACATAGGCGGCGATGCTAGAGCAATGTCCGTGCCCCGGGCTTCCTCAGGCGATGGCATATCCCTGCATGGCCCGGCCCGTAAAATCCGGCCGATGAGTTCCCGCCCCGCCCCGGCCCCCGTGGTCGACCCCGACGCGATCCTCGCTCGGGCCCGCCTGACTTTCGACATCGAAGCCGAGGCCGTCCTCGGCCTGAAGAGCCGCGTCGGCCCGAGCTTCGTGGAGGCCGTGCGCAAGATCCTCGACGTGCGCGGCCGCGTGGTCGTGATGGGCATGGGCAAGAGCGGCCATGTGGGCCGCAAGATTGCCGCCACCCTCGCCTCCACCGGCACGCCCGCCATGTTCGTGCACCCGGCCGAGGCCAGCCACGGCGACCTGGGCATGATCAAGACCGTCGACCTGGTGCTGGCCATCTCCAACAGCGGCGAGGTCGACGAGCTCACCGTCATCCTGCCGGTCGTCAAGCGCCAGGGCGTGCCGCTGATCGCCATGACCGGGCGCCCCGAATCCACCCTGGCCCGCCATGCCGACATCGTGATCGACGCGGGCGTGGCCAAGGAAGCCTGCCCGCTCAACCTCGCGCCCACCGCCAGCACCACCGCCCAGATGGCGATGGGCGACGCGCTGGCCGTGGCGCTGCTCGACGCGCGCGGCTTCGGCTCGGAAGACTTCGCGCGCTCGCACCCGGGCGGCGCGCTGGGCCGCAAGCTGCTCACGCATGTGAGCGACGTCATGCGCTCGGGTGACGAGGTGCCGCGCGTGCCGCCCTCGGCCACCATCAGCGAGCTGATGCGCGCCATGAGCATCAAGGGCTTCGGCGCCGCCGCGGTGGTGGAGCCCGACGGCCGCGCCGCGGGCATCTTCACCGACGGCGACCTGCGCCGGCTCATCGAGGCCGGCGCCGACCTGCGCAGCCCCAAGGCGGCCGATGTGATGCACCAGAACCCGCGCACCATCCGCGTGGACGCGCTCGCGGTGGAAGCCGCCGAGCTGATGGAGCAATGCGGCATCACCCGCCTGTTTGTCATCGACGGCGCGGGGGTGATCGTGGGCGCGATCAACACCAACGACCTGATGCGCGCGAAAGTCATCTGATGCCGCTCGACTTCCAGGCCGAGACCTTGCTGGCCGCGCAGGACGTGCGCATTGTTTTCTTCGACATCGACGGCGTGCTGACCGACGGCGGCGTGTACTTCACCGAGCATGGCGAAACGCTCAAGCGTTTCAGCATCCTCGACGGCTACGGCCTGAAGCTGCTGCGCCAGGCGGGCATCGTGCCGGCCGTGATCACCGGGCGCGACTCCAAGCCGCTGCGCGTGCGGCTCGAGGCGCTGGGCATCGAGCATGTGCGCTACGGCACCGAAGACAAGCTGCCCGCCGCTCAGGCCATGCTCGACCAGCTCGGCTTTACCTGGGCGCAGGCCGCGGCCATCGGCGACGACTGGCCCGACCTGCCGGTGCTCGCGCGCGTGGGCTTTGCGGCGGCGCCGGCCAACGCGCACGCCGAAGTGCGCGGCGTGGCCCGCTACGTCACGCAAGCGCGCGGCGGCGAAGGCGCGGCGCGCGAGTTTTGCGATCTGCTGCTCACCGCCTGCGGCAAGTACCGCGCGCTGCTCGACGCGGCGCTGGGCCCGAACCGGAACCCGAATTCATGAACAGCGTGAAACGCACCTGGGGCATGGCGCGCGGCGTGCTCGACCGCGCCACGATCTACCTGCCGATCATTCTCACGGCGGCTGTTGCGCTGGGCACCTACTGGCTGGTGCGCAACGCGCCCAAGCTGCTGGAGCCGGTCGCCAAGGTCGCGCCCACGCATGAGCCCGACTACTTCATGCGCGACTTCGTCATCAAGAACTTCCTGCCCAACGGCGACCTGCGCAGCGAACTGCACGGCACCGAAGGCCGGCACTACCCCGATACCGACACCATGGAAGTCGACCAGGTGCGCCTGCGCTCGGTGTCGCCCGAGGGCCTGGTGACCCGTGCGACGGCCAACCGCGGGCTGTCGAATTCCGACGGCAGCGAGATCCAGCTGTTCGGCAATGCCATCGTCATTCGCGACCCGGCCGTGGCCCCCAATGGCGCGCCGCTGCCGCGGCTGGAGTTCCGCGGCGACTTCCTGCATGCGTATGTCGACACCGAGCGCGTCACCTCCAACAAGCCCGTCACGCTCATCCGCGGCACCGACCAGTTCACCGGCGACACGCTCGACTACGACAACCTGAGCGGCGTGGCCAACCTGAACGGCCGCGTGCGCGGCGTGTTGATTCCGTCGGCGGCCATCGGCGCCGCGCCGGCCAGAAAGCGCTGAACATGGCTGCATCTCCTTTGGTCTTCATCACCGGCGCGTCGAGCGGCATCGGCCAGGCGCTGGCCGCGCGCTTCTATGACGCGGGCTATCGGCTCGCGCTGGTCGCGCGCCGCACGGCAGACACGCAATCGTGGGCGAATGCACGGCAACTGGACGCGAGCCGCTATCAGATCTACAGCGCGGACGTGGCGCTGACCGACAGCATCGTGGCCGCCGGCAACGCCTGCATCGCGGCCCAGGGCCTGCCGGACGTGGTGATCGCCAATGCCGGCATCAGCGTGGGCATCGACACCGCGGAGCGCGCCGACCTCGACGTGCTGACGCAGACCTTCGCCACCAACAACGTCGGCCTGGCCGCCACCTTTCACCCGTTCGTGCGGGCGATGGTGCAGCGCGGCAGCGGACGGCTGGTGGGCATTGCCAGCGTGGCGTCGATTCGCGGGCTGCCGGGGCATGGCGCGTACTGCGCCAGCAAGGCCGGCGTGGTGGCGTACTGCGAGAGCCTGCGCGGCGAACTGCACGGTAGCGGCGTCAAAGTGGTGACGCTGTGCCCCGGCTACATCGACACGCCGCTCACGCAGGGCAACCGCTATGGCATGCCCTTTCTCATGCAGCCCGAGGACTTTGCCGCGCAGGCGCTGCGCGCCATCGAGTCCGGCACCAGCTACCGCGTGATTCCGTGGCAGATGGGCGTGATCGCGAAGGTCATGCGCATGCTGCCCAACGCCGTGCTCGACCGGGCGGTGCAAGGGCGTGGGCGCAAGAAGCGCACCGGGGAAGCCTGAGCGCGCCGCCGCCCGCGTCTTGAGCGGCCGGCCATGAAAAAAGGCTCCCGAGGAGCCTTTTGTCTTTTGTGCCGTTGCACCTTTGTGCGTTTGGGGCGCGGGGCTCAGTAGCCGCCGTTGTTGCCGCCGCCACCGCCGTAGCCACCGCCACCACCGCCGCTGCGACCACCGCCGCCACCGCCACGGGGGCCGGCGCCGTAGGGGCTGCGGAAACCGCCATCGCCACCACCGCCGCCGCCGCCACTGCGGCCACCGCCGCCGCCGTAGCCCCCACCGCCGGAGCGTCCACCGCCACCGCCGCTGCGGTCGCCACCGCCACCACCGTAGCCGCCACCACCGCCGCTGCGATCACCGCCACCGCCGCCGTAGCCTCCGCCACCACCGCTGCGATCACCGCCGCCACCGCCACCGCCGTACCCACCACCACCGCCGCCGCCGCCGTAACCGCCGCCACCACCACCGTAGCCACCGCCGCCACCGCTGCGCGGGGGACGTGCTTCCATGGGACGTGCTTCATTGACAACGACGCTGCGACCACCCAGGGGCTGGCCGTTCATGCCGGTGATGGCTGCCTGTGCCTCTGCGTCATTGCCCATTTCGACAAAGCCGAAGCCCTTCGAGCGGCCGGTGTCGCGTTCCATCATCACCTTGGCGCTGGTCACCGCGCCGAACTGGCCGAAGGCCTGTTCCAGATCCCCGTCGCGCACCGAGTAAGGCAGGTTGCCGACGTACAGTTTGTTGCCCATCGAGGGACTCCTATAAACACATCAATAAAAGCGATGGAGTCCCGAAAGCATCACTCAAACGAGAGCCGTCGAGTCGCGCGAAACTGACCGATCACTGAGCTACCTCACCAACCAAAATGAAGAGGGAGGCTCGTGCATTATGAGTGAAATATCCGAAATACAAGCGGGAATTTGCGCCTTGGGGTACCCCTTGCAAAAAGCGCAACGGGCGCCTGCGGCAGGCCCTCGGCGGTGAAGAAAACGCCTGGCACGGCAGGTAGAATCTTCCCCGTCATTGGGGAGTAGCCGCCTTCCGATCTGCGAGAAGGGCCCGCGTCAACAGACTTGTCCTGCCCCACACGGGACATGGCGCGTGCAGTGAATACACCTGGCGAGACCTTTGACCGTGCAACTTCGGAATAAAAATGGCCGAAGGGTGTTGCATGGTCAATTGCGTCCTTCGGCCAAAGGAACCCCACGTCATCATGGAAGCTTTTCTCGTTGCAACCGGCGTTGTTGCGCTCGCCGAAATGGGCGACAAGACCCAACTCCTGGCCCTCTTGCTCGCGGCCCGTTTCAGGAAACCCTGGCCCATCGTTCTGGGCATTCTGGTTGCCACCATCGTCAACCACGCGCTGGCGGGTGCGGTCGGCAACTACATCACGCGCTGGCTCGGGCCCGAGGTGCTGCGCTGGATTCTGGGCGGCTCGTTCATCGCCATGGCCGTGTGGATGCTCATTCCCGACAAGCTCGATGACGACGACGCTCCCGGCGTGTCCAAGTTCGGCGTGTTCGGCACCACGGTGATTGCCTTCTTCCTGGCCGAGATGGGCGACAAGACGCAGATTGCCACCGTCATGCTGGCCGCGCGCTTCACGCAAGACTATGCGTGGGTGGTGGCAGGCACCACGCTGGGCATGATGCTGGCCAATGCGCCGGTGGTGTGGCTGGGCGACAAGATCGTGCAGCGCGTGCCGATCAAGCTCGTGCACGGCATCTCCGCCGCCATCTTCCTGGTGCTGGGCATCATCATGATCATCGGCTGGTAAACGCCCCCCGCCGCCCATTCCAGAAACACCACGGAACCGGCTTTGCCGGGCCGCAGGTGTTGCCCCCCGGCAGGGGGGAAGGAGAAGCAACACGAAGTGCGCGCAGCCTGGGGGGCTATACTGATTCAGCGCCGATTTGCTACAGCTTGCGGGCGCTTTATAAATTCTGCTAAAGACAGGCGCGGCAGACCCGGCTCGTTTTTGGCGAGGCCGGGTTTTTCATTCATGTCGTCGCTACCACCTTTGGTCGTCACCTCGCAGTCGATGCAGTTCGCGGGCCCGCTGGCCTTGCGCAGCGGCGCGTCGATCAGCGACTACACGCTCGCCTACGAAACCTACGGCACCCTGAACGCCGAGCGCAGCAATGCGGTGCTGGTGTGCCATGCGCTCAACGCCTCGCACCACGTCGCGGGCGTCTATGAAGGCCAGCCCCGCTCCGAGGGCTGGTGGGACAACATGGTGGGGCCGGGCAAGCCCGTGGACACCGACCGCTTCTTCGTGATTGGCGTGAACAACCTGGGCTCGTGCTTCGGCTCGACCGGCCCGATGCACGTCAACCCCGCCACCGGCCGCGTCTACGGCGCCGACTTTCCGGTGGTCACGGTCGAAGACTGGGTCGACGCCCAGGCCGAGTTGCTCGACGCGCTCGGCATTCAGACCCTGGCCGCCGTCATGGGCGGCAGCCTCGGCGGCATGCAGGCGCTGTCGTGGACGCTGCAGTACCCCAGCCGCGTGCGCCATGCCGTGGTGGTGGCCAGCGCGCCCAACCTCACGGCCGAGAACATCGCCTTCAACGAGGTGGCGCGCCGCGCCATCGTGACCGACCCCGACTTCCACGGCGGCCACTTCTACCAGCACGGCGTGATCCCCAAGCGCGGCCTGCGCATCGCGCGAATGATCGGCCACATCACGTACCTGAGCGACGACGTGATGAACGCCAAGTTCGGCCGCATCCTGCGCAGCGCCGTGGAGGGCGAGGCCACGGCGCTCGACTACCGCTACTCCACGCACGAGGTCGAGTTTCAGATCGAAAGCTACCTGCGTTACCAGGGCGACAAGTTCAGCGAGTACTTCGACGCCAACACCTATCTGCTGATCACCCGCGCGCTCGACTATTTCGACCCCGCGCGCCACCACGGCGGCCAGCTCAGCACGGCGTTTGCGCAGGCCACGGCCAAGTTTTTGCTGGTGAGCTTCAAGACCGACTGGCGCTTCTCCCCCGCGCGCAGCCGCGAGCTGGTGAAGGCGCTGCTGGACAACCGCCGCAACGTGAGCTACGCCGAGATCGACGCACCGCACGGCCACGACGCCTTTCTGCTCGACGACGTGCGCTACATGGGCGTGGTGCGCTCGTACTTCGAACGCGTGGCCAAGGAGTTCCAGCAATGAGCGACATCGAACACCAACGACGGATCGCGCAGCTCGTGCCGCAGGGCGCGCGCGTGCTCGACCTGGGCTGCGGCGACGGCGCCCTGCTCGACCTGCTGCAGCGCGAGCGCGGCTGCACCGGCTACGGCGTGGAGATTGCCGACGGCAACGTGCTGCAGTGCATTCGCCGCGGCGTCGACGTGATCCAGCTCAACCTGGACGAAGGCCTCGCAATGTTCGACGACGCCTCGTTCGACGTGGTGCTGCAGATCGACACGCTGCAGCACCTGCGCAATGCCGAAATCATGCTGCGCGAGACCGCGCGCGTGGGGCGCATCGGCATCGTCGCGTTTCCCAACTTCGCGCACTGGCCCAACCGGCTGAGCGTGGCGCGCGGGCGCATGCCGGTCACGCGCCGCCTGCCCTACCAGTGGTACGACACGCCCAACATCCGCGTAGGCACCTTCAAGGACTTCGAGGTGCTGGCTGGCAAGAACAACCTGCGCATGCTCGACGCCTTCGGCCTGCAGGACGGGCGCGACGTGCGCTGGCTGCCCAACGCGCGCGCCGGCACGGCGGTGTTCAAGTTCGAGCGCGGCGCCGGCTGATTCGCGCGCGCGACTTCCGATGAGCTTCACGCTTGCCGAGCCGGTTCACAGCGAACTGCTCATCAAGAAGAGCCGTTTCATCGGCTGCGTGCAATCCGTGCCCGACCGCGCGGCCGCACTGGCGGTGGTGGCGTCGCTGCGCGCCGAACACCCCGCTGCCGCGCATGTCTGCTGGGCCTTGATGGCCGGTGGCCAGTCGGCCGCGAACGACGACGGCGAGCCGGGCGGCACCGCGGGCCGGCCGATGCTCGAGGTGCTGCGCCACCAACAGATCGAAGGGGCGCTCGCAACGGTGGTGCGCTATTTCGGTGGCGTGAAGCTGGGCGCGGGCGGCCTGGTGCGGGCCTACACCGACGCCGTGGCGCAGGCCCTGCTCACGGCCACGCTCGTGCCGCTGGTGCGCCAGCGCAGCGTGCGCTGCGTGGTGCCCTACGCGCTCGAAGGCCTGGTGCGGCGCGAGCTTGCAGCGGCGGGCGCGGTGATCGACAGCGTGCAGCACGGCGACGATGTGGCCTTTGCCTTCTCGCTGCCCGAGCCCGACGCCGATGCCTTCATCGCGCGGCTTGGCGATGCTGCGCAAGGGCGCGCCGTCTGGCCGCGGGAGTGACGCGCTTCGCGGGCACTGCGGGCACCCTGCGCACTTCGTTCATTTCGTGCTCGTCGGCGTGCGCCGGTGTCATTGCCAGGATGCCGCGCGCGGCCACCGGCAACGGTTCGTCGTCGGGCCCGCGCCGCGCCATCTCCGCCGTCACGATGCCAGTGGGCACCGCCAGCACGCCCCAGCCCAGCAGCATCATCACCGAGGCAATCGCGCGGCCCAGGTCGGTCTTGGGCACAAGGTCGCCGAAGCCCACGGTGGCCATGGTCGAGATGGCCCAGTAAACGGCCACCGGAATGCTGGTGAAGCCGTGCGTCGGCCCTTCGACCACGTACATCAGCGTGCCCATCACCAGCACCACCAGCATCACGAAGCCGACGAACACGGTGATCTTGCGGCGGCTCGAATGCACCGCCGACACCAGCGCGCGGTATTCCTGCGAGTAGCGCGACAGCTTGAAGATGCGGAACACACGCAGCAGCCGCAGCACGCGCACGTCGATCAGGTACGACAGCCCCGGCGTGAGGGTGGCCAGAAAGGTCGGCAGCAGCGCGAGCAGGTCGATCACGCCGTAGAAGCTGGCGGCATATCGCACCGGCCGCTTCACGCAGGCCAGCCGGCCGACGTACTCCAGCGTGAAGAGCGCGGTGAACACCCATTCGAGCACGCCGAACACATGGCCCCAGCGCAGGTGAATGGCCTGCACGCTGTCCAGAATGACCACCGTCACGCTGGTCATGATCACCGCGATGAGGATCAGGTCGAACAAGCGGCCCAGGCGCGACTCGGACTCGAAGATCACCGAGAACAGCGTGCGCCGCCATCCGTGTTCGGGCTTGCCGAAGCGTGCGTCGCCAGCGGGCGAATCGGGAGAGGGTGGGCCTGTGCTGGTCGAAGGGGTCGTCATCTGCCGTGGTTTAGGGTCTACTGGGGCGCCATTGTCGGTGGCGTACCGTCTTACTCGGTTACGCCTCTTGCGCAATGAAGTACGGCACGCCGCAAGTGCGTTCTTACGATAGTCCCCTTTCTTGAGGAGCTCCCCATTGGCTACACAGTCCCCCTTCTTCGGCAAGCGTGACCGAGACACCGACTCGTTGACTTCCCGCCCCGCACCACTGGTTGGCGCAGGCACCAATCTCTCGGGTACCCCCGTCAATCCTTCGTCGCTGACTGCACAGCAGGGCGGCCTGACCCCGGCAGCCGCCGTGGCACCCGTTGCCAAGGAAGGCGGCAGCAAGCTCACCGTCGGCCCCAACATCAAGCTCAAGGGCGTGGAGATCACCGATTGCGACACGCTCGTGGTCGAAGGCCTGGTCGAAGCGACCATGGACTCGCGCCTGATGCAGATTGCCGAGCAGGGCGAGTTCAAGGGCTCCGCTGAAATCGACATCGCCGAAATTCGCGGCGTGTTCGACGGCAGCCTCACGGTGCGCGAAAAGCTCGTGATCCATTCGACCGGCAAGGTCACCGGCAAGATCCGCTACGGCAAGATCGTGATCGAAGAAGGCGGCCAGCTTTCCGGCGAAATCAGCTTCGGCACCAAGCCCTCGCTGCAAGCTGCCTGAGCCTCAAGGCTCCGGCGGGGTCCACCCCAGGCGCTCCAGCAAGGCACCGGCCGCGGCCGGTGCTTTTTCTTTGGCGCCGTTGATGAAGTAGACGAACACGTCGCGCTTCTTGGGTGATTTGGCCCAGCCCTCGGCGCGCTCGGCCCAGGTGTCCAGCGCCTTCGGGCCGTAGCCGGTCTTGAGCGTGGCGTCGGCCATCATGAGCCGCGCATAGGCCACGTCGCCTTCGGGGTCCTCGAAGGATGGAAACTTGTCGGCGTCGGTGAACACCGTCGACACCTTGTGCTTCTTTGCGAGCGCCTTGTAGGTCGGCGTGATGAAGCTCTCGTGCCGCACGTCCATCACGTGCCGCAACACGCGGCTGCCCTCCTTCTTTGGCAGCAACTGCAGAAACGCTTCGAAGTCTTCCGCGTCGAACTGCTTGGTCGGCATGAACTGCCACACGATCGGCCCCAGCTTGTCGCCCAGCTCGGCCACGCCGCTGTCGATGAAGCGCGCAATGGACTCGCCCGCGCCCGCCAGCAGCTTGCGGTTGGTCGCAAAGCGCGAGGCCTTCAGCGAGAACACGAAGTTTGCGGGCGTGTCGTCGTGCCACTTGCGAAAGGTCTCGGGTTTGAAGGTGCTGTAGTAGGTGCCGTTGACCTCGATGGCGCTGAGCCTGCGGCTCGCGTAGTTCAGCTCCTTCGCATGCGCGAGGGCCTTGGGGTAGAAGTTGTCGCGCCAGGGTTCGTAGGTCCAGCCGCCAATGCCGACTCGGATGTTTGCGTTGCTCACAGGGCCTC
This sequence comes from Variovorax sp. H27-G14, assembly GCF_046156345.1. NCBI lineage: Bacteria > Pseudomonadati > Pseudomonadota > Betaproteobacteria > Burkholderiales > Comamonadaceae > Variovorax > Variovorax sp. H27-G14. The sequence goes on from NZ_JAYLVN010000004.1 coordinate 79,450, forward strand.
CCGCGTTGAGATCGCCCGCACTCTACGCGCGGTCGCTGCAAGGCGCAAAATGCCAATTTTTCCCCTCCTGCGGAGACCCCGATGAACGCTCCCCTGCACCGCGAAATGCCCGCCGGCACGCTCGACGCCGCGCGCGCCCTGTCTGACGTCACCGCCCAATGGGACGGCGACATCGTCAAGCAACTCACCGACTACATCGCCATTCCGTCGAAGTCGCCCGGCTTCGACAAGGACTGGTCGGCCAACGGCCACCTCGACACCGTGCTGCGCAATGCCGCGGCCTGGGTGGAGGCACAGAAGGTCGAAGGCCTGAAGCTGGAGATCGTTCGCCTGGAAGGCCGCACGCCGGTGCTGTTCTTCGAAGTGCCGGCCACCGGCACCGACATGAGCGAAACCGTGCTCATGTACGGCCACCTCGACAAGCAACCCGAATTCACCGGCTGGCGCAACGACCTGGGCCCGTGGACTCCCAAATACGAAAACGGCCTGCTCTACGGCCGCGGCGGCGCCGATGACGGCTACGCGGTGTACGCCAGCATTGCCGCGCTGCAGGCGCTCAAGGCCCAGGGCGCGGCGCATCCGCGCATCGTCGGCCTGATCGAGACCTGCGAGGAAAGCGGCTCCTACGACCTGCTGCCCTATGTGGACGCGCTGCGTTCGCGCCTGGGCAATGTGGCGCTGGTGATCTGCCTGGATTCGGGCGCCGGCAACTACGACCAGCTGTGGCTCACCACGTCGCTGCGCGGCATGGCCAGCGGCACGCTGAAGGTGGAGGTGCTGACCGAAGGCATTCACTCGGGCGACGCCTCGGGCTTGGTGCCGTCGAGCTTTCGGATCATGCGCCAGGTGCTCGACCGCCTCGAAGACAGCGCCACCGGCCGCCTGTTGCCCGCGAGCTTCCATTGCGAAGTGCCCGCCGACCGCCTGGCGCAGGCCAAGGCCACCGCCGCCATCCTGGGCGAAGAGGTCTACAAGCGCTTTCCGTGGGCGCACTACGACTGCGGCGGCTCCACCATGTTCGCGCTGCCCACCACCACCGACCCGGTGGAAGCGCTGCTCAACCGCACCTGGAAGCCCACGCTGTCGGTCACCGGCGCCGAAGGCTTTCCGGCGCTGAAGGATGCGGGCAACGTGCTGCGCCCTTACACCGCCTTCAAGCTGTCGCTGCGCCTGCCCCCGCTGGTGGATGCGGCCGAGACGGTGCAAAAGCTCAAGGCGCTGCTGGAAGACAACGCGCCCTACCAGGCCCGGGTGACCTTCGAAAACGGCGGCGGCGCCACCGGCTGGAACGCGCCCACCATCACGCCGTGGTTCGAGAACGCGCTCAACCAGGCTTCGCAGGCGCACTTTGGCGCGTCGTGCGGCTACATCGGCCAGGGCGGCACCATTCCGCTCATGAACATGCTCAGCGCCGGCTTCCCCAAGGCGCAGATGATGGTCTGCGGCGTGCTCGGCCCGAAGAGCAACGCGCACGGCCCCAACGAGTTCCTGCACGTGCCCTATGCCAAGAAGCTCACGGCGGCCGTGGCCGAGGTGATTGCCGCCCTGCCCGTGGCGCACCGCGCCGCCGCGTCGGAGCCCGTCGCGGCTTGAGCGAGCCCCTGCCTTTGCCGCAACGCGTCTCGCTGTCCACCCCGGACGGCGAGACGCTCGCCCTGCGCCGCTTGCCTGCACCCGGGCCGGCAAGGGCCGTCATCGTGCTGGTGCACGGGCTGGGCGAGCACGCGGGCCGCTACCACGCGCTGGCCGAATGCCTGCATGAATGGGGCTTTGCCGTGTGGGCGCACGACCACCACGGCCACGGCGAATCCAGCGGCGCGCGCGGCGGCCTGCCGAGCGAGCTGCGTCTGGTCGACGACCTCGCGCGGGTCGTCGACGATGCGCGCGGCCTCAACCCGGGCCTGCCGCTGGTGTTGCTGGGGCACAGCCTGGGCGGGCTGGTGGCGGCGAGCCTGGTGGCGCGCGGCGTGCGGCCGGTCGAAGGGCTGGTGCTGTCGTCGCCGGGGCTCGACCCGGGCCTGAGCGGTGTGCAGAAGGCGCTGCTGGCTGTGCTGCCGCGCATTGCGCCCAACCTGCGCGTAGGCAACGGGCTGAACGACAACTACCTCTCGCACGACCCGGCCGTGGTGCAGGCCTACCGCGCCGATCCGCTCACGCACGACCGCATCGGCGCGCGCCTGGCGCGCTTCCTGGCGGCCGAGGGCGCCACGGTACAGCAGCGTGCCGCCACCTGGCCGGTGCCCACTCTGCTGCTCTACGCGGGCGACGACCACCTGGTGGTGCCGGCTGCCAGCCGCGCCTTCGCCCAAGCGGCGGTGCCCAGCGGCAAGGTCGAGGCGCATGGCTTCGACGCGCTGTACCACGAGCTCTTCAACGAGCTGGACGCCGAGCCGGTCTTCGCCACCCTGCAGGGCTGGCTCAACCGGCAGTTTCCGCCGGCCTGACGGCCCGCCGGCGCGCCAGCCAGAGCAGCGCCGCGCCCGTCAGCACCACCGGCACCAGCGAGCCGAAGTTCAACAGCCGCCAGCCCTGCGTGGTCACCAGCACGCCCGAGGCGAACGAGGTGACGGCCAGCGTCGCGAACACGCAGAAGTTCAGCGCGCCCTGTGCCCGGTCGCGCTCCTGCGCGGTGTAGGCCGTGAGCGAGAGCGTGGTGCTTCCGGTGAACAGAAAATTCCAGCCCACGCCCAGCAGGCACAGCGCCACGATGAAGTGGTGCAGCTCCACGCCCGACAGCGCCACCGCGATGCACCCCAGGTTCAGCACCAGTCCCACGCCCATCACCGGCAGCGCGCCGAAGCGGCGGATCAGGTGGCCGGTGAAGAAGCCCGGCGCGAACATGCCGATCACATGCCATTCGAGCACCAGCGCGGCGTCGGAAAACGGCAGGCTGCACAGCTGCATGGCAATGGGCGTGGCCGCCATCAGCAGGTTCATCACGCCGTAGCCCAGCGCGCCCGCGGCGGCCGCCACGATGAACACGGGCTGCCGCATGATCTCGCGCAACGGCCGCCCGCCCGCAGCCTCCTTGCGGCTGAGCGTGGCGGGGAATTCAATGAAGCGCATCACCGCCATCGACAGCAGCGCCACGCCGGCCAGCGCGATGTAGGCGCCCGCGAACGGCACGGCAAAGGCCTCGCGCGTGGCCGCCGCGAGGTTGGGCCCGGCCACTGCGCCGATCAGCCCGCCGGCCATCACCACCGACACCGCCTTCTCGCGCCACGCCGGCGCCGCCAGTTCGGCCGCGGCAAAGCGGTACAGCCCCGCGTTGGCGTTGTAGTAGCCCGCGACCAGCGTGGCGAAGCACAGCAGCCAGAAGTTGCGGGTGACCGCCGCAAAGCAGCACAGCAGCGCCGCCACCAGCGCCACCGCCAGCCCGATCTGGAACGAACCGCGCCGCCCGAAGCGCTGCTGCGTGCGCGCCACCAGCCCGGTGGTCAGCGCGCCGCCCACCACATAGCCCATCACGGGCAGCGTGGCCATCCAGCCGTGCGGCGCAATGCCCAGCCCCACCAGCCCGTTGATGGCGATGAAGGTCACGTTGTTCGTGAGGAACAGGCCCTGGCAGATGGCAAGCAGCCACAGATTGCGGTTCACGGCGCGTCCCGGATCACGCGTTGCAGGTCGCGCTCGATCTCGCTGAAGGCGATCGGCGAGATGTCGCCCAGCGTGCCGCCGGTGGTGTCGGTGCCGTCCAGCGCCACCGCGCGCACGGTCTGCAGCGTCTTGCCGTCGGGCGTGTCCTGCACGAACCAGCCTTCGTCCAGCTGCACGCACAGGCGCCGCCCGCCGGGCAACGCCTTGTTGAAGCTGTTGACCATGCCGCCTTCGCCCACCTCGCGCAGCCAGCCGCGCGACTCCAGCCCCATGAGCCCGGCGTTCGACACCTGGCGCCCGGCCCAGTGCGGCAGGTCGCGGCGCGTGCGCAGCGCCTCGTCGCGCACGAAGGTCTGGCGCGTGAGCTGCTCGAAGGGCTGCATGATTTCGTAGTCGGCCAGCACCGCGCCCCAGGCGGCGGCCAGCGACGGGTCGAGCGCGGCCAGCTCCAGCGGGTGCGCCAGGCCGATGCGCGCGGTCTCGGGCAGCGTGACCGGGTCGTCGTGCAGGTCGCTGAGTTCGCCCTCGGCGTTCACGCGGAAAGTGCCGGTCAGCCGGTTCGACGCATCGAACAGGCCCCACACCAGCGGCCGGCTGAACACCCGCAGCACCGGGTGGTTCGCAAAGAAGGGCAAGAACTCGTCGGCGCCCCAGCGGCGCTGCGCGCACATGGCGGCCTCCAGCCGCTTGACCTGCGTGGTGGCCACCGTCTTGGCCAGCTTGCGCAGGTCTTTCAGCTGCGTGGTGGCGGTGGCGGCCTTGCCGGGCTCGTCGTTCGCCCCGGGCTTGGGCAGGGTCTTCAGGGGCTTGCCGCGGGCGTCGTGCACCACCGGCTGAAAGTGGTCGTCCATGCGCACGTCGAAAGTGCGCGGGCCAAAGTCCAGCGTGAGGCGGGCGCGCGCGTCCAGGCCCAGGTCGGGCACGGTGCGGTCGGCCAGCTGGTCCAGGCTCAGGCCGCGCTGCTCGGCCACCTCGCCCAGCATGCGGTCGGCGCGGGTGCGCAGGTCGTCGTAGCGGGTCTGGCGCGCGAGCTCGGCCAGGTGCATCAGGGCGGCGTCGCTGCCGATGTCGCCGAGCATCGCCATGGCGTCATAGGCGCGCACGCGGTCGAGCGCGGCGCGCCACTGGCGCAGCAGGCCGTAGAGCTGGCGCGCGGTTTCGTCGTCGCCCAGGCGGCCCTGCAGCGCGAACATCCAGCGCTCCTTGGGGGGCCGGCCGTTGCCGATCCACCAGGCCAGCAGCGCGCGGCCGAAGCGCGCCAGGCTGTCGGGCGTCAGCGCGTCCAGCAGCGCGGGCAGGCCCGGATAGGGGGCGTCGGGCCGGCCCAGCATCATGGCCATCAGCACATCGGGCACCGTGGCCTGCGGCAGCGCGTGGCCGCTGCCCTTGAGCACCAGGCGGGGCAGCACCGCCAGCGGCAGCGTCTTGGGGAGCACCGGCAGGCTGTCGGGCAGCAACTCTTCGGGCGCGATGGCCAGCAGCGTTGCCACGGCCTCTGCGGCTTGCGGGCCGTAGGCCAGGGCCTGGCTGCGCACGGCGTCGGCATGGCCCTCCTGGTGGAGCCAGCGCAGCGCGGCCTGGGCGGCCTCATGCGCGGCGCCGGGTTCGCCCAGGGCGGTGGGAACAAGCCCGCGCGCCGCGGCGTCCGGGTAGCGCGCCAGCCAGGCGCCGGCCTCGCCGCGCACCCAGCGGTTGGTGTGGAAGCCCTTGGCGATCCAGTCGGCCAGGGCGCTCCACTCGATGACCGAGGTCAGCTCGAACATCGCACGCGAGCCCTGCTTGACGTAGCGCGGCAGCGCCGGCAGCAAGGCCACGCCGAAGTGATGCAGCATCGGGCGGATGCGCGCGACGTCGCCCACGTACAGCGGCATGGCCGGGCCGTGCGTGAGCACGCCGACGACCATTGCCACGGGCAGTTGCCAGAGGTATTCGGAAACCGTCCAGGCGTCGGCGGGCGGCTTGCCGAAGTCTTCAGGCGCGAGGTCGCGGCCGGTGGCGACGGGCTCGATGGATTCAGCGAGCACGCCGAGCATCCACAGGGCCTTGCGCACGGCATCCCCCGCAAGCACCGCCGGTGGTGCCTCGGGTTGGTTGCGCGCAAATTCACGTATCCGTTCGTCGGAGCGTTCGCGCGCGATGCGCGCCTCCTGCGCCAGCCAGTCGACCGGGGCGGCCGTGGCGGCCGGGCCCTGCGTGGCCTGCACGTACTGCGGCGCTGGCAGGTCGCTCCAGTGCAGCACGGCCGGCGCGTCGCGCGGTACCAGGGCCAGCGTAGGCACCACCGGCAGCGCCTGGCGGTTACGCCACGGCGGGCGGCGCAGCAGCGCGGGCCAGGTGTCGGGGGCGGCGTCGGTCACGCCGTCGGAGCCGTCTTCCTGCAGGCGCGCGAGCGTCTTGCGCTGGCTGTCGTCGCAGGCGGTTTCGAGCGGTGCCTGCCAGTCGGGGTTGGCGGCCAGCAGCTCCAGGACGAGCGCGGCGCCGGCCTGGTGGCGCGCGGGGTTGGCCGAGAGCAGCTCGCGCAGCACGAACAGCGGCCAGCGGGCGGCCTGCTTGGCCAGCGCGGTCTTGCAGTCGATCTGCTTGACCTGCGTCACGAAGAAACGCACCACCGCCGCGTCGTGAATGGCCAGCAGGTCGGTCACGGCCTCCTTGTGCGGAGACGGCTCGAAGAACAACTCGGCCGCCGCGGCCCCGTGCATTTCGAGCATGCGCAGCCGTGCGGCGCGTGGCGGGTAGAAGCTGGCGCGGTGGCGGCGATAGAAATCCAGGCTGTCGGCCAGGCTGCGCTCGGTGCACAGCAGGCCGCCGCAATGGCCGCAGGCGTGGTCGTTGAACCGCGCGAGCGTTTCGCGCATGCCCTTGGTCCAGCGCACGCTGCCGTCGGGCTGCGCCGCCAGGCCGTCTTTAGCGCGCTTGCCGCTGTCTTCTTTGTCCGCCTTCGATTTGCCGCCGACCGCCATGCCGTTGCTCCCTCTGACTGATGCGAGCGGCATTGTCGGCCACGGCCGGCCAGGCCAAAAAAAAGCGCCCTCGCGGGCGCTGAACTTTGAATAGAGGCCTCAGCCGCTCAGGACTGCTTGCCTTGCAACAGGCCGCTGAGCGAGCCCAGCAGGTCTTCATGGTTGCCCAGGCCCTGCTCCGGCACCTTGCCGTGCGGCGTGAGCTGGTCGATGAGCGACGGCAGCATGGTCGCGAGCATCGGCAGCAGCGTCTGCGCATTGATGCCCAGCTTGGCTGCAATGGCGGCAATGGTGTCGCCACCCAGCGCGTTCTGCAGCTGGTCGCCCGAGACCGGCTGGTTGTCGCCCTTGCCGATCCACGAGCCGATGACGCTGCCCAGGCCGGCCTGCTCGAACTTCGAGACCAGTCCGCCCAAACCACCTGCCGCGCCGTTGTTCGCAAGCAGGCCGCCCAGCGCGCCCGCCAGGCCACCGAGATCGCCCAACCCTCCGAGTCCCCCGCCGAGCCCGCCGCCGAGCCCGCCGCCGAGCCCGCCGCCTTGTGGCTGCTGTTGTTGTCCAGCGCCTCCCAGCACTTGACCGAGTACCGAATCGAGCAATCCCATGGCCGTTTCCTTGGTGTGTGACAGAACCGACAACATTGTTAAATGCCGCGGAGCTTAAGAGGAAAGTTGCACAGCCATTTTCGGACTGGCAACGTGACAAATTACTTGGTACGCGCCGCGCGTTTGGGCAGCAATGCGGGGCTGACCCCTTGCACGCCCACCAACCCGAGCACCGTCACCAGCGAATTCTGCGCGCCTTTCCAGGCGTCTGTCACGTCGATGGACTCGGCAACCGAATGGAATCCCGAGCCCTTGCCGCCGCCGCCCACGATGACCGCCGGAATGCCCAGCGCGATCGGCACGTTGGCGTCGGTGCTGCCGCCGCGCAGCATCGTCCTGTGGCCGAAGGCCGCGTTGGCGCGCGTGGCGGCCTCCACGATCACCGAATCGGGCGGCGTGCGCCCGCCCGGCCGGTCGCCGATCAGCCGGGTGCTGGCGCTCAGCGTGCTCACGTTCCAGCGCTTGTTTTCCTCGGCCACCGCCTCGTCGATGGCGGCCAGGATCTTCTTTTCGGTCTCCAGCAGCGCGCCCATGTCGTCCGAGCGAATGTCGATGGCCATGCGCGCATCCGGCGCAATGGTGTTGACCGAGGTGCCGCCGCCCACGGTGCCCACGGTGAAGGTGGTCTTGGGAAAGCTCGGCGTGCGCACGTCGGCGATCTTGGCAATGGCGCGGCCCATGCCGTGGATGGCGCTGGGCACCTGGCCGAAGGCGCCGAAGCTGTGACCGCCCGGGCCCTGAAACGTCACCTCGTAGCGGTGGCTGGCCGTGGCCAGCACCAGCACGGCGCCCGGCGGCGAAGGCTCCAGCCCCACCATGCCGTCGATGTCCAGGTGGTCGCGAAAGATCGCCTTCATGCCGCGCAGGTTGCCCAGCTCTTCCTCGCCCACGTTGGCGACGAACATCAGGTCGCCCACGGTCTGCACCTTGTTGTCGTTGAGCACCTTGAGCCACGACAGCAGCACGGCCAGGCCGCGCGTGTCGTCGCCGATGCCGGGGGCGTACAGCCGGCCGTCGTGCTCTTTCACCTTCACGTCGGTGCCGGCGGGGAACACGGTGTCGAGGTGCGCGGAAACGAGCAGCTTGGGCCCGTTGCCGGTGCCCTTGCGCAGGCCGACCACGTTGCCTTCGGCGTCGATCTTCGCGTGGGTCAGACCCAGCGCCTTCATGCGCGCGAGGAAGGCCTCGGCGCGCTTGTGCTCCTTGAAGGGCGGCGCCTCGATCTCGGTGAGCATCTTCAGGTCGTCGACCGAGCGCTCATGGTCGGCCCTGACGGCTTCGAGCAGCTTCTGGATGGCAGCCGACGCCATCAGCTGCGCGTAGGCCCGATCGACCTCGGGGCTGACCTGCGTTGGCGTGGGGGCGACGGCGGGGCTCTGGGCCAGCGCGGCGGGTGCCGCGCACAGCATCGAAAGAAAGAGAAAGGCGAGGGGGGCGAGGCGCAGCGCGCCTGGCAGGCGGGACATGGGGCAAAAGTCCTTCTTTTGTCTTAATGAAGTAACGATTGTTTCCCAAGCTTTCGCCGCGCGCGTTGCGGAAAACACCTGCTTTTGGCCCTCTGTTCAGCGTTTGCCGGCAGGAGCCGCGGGCGGTTTGCAGGCTCAGAGGCCCGCGAGCGACACCAGCGCGGCCAGCGCCGCCGTTTCGGCCCGCAGCACGCGCGCGCCGAGCGTGACGGGCGCAAAGCCGCGGGCGATGGCCTGCTGCTCTTCGGTGCCGCTGAGGCCGCCTTCGGGGCCGCTCAGCACGAGGGCGCCGTGGCCCTCCTGCACCGGCACCGCCGAGAGGGCGCGCGTGCCTTCGGCCAGGCTCAGCACGAGCCGCACCGTCGTCGATGCAGCCTGTGCAGTCTGCGCATCGACCCAGCCCGAAAACGACTGCACCGGATGCACCACCGGCACCCGGTTGCGCCCGCACTGCTCGCAGGCCGCGACCGCAATGGCCTCCCAGTGCGCCCGTTTCTTCTCGGCGCGCTCGCCCGACAGGCGCAGCACGCCGTGGGCGGTGGCCAGCGGCTGGATGCTGGCCACGCCCAGCTCGGTGGCCTTCTCTACCAGCCAGTCCATGCGCTCGTTGGCCGGCATGCCGACCGCCAGGTGCACCGCGCGCAGCGCCTCGCGCTCGATTGGCAGGTAGGCGCCGACCGCCACCGCCACCTCGCTGCGGCCCATGCGCTCGACCGTGGCCGCGTACTCGCCGCCCGCGCCGTCGAACAGGGTGAGGGCGTCGCCGGGCTGCATGCGCAGCACCTGCACATGGCGCGCGGCGCCCGGCGGCAGCGAAAGGCTGGCGCCTGCGGTCAGCGGCACGGAACAGTGAAAACGGGGCATGCTATTGAATTGATAGCCGCACACGCACGGCTGGTGCGCGTGACAGCACTTTGTTCGGGTGTTTTTGGGTCAGACCCGGCCGTAGGCAAAGCCCGTGAGGGCCGACGTGCCTTCGACCTCGTCGATCACGCGCACCAGCGGCGTCAGCTCCATGTAGCGGCTGGCGGTCGCGCGAATGTAGGCAATGAAGCGTGGCGTGTCCGCCAGGTACTTGGGCTTGCCATCGCGCAGCGTGAGGCGCGCGAAGATGCCGGCCACCTTCAGGTGGCGCTGCAGGCCCATCCACTCGACCGCGCGGTAGAAGGCGCCGAAGTCCTCGTCCACCGGCAGGCCGGCCTTGCGCGCCGCCGTCCAGTAGCGGATGGTGATGTCGAGCACGAACTCCTCGTCCCAGCTCAGGAACGCGTCGCGCAGCAGGCTGGCGATGTCGTAGGTGATGGGGCCGTACACGGCGTCCTGGAAGTCGAGCACGCCGAGCGCCCCCTCGGGGGGCAGCGAGGACACGCCAGTGCCGAGCGTGGGGGCCACCCCCAGCATCAGGTTGCGGGGCATGAAGTCGCGGTGCACGTAGACGCTGGGCGACGCCAGGTTGTTGTCGACGATCAGCTTGAAGCTGCGCTCCAGCCGTTCCTTCAGCTTGCCTTCGATGGCAACGCCGCGGTGGCGGCCGATGTACCACTCGGGGAACAGCGCCAGCTCGCGCTCCAGCAGGGCGCGGTCGTAGGGCGGCAGCACCCCGGGCTGGGAGGCCAGCTGCCACTTGATCAGCGCGGCGATCGCCTGGTCGTACAGCGGGCGGCTGGCGTCGGGCTGAGCCGGGTCGAGCACGTCCAGCATGGTCTGGCGGCCCAGGTCGTCCAGCAGCAGGAAGCCGTTCGGGCGGTCCCATTCCAGCACCGTGGGGGCCAGCACGCCGGCCTCGGCCATCAGGCGGGCCACCTGAACGAAGGGGTCGCTGTTTTCCTTGTCGGGCGGCGCGTCCATCACGATGCGCGTGGGCGCCGCGGGGTCGGTGGTGTCGAGGCGGAAATAGCGCCTGAAGCTCGCATCGACCGAGGCAAGGCGCACCGTCTCGGGCAGCAACCGTTGCGCGGGGGCGATGCCGGCCAGCCAGGACCGGAACAGTTCATGCCGCTGCGGATCGGTCCAGGGAATGGTCTCGGCGGGGCTCGGGGCCAAAGAGGCGGGGGGCAAGGGTGCTGTCATGGATAATCGATTCTACAAATCCGCCTGGCGCGGCAACCCCTCGCGGCCGGCGCCCGGCCGAGCCGGGTCGCTGCCGGCCCCTGCAACCCGCCGGCCTGCCGCGCCGTCCCCCCGACGATTCTTCGTTCCGAACCGATGCCTACGACCCAACGCCTTCACGCTTGGCACCTTGTGCGCGCGCTGCTCTCCCCGGGGGAGCAGCCGGCTTTCCTCGGAACGGCCGGGCGGGAGGCTTGATGAGCCGACGTGCGACCCCGCGGCGTTGCCGCCCGCCGCTGCCGCTGGCCGTGCTGTCGCTGGCGCTGATGCATGTGCATGGCGCCTCGGCGCAGACCGCCACCGACTTCGACGCGCCAATCACGCTGAAGCGCACGCCGCTGCTGACCGAACTGGTCCCACCCGCCGAACGCGGCCAGCTGCCCAGCCTGGTCACGGGCGACCGCATCACCGGGCGTCCCGACCTGGACACCGTGGTCGAGGGCAATGCCACGCTGCGCCGCGGCCCGGTGTCCATCACCGCTGACCGGCTCGAGTACTACCAGCCCGACGACCGCGCCAAGGCCACCGGCAACGTGCGTGTCAACCAGGGCGGCAACGTGTACGAAGGCCCTGAGCTGCAGCTCAAGCTGGAGACCTTCGAGGGCTTCTTCAACAATGTGCGCTACCAGTTCCTGGCCAACGAGGCGCACGGCGAGGCGCAGCGCATCGACTTCGTCGACGCCAACGTGTCGGTGGCCCGCCAGGCCACCTACACCACCTGCCGCCGCGAGGACTTTCCAGGCTGGATGCCGGCCTGGCTGCTGACCGCCACCACGCTCACCACGGACACCGAGGAAAACGAAGGCGTTGCGACCAACGCGCGCCTGAGCTTCATGGGCATCACCACGCCGCCCATTCCGAGCGTGAGCTTCCCGTTGTCGAACGACCGCAAGAGCGGCCTGCTGCCGCCCACCGTCGGCATCGACAACAACAACGGCATCGAGATCGCGCAGCCGTACTACTGGAACATCGCCCCCAACCGCGACGCCACGATCACGCCTACGCTCATGAGCAAGCGCGGGCTCAACCTGAGCAACGAGTTCCGCTACCTCGAAAAAGGCTACAGCGGCACCGTTCGCCTGGACCTGATGGGCAGCGACCGGCTGGTGGGCCAGCGCTACAACGAGCTGCGCGCGAGCCAGCTGCAGCAGCTGGCCAACGGCGAGATCCAGGCCAAGGACCTGACCAGCCCCCCCGGCAGCACCAAGCGCTGGGGCCTGTGGCTCAACCACCACCAGGACTTCGACGCCAAGGCGCTGGGCCTGGACTCGCTGTCGGCCAACATCGCGATCAACCGCGTGAGCGACAACGACTACTGGCGCGACTTCACGCGCACGCCCTCGCTGGCGCAGCGCCAGTTGCCGAACGACGCGTCGCTCAACTGGGCCAAGGACGACTGGAGCGGCATGGTGCGCACGCTCAAGTACCAGAACCTGCAGTACAACCTGTCGCCGATCGTGCCGGCCTACGACCGGATGCCGCAGATCACGGCCAACTACAACAAGTACGACTGGCACGGCTTCGACGTGTCGCTCAACCTCGACTACACGCGCTTCCGGGTCAACACGATCCTGAGCGGGCAGCCGGGCTTTGACGTCGGCCAGCAGTCGCAACCCGACGGCGACCGCGCATCGGCCGTGGCGTCGATCAGCCGGCCGTTCATCACGCCCAGCTCGTTCGTGATTCCCAAGCTGATGGTGAACGCGGCGTCGTACAGCTACTACGTGCCGCAGGCGGACATTCCGAAGCTGACGATCAACGGCACCCAGTACGTCGGCGGCATTCCCTACAACCCGGCCTCGCTGTATTTCTTTCCGACCTCCAGCAACCGGACGGTGCCAACCTTCAGCCTGGACAGCGGCCTGATCTTCGAGCGCGACGCCAGCTACTTCGGCCGCGCCTTTCGCCAGACGCTGGAGCCGCGCGCCTACTACGTGTACACGCCGTACCGCAATCAGAGCATGCTGCCGAACTACGACTCGGCGGCCAACGACTTCAGCTTTGCGACCATCTACACCGAGAACGCGTTCTCCGGCGGCGACCGCGTCTCGGACACCAACGCGCTCACGATGGGCGTGACCACGCGCCTGATCGACCCGGCCACCGGCGTGGAGGCTGCGCGCTTCGGTGTCGCGCAGCGGCTGCGCTTCAGCGACCAGAAGGTCACGCTGCCCGGCGGCACGCCGGTGACCGACCGCGCGAGCGATCTGCTTGTGGGCGCCCAGGTCAACTGGACGCCCAAGTGGAGCCTGGACACGGTCGTGCAATACAACCCCGACACGCGCAAGTCGGAGCGCTCGGCCCTGAGCGCGCGCTACAACCCCGAGCCGTACCACAACCTGAGCGCGGCCTTCCGCTACCAGGCGCCCAGCACGCCCACCGCGACCGACGGCAACAAGTCCTTCGACGTGGGCTGGCAATGGCCCATCAACGACCTGTGGGGCGACAAGGGCAAGAACCTCGGCCCGGGCAAGGGCCAGGGCGGCGGGCGTTGGTACGCCGTGGGCCGCCTCAACTACAGCCTGCAGGACAAGAAGCTCACCGACGGCGTGCTGGGCTTCGAGTACGACGGCTGCTGCTGGATCGGGCGCGTGGTGCTGCAGCGCATCACCACCGGCCAGGTGACGGCGAACACCCGCATCATGTTCCAGCTCGAATTTGTCGGGTTCTCCAGCATCGGCTCCAGCCCGATGCAGGCTCTGCGGCAGAACATCCAGCGCTACGAACCCCTGCGCCAACCGGGCGAGGCGCCGAGCCGCTTCACCAATTACGACTGAGACGATCGACTGAGCCAGCCATGAAACATATCCGTTCCATCATCACCCTCGGCTGCCTGGCAGCCATGGCCGCAACGGCGGGAGCCCAGGGCTTTCGCTCCGGCGGCGGCATCACGGACATCATGCGCGCCGGCCCGCGCCTCGGTCCGCCCGTGGCCCGCCCCGCGCCCAGCACGGCGCCCGCGGCACCGGTGCAGCGCTCGGCGGAGTTCATCGTCGCGCTGGTCAATTCGGAGCCCATCACCAACACCGAGGTGCTGACCCGCGTGGGGCGCCTGCTGAAGGAAAACCCCGACGCCGCGCGCGTGCCGCGCAACGAACTCACGCGGCTCGTGCTCGAGCGCCTGATCACCGAGCGCGCGCAGCTGCAGCTGGCCAAGGAAGGCGGCATCAAGGTCGACGAAGTGGCGATCGACCAGGCCGAGCAGACCGTGGCGCGCCAGAACGAGATCAGCCTGGTCGAGCTGCGCCGCCGCGTGGCCGCCGAAGGCATCTCGCAGCAGGAGTTCCGCAACGACCTGCGCGACCAGCTGCTGCTCACGCGCCTGCGCGACCGCGAGGTCGAGTCCAAGGTCAAGATCAGCGACGCCGAGGCCGACGAGTACCTGCGCGACCAGCGCAACGTGACCGTGAAGAACGCCGCGCTGGAAAACCTCAACCTGGCGCAAATTCTGGTGGCGGTGCCCGAGAACGCCACCGACGCGCAGATTGCCACCGCCCAGCAAAAGGCCCAGGGCCTGACCCAGCGCGCCCGCGCCGGGGAAGATTTCGCCAAGCTGGTGCAGGACAACTCCGATTCGCCCGACCGTGCCAATGGCGGTGCCATCGGCATGCGCAGCGCCGACCGCTACCCGCCGCTGTTCGTCGAAGCCACGCAATCGACGGCCGTGAACGGCATCGCGGGGCCGGTGCGCTCCAGCGCCGGTTTCCACGTGCTCAAGGTGCTGTCCAAGGCCCAGGTCGGTTCGGGCGACGCCACCGTCACGCAGTCGCAGGTGCGCCACATCCTGCTGCTGAACGACCCCAAGCGCACCACCGCGCAGGCCGTCGCGCAGCTGGCGGAATTCAAGCGCCGCGTGCAGTCCGGCTCGGCCGACTTCGCTGGCCTGGCCCGCGACAACTCGCAGGACGCCAGCGCCAAGGCCGGCGGCGACCTCGGCTGGTCGCGCCCTGGCCAGTTCGTGCCCGAGTTCGAGGAAGCCATGGACCGGCTCGCGCCGGGCCAGATCAGCGACCCCGTGGTGTCGCGCTTTGGCGTGCACCTGATTCAGGTGGTGGCCCGCCGCGATGCCAAGCTGAGCCAGTCGGAGCAGCGCGAAGCCGCGCGCGCCGCGCTGCGCGAGCAACGCATCGAGGAAGCCTTCAGCACCTGGATGCAAGAGGTGCGTGCGCGCGCCTACGTCGAGTACCGCGACCCTCCGCAGTCCTGATTCACTGATGGCACACATCGCGAGGAAGCGGTTCGGGCAGCACTTTCTGTCCGACGGGGGAATCATCGAGGCGATCGTGCGCGAGATCGCACCGCAGCCGGGCGACGCCATGGTCGAGATCGGGCCGGGGCTTGCCGCGCTCACGCAGCCGCTGGTGGAGCGGCTCGGCCGGCTCACCGTGATCGAGCTGGACCGCGACCTTGCCAAACGCCTGCGCGAGCACCCGCAGCTCGAGGTGATCGAGTCCGACGTGCTCAGGGTCGACTTCGCCGAGCTCGCGGGCCGGTTCCCCGACAAGCCGTTGCGCGTGGTGGGCAACCTGCCCTACAACATCTCCACGCCCATCCTCTTTCACCTGCTGGGTTCGGCCCACCTGGTGGCCGACCAGCATTTCATGCTGCAGAAAGAGGTGATCGACCGCATGGTGGCCAAGCCGGCCACCTCGGACTACAGCCGCCTGAGCGTGATGCTGCAGTGGCGCTACGCCATGCAGAACGTGCTGTTCGTGCCGCCCGAGAGCTTCGACCCGCCCCCGCGCGTGGACAGCGCCGTGGTGCGCATGGTGCCGCTGGCCACGCCGCCGGCAGTCAATGCCGCGCGGCTCAGCGAGATCGTGCAGGTGGCCTTCAGCCAGCGGCGCAAGCTGCTGCGCCACACGCTGGGCAAGTGGCTGCAGGAGCACGACTTTGCCGGCGAATTCGACACCCAGCGGCGGGCGGAGGAAGTGCCTGTCGCGGAATATGTGGTTTTGGCGCAAACCGTGGCCCCATGAAAAAAGCCCGTCACAGACGGGCTTTTTAATGGGCGCTGAGAACCTGCAAGCGCCGACGCTTGATGGCGTTTAAGCGGCGGCGAGCCAGTAACCCGCATTGAACGGGCTGCTCATGCGCAGCGCGAGCGGCGACACGTCGACGAGCTTGTCGGTCGGCATTTTTTCGCCGGCCGGCTCGGTGCTGGCCGTGGTGGCTGCTGCTGCGGTGGTGTTCACTTCGGTGCCGTCGAGGTTGTCAGCTTTGGGCTGAGCCTCGTTCGCCCGTTCTGCTTGGCTGGTAGATGCAGAACGGGCTACAGAAAAGAATAGAAGCACCGGAACGGGACCTTGCGGTCGCCCCAGTAGTCCGAGGCGTCGCGGAAGATGTCGAGCAGCTGCTCGCGCGCTTCCTTGTCGAACTTGGCATTGGCCGGAATCTGCTCCAGCACGATGACAAAACCTGGCTGCGGGCCCGATTTATGCAACGGGTCTGTCATGCAGTCGTACAGCGCGTCGAAGTTCTTCCCGAAGTGGGCCGGGAACGTGAACTGCTGTGCGATCAGGTCGAGCACGTCCTGCTTGGTCTGGGCGTTGCCCAGGTTGGCGTACAGGAAGTGCTGGCCGGCTGCGTTGGCAGCGTCCTGCAAGTCGTTCACGCGGAACGCGCGGATCGATTGCACGATGTTCGGGCGTACGGCACGAAGGGATAAGGTCATCTCCGCTGGTCTTTCCATAGTCATCATCATTTCTTCGGGGCGCTTTGGTGCGCCGCTCAGGTCGTTGTCATCGCTCATGGTGCAATCCGTCTGAAACTCGCATAGTGGTCCGCCGTGTACCAGCAGGCCTCGGGTGTGGTGCGTTGCTCACCACCGCAAACGATCCGTTGTGCACCACGATTGCGCGAGCCGGGTGTCGTCACCGTGTACTCGCGGTAGTGGCCCCGTCGCGCTGGCGGCAAGAGACGCTCGCGATTGCCGAAAACCGTGCCGTCCTTGTCGTACCGGAAAGGGCCACCATCGAGGATGGCCTGGTAGGTTCGCTGGCCCTGTACCGGCAATTCGGACAGTGCAATTGTTCCTTCAGTGGACGTTTTTCCGGCGCCGAACCAACCGCGGGCCTCGGCCCCCGTCGTCAGCGCCGCCAGCATCAGGCCGGTGAGCGCGAACTTTGTGACAGAAGACGTGATCGAGGCGTAAGCCGCCATGGGGCACCACAAGAAAAAGAGCGGGGGGTTTGAACTGGCGATCAACCTCGGGGTTAACCCGCAAATTCAAGCCCGCGAGTGTGCACCACGCTGGAGAAAATAGCAAGCGACTGCCCAAAGTTTGAGCAGTCGCTGCAGGGGTGAGTGGTGTTTTAAGTTGGCGACCACTCTCGCCAAAGGGCTTATCTCTCGGCGTTTGCGTCAGCAACTGTCAAGGCTGTCATGTTGACGATGCGTCGAACAGTTGCACTGGCTGTGAGAATATGCACAGGTTTGGCCGCGCCGAGCAAAACCGGCCCGATCGCGATGTTGCCGCCGGCCGCCGTCTTGAGCAGGTTGTACGAAATATTGGCCGCGTCGATGTTCGGAAAAACCAACAGGTTGGCATCGCCGGCCAGCGCGCTGTGCGGCATGACGACCGCGCGCTGCTTGCTGTCGAGCGCCACGTCGCCGTGCATTTCGCCATCCACCTCGAGCCAGGGGGCCTGCACGCGCAGCAGGTCGAGCGTCTTGCGCATCTTGATGGCGCTGGGCTCGTTGCTGGTGCCGAAGTTCGAGTGCGACAACAGCGCGGCCTTGGGCTTCAGCCCGAAGCGCATCATTTCCTCGGCCGCCATGGTCGTGATCTCGGCCAGCTCTTCCGGCGAGGGGTCGTAGTTGACGTGCGTGTCGACCAGGAACACCTGGCGGTCGGGCAGCAGCAGGCCGTTCATGCAGGCGTACACCGGCACGTCCTGCGGCGTGCTCTTGCAGCCGCCGGGGCGCTTGCCGATCACCTGGTCGATGTAGTGCAGGTGTATCAGCGTGGTGCCCCAGGTGCCGCAGATCATGCCGTCCACCTCGTCCTTGTGCAGCAGCATCGCGCCAATCAGCGTGAGGCGGCGGCGCATCTCGATCTTCGCGACCTGGGCGGTGATGCCCTTGCGCTCGGTCATGCGGTGGTAGGTCTGCCAGAAGTCGCGGTAGCGGTGGTCCTGCTCGACGTTGACGATGTCGTAGTCCAGCTCTTCCTTCAGGCGCAGCCCGAACTTCTCGATGCGCTGCGCAATGATGGCCGGGCGGCCGATCAGCGTGGGGCGCGCCAGGCCTTCGTCGACCACGATCTGCGCGGCGCGCAGCACGCGCTCTTCCTCGCCTTCGCTGTAGGCCACGCGCTTCTTCGGCGAGCGCTTGGCCGCGTCGAAGATCGGCTTCATCGTCGTGCCCGAGGCGTAGACGAAGTTCTGCAGGCGGTCGCGGTAGGCGTCCATGTCCTTGATCGGACGGGTCGCCACGCCGCTTTCCTCGGCCGCCTTGGCCACGGCCGGCGCAATCTTCATCATCAGGCGCGGGTCGAACGGCTTCG
The DNA here is from genome assembly GCF_046156345.1 of Variovorax sp. H27-G14. NCBI lineage: Bacteria > Pseudomonadati > Pseudomonadota > Betaproteobacteria > Burkholderiales > Comamonadaceae > Variovorax > Variovorax sp. H27-G14. The sequence continues at coordinate 97,694 of NZ_JAYLVN010000004.1, forward strand.
GAATCAGGTATTCAGGGCCGAAGGACAGCTTTTCACCGACGTAGGCGGCGGCCACGCGCTCGCTCTGCTCGGCCTGCGCCAGGTCGGCAATGGCATGCACCGCGGCAATTTCCATCTCGTCGGTGATGGTGGTCGCGCCCGAGTCGAGCGCGCCGCGGAAGATGTACGGGAAGCACAGGACGTTGTTGACCTGGTTCGGGTAGTCGGTGCGCCCGGTGGCCATGATCACGTCGTTGCGCACCGCATGGGCGTCTTCGGGCGCGATCTCGGGGTTCGGGTTGGCCAGCGCGAAGATCACGGGCCGGGGCGCCATCTTGGCGACCATGTCGGCCTTCAGCACGCCGCCGGCCGACAGGCCCAGGAACACGTCGGCACCGACGATCACCTCCGACAGCTTGCGCATGTCGGTCTTCTGCATGTACTGGCGCTTGTCGTCGTCCATCAGCTCTTCGCGGCCTTCGTAGACCACGCCGGCCAGGTCGGTCACGAACACGTTCTCGCGCTTCAGGCCCACCTTGAGCAGCAGGTTCAGGCAGGCCAGCGCCGCGGCGCCCGCGCCCGAAGTCACCAGCTTGACCTCGCCGATGTTCTTGCCCGCCACCTTCAGGCCGTTGACCATGGCGGCCGCCACGGTGATGGCGGTGCCGTGCTGGTCGTCGTGGAACACCGGAATCTTCATGCGCTTGCGCAGCTCGCGCTCCACGTAGAAGCAGTCCGGGGCCTTGATGTCTTCCAGGTTGATGGCACCGAAGGTGGGTTCCAGCGAGGCGATGATCTCCACCAGCTTGACCGGGTCCTTCTCGTCGATCTCGATGTCGAACACGTCGACACCGGCAAACTTCTTGAAGAGAACGCCCTTGCCTTCCATCACCGGCTTGGAGGCCAGCGCGCCGATGTCGCCAAGGCCCAGCACCGCGGTGCCGTTGGTGATGACGCCCACCAGGTTGCCGCGCGAGGTGTACTTGAACGCGTTCAGCGGGTCCTTGACGATTTCCTCGCAGGGCGCGGCCACGCCGGGCGAGTACGCCAGCGACAGGTCGCGCTGGTTGACCATCTGCTTGGTCGCCGCGATGGCGATCTTGCCGGGGACGGGAAACTCGTGGTACTCGAGGGCGGCACGGCGCAGCTCGGCGCGTTTGTCTTCGGGCGTGGGAGTCGAGGACGTCGAGGGGGTCGAGGGGGTCGAATCGGACATGTGCCTGTAGCTCCTGGTGGCGCTTCTTCTGGGGGCGCCGATTGTAGACCTCGCTCCGGCAGGCCTTGGGCAGAGTCCATACACCGCATGGCCAGGGCTCAACATGACCAAAGTCACGGGTGCGCCGTCAAGTCGCTGTGGCAATATGCGCAGTTCGGACAAAACCTGAAAAAACCTCAAGAGGAGCGACCATGGCGCTGATGGATTTCATCAAGAAACAGTTCATCGACATCATCCAGTGGACGGAGACCGGCGATGGCACGCTGGCCTGGCGCTTCCCGATGGCGGAGATGGAAATCCAGAACGGCGGCTCGCTCACCGTTCGCGAGTCTCAGGTGGCCGTTTTCGTCAACGAAGGCAAGGTGGCCGACGTGTTCGGCCCCGGCATGTACAAGCTCACGACGCAGACGCTGCCCGTGCTCACGTACCTGAAGAACTGGGACAAGCTGTTCGAGTCCCCCTTCAAGAGCGACGTCTACTTCTTCAGCACGCGCCAGCAGATCGACCAGAAGTGGGGCACGCCCCAGCCGATCACCATCCGCGACAAGGACTTCGGCGCGGTGCGCCTGCGGGCCTTCGGCAACTACAGCTTCCGCATCGGCGACGCCAAGCTCTTCCACACCGAAATCTCCGGCACGCGCGACATCTACAGCGTGGCCGACCTCGACGGCCAGCTGCGCGGCCTGGTGCTGCAGAACATCAGCAACGCCATCGCGTCCAGCGGCGTGCCCTTCCTGGACCTTGCGGCCAACCAGATCCAGTTTGCGCAGGCGCTGGCCGCCCAGCTGGTGCCCGAGTTCGAGAAGATCGGCATCAAGCTCGAAAACATCACGGTGCAGAACGTCTCGCTGCCCGAAGAGCTGCAGAAGGTTCTGGACCAGAAGATCGGCATGGGCATGGTCGGCAACGACATGGGCAAGTTCATGCAGTACCAGACGGCGCAGGCCATCCCCAAGTTCGCCGAAGGCGCGGCCGGCGGTGGCGGCATTGCCGGCGACGCCATGGGCCTGGGTGCCGGCGTGGCGCTGGGCCAGGTGCTGGCGCAGAACCTCGCGCAGGGCCTGAGCCCGAACGCGGCGGCCGCCGCAGCCGCCACGCAGCAGCAACCCGCCGTGGCCGTGGTGAGCCCCACCGACGTGATGACCACGCTCGAGCGGCTCGGCGAACTCAAGACCAAGGGCATCCTCACGCAGGAAGAGTTCGACGCCAAGAAGGTCGAGCTGCTGAAGAAGCTGGTCTGACCCCCAGGCCTCGCGCACTCTTCGTGTCGGCACATCCCGCCCCTTGCAGGGGGCGATACCAGCGGCCCGGCATAGCCGGCTGCGCGGTATCCCCCACCTTGTTCGTCATTTCCTCGGCAGCTTGTCATGGCTGAGGAAACCGGCAACCAACGCTACTACCGCGCGCCCTGCCCCGGCTGCGGCGCGCCCGTCGAATTTCGTTCGGCGCAATCGACCCACGCGGTCTGCCCGTACTGCCAGAGCACCGTCGTGCGGCAGGGCGACACGCTCGCGCGCACCGGCAAGATGGCCGAGCTGTTCGACGACTTCAGCCCGCTGCAGCTGTTTGCCGCCGGCCGCATCCAGGACAAGCCGTTCACGCTGATCGGCCGGCTGCAGTACACCTACCCCGGCGGGCGCTGGACCGAGTGGATCGCCGCGCTCGACGGTGACCGCACCGGCGTGCTCAGCGAGGACAACGGCGCCTACGTCTTCGCGCTGCCCTTCGATATTCAGCGCGCCGCGCCGCCCTCGAGCGAGCTGCGCGTGGGCGCCACCACCGCCTTCGCGGGCCAGAGCTACACCGTCACCTCCAACGAGCAGGTGGCGCTCACCTCCGCGCAGGGCGAGCTGCCGCACCTGCCCGAGCTGGGCAAGCCGTTTGCGATGGTTGAGCTGCGCAACGACAAGGGGCTGGTGCTCAGCCTCGACTACGGCACGGCGCCGCCCGCGGCCTCCCTCGGCCGTTCGGTTCAGCTGGAAGACCTGCAGCTCACCGGCCTGCGCGAAGACTCCGCCAAGGACGAGAAGGGCCGCAGCTTCAACTGCCCCAACTGCGGCTCGCCCGTCACCGTCAACCTGGCCGACAGCAAGAGCATCACCTGCGGCAACTGCCACAGCATCATCGACCTGTCGCAGGGCATTGGCGGCGAGCTCAAGCATGCCGCGCAGAGCGAGCCCGTGCGCCCGCTCATCGCGCTGGGCGCCATGGGCCAGCTGCAGGGCGCGCAGTGGCAGGTGGTGGGCTTCCAGCACCGCATGGGCACCGAGCCCGGCGACGACGAAATGTTCGGCTGGGACGAGTACCTGCTCTTCAACAAGAAGCGCGGCTTCAGCTTCCTGGTGGACGCGGAAGACGGCTGGAGCCTGGTCAAGCCGACCACCGGCGCGCCGGTGATGGCAGAGAACGGCAGCACCGCCACCTACCTCAACAAGCGCTACCAGCAGCAGTACGCCTACAACGCCGAGACCACCTACGTGGCGGGCGAGTTCTACTGGCAGGTCGAGCGCGGGCAGAAAACCTTCAACCGCGACTTTGCCAGCGGCCCCGCGCTGCTGTCGATGGAGCGCTCGGCCAACGAGCTCACCTGGTCGTCGGGCATCAAGCTCGACAGCGGCGTGGTGGCCACCGCCTTCAAGCTCGACGCCAAGAAGGACATGTTCAAGCGCGGCGACGCGCTGCCCGTGAGCGCGGCCTCGGGCATGGGCTGCGGCACGATCATCATCGTGATCGTGTTGATCATCATCCTGCTGATCATTCTGAGCACCTGCAGCGGCTCGTCGGGCGGCTCGCGCAGTTCGGGCGGCTCGTATGGCGGCTACTCGAGTGGCGGCGGCCACAAATGACGGCGAAGATGGCTGCGTGCCGCACCGCCAACGCGATGTTTCTTACTACTACGACTGGAGGTCCCCATGGGATTTGAATCGCTGAAACCGGGCGTGGTCCTCGGCTCGCTCGTGTACGCGCTGATCGGCGTGATCATCTTCTGGCTGTGCTTCCTGATCATCGACAAGATCACGCCCTACGACCTGTGGGGCGAGATCGTCGAGAAGCAGAACGTGGCGCTCGGCCTCGTGGTTGCCGCCATGTGCCTGGGCATCAGCATCATCGTGGCTGCGGCGATCCATTGAGCGACGCGGCCCTGCCCGCGCGCACCCCGGATGCGCGGGGGCCGCAACCGATTGAAATTGCGCTGCTCGCCAGCGTGTTCGTGGTCGCGGCCTGCGGGCTGGTCTACGAACTGAGCGCGGCCGCGCTGAGCAGCTACCTGCTCGGCGACTCGGTGCTGCAGTTCAGCACCATCATCGGCACCTACCTGTTCGCCATGGGCGTGGGCTCTTGGCTTTCGCGCTATTTCGACCGCCAGCTGCCCGCGCACTTCCTGCGCATCGAGCTGATGGTGGCGCTCATTGGCGGTGCGCTGCCGGCCATCCTGTTCCTGGCCAACGCCTACGCGCCCGGCGCCTTCCGCCTGCTGCTGTACGGCCTGGTGATGGTGGTGGGCACGCTGGTGGGGCTGGAGATTCCGCTGGTCATGCGCATCCTGAAGCGCAACATCGCGCTGAAGAACCTGGTGTCGCAGGTGCTCACCTTCGACTACCTGGGCGCGCTGGCCGTGTCGGTGGCGTTTCCGCTGATCCTGGTGCCGCAGCTCGGCATGATCCGCACCGGCCTGCTGTTCGGCTTCATGAACGCGGCCGTGGCCGTGTGGGCGCTGTGGTTGTTCCGCCATGAGCTGCGCCGCATCGGCGCGCACGCCGTGGCGTGCTTCCTGGCGCTGGCCGCGCTGGCGGCGGCCTTCGTGTGGGCCGACCACATCACCACGCTGGCCGAAGACAAGTTCTACCAGGACCACATCGTCTTCAGCGCCACCTCGCCCTACCAGCGCATCGTGGTCACGCGCGGGCTGCTCGGCCACCGGCTGTTTCTGAACGGCAACCTGCAGTTTGCCGAGCGCGACGAGTACCGCTACCACGAGGCCCTTGTGCACCCCGTGATGGCCGCGCAGGGCGCACCGAAGAAGGTGGCCGTGCTGGGCGGCGGCGACGGCATGGCGGTGCGCGAGATATTGAAGTACCCGTCGGTCGAATCGGTCACGCTGGTGGAGCTCGACCCCAACATGACCCAGCTCTTCACCACACACGAAACGCTGGCCGCGCTCAACGGGCATTCGCTGTCGTCGCCCAAGGTGAAGATCGTCAACACCGACGCGTTCCAGTGGCTGCAGCAGCCCGGCGACATGTACGACGTGATCGTGGTCGACTTTCCGGACCCGACCAATTTCGCCATCGGCAAGCTCTACACCAACAGCTTCTATTCGCTGCTCGAAAAGCGCCTGTCGGCCAGCGGCTACGCGGTGATCCAGACCACGTCGCCACTGGTGGCGCGCAAGAGCTACTGGACGGTGGCGACCACCATCGAGTCGGTCGGCCTCACGGCCACGCCGTACCACGCGCATGTGCCCAGCTTCGGCGAGTGGGGCTACATCATCGCGAGCCGCCGGCCGTACCGCATGCCTGATGCGCTGCCTGCGGGCCTGCGCTTCCTGTCGCCTTCCACGCTGCCGCTGATGTTCGACTTTCCGCTCGACATGGCGCGCGTGCCGGCCGAGGTGAATCGCCTGTCGAACCAAATCCTTGTCACTACTTATGAGCAGGAGTGGGGCAAGGTGATGGCGCACTAGCCGAGCCATGCAACGGCGCGAATTCCTCGGCGTGGCCGGTGCGGCGGGTGCCTTGGCGCTGGCCGGCTGCGAGGCGCCGCCGCCGCCCATCGAAGGCGGCTTCACCGGCATCGACGTGGCGCGCGGCCATGCGATGCGCGACGGTGCGCTGCAGGGTGCAGCGCCCGCGGTCGTGAAGCGCACCCGTGTCGTCATTGCCGGTGGCGGCGTCGCCGGCCTCGCGGCTGCGCGCGCATTGCGGCTCGCCGGCATGGACGACTTCACGCTGCTCGAACTCGAAGACACCGCCGGCGGCAATGCACGCGGCGGCATGGTCAACGGCATCGCCTGCCCCCTTGGCGCGCACTACCTGCCGGTGCCCGGCGACGACGCACGCGAGGTGCAGGACCTGCTCGAAGAGCTCGGCCTGCGCCGCCGCGTGGCGGGCCGCTGGGAATACGACGAGGTCACGCTGTGCCACAGCCCGCAGGAGCGCCTGTTCTTTCAGGGTGAGTGGCAAGACGGCCTGCTGCCCGTGCACGGCGTGGCCGAGCCCACGCTGGCGCAGTACCGCCAGTTCGCGCAGCGCATCGACGCGCTGCAGCACGCCGCGCATTTCGCCATTCCCACGCTGAAGGTCGCCGTCACGCCGGAGCTGCTGGCGCTCGACGCCATCACCTTCGCCGGCTGGCTCGACAGCGAAGGCTTCAGCGACGCGCATCTGCGCTGGTACCTCGACTACTGCTGCCGCGACGACTACGGCGCCGGCATCGAGCAGGTGTCGGCCTGGGCCGGCATTCACTACTTTGCGAGCCGGCACGGCTTTCATGCGCCCGGCGACCCGACCGGCAGCGTGAACGATGCCAGCCCCGAGCGCGACGGCATCCTCACCTGGCCCGAAGGCAACGGCTGGCTCACGAAGCAGCTGGCCACGCCGCTCGGCGAGCGCTTGCGCACCGGGCAGGTCGTCACGCGCATTGCCGAAGTGCGCGGCGGTGTCGAGGTCGACGCGTGGGACGCGGCCACCAAGACGCTGGTGCGCTGGCAGGCCGAGCGCTGCATCGTCGCGCTGCCGGTGTTCATTGCCGCGCGCGTGGTGCAGAACCCGCCCGCCGTGCTGAAGGCCGCCGCCGCCCACGTGCGCTACGCGCCCTGGCTGGTGGCCAACGTGCACCTGCGCGGCCCGCTGGCCGACCGCCACGGCGCCGCGCCAAGCTGGGACAACGTGATCTACGGCACCAAGGGCCTGGGCTACGTCGACGCGCGTCACCAGTCGCTCGACCCGACACCGCGCGGCACCGTGCTCAGCTGGTACCGCCCGCTGGGCGCCAGCCGCTACGACACGGCGGACGGCCGCAAGCTGCTGCTGGAGCGCCCCTGGACCGGCTGGCGCGACGAGCTGCTGGCCGAGCTGTCGGTGCCGCACCCTGTTTTGCCTTCGCTGGCCACGCGCATCGACATCACGCGCTATGGGCACGCCATGTCCATTCCGCACCCCGGCCTGCTCGCGCAGATCGGGCCGCAGCGCACCGCGCCCGACGGTGCGCACCGCGGCAGCGTCGTCGCGGGGCGGCTGTCGTTCGCGCATGCGGACTGGTCGGGCTATTCGATCTTCGAAGAGGCGTTCACGCGCGGCCATGTCGCCGGCACCGGGGCGGCGGCATGAAGACGCTGGTGCTCGGGGGCTACGGCAACTTCGGCGCGCGCATCTGCCGCGCACTGGCTGCAGACCCCGGCATCGTGTTGCTCGTGGCGGGGCGCGATGCGCAGCGCGCGGCGGCATTCGCCAGTTCGATCGGCGGCAACGCACGCGGCGTGCGCATCGACGCGCAGGCATCCGGTTTCGCCGACACCTTGCGCGAACTGGGTGTCGGGTTGGTGATTCACACGGCGGGCCCGTTCCAGCGCCAGGACTACCGCGTGCCGCAGGCCGTTGCCGCAGCCGGTGCCCACTACATCGACCTGGCTGACGGCCGTCGCTTCGTGTGCGACTTTCCAGCGGCGCTCGATGCCGTGTTTCGCGCGGCGGGCCGCACCGCAGTGAGCGGCGCCAGCACCGTGCCCGCGCTCTCGTCCGCCGTGGTCGACCAGCTCTGCGCCAGCTGGCAAGCCATTCGCAGCATCGACATCTGCATTGCCCCGGCGCAAAGCGCGCCGCGCGGCGAGGCCACGCTGGCCGGCGTGCTCGCCTACTGCGGCGAGCCGATCCGCGTGTGGCAAGGGGGCAAGTGGGTGGAGCAGCCCGGCTGGGCCGACCCCGTGAAGGTCGAATTCGCGCGCATGAAACCGCGCCGCGGCGCGCTGTGCGACATCCCCGACCTCGAACTGTTTCCGTTGCGCTACGCCGGCGTGCAGTCGGTCATGTTCCGCGCCGCGCTCGAAGTCGGGCTGGCGCAGCAGGCCTTCGCCGTCATGGCGGTCATGCGCCGCATGGGCTTGTTGCGCGCGCCGCAGAAGCTGGCAGCGTTGTTGAATTCCGCCGGCCGTGTGTTTGATGGTCTCGGCAGCGCGCTGGGCGGCATGGTCGTGCGCGTCGAAGGCACGGACGCGCAAGGCCAGCCCGCCCGCCGCGCCTGGGACATTGCCGCCGACGACAACCACGGCCCCGAGATCCCCTGCATGGCCGCCATCCTGCTGGCCCGCAAACTTGCGCGCGGCGAGGGGTTGCCCGGCCTCGCCACCGGCGACGCGTTGCCCGTCGGCGCACACGCCTGTGCCGGCCTGCTGGCGCTGCCGGAATTCGAGCCCGAGTTCGCGCGCTGGGGCATGGTGACCGACGTGGTCGAAGAGCCCCTGCGCAATGGCCCATCGGCGCTTTGAGTTCGACATGCCGGCGTCGTCCGACGTCGTGTTCGACACCTTCCACTATCACCTTTGGCGTGCGCGCTGGGACTCGCTGGTCGGCCAGGCGCGCGTGGTGGGCGGTGCACCCTGCCCTTTCGTGGGCGCGGAAACCGAGAACACCGGTGGTGGCCTGCTGCGTGGCCTGTCGATGCGCACGCGCTTCGTCACCTTCGACCGACCGCACGTGGCGGCCGCCACGATGGTCGGCCGTTCGTTCCCCTTCAGCCGCTGGGCCGCGTCCATGCGGCATCGAGACACCGCGCAGGGGCACTCGGTGCTCATTTATGTCTATACCATCGAGTCGGGTCCGCGCGTGTTGCGCTGGCTGATGGAGCCTGTGGTCGCATGGGTCTTCGCGCGCCAGACGAAGCGCCGCTTTGCGCGCATGCGGGCCTTCCTGGCCACGAATGCGCACGAGGTGGTTGCGTGGCAACGCACCCAGCACCCAAGCAGCGCGGCATGACCCGCGCCGCCGACGACCGCCTGCTGCGCTGGAGCCTTGTCGCCGTGTGGTTGTTCACCGGCATTGCGAGCCTGATCGAACTGAACGGCCAGAGCCGCGAGGTGCTGGCTGCGGCGGGCATTGCATCGCCGACATGGCTGGTGCAGTGCTTGATCGTCGGCGGTGCCGTGGCGGACATCGCCATCGGCATCGCGCTGTGGCGCTGGCCGGGCCGCGCCAGTTATGCCGCGGCTTTGGCGCTGATGCTCGTCATGACCCTGGTGGCGACCGTGCTGCAACCGAGCCTGTGGCTGCACCCGCTCGGCCCGTTGCTCAAGAACCTGCCCATTGCCGCATTGCTGTGGCACCTTTACCGACGCGCTGCGCCATGAACACGTACCTGGTCCTCAAGTGGCTGCACATCGTCTCCAGTGTTCTGATGGTCGGCACGGGGTTGGGCTCGGCGTTCTACATGTTCTTCACCAACCGCAGCGGCAGCGTGTCGGCGCAGGCGGTGGTCAGCCGGTTGGTGGTGCGCGCCGATTGGTGGTTCACCACGCCCACCGTCATCCTCCAGCCGGCGACGGGTTTCGCGCTGGCCCACATGGCGGGTTGGCCGATGTCGACGCCGTGGCTTGCGGTGTCGCTCGGGCTGTTCGTGTTCGCTGGCATCTGTTGGTTGCCGGTGGTGTGGCTGCAGATTCGCATGGCGGCCCTTGCAGCGCAGGCGCACCGCGATGCCACTGCGCTGCCGCCGCTCTATGCGCGGTATCAACGTTATTGGGAACTGCTTGGGTATCCGGCGTTCGTTGCGATGGTCGTGGTGTTCTATTTGATGGTGAACAAGCCGCAGCTCGTGTTTTGAGGCGGGTCGTTTGTTCAGGGCGACGCTCACGCCGACGGGGTGCCTTGCTCCGCGAATGTCCCCCGGCCTGCGGCCTCCTCCTTTATTTCGCTGCGCAAGGCACCCCATCGACGTGAGCGTTTTCAGAGCACTCGTTGATCGCGCGATCACCAGCAGCGTGCCCAGGTGCACAGGGCGTCGGGTGCTCCCCGCAGCGAAATAAAGGAGGAGGCCGCAGGCCGGGGGACATTCGCGGAGGGGAGTACCCGGCGGCCTGTGCACGCGCCCTGAACAAAGAACCCCGAACAGCAGGCCCAAGAACAAAACCCATGTGCAGTTTTCACGAAGACTTCACACGCAGCGCCAGCGCTTCACAGACAGTCCGCACACTCGCGAACGCCAACAAAAACACAGTGGGGAGCTTCCATGCTTCAAGTTGCCAATCGAAAACTTGCGTCGCTCAGCGACATGCTCTTCACCGGACTGAGCCGCGCGCTCGGCTTCCTGCGTCCGGTGGCCCGCGGGCTCATCGGTTCGTGGCGACCGCCGGGGTGGCTGCGCATCGCTGGTGCGTTCGTGATGCTCGGCCTGCAGTGGCTGCAACAGCGCCTCGCCTGGCTCCTGCTGCTCCTGCTGCTCGTACTCGCCGGATGGCTCGCCAGCCCCCATGTGCTGAAGTGGTGGCACGGCCTCACGCCTGACCGCGTCGAGCCCGTCGTCGCCACCGCGAAGACCGAGCCTCCGCAGCGCACGCAGATCGAACTCGACAGGGGCCCCAACCCCTTCGTCATCAACTTCTCCGCCTCCGTGGCCCCCATTGCCCGCATCGGCCAGGAAGCGACCGGCGTCAGCGTCGAGCCTGCCATTGCCGGCCGCTGGACCTGGACCCAACAGAACCGCCTCGAGTTCATGCCCGCGCAAGACTGGCCCATCGGCCAGCCGTACAAGGTGAAACTGGGTGACAGCGCGCTAGCGCCGCACATCGAAATGGCGCTGCGCAAATACGAGTTCACCTCCCCCGAATTCACCGCGCAGATCGCCGCCGCCGAGTTCTATCAAGACCCCGTGCAGCCCAACGTGCGCCGCGCGTTGTTTCAGCTGCGCTTCTCCCACCCCGTGAACACCGTCGAGCTTGAAAAGCGCCTCGTGCTCACCTACGACCAGGCCTGCAGCACATCCTTCTTCAGCGTGGGCAAGTGCGCCAGCGAGAAGTTCACCGTGAGCTACGACAAGCTGCGCCTCGTCGCCACCGTGCAGTCCGAGCCGCTTTCGATCCCCGAGAAAACACGTCCCGTGGTGCTCAGCCTCACAGCCGGCACCGTCGCGCAAAAAGGCGGCCCGGCGCTGCGCAACGACCAGTCGCGCGCGGTCGACATCCCGGGCCTGTTCAGCCTGAGCATCGCCAGCATCGAGCCCACCATCGTCACCGGAGAGAACGGCGAGCCCGAGCACGTGATGCACGTCACCGCTTCCATGCCCGTGCACGAGCGCGAAATGGCGCGCGTGGTGCAGGCCTGGCTGCTGCCCATCACGGAAGAAGCCAAGACTAACAAGGACGCCAACAAGGACGACGCCGACGACAAGTTCGACTGGTCCGCCGACCCCACCAAGGTGACCGACGCCGTGCTGCGCCGCGCAAAGAAGATCAATCTGCAGCCCATTGCCAGCGAGCGCGAAGTGAGCGAGATGGTGAGCTTTCGCATGCCCCAGGCCGAAGGCGGGCGTTACCTGCTGGTGCGCATCGCCAAGGGCCTGAAGACGCCCGGCGGCTACCAGCTTGGCGCGGCGCGCCAGGACGTGCGCCTGCTCAAGACCTTCGCGCCCGAGCTCACCATCATGAGCCAGGGCTCGCTGCTCGCGCTGTCGGGCGAACGCAAGCTGCCGATTCTGGTGCGCGACCTGCCCGGCATTCGCCTGGAAATCGGCCGCCTGCTGCCGCAGCAACTGCAGCACCTGGTGACGCAGACCAACGGCGACTTCGCACACCCGCAGTTCTACGGCGGCCTCACGTCGGACAACCTGGTCGACCGCTTCCAGAAGGAAATTCCGCTGAGCATTCCCGCCGGCAAGGCGCACTACGAAACCGTCGACTTCGCCGAGTACCTGCGCAACGACGTGGCCGACCGCCGCGGTGTGTTCCTGCTGAAGGTGCAGGGCTACGACCCGCAGGCCAAGAAGAAGCCCGAGGGCAGCGCCGAAGAAGGCCAGTCCGAAGAAGAGCAGCAGCAGCAAGGGCAGTCCTCCGACGAGGAAGGCAACGCTGAAGGGAACGCAGAAGGCAACAACGAAGCCGGCGACCCCGCGCAGCAGATCGACCAGCGCCTGGTGCTCGTCACCGACCTGGGCATCGTCGCCAAGAAGTCGCTCGATGGCACGCGTGACGTGTTCGTGCAGAGCATTGCCACCGGCCAACCCGTGGCCGGTGCGCTGGTCGAGGTGTGGGGGCGCAACGGCATGATCGTCGCGTCGCAAACCACGGACGCGACCGGCGCCGCCAAGCTGCCCAACCTGGCCGGCTATCAGCGCGAGAAAACACCGGTGGTGCTGGTCGTGCGCAAAGAGGGCGACCTGAGCTTTCTGCCCTTCAACCGCAGCGACCGCACGCTGGACATCTCGCGCTTCGACGTCGGCGGCCTGCGCGCGGCCGGCGTGCCCAACCAGATGACGGGCTATGTGTTCAGCGACCGCGGCATCTACCGCCCCGGCGACACCATGCACATCGCAATGCTGGTGAAGGCCGGCAACTGGGCCACGTCGCTGCGCGACCTGCCGCTGGAAGCCGAGATCATCGACGCGCGCGGCCTCAGCGTGCGGCGCGAAAAGCTCAAGCTCGGCCCCGGCGGCGCGGCGGAAATCGCCCACACCACGCAGGACACCTCGCCCACCGGCAACTACACCGTCAACCTCTACCTGCCGCGCGAATCGTCGCCCGGCACGCCCGAGGTCGAGGGCCTGCTGATCGGCAGCACCACGGTGAAGGTGCAGGAATTTCTGCCCGACCGCACCAAGGTCACGGCCAAGCTCAGCAGCGAGGCGGTCGAAGGCTGGGTCAGGCCCAAGGACCTGAAGGCGTTCATCGACGTGCAGAACCTGTTCGGCACGCCCGCGCCCGACCGCAAGGTGGAAGGCACGCTCACGCTGAGCCCCGGCTTCCCGGTGTTCCGCGCCTTCACCGACTACGCCTTCTTCGACCCGCAGCGCGCCGCCGACAAGCAGGTCGACGACCTGGGCAGCGTGCAGACCAGCGCCGACGGCAAGGCCGAGTTCGACCTGCGCCTGTCGCGCTTCGACGCGGCCACCTACCAGGTGCATGTGCTGGCCAAGGCCTTCGAGCCCGAAGGCGGGCGCAGCGTGTCGGCCGAGGCGCAGACCCTGGTGAGCGACATGCCTTACCTGATTGGCGTGAAGGCAGACGGCGACACCAGCTACGTGAGCAAGGGCGCCACGCGCAACGCCAGCGTGATCGCCATCGACCCGCAGGCGAAGAAGACGGCCGTGGCCGATCTCAAGCTGGAGCGCGTGGAGCGCAAGGTGCTGTCGGTGCTGGTGAAGCAGGACAACGGCCTGTACCGCTACGAGTCGCGCCGCAAGGAGGTTGTGCTCGACGAAAAGCCCTTCGCCATTGCCGCAGCCGGCAACACCGTGGCGCTGGACACCGGCGCGCCCGGCAACTTCGCCTATGTGGTGCGCAACGCGCAAGGCGTGGAGCTCGGCCGCGTGGAGTACAGCGTGGCGGGCAACGCCAACGTGTCGCGCTCGCTCGACCGCAACGCCGAGCTGCAGCTCACGCTCGACCGCAAGGACTACGAGCCGGGCCAGGAGATTGCGGTGAGCATCCGCGCGCCGTACGTGGGCGCGGGCCTCATCACCATCGAGCGCGACAAGGTGTATGCGCACGCGTGGTTCAAGACCGACAAGACCGCCTCGGTGCAGAAGATCACGCTGCCCAAGGACTTCGAGGGCACGGGCTACATCAACGTGCACTTCGTGCGCGACCCGGCGTCCGACGAGGTGTACATGAGCCCGCTGTCTTATGGCATCGTGCCCTTTGCCACCGCGCTCACCAAGCGCACCGCCAACCTGCAGCTCACCAGCACCGAGCTGGTGAAGCCGGGGCAGACGGTGAAGATGAAGCTCACCAGCGACAAGCCCACGCGCGCCGTGGTGTTCGCGGTGGACGAAGGCATTCTTCAGGTGGCGCGCTACAAGACGCCCGACCCGCTGCAGCACTTCTTTCAGAAGCGCGCGCTCGAAGTGGGCACGCTGCAAACGCTCGACCTGATCCTGCCGGAGTTCAAGAAGCTCATGCAGGGCGCCGCCCCCGGCGGTGACGGCGAAGGCGAACTGGGCAAGCACCTGAACCCGTTCAAGCGCAAGCGCGACAAGCCGGTGGCCTACTGGTCGGGCCTGGTGGACGTGAACGGCAGCCGCGAGTTCAGCTACACCGTGCCCGAGAGCTTCAACGGCAGCCTGCGCGTGATGGCCGTGGCCGTGAACGACGAAACCACCGCCGCCAAGACCACGCGCACCGTGGTGCGCGGCGACATGGTCATATTGCCTAACGCACCGCTGGCCATGGCGCCCGGCGACACCGTGGAAGTGGGCGTGGGCCTGGCGAACAACATCGCGGGCTCGGGCAAGGAGGCGCCCATTGCGCTCACGCTCACCGCCTCCGGCGGGCTCGAAGTGGTGGGCGATGCCACGCAGACCCTGAAGGTCAACGAGCGCGGCGAGGCCAGCACCAAGTTCAATGTGCGCGCCAAGCCAGGCGAACAGGCGGTGCTGGGTTCTTCCGCGCTGGTGTTCACCTCCACGCACAAGAGCTTCAGCGCGCGCCTGTCGACCGAGGTGAGCGTGCGGCCCGCGTCGCCCTTTGTCACGCTGGTGCAGGCGGGCAGCTTCCAGCGCGCGGGCGAGCTGAGCAGCCAGGCCGATCTGTACCCCAACTTCCGCCAGAGCGACGTGGCCGTGTCGGCCGCGCCGTGGGCCTTCGCCACCGGCCTCATGCAGTACCTGGAGGCCTATCCGCATGGCTGCACCGAGCAGATCACGAGCCAGACCTTTCCGGCGGTGCTGCTGTCAGGCCGCCCGGAGCTGGTGAAGGAAATGGCGCGCGGCCGCACGGCCGAGCAGGGCCCGCTGCCCGAGGCGCGCAAGACCTTCGAGCGCTACCTGGTGCAGCTGCGCGCACGGCAAACAGCCGACGGCGGCTTCTCGCTGTGGCCCGGCGCGGGCACCGACCCCTTCGCCACGCTGTACGCGGTGCACTTGCTGGTCGAGGCCAAGGACCACAAGCTGCCCGTGCCGCAAGACCTGCTGCAAAAGGCCAACACCTACCTGCAGGGCTGGCTCGGCAGCGGCGACGCCACGCTGGACGGCTGGCGCCAGCGAACGCAGGCGGCCTACCTGCTGACGCGCCAGGGCATCATCGCGCCGGCCGCGCTGGCCAATCTGCGCGAAGCCTGGCGCACGAAGAAGGCCCAGGGCTGGAACGACGACCTGGGCGCCGTGTACCTTGCCGCGAGCTACCAGCTCGTGAAGCAGGAGCAGGTGGCCAACGAGCTGCTCGACCCGGCGTGGAACGACCTGCTCGCGCGCACCGAGAAAAAGCAGCGCCGCAACGTGTGGGGTGCGTACTACGACCCGCTGGTGCACGACAGCATGACGCTGCACCTGGTGGGCCGCCACTTTCCTGCGCGCCTGAAGACGCTCAAGCCCGCGGTGTGGGAAGGCATGGCCGCGATGGTGCGCGACGGTTGGTACAACAGCCTGTCGTCGGCCTCGATGCTGCTGGCGGTCGACTCGTACTTCGAGGCCGTGGGGCAGAACGCCGAAGGCAAGCTCACGGCCAGCGCCGTCAACGCGCAAGGCCAGGCCGCCGCGCTCGCGCTGGGCGCGGTGAACCCGATCACGCGCGCCGCCGTGCCGGCTGGCACCGCCAAGCTGAAGCTGTCGAACGACAGCGACTTCAACCTGTACTACAGCTGGGCTGAGCAGGGCTTCGAGCGCAACGTGCCCGCCACGCCGGTGAACCGGGGCATGGAGATCTTCCACGAGGTGCTCGACGCCAAGGGCAACCCGGTCACCAAGGTGAAGCTGGGCGACGAGGTCACGGTGCGGGTGCGCGTGCGCAGCCTGGAGCGCGCGCAGATCAACGACGTGGCGCTGGTCGATGTGCTGCCCGGCGGGTTGGAGCCGGTGCTGCAGGCCGTGGGCGACGACGACGATGCCAACGCCGACGCGCCGGTCTGGAAGAAGCGCCTGGGCGGCGGCGGCTCGTGGAAGGTGCAGTACGCCGACATCCGCGAAGACCGCGTGGTGTTCTACGGCGGCGTGGGCAAGGACCTGCTCGAGGTGACCTACAAGGCGCGCGCCACCAACGTGGGCGACTACGTGGTGCCGGCGGCGTACGGCGAGGCGATGTACGACCGGCGCGTGTTCTCGCGCTCGGCGGGCGGGCGCTTCCAGGTGGTGGGCAATTGAAAGCAACGACGATGCGCGTCTTTGCCTTGTCCCCTCTCCCGCGTGCGGGAGAGGGCTAGGGTGAGGGTGCAGCCTCTGTATGACCACCGTGCCTGATCCATCGCCCCTGCCCTCACCCCAACCCTCTCCCGCAAGCGGGAGAGGGAGAGGGGGCAAGAGCCGGGCGCGCAAGGCGCTTGTCGTCTTCGCGTTCATCGCCGCGCTGCTCGCCCTGCTGCGCCTCTGGCCGCACGCGCAGCTCAGCGAAACCGTCGGCAGCTCGCGCGCCGTCTACGCAAAGGGCGGCGAGCTGCTGCGCCTCACGCTCGCGGGCGACGAGCAGTACCGCCTGTGGGTGCCGCTGGAGCGCATCTCCCCCACGCTGGTCGACGCGGTGCTGCTGTACGAAGACCGCCGCTTCAACGCCCACCCCGGCGTGAACCCCGCCGCGCTGGCGCGCAGCGCCTGGCGCATTGCCAGCGGCGAGCGCCGTCAGGGCGGCTCCACGCTCACCATGCAGCTTGCGCGCCGCGTGTACGGCATCGACAGCCGCACGCCCCTGGGCAAGGTCGCGCAGATCTTCGCGGCGCTGTGGCTGGAGGCCCGCTTCAGCAAACACGACATCCTCGAGGCCTACCTCAACACCGCGCCCTACGGCGGCAACATCGAAGGCGTGCAGGCCGCCAGCCTCATCTACTTCCGCAAGGACGCAGCCAAGCTCAGCCTGCCCGAGGCGCTGACGCTCGCGGTGATTCCGCAGAACCCCGTGAAGCGCATCGCCGAGCGCGGCCGCAATGCAGAGCTGCAAGCGGCGCGCGAACGCCTGTGGGCGCTGTGGGCCGAGCGCGACCCCACCGCCAAACAGCACGCGCCCGATGCGCAACTTGCGCTCTCTGCGCAGTCGCG
This sequence comes from Variovorax sp. H27-G14, assembly GCF_046156345.1. Taxonomy (NCBI): domain Bacteria; kingdom Pseudomonadati; phylum Pseudomonadota; class Betaproteobacteria; order Burkholderiales; family Comamonadaceae; genus Variovorax; species Variovorax sp. H27-G14. The sequence goes on from NZ_JAYLVN010000004.1 coordinate 115,050, forward strand.
CGGCAGCCTGCCCTTTCTTGCGCCGCACGCCACCGACATGCTGCTCGCGCAGGAGCGCGGCGTGCAAGAGGTGCGCACCACCATCGACCTGCGCATGCAGTCCACGCTGGAGCGCGTGATGGGCCAGTACCTGCGCACGCATGCCGACGTGGGCATGACCAACGCGAGCGCGCTGCTGCTCGACGCCTCGACCATGCAGGTGCGCGCGATGATCGGCTCGGCCGACTTTCGCAACGACGCCATTGCGGGCCAGGTCAACGGCGTGCTCGCCAAGCGCTCGCCGGGCTCCACGCTCAAGCCCTTCATCTACGCGCTGGCGCTCGACCAGGGGCTGCTGCACCCGAGAACGATGCTGAAAGACGCGCCCACCTCCTTCGGCCCCTACACGCCCGAGAACTTCGACCACCGCTTCGCCGGGCCGCTGTCGGCGCAGGAGGCGCTCATTCGCAGCCGCAACATTCCCGCGGTGGCCGTGGCGGCCAGGCTCTCGCAGCCGAGTCTGTACGACTTCATGCGGCTGGCGGGCGTGCAGAAGCTGCAGAGCGAATCGCACTACGGCCTGGCACTGGTGCTGGGCGGCGGCGAGGTCACGCCCGAGGAGCTGGCCGGCATGTACGCCACGCTGGCCAATGGCGGCATCTCGCAGCCCATTCGCTACACGCAGCCCCAGCCCCAGCCCGCACCCGACGAGAAGCCCGCACAGCCGCTGCGCCTGCTGAGCGAAGAGGCCTCCTTCATCACGCTGGACATGCTGCGCCACACGCCGCGCCCCGACACCACGCTGCCCGCGCGCCCCGCCATCGCGTGGAAGACGGGCACCTCCTGGGGCTTTCGCGACGCGTGGACCGCGGGCGTGTTCGGGCGCCATGTGCTGGTGGTATGGGTGGGCAACTTCGACGGCAGCAGCAACCCCGCGCTGGTGGGTGTGGACGCGGCCGCGCCGCTTTTCCTGCGCATGGTCGATGCGCTGCGCGCGGAGCGGCTCGACCCCGGCGAGGTGGCGTCGCGCCAGCCGCCCGACCTGCGCCAGGTGGAGGTGTGCGCCGCCACGGGCGGCCTGCCCGACGCGCTGTGCCCGGTGCGCGCCATGACCTGGTTCATTGCCGGCAAGTCGCCCATTCAGGTCAGCAACCTGCACCGTGCGGTGTGGGTCGACGAGACCACCGGCAAGGTGGTGTGCGGCCCGCAACCCAACGCGCGCCAGCAGGTGGTGGAGCAGTGGGGCAGCGACATGCGCCGCCTGTTCCGCCAGGCCGGCCTGCCGCGCGCGAGCGCACCGGTCGACGGTTGCGACAACGATGGCAACGCGCCGGAGGGAGCGCCGCTCATCACCTCGCCGTTGCGCGGCGTGCGCCACACGCTGCGCGTGAAAAAGCCCGAGCCGCTGGTGCTGCGCGCCGAGGCCGCCGCCGGCACGCAAACCGTCTACTGGTTTGCCGACGACGCGCTCATCGGCCGCGCCGCGCCGGGCGAAGGCATCACCTGGATGCCGGACCTGGCCGAGTCGGGCCGGCGCTACGTGCTGCGCGCGGTCGACGACCAGGGGCGCGCCGAATCTCGCGAGGTGACAGTAGACATTGCACCCTGAACGGATGTCATGTCCGCGTCACGCCTACCCGGCATGGTCACGCGTTTTCGACTCGGAACTTTCCCGCTCATGACGCGCCTCGCCTCTCTTTCCTTCATCGCGCTCGCCGCCGCGCTCGCCTGCGGCAGCGTGTCCGCGCAGACCGCCTTTCCGTCCACCCTTGCCGGCCACGCCGTGCTGCCCGCGCAAAGCTTCGTGGCCGCACCGAAGGACGCACCGGCCGACCTGCAGGTCAGCGGCAAGTTCACCACGCCCAAGCGCGTGGAGGCGTTGGGCAGCGTCGAGGGCCTTTCGGCCGGGCGCGGCACGGGCATGTCGGTGCCCTTCAAGGGCCAGCCGCTGCAGGGCCACTCGGGCATCAAGAAGATGGACGACGGCAGCTTCTGGATCCTTACCGACAACGGCGCCGGCACCAAGGCCAACTCGCCCGACTTCATGCTCTACCTGAACCACTACAAGGTGGACTTCAAGAGCGGCAAGTTCAACCGCCTGGACACCGTGTTCCTGCACGACCCCGACAAGAAGGTGCCGTTTCGCATCGTTCATGAAGGCACCAAGCAGCGCTATCTGACGGGCTCCGACTTCGACCCCGAGAGCTTTCAGTTTGCCGGCGGCGCGCTGTGGATCGGTGAGGAGTTCGGCCCCTTCCTGATCAAGGCCGACCTCAAGGGCAAGGTGCTCGCGGTGTTCGACACGCTGGTCGACGGCAAGGCCGTGCGCTCGCCCGACCACCCCGCGGTGACCACGCCGGGCGCGCCCGGTGGCGCGGTCGACTTTCAGATCAAGCGCTCCAAGGGCTTCGAGGGCATGGCCGCGTCCAAGGACGGCAGCAAGCTGTATGCGCTGCTCGAAGGCCCGGTGTGGAACGCCGAGGCGAAGGACTACGAGCGGGTGGAAGGTAAGGAGGCGCTGCGCGTGCTGGAGTTCGACGTGGCTTCGGAAAAATGGACGGGCCGCCACTGGAAATACGTGCTCGAAGCCAACGGCAACGCCATCGGCGACTTCAACATGATCGATGGCAACACGGGCCTGATCATCGAGCGCGACAACGGCGAAGGCACCGCCGACAAGGCCTGCCCCGAAGGCCAGAAGCGCACCGACTGCTTCCACGACATCGCCAAGTTCAAGCGCGTCTACAAGGTCGAGCTGAGCGACGCGAACGTGGGCGGCCCGGTGCGCAAGATCGGCTATATCGACCTGCGGAACATTGCCGACCCCGACAAGCTCGCGCGCAAGCCGTTGAACGACGGCGTGCTGAAGTTCCCGTTCTTCACCATCGAGAACGTCGACGTGGTGGACGCGACGCACATCGTTGTGGGCAACGACAACAACCTGCCGTTCTCGAGCAGCCGCGAGCCGAACAAGGCGGACGACAACGAGCTGGTGCTGCTGGAAGCCGGCGCGCTGCTGCAGGCGAAATAAGCGGCCGGCGGGGCGGGGGGCGAGGGCTTTCGACAGATGAGTATGATTCTCATCTTCAAGCGAATCCCCCTCCCCTTTTCATGAATTTCCGAACGACCTTGCGCGCCGTCGGGCGCGCGCAGTGACCGCCGGCATTCGCTACCGCCTTGGCGTGGCGTCGCGCGCGGTGGCCGCCATTGCCGGCGGCTACGGCGTGGCGGCACTGTCCGCCGCCTTGCTCGCGCTGTGCCTGCCCGCCGCCTTCGGCATGGCGCGCAGCGAAGCCGCCATGACCGGCACGCTGGCCTCCTTCATCGTCTTTGCCGTGGCCGTGATGTGGGTCTTCGCGGCGCGCACCGCGCTGCGCGCGTGGTCGGGCCTGGTCATGGCCGCGGTGCCGATGGGCCTGCTGCTCGCGTGGCTCATGCGCGCAGGCGGAGGCGCGGCATGAAGGACGGCTTTCGACAGTCGATGGCGTGGCTGCACACCTGGTCGGGCCTGCTGGTCGGCTGGGTGCTGTTCATGGTGTTCATGGCCGGCACCGCCTCCTACTTCAGGGACGAGATCACCGTCTGGATGAAGCCCGAGCTGCACGGCCTCTCGCACGCCAGGGTGCCCGCGGCGCAGTCGGCCGAGGCGAGCTTCGGCTACCTGCAAAAACACGCGGCCGATTCACCGCGCTGGTTCATCACGCTGCCGACCGAGCGCGAAGCGTCGGCCAATCTGTTCTGGACCAAGCCGCCGCCGCCCAAGGGCACGCCGCCGCTCAGCCGGCGCGAGCGCCTGGGCCGGGCCACGCTCGACCCCGCCACGGGCGAGGCCTCGGCCGCGGCGCGCGAAACGCGCGGCGGCGAGTTCTTCTACCGCCTGCACTTCGACCTGCACTACATGCCCGCGCTGTGGGCGCGCTGGATCGTGGGCTTGTGCGCCATGTTCATGCTGGTGGCCATCTTCAGCGGCATCGTCACGCACAAGCGCATCTTCAAGGACTTCTTCACCTTCCGGGCGAAGAAGGGCCAGCGCAGTTGGCTCGACGCGCACAACGTGACGGCGGTGCTGGCGCTGCCCTATCACGCGATGATCACGTACACCGGCCTCGTCACGCTGATGTTCATGTACATGCCGTGGGGCCCGCAGGCTGCCTACAAGGACAGCGGCGGCACGCAGGCTTTCTTTGCCGAGGCCTTTGCCGGCAACCCGCGCGACCAGCTCAAGCCTGCGGGCAAGCCCGCGCCAATGGCACCTGTCGCGCCGATGCTCGCGCAGGCCTCCGCGCACTGGGACGGCGCGGCCGTCGGGCGCATCACCGTCAATTTGCCGAACGACGCCAATGCCGTCGTCGTGCTGCGGCGCGCCGACGGCCCACGGCTGTCGTACGAACAGCCCACCATGCAGTTCAACGGCGTGACCGGCACGCTGATCGGCGCCTTCGGCGACACCACCCGGCCCGCCGCCGAGACGCGCAGCGTGCTCTACGGACTGCACCTCGGCCGCTTCGGCGATCCGCTGGTGCGCGCGCTGTTCTTTCTCTCGGGGCTCGCGGGCTGCCTGATGGTGGCGACCGGGCTGCTGCTGTGGGCCGTGAAGGAGCGCCAGAAGTTCGCCAAAACGCTCAAGCAGGGCGGGCGCGTCGGCTTTGGCCTGCGCCTGGTGGACGGGCTGAACCTGGGCGCCATTGCGGGCCTGCCGGTGGCCATGGCCATGTTCTTCTGGGCCAACCGCCTGCTGCCGCTGGACGTGGCCGACCGTGGCGAGGCCGAGATCACCTGCTTCTTCGTGGCCTGGGGCGCCACCGCCGTGCTGGGCCTGCTGCGGCCCACGCTGCGCATGTGGCAGGCGCAGCTGGCCCTGGGTGCGTTGCTGTTCGCCCTGCTGCCGGTGCTCAATGCCTTCACCGGGCCCGCGCCGCTGACGGTGAGCCTGCGCTCGGGACCGAGCGCGGTGGCGGGGTTCGACCTGGTCAGCTTCGCATTGGGTCTGGGGCTCGCCGGCGCGGTGTGGATCGTGGAGCGCAAGCGGCGCAAGTCGCTGGCCACGAAGACGGCCTCGGCGGGCAAAACCAACAACCCGACAGCGCCACCCGCGCTCGTCACGTCGGAACAAGGCTCCTGATGGACGCGCTTCTCCTGACGCTGGTGTTCGCCGCCTCGCTCGCGGGCTTCTGCGCGCTGAGCCTGGCCATGGACCGCCACAGCGAAGACGTCTCCGGCCGCGGCAGCACGCCGGGCCCCTGGCGGCGCTGGCTTCAGTTGGGCGGCACCGTGCTGCTGTGCCTGTCGCTCGGCGCCAGCCTGCAGGCCGCGGGCAGTTCGATCGGCTGGGTGCTGTGGCTGGGCGCGCTCACGGCCGCGGCGCTGGCCACGGTCGCGTTGCTGGGCTATGCGCCGCGGCGCTTTGCGTGGATCGGCTCGGTGGCTGCGGCCATCACCGTGGGTGGCGGGCTGGTCTACCTGCTGATGGCCTGAGCGCCTGAGCGCCTGAGCGCCTGCGCTTCGCTTGCCTGCTTCGTTCAGGCCTTGTGCTTCGTTCAGCCCGGCCGGCGCGCCGCCGTGCCGCCCGACACCAGCCCCTGCGTCAACGGCAGCGCCATGAAGTCGTGCGGAAAGCCCAGTGACACGGCGCTGACCGCGTTCAGGCGCTGCAGCGCCGACGCGTCCAGTTCCACGTCGAGCGCACCCAGGTTGTCCTCGAACTGCGCCAGCGTGCGCGCACCGATGATCGGCATCACCACCGGCGCCGTGCGGTGCAGCAGCCACGCCAGCGCAACCTGCGCGCTCGAGCGGCCCTGCTCCTTCGCGATCTGCGCGACCACGTCGGCGATGTCGAGCGTGCGCGTGTTCAACGCACCGTTGATGGCCACCAGGTCCTTGCGCGAACCGCTGACCCCTGCGGCGACCTGCGCCGCACCCGCCGGCTGCGCCAGGTCGGCGCGCGTGTACTTGCCCGACAGCACGCCGCTGCCCAGCGGCGACCACGCCATCACGCCCAGCCCGAGCTCGTGCGCCATCGGCAGCAGCTCGCGCTCCACGGTGCGCTCGATCAGGCTGTGCTCGATCTGCAGCGCCACCAGCGGCGCCCAGCCGCGCAGGTCGGCCAGCGTCTGCATGCGCGCCACCTGCCAGGCCGGCGTGTCCGAGATGCCCGCGTACAGCACCTTGCCCGATCGCACCAGGTCGTCGAAGCCGCGCATCACCTCGTCGACGGGCGTGAGGTTGTCCCAGATGTGCAGGTACAGCAGGTCGATGTAGTCGGTGCCCAGGCGCTTCAGGCTGGCCTCGACCGAGCGCACCATGTTGCGCCGGTGGTTGCCGCCCGCGTTGGGGTTGCCGGGCTGCATGTTCAGCGTGTACTTGGTGGCCAGCACGACCGACTCGCGCCGGTCCGCCATGAACTGGCCCAGCAGCTTCTCCGAGCTGCCGTTGGTATAGAAGTTGGCGGTGTCGATGAAGTTGCCGCCGCGTTCCAGGTACAGGTCGAACATGCGGCGCGATTCGCTGGCGTCGGCGCCCCAGCCCCAGTCGCTGCCGAAGGTCATGGTGCCCAGCGACATCGGGCTGACGCGCAGGCCCGAGCGGCCAAGGGTGAGGTAGTTGTCGAGCTTCATGGTGAAGGTGCTTTCAGTAAGGAGGAGGCATCGGAGGCGGAGCGGCTGCATCGCCGAGGCCTTGAAGGTAGTGGCGCCATTGCTTCTGAAAAAGCCCGGTCGGCTTGATGCTTTGTGAAGCCAGTCTTCATAATGAAAGCCATGTCGCCCGAACTTCTGCCCGCCATTGCCGCCTTTGCCCGCGTGGCGCACCACGCCAGCTTCACCCGCGCGGCGGAAGAACTGGGCGTGTCGCCCTCCGCGCTGTCGCAGACCGTGCGCGCGCTGGAAAAAAAGCTGGGCGTGCGGCTGCTCGACCGCACCACGCGCCGCGTGGGCGTGACCGAGCTGGGCCAGCAGTTTCTGGACGGCGCGCGCCCCGGGCTCGACGCGCTAGCGCAGGCGGTCGACGGCATCGACGAGGCGCGCGACAAACCCGCCGGGCTGCTGCGCCTGAACGTCTCGCGCACGGCGGCCGAGCTGCTGCTGTTTCCGCACCTGGGCGATTTCGCCGACACCTGGCCCGACATCACGCTGGAGGTGGTGTGCGACAACCGCATGGTCGAGCTGGTGGCGGGCGGCTTCGACGCCGGCATCCGGCTGGGCGAGAGCCTGGCGCAGGACGTGGTCGGCGTGCCGGTGGGCGGCCCGCAGCGCATGGTCACCTTTGCCGCGCCGCGCTACCTGAAGGGCCGCACGCCGCCGCGCGTGCCGCAAGACCTGCGCGAGCACCGCTGCCTGAACTACCGCCTGACCACGGGCGGCCTCTACCGCTGGGAGTACGCGCAGGACGGGCGCGTGCTCGACATCGCGCTGGCGGGCCCGCTGGTGAGCAACGACAGCGAGGTGCTGCTGGCCGCGGCGCGCGCGGGTGCCGGCATTACCTCGGCCTTCGAAGGCGCGGTGCGCGAAGACTTTGCCAGCGGCCGGCTGGTGCCGCTGCTGGCGCCCTGGTGGCCGACGTTTCCGGGCTTCTACCTGTACCACCCGAGCCGCGCGCAGGTGCCGCGCAAGCTGCGGGTGTTCATCGACTTTCTGAAGGAGCGGAACCCGGTGAGCGGGCCCGCCGGCTGACCCGGGCCGGGTGCGAGCCTGGTGCGCCTTCGTTCAGCCCTGCGCGCCGCGCTGCTGCACCAGGTCCATGGCGAAGCGCCCGTTGCCGACCGACCAGTCCGAATAGTCGTTCTCGTGCATGAAGATGAACACATCGCCCGGCGCAACGCCGGCCTTGCTGCTCAGGTTGCCGGCAATCTGGCTGTAGAGCGCGCGTTTCATCGCGTCGCTGCGCCCCCGGCGCATGGTGATTTCAACGACGACCAGCCGATCGGAGCGGCTTACACCGTTGAAGCCGCGGTCGAAGAAGAAATGCCCGGGCTTGTACGGGCTCACGAGGTTGAACAGCTCGTCCGGCGGCATTCCGATGCTGCCGACCAGCGCGTCGTGAATGCCTTGCACGATGGCCTGGCTTTGGTCGGGAGAGGTGTCTTCGGGGAGGGCGGTGCGAATGAAGGGCATGTGTTTTGCTCAAATAGTGGGTGTGCATGCCTGGGATCGTTCAGGCATGTCGGGCATTGTTTGTAGGCCTTCGGGGCTCCTTGCAGAACCGATGAATTTGCAACGCCTATGTGCCATAAAGTCACTTCACCATGAAACAGCACCTGCGCCACATGAACGCGCTGCGCGCCTTCGAAGCGGCGGGCCGCTTGGGCCGCATGACCCTGGCCGCCACCGAGCTGCACGTCACGCCCGGCGCGGTGAGCCGGCAAGTCCGCCAACTGGAGGAGGCGCTGGGCACCGTGCTGTTCGAGGGGCCGAAGAACCGCCCCACGCTGACCGCGGCAGGCAAGCAGCTGCAACCGGCGTTGTCGGCCGCCTTCCTGCAGATCGAACACGCGGTGGACGCCGTGCGCTACCCGCAGGACACCACGCTGGACGTGTCCTGCCTCGGCACCTTCACGATGCGCTGGCTCATTCCCCGCCTGTACGACTTTCATGAACGCCGCCCGGGCATCCACGTGCGGCTGAATGCCACGGACCAAAGCGCGGCCCTGCCCGCGCTCCGCAGCGACGTGGCGATCGGCGTCACGGGCGGTGAGAAGGCGGGCGGGAAGGTGGGCGCTAGGGCAGGCGATAAGGCAGGCGCCAAGGCGAACGATGCCGAGGTGTTCCTGTTCGACGAGCTGCTCGGCCCGGTGCTGGCCCCGGCACTCGCCCGCCAGTGGCACATCGGCGCGCCGGCCGACCTCGCGAGCCGGGCGATCCTGCAGACCCGCACGCGGCCCAATGCCTGGGCGATGTGGTGCGCGTCGGTCGGCGCGGCAGTGCAGGCGGTGCGAGGGACCGAGTTCGAGCACTACTACTTCACGCTCGAAGCAGCCATCGGTGGCCTGGGCCTATGCATCGCGCCCTGGCACCTCGTCATGGACGACGTGCGGGCGGGGCGGTTGGTCGCGCCCTTGGGCTTTCAGGCCAGCGGCTACCGCTACGTGGCCAGGCGCAGCGGGGCCAGGGAAGCGTCGGCGCGGCAGTTCTGCGACTGGCTCCAGGGCCAGGCCCTGGCAATGCCGCAACCCGCGCCCTGGGAGGCGGAGTTGCGGGCGCTCAAGCCCGCATCAGAGCCTCGATCTCGTCCGCGTCCACCGGCACGCCCCGCGAAATAAGCTCGCAGCCCGTGGCCGTGACGATCGCGTCGTCCTCGATGCGAATGCCGATGTGGTGGAACTGCTCGGGCACGCCGTCTCCGGGGCGCACATAGATGCCGGGCTCCAGCGTGAGCACCATGCCCGGGTGCAGGATGCGGCTCGGGCGGTTCTTGATGACTTCGTTCGACAGCGGATCTTTGCGCTCGCTCACCTCGCCCACCTGCGTGGGCTCGACGTAGCTGCCGCAGTCGTGCACGTCCATGCCCAGCCAGTGGCTGGTGCGGTGCATGTAGAACTGAAAGTAGGCGCGCGAGTCGATCACGTCGTCCACGCCGCCCACCTTGTCGGCGTCGAGCAGGCCCAGGTCGAGCATGCCCTGCGCCAGCACCTTCACGGCCGCGTCGTGCGGGTCGTTGAAGCGGTTGCCGGCCTTGGTGGCGGCGGCCGAGGCGTACTGGCTCTGCAGCACCAGGTCGTACAGCGCGCGCTGCGGGCCGCTGAACTTGCCGTTGGCCGGAAAGGTGCGCGTGATGTCGCTGGCGTAGCTGTCGAGCTCGCAGCCCGCGTCGATCAGCACCAGCTCGCCCGGGCGCACCGGCGCGGCGTCGGCGCGGTAGTGCAGCACGCAGGCATTGGCGCCGGCCGCCACGATGGAGCCGTAGGCCGGGTACTGCGAGCCGCCCAGGCGGAACTCGTGCAGCAGCTCGGCGTCCAGGTGGTACTCGCGCACGTCCTTGCCTTCGCGCAGCATGCGCGCCGACAGCTGCATCGCGCGAATGTGGGCGCGCGCGCTGATCTGCGCGGCGCGCCGCATCACGTCCTGCTCGTGCGCGTCTTTCACCAGACGCATTTCGTCGAGCGGGCCGCACAGGTCGCGTTGCTCCTCGGGGCACAGCGCGCCATAGCGCACGCGCGCGCGCACCGACTGCAGCCAGCCGTCGATGCGCGTTTCCAGGCCCTTGTGGGTGGCAAAGGGAAACCACACGGTCGACTTGTTTTCCAGCAGCTTGGGCAGCTTGGCGTCCAGGTCGTTGACGGAGAAGGCGTCGTCCAGGGCCAGCTCGGCGGGCGCCGCGTCGGGGCCCAGGCGGTAGCCGTCCCAGATCTCGCGCTCCAGGTCCTTGGGCGCGCAGAACAGCGTGGCGCGGCCGTCGCCTGCCAGCACCAGCCAGGCGTGGGGCTCGGTGAAGCCGGTCAGGTAGTAGAAGTAGCTGTCGTGGCGAAACAGAAAGTCGCTGTCGCGGTTGCGCTGGCGCTCGGGCGCGGTCGGGATGATGGCCACGCCGTCCTTGCCCAGTTGCGAAGCGAGGCGCGCGCGGCGCTCGGCGTAGATCTTGGTGTCATTGAGCATGGAGTTTCACTTTCGATACGGTGCCAGTCCGGGGTCCGCGGGCACCAGATGCCGCCATGGGAACACATCCTGCGCAAAGTGGCTGACGTACCCGCCGATCGTTGACTGGATGACCATGAATTGCAGCGACGCCCGCAGGCCCTGCAGGTGCTGCAGCTGCGCCAGGTCCAGGCAGGTGTTGCGCAGCCTCAGCACGCGCAGTTGCGCGCCGAGCGGGCCTTTCAGCAGCGCTTCGTAATCTTCGAAGGCCGTGATGCTGCCCGGCGCCCGGTCGGCCGGCCACACCATCTGCTGCTCGGTGGATTCTGCAAAGTCCAGCAGCGTGAGGCCCGGCATGTTCCGCGCCAAGGCAAGGTTCTTGATGAACTGCTGCGTGTCGAAATGAGCACCTACGCACAAGCACTTCAGTTGCGGCAGCGGCACGCCGAAGAAGTTGGCGTTGGGCGCGTTGGGCACCGTCAGTTCGCTCAGGTGTGGGGTCTTGCGCACCCAGCGCGCGATGTCGCCGCCCTCTTCCATGATGCGGCCGCTCGCGCACACGAGCGACTGGTTGTGGTCTTCCGGCTGCGTCGGCTTGATGAACAGCGAGCGCAGGCGGGGAAAGCGCACGGGGCTGTCGAGCAGCGGCGTGAAAGTCCAGTCGCGCGTGCCGTTGGCCCCGCTGTCCGGGCCGCTGAACGACAGCGAGGTGATGCAGTCGGCCACGTCCTGCCGGCTCAGGCAGGCGAGGGTTTCGTCGAAGGGCTCGTCCCAGGTTTCGCCGAAGTACTCGACGTGCCAGCCCTGGCGCATGGGCGCGAGGCTCACGCGCGTGAAGTCGCTTTCGTAGAGCGGCACGCTCAGCGGGTCTTCGGGCTCGCCGCCGTTGCGTTCGGCCCCGGTTTGCAGGGCCAGGTCGTGCAGGCGCTGCGGCAGCAGGCGCAAGGCGTCGGGCAGGGGCGCGAGTGTCATGGGTGCTGTGCCGGCGCTGTCTGCGGTTCTTCGGCGTTGAGTTGGCGCAGGCGCTCCGGCGTGCCCACGTCGGTCCAGGGGCCGGTGTAGAGCTCGGCGCTCACCTGCTGGTTGTTCATGGCCGCACGCAGGATGGGCGCCAATGGCGCCTTGATGCCGCCGGGGTTGCCGCTCGCAATGTCGCAATACGGCGGTGCGAACAGCGCGGCGCGGTACAGGCCGATGGTCGAGAAAGTGAATTTCTCTTCCGCCGTGTTCAGCGCCAGGCCATTGCTCGCCAGGCCGAAATCGCCCTTCGGGTTGTGCGCCGGGTTCGGCACCAGCCACAGGTGGGCGAGCTTGCCGCTGGACAGGAAGCCATCGACCGCGGCTTGAGTGAACACGAAGCCGGGCGCGAACACGTCGCCCGCCGCCACCCAGAACACATCGCCCAAAAGGGGCAGCGCACGCACGATGCCGCCGGCTGTTTCAAGTGCGCCGCCGAAGTCGCGGCCTTCGTCGGAGTACGAAATCGAGAGCGCCACACCGTTGCCGGACAAGGGTGTGGGGCCGAAGCGGTCTGAAATCTGCGTGCCCAGCCAGTCGGTGTTGACCACCAGCTCGGTGAAGCCGCCGGCGGCCAGCGCGTCCATCGGCCATTGCATCAGGGGCTTGCCGCGCACGTCGAGCAGGGGCTTGGGGCAGGTGTCGGTCAGCGGGCGCATGCGTTCGCCGCGGCCGGCCGCCAAAACCATTGCGCGCACGGTCCCGCGCACAGGGGCCACCGCCGTCACGCTGCGACCCGGCCGCGTTGCAGCGCGTTGCGCTCGCTGTGCAGCGGCTGAAACAGCGACACCAGGCAGTCCATCAGCGCGCGCGCCTTGGCCGAATGGTCGCCGCCGAAGTTGCATACGTACACGTCGAGCGTCACCCCGCGCTGCTCGGGCCAGGTGTGGATGCACAGGTGCGATTCGGCCAGCAGCACCGTGGCGGTCACGCCGCCCGGCCCGGCTGGCGTGGCGGGAAACCCGTGCACCAGCTGGCCCACCGCCTGCAGGCCGGCGGCGCCCACCGCCTTCAGGCAGACCGCGCCCAGCGCCTCTTTGTCGGTGAGCCATTGAAGGCCGCATTGGCAGTCGTGGAGGTCGGCGGTGAGGTGCAGCCCATGCATGGGTGGCGACTCTAGCAGTCCGGCCGCGGCACAAGAACATCGCCAGGGTGTTCAGGCCGTATCGACGCCCGGTCGGGCCGGCCCGGTAAAATCGCGGGTTCCCCCCAATCCCACCCACCCTTTTCCCCCGAAAGCCCTATGCCCATGGCAAACCAAGCCCTGATGGCCAACGCGATTCGCGCGCTGGCCATGGATGCCGTCCAACAAGCGAACTCCGGCCACCCGGGTGCACCGATGGGCATGGCCGACATGGCTGTCGCGCTCTGGGGCGACCACCTGCGCTACAACCCCGCAAACCCGCATTGGTTCGACCGCGACCGCTTCGTGCTCTCGAACGGCCACGCCTCGATGATGCTGTACGCCGTGCTGCACCTCACCGGCTACGACCTGCCCATCGGCGAGCTGAAGAACTTCCGCCAGCTGCACAGCAAGACCGCCGGCCACCCCGAAGTCGACGTCACCCCCGGCGTTGAAACCACCACCGGCCCGCTGGGCCAGGGCATCACCAATGCCGTGGGCTTTGCGCTGGCAGAAAAGCTGCTGGCCGCCGAGTTCAACCGCAAGAGCCACGACATCGTCGACCACCACACCTACGCCTTCCTGGGCGACGGTTGCATGATGGAAGGCATCAGCCACGAAGCCTGCGCGCTGGCCGGCGCCTGGCACCTGAACAAGCTCATTGCCCTGTACGACGACAACGGCATCAGCATCGACGGCCAGGTCAAGCCCTGGTACATCGACAACGTGGCCGAACGCTTCCACGCCTATGGCTGGCACGTGATCGGCCCCATCGACGGCAACGACGCCGCCGAAGTGTCCAAGGCCATCGCCAAGGCCAAGCAGTCGACCGACAAGCCCACGCTCATCAATTGCAAGACCGTCATCGGCAAGGGCAGCCCCAACCGCGCCGGCACCGCCAAGGCCCACGGCGAAGCGCTGGGCGCCGAAGAAATCAAGCTCACGCGCGACGCCCTCGACTGGCACTACGCGCCCTTCGAAATTCCGGCCGAGGTGTATGCCGACTGGGACCACAAGGCCGCCGGCGCCAAGACCGAAGCCGAGTGGAACGAGAAGTTCGCCGCCTACGCCGCCGCGTTCCCCGAACTGGCCGCCGACTTCACGCGCCGCATGAAGGGCGAGCTGCCCAAGAACTTCCACCAGGTGGCGTTCGACACCGTGGTGGCCGCGCACACCAAGGCCGAAACCGTGGCCAGCCGCAAGGCCAGCCAGCTCGCGCTGGAGTCCTTCACTGCCGCGCTGCCCGAAATGCTTGGCGGCAGCGCCGACCTGACCGGCTCCAACCTCACCAACACCAAGAGCACGCCCGCGCTGCGCTTCGACCCCAAGACCGGCGCCGTGGTCATGAACATGCCGGCGGTGGAAGCCAAGCAGGGCGCGGAAGACGAAGCCAAGCCAGAAGCCCCGGTCGAGGCACCGCACGGCACCATCGGGCGCCACATCAACTACGGCGTGCGCGAGTTCGGCATGGCGGCCATCATGAACGGCGTGGCGCTGCATGGCGGCTACATCCCCTACGGCGGCACCTTCCTCACGTTCAGCGACTACAGCCGCAACGCCATCCGCATGGCCGCGCTGATGAAGCACCGCGTGATCCACGTGTTCACGCACGACTCCATCGGCCTGGGCGAAGACGGCCCCACGCACCAGTCGATCGAGCACGCCGCCTCGCTGCGCCTCATTCCCAACCTGGACGTCTGGCGTCCGGGCGACACGGCCGAAACCGCCGTGGCCTGGGCCGTGGCGCTGCAGAACCAGACGCGCCCAACCGCGCTGCTGCTGAGCCGCCAGAACATCGCCTACATCCCCAAGAACGAGCTCGGCGACATCAGCCGCGGCGCCTACGTGCTGTCCGAGCCCGAAGCCGTGGGCCTGAAGAGCAAGAAGACCGTGGCCGTCATCATCGCCACCGGCTCCGAAGTGCAGCTCGCCATTGCCGCGCAGAAGCTGCTGGCCGAGAAGAAGATTGCCGTGCGCGTGGTGTCGATGCCCTCGACCACCACCTTCGACCGCCAGGACCTGGCCTACAAGAAGGCCGTGCTGCCCAAGAAGCTGCCGCGCATCGCCGTGGAAATGGGCTGCACCGGCGGCTGGTGGAAGTACGGCTGCGCCGCGGTCGTGGGCATCGACACGTACGGCGAATCGGCGCCCGCGCCGGAGCTGTTCAAGTACTTCGGATTCACGGCGGAGAACGTGGCCGCCACGGTGGAAGCCGCACTGCGCGACTGATCGTTTCGCGGCGGTTCTTTCCACCGGTTCACGACAACAAGTTTTTCAACCTTAGGAGCAAGTCAGATGGCTATCAAAATCGGTATCAACGGCTTCGGCCGCATCGGTCGCAACGTGCTGCGCGCAGCGGTGCAGAACTTCAAGAACGACATCGAAATCGTTGCCATCAACGACTTGCTCGAGCCCGAGTACCTGGCCTACATGCTGCAGTACGACTCGGTGCACGGCCGCTTCAAGGGCGAAGTGACGGTTGAAGGCAACACGCTGATCGTGAACGGCAAGAAGATCCGCCTGACGCAGGAGCGCGACCCGTCGCAGCTGAAGTGGAACGAAGTGGGCGCGGACGTGGTGCTCGAATCGACCGGCCTGTTCCTCACCAAGGAAACGGCGCAAAAGCACATCGACGCGGGCGCCAAGAAGGTGATTCTGTCGGCACCCTCGAAGGACGACACCCCCATGTTCGTCTACGGCGTGAACGACAAGAAGTACGCCGGCGAAGCCATCATCAGCAACGCCAGCTGCACCACCAACTGCCTGGCCCCGCTGGCCAAGGTGCTGCACGACAAGTGGGGCATCAAGCGCGGCCTGATGACCACCGTGCACGCCACCACCGCCACGCAAAAGACCGTGGACGGCCCAAGCAACAAGGACTGGCGCGGCGGCCGCGGCATTCTGGAAAACATCATTCCCTCGAGCACCGGCGCGGCCAAGGCCGTGGGCGTGGTGATTCCCGAGCTCAACAAGAAGCTCACGGGCATGAGCTTTCGCGTGCCGACCTCCGACGTGTCGGTGGTCGACCTCACGGTCGAGCTGGAGAAGGAAGCCACGTACAAGGAAATCTGCGCCGAAATGAAGGCACAGAGCGAAGGCGCGCTGAAGGGCGTGCTGGGCTACACGGAAGACAAGGTGGTGGCCACCGACTTCCGCGGCGACCCGCGCACCTCCATCTTCGACGCCGAAGCCGGCCTGGCGCTGGACAGCACCTTCGTGAAGCTCGTGAGCTGGTACGACAACGAATGGGGCTACTCGAACAAGTGCCTGGAGATGGTGAAGGTCGTGTCGAAGTAAGGCTTCGCGGCTTGAATGACAAACGCGCCCGAGGGCGCGTTTTTTCATGGGCGTTGCAAGCCGCCTTGCGGGCTCAACGCAACTTCTCATCCCTTCGAATCTCACTCCCCAACTGCGACGTCAACCGCGTCGCCGCCCGCCTCGCGGCCAGGCCGAAGTCGCCCTTGAACTCACCGAACGCCGCCGTGCCGTCGCCCGTGGCGCGCACGCGCGTCACCTCTGCGCCCGCTGCGTCGGTCACCACGCACGACACCTCGACCGTGAACGAGGTGGGCGGCCAGCTGATCCATGAGGTGGAGCTTGAATCTGTCTTGATGCGCGGCAAGAACACCAGCGACACGCCGGCCGCCTCGTTGGCCCTTGCATCGCCCGCGGTGCGCAGCACCACCACGTCGCGGTACACCGCGCGCAGCGCATCGCGAATCGACTTCTCCAGGTCGCGGTACGGGTAGTAGCTCACGCGGTCGCCGCTGCCGCCGGGGGTGATTACCTCCAGGTCGCGGTCGGCGTCGGTCATCACGTAGGCGACCTTCTTCGGGACCAAGTGCGCCTGCGATCGCGCCGGTGCGGTCTCGGTGATCATGGTGATCGGGTGCACGCAGCCCGCGAGCAGGGCTGCAATGCTCGCGCAGGCCATCAGCACACCACGCCGCATCGCAGTCATTGGAAGAGTGAAGAACAACATCGGAGTGCCTCCAGGCCTGTGGGGTCAGCGGCCGATGGCGGCCACGAACTGCGCGTCGGCATACACCTCGCGCAGCAGGGCACGCACCAGGCGCGGATAGGCGGCCTGCCCGGCGGGCACGGCCACGATGTTGGCGTAGCTGGAGTCGAAGGCGGTCTGCGCGCGGTAGGTCTTGCGCAGGCGCTGGGTGCCGTCGCGCGTGACGGTGAGCTCGACCTCCATGCGGCCGGTGCCGTTGATCACGCCAAGGTCGATGTCGTTGACCCGCACGCGTGCCGCGATGTGCGTGGGCGCCTTCGGGTCGTAGACGGCAATCTCGCTCAGGTCGCGCATCAGCGCGTCCTGCAGGTACTGCGCGAAGCTGCCGCTGGGGGACACCAGCCTGGCGCTGCGCAGGCGCACGGTGTTGACCTTGTCGTCTGCGTCGGTGGGCTCGGCCCGGGCCAGCGCGACCTTGCCGGGGCGCGTGGCCTCCAGCCGGTCGAGCGTTTCGTAGTCGGCCGCGTAGGGCGGCGCCAGCAGCGGCGCGCAGCCGGTGGCAAGAACGGCCGCGGTCAGCGCGCCGAATGCGAACAGGGCGCGGGAACCTGGCCAGTGGCGCAAGCCAGTCGAACCGCGCAAACCCTGCGAACGAAAGATCGCCATGCCTTCGCCTCCCTCTCTCCACCAGGCCCCTGAATGCATGCATCGTGCATTGGTGGCGCGTGCTCCCGGCGCGAAGGTAGCACGCATCGCGCCGCGCGCGAAGCCGGGCTTGCGCGCGCCGCGGTGCGCCTGTTCAGACCGGTTCGAGCACGTGAATCAGCCGGCTCTCGACGAATTCCTTGGTCTTTGCGCCGTGTTCCTTCATGTGCGGTGCCACCCCATGCGCCTGCAGGTGCGCCAGGCTTTCCCACTTCTCGATCACGACGAAGGTCTCGGGGCCGAAGCTGGCCTTGGAGGTCGGGATGCCTTGCGCATCGATCGTGGCGCCGTACTCGATGCAGCCCTCTTCGGCCAGCACGGCCGCGCGGTTGTCGGCAAAGGCCTCGAGCAGTCTGGCGCGCTGGCCCGGCTTGGCGGTGATGACGGCGACGACATGAATCATTGAAAAAGTCTCCTGGGTTGAATGGGGTGCAACGCCCGAGCCTAAAAGATCAGGGCCCGCCGCACCGGTCCGGTCCGCGACAACAACGCGGCCTTGTCCCTATCATCGCGCGCATGTTCTTTCCGCTGCCCCGCACGGCCACCGCGCCCTTCTGCCCGTCCGAGGTGAAGGGCAGCGTTGCCGTTGCGCAAGACCTCCCTTTCTTCAAGAAGCTGATGCGCTATGCCGGCCCCGGCCTGCTGGTGTCGGTGGGCTACATGGACCCGGGCAACTGGGCGACCGACATCGAGGCGGGTTCGCGCTTCGGCTACGGGCTGCTGTTCGTGGTGCTGCTCGCGAGCCTGGCGGCCATGCTGCTGCAGACGCTGTGCGTGCGCCTGGGCATCGTGGCGCAGAAAGACCTGGCGCGGGCCTGCCGCGCGCACTACCCGCCGCTGGTCAACCGCCTGCTGTGGCTGGGCGCCGAGCTGGCCATCGTGGCCTGCGACCTGGCTGAGGTGCTGGGCAGCGCGCTGGCGCTGCACCTGCTGTTCGGCGTGTCGATTCCGGTGGGCATCGGCATCACGGCGTTCGACACGCTGCTGGTGCTGGGCCTGCAGGGTGCGGGCTTCCGGCGGGTCGAGGCGATCGTGCTCGGGCTGGTCGTCACCATCGCGGGCTGCTTTGTCGTGGAGCTGGCGATGGCGCCGCCCAACTGGTTCGGCGTGGCCATGGGTTTTGCGCCCAGCCTGGAAAGGCTGCACCAGCCCGGCGCACTGTACCTGGCCATCGGCATCGTGGGCGCCACGGTGATGCCGCACAACCTGTACCTGCATTCGTCCATCGTGCAGACGCGCCTGGTGGCCGACACCGACGCGGCGCGCCGCGAGGCGGTGCGCTTCTGCACGCTCGACGCGGTGGTGTCGCTGTCGCTCGCGCTGCTGGTCAACGCGGCCATCATGGTGCTGGCGGCCAGCGCCTTCCACGCCACGGGGCACCGCGAGGTGGCCGAGATCGACGACGCCTACCGGCTGCTCGAACCCATCGTGGGCAGCGCGCTGGCGGCCACGCTGTTCGGCATTGCGCTGCTGGCCTCGGGGCAGAGCTCGACCTTCACCGGCACCATTGCGGGCCAGATCATCATGGAAGGTTTTCTCGACCTGAAGATTCCGTGCTGGCAGCGCCGCCTGATCACGCGCCTGCTGGCGCTGGGCCCGGCCTGGGCCGGCGTGTGGTGGTTCGGTGACGGCGGCGTGGGCAAGATGCTGGTGCTCAGCCAAGTGGTGCTGAGCTTTCAGCTGCCCTTTGCGATGTGGCCGCTGATTCGCTTCACGAGCCGGCGCGACATGATGGGCGCGTTCGCCAACGGGCCGGTGGTCAAGTCGCTGGCGTGGGGCCTGTTCGGCGTGATCGGCGCGGCCAACGTGTGGCTGGTGGTGTCGGTGCTCAGCGGCGGGTGAGCGCAGAAAGGGGCTAAAGAGCCTAAGAAGGCTCGGCCTCGTCCTTGCCCAGCGCCGCCGCCATGAAGTCGACGAACGCGCGCACGCGCGCCGACAGCTGGTGGCGCTGCGGGTACACCGCGTGGATGTCGGCATCGGGCGTGCGGCAGTGGGCCAGCACCTGCACCAGCCGGCCGCTGCGCAGGTAGCGCGCAATGTCCCACTCGGCGCGCATCAGGATGCCGTGGCCGTCCAGCGCCCAGTTGACGGCGATCTCTCCGTCGTTGGTGCTCAGTGCGCCGCGCGTCTTCACGGCCTCGGTGCGCTGCGCCGCGCCGCGGCCGGTGCTCAGGCGCCACACGCCATAGGCCTCGTCGCCCTGGCGGATGCCGATGCAGCGGTGGTGCGTGAGGTCGTTCGCCACCTTGGGCGTGCCGGCGCGCGCCAGATAGGCCGGCGAGGCGCACAGCAGGCGCCGGTTCGACGCAATGCGTCGCGCAATCACGCGGGCCTCTGGCGGCGCGCCAAAGCGGATGCACACGTCGAAAGCGTCGTCCGTCAGCGGCGGCGGGTTGACCGACAGCTGCAGCTGCACTTCCACCTGCGGATGCTTGCGCACGAACTTGGAGATGAGCGGCGCCACATGGCTGCGCCCGAAGCCCAGCGTGGCATTCACCCGCAGCAGGCCCTGTGCCTCGCCCTTGGCGCCCCCCAGCAGCTGCGCCATGTCGTCGATCTCCCCGAGGATGCGCCGCGCGTGCGCCACATAGAGCTCGCCCTCGGGCGTGAGGCTCATGCGCCGCGTGGTGCGGTTCACCAGCGTGACGCCCAGGCGGGCCTCCATTTGCGCAAGCCGCTTGCTCACGGCCGGCGTGCTGATGCCCAGCTCGCGCGCCGCGGCGCTCAGGCTGCCGCAGGCCGCAAGCGTGGAGAAAAAGCCGAGGTCGGCGGGCTGGACGGGGGACACCATGGCCACCTCACTGTTGAACTGAAGTTAAGAGTGGATTCACTTCGGGCGTGAATTGTTCGGCGCATCGAATCCTACAGTGGGCGCTTCGTGCAGCACATGCATGGCACACGCACAGCACATTCAAGAGGACATCGATGAGCAGCTACAGCATTGCCACCATTCCCGGCGACGGCATTGGCAAGGAAGTGATCCCCGCGGGGCGCGAGGTGATGCAGGCGCTGGCCGCGGCCTCCGGCGGCGCCCTTCAATTCACGTTCGAAGACTTCGGCTGGGGCGGCGACTGGTACCGTGCGCACGGCGAGATGATGCCGGCCGACGGCCTGGACGCGCTGCGCAAGAAAGACGCCATTCTGTTCGGCTCCGCCGGCGACCCGCACATTCCCGACCACATCACGCTGTGGGGCCTGCGCCTGAAGATTTGCCAGGGCTTCGACCAGTACGCCAACGTGCGGCCCACGCGCATCCTGCCGGGCATCGACGGTCCGCTCAAGCGCTGCGCGCCGGGCCAGCTCGACTGGGTGATCGTGCGCGAGAACTCCGAAGGTGAATACGCCGGCGTGGGTGGCCGCGTGCACCAGGGCCATCCGATAGAGGCCGCCACCGACGTCAGCATGATGACCCGCGCGGGCGTCGAACGCATCATGCGTTTCGCCTTCAGGCTGGCCGGCTCGCGGCCGCGCAAGCTGCTCACCGTGGTGACCAAGAGCAATGCGCAACGCCACGCCATGGTGATGTGGGACGAGATTGCGCTGCAGATCTCCAAGGAGTTTCCCGACGTGACGTGGGACAAGGAACTGGTCGACGCCTGCACCGCGCGCATGGTCAACCGGCCTGGGTCGCTGGACACCCTCGTGGCCACCAACCTGCATGCCGACATCCTCAGCGACCTGGCCGCCGCGCTGGCGGGCAGCCTGGGCATTGCGCCCACCGGCAACATCGACCCGGAGCGCCGCTACCCGTCGATGTTCGAGCCCATTCATGGCTCGGCCTTCGACATCATGGGCAAGGGGCTGGCCAACCCGGTGGGCACCTTCTGGTCGGTGGTGATGCTGCTGGAGCACCTGGGCGAGGCCGAGGCCGCGCGCCGCGTGATGCAGGCGGTGGAGCACGTCACGGCCAACCCGTTGCTGCACACGCGCGACCTGGGCGGCAACGCCACCACCGCGCAGGTGACGCGCGCGGTGTGCGCGCACATTGCCGGCGAGCCGCTGCAGCTTGCGGCCTGAGGCCTTTCAGCGATTCGAGCGACCCCACGGTATTCGCGCGCCTCGATGCGCGCACCCGAACAACGAGCCGGAGACAAACCATGAACGCTTCTTTCGACGCGCGCCGTCGGCGCACCGTGCTGCGGGCCACCGCGGTGGCGCTTGGCCTGGGCCTGGGTGCCACCGCACTGGCCTTCGCGCAGCAGCCACCCGCCGCCTGGCCCACGCGGCCCATCAGCCTGGTGGTGCCCTTCCCCGCCGGCGGCACCACCGACGTGCTGGCGCGCGCGCTGGCCGACAAGCTCTCGCAGTCGCTCGGCCAGCCCGTGGTGGTCGAAAGCCGCCCCGGCGCCGGCGCCACGCTGGGCGCCGACTACGTGGCCAAGGCCAAGCCCGACGGCTACACGCTGCTGATGGGCGCGGTGCACCACACCATTGCCACCAGCGTCTACAAGAAGCTGCCGTACGACTTCCAGAAAGACCTGGCGCCCATCACCGTGGTGGCCATGGTGCCCAACGTGCTGGTCGTCAACGCGGCCCAGACGCCCGCCAAAAACGTGGCCGAGCTGGTTGCGCTGGCCAAGGCCACGCCCGAGAAGCTGGCCTACGGCTCCAACGGCAACGGCACGACGCAGCACCTCATCGGCACGCAGTTTCAGGCCAGCACCGGCACCACGCTGCTGCACGTGCCCTACAAGGGCAGCGGCCCGCTCACCACCGACCTGCTGGGCGGGCAGGTGGCGATGTCCTTCGACACCATCACGCCGGTGCTGCAGCACATCAAGAGCGGCAAGCTGCGCGCGCTGGCCGTGACCACGGCGCGGCGCTCGTCGGTGCTGCCCGACGTGCCCACGCTGGAAGAAGCGGGGCTCAAGGGCTTCGACATCGGCACCTGGTTTGGCGTGCTGGCGCCGGCCGCCACACCCAAGGACGTGCTGGCGCGGCTGAACGCCGAGATGGTGAAGATCATTCGCTCGCCCGACTTCGCCCAGCGCATGCAGGCCATCGGCGCCGAGCCGCTGGGCGGCACGCAGGAAGAAATGGCGCGGCAGATCCGCGAAGAGACCGCCAAGTTCGCCAGGCTGGTGAAAGAAGGTGGCGTGGCGATCGAATAGCCGGGGACAGCCCGGAACAGCCCGGGACAGCACCGGTTACGGGTGCGCACACCTTGGCGCGTCAGGCACCGCGCCAAGCCCCTAGGATTGGGGGCTTCTGGACTCCCGACGAACCGCCATGTTCATCGTCACCCTCACCTACGTCCGCCCGCTCGAGCAACTCGACGCGCTGATGGACGCGCATGTCACCTGGCTCAAGAAGCACTACGCCAGCGGCCTCTTCGTGGCCTCGGGGCGACAGGTGCCGCGCAAGGGGGGCGTGATTCTGGCGCGCTCGGGCGACCGCGAGGCGCTGGACGCCGTGCTGGCGCGCGACCCGTTCGTGCAGAACGGCGTGGCGCGCGCGGACGTGCTGGAGTTCGTTCCGAGCATGACCGCGCTGGGCGCCGAGGTGCTGAAGACCCTCTGAAGCGGCTGGCGGCTCAGACCGTGGGCACTTCCTCGCGCCCGCCCGGGTGCTTGGCAAAGCGCTCCATGTCACGGCCGTGCACCGGCGCCGCGTCGTCGAAGGGCCAGCCGCCGAACTGCGTGCGGCGGTAGTCGGCCATGGTCTGGTTGATCTCGGCCTGCGTGTTCATCACGAAGGGGCCGTACTGCACCACCGGCTCGGCAATCGGGCGGCCCTGCAGCACCAGAAACTCTGCCGTGTCGTCCGGGCCGTTGGCCAGTTCCACCGCCATGTCAGCGCGCAACTCGATGGCCACCGGCCCCTGCACCCGCTGCCCGCCCACGTGCGCCACCGCGCCCTTGAAGAAATAAAGCATGCGCCGCGTGCCTTCGCCCGTGGCGGCCGGCAGCGTCCATTGCGCGCCGGGCGTCATCTTCAGCGTCCAGATGGCCACGTCGGCGTCGGCCTGCGCGGCCCACGAATCGGGCGGCGGCGCCAGCGGCTGAATCGGCTCCTGGCCGCTGGCGCCGTCGTCCAGGCGGCCCGCGATCACCGCCACCTCGGTGCGGCCGCCCTTGGCGTCGTCGGACGCAAAGCGCGGAATGGCGTCGGACCACAGCATCGTGAAATGCGGCTCGGCCATCTTGCTGCGCGCCGGCAGGTTCAACCAGATCTGGAACAGCTCCAGCGGGTTGGGCGCGCCGGCGTCGAGCAGCGGAAACATCTCCGAATGCACGATGCCCTTGCCGGCCGTGAGCCACTGCACGTCGCCGCCGCCGAAGCGCGCGGTGGCGCCCAGCGAGTCGGAATGGTCCACCAGGCCCTTGCGCACGATGGTCACCGTCTCGAAGCCGCGGTGCGGGTGCGACGGAAAGCCCGGCACCGTGTCGCCGTGGTACATGCTCCAGCCGTCCTTGCGGCTGAAGTCCTGGCCGATCTGGCGGCCGGCCAGCGAGGCCTCGGGGCCCATCTGGGTGTTGGCCTTGGGGTAGGCGTCGTCGTGGTACACGCAGAACAGGAACGGGTCGATGGTCTGCCAGGGGAAACCGAGGGGCGCGACCTGCAGGACCGGGCCGTGGCGTTGGTCAATGCGGGGGCTGTTGTGTGGGGTGTTGTCGTCGGACATGCCGATGTTCCTTTCCATGGGGGGCAGGGCCGATGTTGCCTTGCCGGTGGAAGGAATGTCGGGGCGCGGCGCCCGTCCGGTAGGGGCCTTGCGTGCAACAGTGAAGAGCGCGTATGGAACGATGGGCATCGTTGTTCTCCTGCGTGCCTGCTTGCCCCGGTCGGCGTGGCCGTGGTTACTGCTTCGGCATTTCGGCGTTCGGGTCCATGAACGCCAGCTCCCACAGGTGGCCGTCGAGGTCCTGGAAGCCGTGCCCGTACATGAAGCCGTGGTCCTGCGGCTGGCTTGGGACGGTGCCGCCGGCCGCCTTGGCCTTGGCTACCAGATCGTCGACCTCCGCGCGGCTCTCGCAGGACAGGCACAGCAGCACCTCGGTGCTGGTGGCGGTGTCGGCAATCTGCTTGGTGGTGAAGGTCTTGAAGAACGGCTCCGTCAGCAGCATCACGTGGATGCTGTCTTTCTGCACCACCATGCACGCGCCGCTGTCGTTGGTGAACTGCGGGTTGAAGCTGAAGCCCAGCGCGGTGAAGAAGGCCTTGGTCTTCTCCAGGTTCTTGACGGGGAGGTTCACGAAGATCTGCTTGGTGGCCATGGGGGTCGTCCTGTGTCGATGAAAGTGGAGGTGGGGCAGCGAAAAGATGGAAGCTTGCCGACGTGTTGTGTACGCCGTCCACAAACCATATCAAACAGACCGGGCGCCGTCCACATGAATTTGCGGCAAGGGATTCGGGTGTGGTGACCAGCGCGGCGCGCGCATCATCGGCGGCTATGGAAATCGAGTTCAAGTTCTGCATTCCCGCCGGCCGCCTGAAGGCCGTGGAGGCCGCCCTGAAGCGCGGCGCCGTCGTGCGCACCCGCCTGCAGGCCCGCTATTTCGACACCGCCGACCTGCGCCTGGCCGCCGACGGCATGGTGCTGCGGCTGCGCAAGGAGGGGCCGCGCTGGGTTCAGACCGTGAAGGCCACGGGCGACAACGCGCTGCACCGGCTGGAGCACAACGTCGACCTGGGCACGGCGGGCGCGGCACCGCGCATCGATCCGCTGCGCCACCAGGGCACGCCCGTGGGCGACCGGCTTGCCAGGCTGCTGGGCGAGGGTGGTGGCGGGTTGCTGGTCGAGCGCCAGTCGACCGACATCGTGCGGCTCACGCGCGACGTGCGGGTGGCGGGGCTTGGCGGCGCGGTGGTCGAGATGGCGCTGGACGTCGGCAAGGTCGTGGCCCACGCCGGCACGCCCGAGCAGCGCGAATCGCCCGTGTGCGAGCTGGAGCTGGAGTTGAAGCGCGGCGACGTGCAGGGCCTGGTGCTGCTCGCGCGGCGCTGGTCGCAGCAGCACGGGCTGTGGTTCAGCACCGTGTCGAAGGCCGAGCGCGGCGCGCGGCTGCTGGCCGCGCAGGCGAACGTGCAAGCGGTGAAGGCCGAGCCTCCGCGCTTCGCCACGCCGCACCCGGACGGGCGCGGCCTGCAGCAGGCCGTCGTCGCGTCGTGCCTGGCGCAGATGCTGCCCAACGCGAGCGAGATTGCGGCGGGCAGCACGGACGAAGAGCAGGTGCACCAGTTGCGCATCGGCATTCGGCGGCTGCGCACGGCGTTGCGCGAGTTGGCGGGGCTCGGTGCGGATGGCGCGTTTGCCGAGGCCGCCGCAGAGTGGGCGCCCCCACTGGCCGACGCCTTCCGCGCGCTGGGCGCGGTGCGCGACCGCGAGCAGGTGGTGAAGCTCGCGCAGCCCCGGCTGCGCGAGGCGGGTGGGCCTGAGTTCGATCCGCTGGCGGGCGATGCAGATGGCGACGCGGCGCACAGCACGCCGTCGCCCGGCGATGTGGTGCGCGAGGCGGCGTTCCAGAACGTGCTGGTGTCGCTGATCGGTTTCACCGCGGTGGCATCGGCGCCCTCTGACGCGGCCACGGCCACGGCCACGGCCGGAACCGGCGCCAGCGCCGACGAAGTGCGCCGCCTGCTGCGCAAGCGCTTGCAGCGGCTGCACCGGCAGGCCGTGCGCGACGGCAAGCGCTTCGAGTCGCTGGCCACCGACGCCCAGCACCGCGTGCGCAAGCGGCTCAAGCGCCTGCGCTACCTGGCCGAGTTTGTGGCGCCGCTGTTCGAGGGGAACGACAAGGACGGCGCCGAGCGCTACCTGAAAGCGCTGCGGCCCGCGCAGGACGCGCTGGGCGCGTTCAACGACGAGGCGGTGGCGCTGGCGCTGTACCGCGAGGCGACCGTGCGCGATGCGCGGGCGTGGTTTGCGGTGGGGTGGTTCAGCGCGCGGAATGCGGCGGGTGCGAAGGGCTGCCGGAAGGCGCTGGGTGAGATCGAGGGGGCGCGGAGGTTCTGGAAGAAGCGCTGAGCGGCGCCGCGCCTGTCGGCCCGGCCTTTTTCAGTTGTCAGGTCAGTGATGGTGCCCGTGCGCCCCATGCACATGCCGATGCTCGATCTCCACCGGCAGCGCCGCGCGTACGTCGGTCACCTGCAGGCTGAAGCGCAGCGCCTTGCCGGCCCAGGGATGGTTGCCGTCGAGCAGCACGACCGGGCCCTTGATCTTCACGACCGTGAACACATGCTCGGTGCCGTCGTCGAGGCGGCCTTGCAGTTGCCCGCCGATCTTCACGCCGGGCGGAAACTCTGACTTGGGGATGCTGCGCGCCAGCGACTCGTCGCGCTGGCCGAAGGCGTCTTCGGGCGAGAGGTCGACCACGGCCTGGTAGCCCTTCTCCTTGCCGTCGAGCGCTGCCTCGATCTTGGGCAGCGTGTTCTCGTACCCGCCATGCAGGTAGGCCATCGGCTCGGGGCTGGCTTCGATGAGCTTGCCCTGGGCGTCGGAGACTTTGTATTTGATGGTGACGACGGTGTCTTTTTCGATTTTCATGGAGTGATTGCCTGACGGATACGGTTCAATGAATTTTCGCGCATTCTGATGCGCGGCCACCTCTGCAAGACCGACCCTCACAAAGCCCCGCGTTCGCCCTTGTTCGCCAACAGATCGCGTTCCGCCTGCGCCAGTTCCTCGAGGTCTTGTGCGTCGGCGTCCCGCGCATCGGCCGCGCGGCGCTTCGCGTCGAACTTTTCATACCGCTCGTGGGCGATCTCGACCATTGCGTCGTGGCTCATGCGCCCCGCGCCCTGCAGCAACGGGCTTTCATTGAACGCGATGAAGGTGTCGACGTAGGCTCGCCAGTCCGTCATGCGCAGATCCTTGCGTCGTTCGGCGCGAAGCTCCGCAAAGTCCAGAAATAGCGTAACGATGCGATTGAGGTGGCCGATCTCGTCGGCGTCCAGGTAGTTCTTCGCGATGATCACATCGGCCTTGCGCACGCGCCCTGCCTTCCAGGCAGTCAGTGCCATGTTCGGTACGCCGGGGTCGGCGCGTTGGACGACGATTTCGGCGGCGGTCTGTTGCGTGACCGCATAGAACATCTTGTTCTGTACTTCGGCGAAGAACAGCCCCACGGCAGCCGGGTCGTCCTTGTAGTCCACCGACAGCGCGAAGACGTCGCGCACCTTTTGGTAGAAGCGCTTTTCCGATGCCCGTATGTCGCGGATGCGTTGCAGCATCTCGTCGAAATAGTCCCAGCTTTCTGGGTCCTTGAGCCGGACATCGTCCATGACGAAGCCCTTGACGAGGTACTCCTTCAAATGCGCCGTCGCCCATTGGCGAAACTGCGTGCCGCGCGGGGACTTCACCCGATAGCCGATGGCCAGGATCATGTCCAGGCTGTAGAGCTTCACTGGACGCCGCACCTCGCGTTTGCCTTCGGTTCGAACCATTAAGTCTTCCTTAACAGTTGCCTCGGGCAACAACTCGCCCTCGTCGAGCACATTCTTGATGTGGATGTTGACGTTCGGAACCGAGGTCTGGAACAGCGCCGCCAGTTCCATCTGGGTCAGCCAAACGGTGCCGTCCTTCGCACGCAGAAAAAAACGGGCACTGCCGTCCTGCGTGGCGTAGAGCACCAGTTCTCCCTGACCCGAAGTTGCTTCTTCTTCGTTCGCCGCATCACGCATGACCGAACTCTTTCAAATAGATGTCCATCTGCTTTTTCAGGGGCGCCAACTCGAGCTTGAGTGGCGCGCAAGACGGGAGCTTACGGCGCAATCTCGGCCAGAAGTTCCGCGCTGTCCAGCTTGCCCGTCACCAACTCAATGAACGCCGACACCGCCAGCGGCAGGTGCCTGCGGCTCGGATACACCACGCTGAGCCCCCGCCCCATATACCGGTACTGCGGCAGCACCCGCACCAGCCGCCCGTCCTCTTCGTCCCGCGTGGCCATCGTCGGCGGCAGCTGGGCGATGCCCAGTCCGGCCAGCGCGGCCTTGCGCAGCGCCTGTGCGGTGTTGCCGGTGAAGCGCCCCGTCACCTGCACCTCTTCTTCCACTCCGTCGGGCCCGGCAAGGCGCCAGGTGGTGTGGCCGCTCGGGTGGGGCGGCGTCACGCAGTCGTGGTGGGCCAGGTCCTGCAGGCTCGCGGGTTCGCCGCGCCGCGCCAGGTAGGCGGGGCTGGCCAGCAAGCCGCCGTCGCGCGTGGCCAGGCGGCGGCCGATGTAGCCCGAGTCGCGCAGCACGCCGCCGCGAAACGCCACGTCGATCTGTTCGGCAATCAGGTCGGCGGTCGCGTCGCTGAGCACGAAGTCGAGCCTCACCAGCGGATGCGCCGCCAGAAAGTCCGCCACCCATTCCACTGGGAAGAAATCGAAGAAGTCCGCCGGCGCCGCCACCCGCACCAGCCCGCTCGGCGCCTGCCCGCCGGCCACCAGCTCCTGCCCGGCTTCGAGCAACCCATCCACCGCCCCCGCGCACCGCGCATGAAACGCCTCCCCCGCGCTCGTCAGCGTCAGCTTGCGCGTGGAGCGCTGCATGAGCCGGGTGCCCAGTTGCGCCTCGAGCTGCTGAATGCGTCGGCTCACGGTGTTGGGCGGCAGGCCCAGCCGCCGCGCGGCCTCGGCAAAGCTGCCGCAGCGCACCACCTGCACGAACATGGCGATGTCGTTGAGGTCGAACATGGGGTTTGATTCCTTCTGAATTTGGACGAGTGCAATACGACTCTACCGTCTAGTCGATCAATGGGTGCATGCCTAACCTTGTGCCCATGACTTCCACACATTCCTCTTCTTCTGCTCAACGTACCCAGCGCCGCATCGTCTGGGGCCTTCGCATCCTCCTGGCCGTGGCCTTCGGCATGGCGGGCGCGGCCAAGCTGGCCGGCGTGCCGCAGATGGTGCAGGTGTTCGACGCCATCGGCTTCGGCCAGTGGTTCCGCTACGTGACCGGCCTGGTCGAGCTCGCCGGCGTGGTGCTGCTGCTGGTGCCCGCCACCGGCTTCTTCGGCGGCCTGCTGCTGGCCGCGACCATGGTGTGCGCCATTGCGACGCACCTGGTGCTGATCGGGGGCAACCCCGCGCCGGCGGTGGTGCTGGCGCTGCTGTCGGCCTTCGTGGCCTGGCGCCTGCGGCCCGTGTCGCGGCTGGCAACCGCCGGCGCCTGATGCCTTCTCCCCTCGATTCATCCAAGGAGCACCCCATGATTCAGACCCAAGCCCGCACCGCCGTCGCCTCCGCCCGCGAGGGCCAAGACATCCGCGAGGCCCCCGAGCCCCGCGCCATCGTTCACCGCACGCGCGGCGCGCGCCACGGCGGCATCACGCGGCTCATGAGCCCGGGCGACCTGGGCGAGTTCTTGAAGCCCTTCGTGTTCCTCGACCTGTTCGGCTTCGACACCACGGGCGGCCACAAGGGCTTCGGCCTGCATCCGCACTCGGGCATTGCCACGCTGACCTACCTGATGGAGGGCGACACGCTGTACGACGACACGACCGGCGAGCGCGGCACGCTGCACGGTGGCGGTGTCGAGTGGATGCGCGCAGGCAACGGCGTGTGGCACACCGGCGCGCCCGCGCCGGGCGTGGCGCGCGTGAGCGGCTTCCAGCTGTGGGTGGCGCTGCCGGCGTCGGAAGAAAACGCACCGGCGCACAGCATGTACCTCGCGCCCGCGCAGGTGCCGCAGGAGGGCCCGGTGCGCGTGCTGCTCGGGCGCCACGGCGCGGCGCAAAGCGCCATCGCGGCACCGGCGCCCATCAACTACCTGGCCGTCGAGCTGAAGGACGGCGAGCGCTGGCGCTATGTGCCGCCGGCGGGGCATACGGTGGGCTGGGTGGCGGTGAGCGCGGGTGCTGTCGATGTGGGCGACCCACGCAGCGACCCCGTTGGCACCGGCGAGCTCGCGGTGTTCGAAGAATCGCAAGACGCGATCGACTTCGTCGCCCAAGGCGACACGCGCTTCGTGCTGGGTTCGGCCGCCAAGCATCCGCACGACCTGGTGATGGGCCACTACTCGGTGCACACCAGCCGGGCCACGCTGGAGCAGGGCGAGGCCGAGATCCGGCGCATCGGCACCACGCTGCGGCAGGAAGGCCGGCTTGGGTAGGCCGCGCCCCCAGGCTTGTCCGGACAAGCCGCGCCATCCCAGGCCTGCCCGGACAAACCGCGCCATCCCAGGCCTGCCCGGACAAACCGCGCATTCCCGCTTACGCGCCGCGGGCGGCTGCGCCAGAATCGTTCGCTTCCCCCTTCCACGAACGACTTTCGCAGCCCCGCCATGAACATTGCCGACGCCTTCCTTGCCAACGCCGCGCGCTTCGTCGAGATCCGACGCGACATCCACGCCCACCCCGAGCTGGGCTTCGAGGAGCACCGCACCTCGGAGAAGGTGGCGGCCCTGCTGACGGGCTGGGGCATCGAGGTGCACCGCGGCATTGCGGGCACCGGCCTGGTCGGCGTGCTGCGCAAAGGCACGGGCCAGCGCGCCATCGGCCTGCGCGCCGACATGGACGCACTGCCCCTGCACGAGGCCAACGACTTCGCCCACAAGTCGACAAACCCCGGGCGCATGCACGCCTGCGGCCACGACGGCCACACCACCATGCTGCTGGCCGCCGCCTGGCACCTGTCGCAGCAGGGGCCTGAGGACTTCGACGGCACGGTGAACTTCATCTTTCAGCCGGCCGAGGAGATGGGCAAGGCCGGCGCCAAGAAGATGATCGACGAGGGCCTGTTCGAGCGCTTCCCGTGCGACGCGGTCTTCGGGCTGCACAACTTTCCCGTGGGCGACGTGGGCCGCTTCGCGCTGAACGAAGGCGCGCTCATGGCCTCGAGCAACACCTACAAGATCACCGTGCGCGGGCGCGGCACGCATGCCTCCATGCCGCACACGGGCATCGACCCGGTGGCCGCGGTGGTCACGCTGGCGCAGCAGCTGCAGACCATCGTGGCGCGCACCATTCCCAGCACCGAGCGCGCGCTGCTCGCGGTCACGCAGCTGCAGGGCTCCGACGCGCCCAACGTCATTCCCGACGTGGCCACGGTGGGCGGCACCATCCGCACCTTTTCGATCGACGCCATCGACAAGATCGAGGCCCGCCTGCGCGAGGTGGCCGCGGGCGTGGCGGCGGCGCACGGCTGCACGGCGGAGGTGTTCTTCAACCGTTCGTCCCCGCCCACGGTGAACCATCCGGCGGAGGCGCGCTTTGCCGCGGGCGTGATGCGCGAGGTGGTGGGCGACGACATGGTCACCGACGACTTTCCCGCCGTGATGGGCGCGGAAGACTTCGCGCACATGCTGATCGCGCGGCCCGGCTGCTATGCGTTTCTGGGCAACGGTGACGGCGACCACCGGCTCGACGGTCACGGGCCCGGCCCTTGCATCATTCACAACACCTCGTTCGATTTCAACGACGAGATCATTCCGATCGGTGCCAGCTACTTCGTGAAACTCGCGCAGCGCTGGCTGCCGTCGGGCACCTGACATTCCTTCCCTGTTGTTGACGATGACGATGATGAAAGCGGCCTTCAAGATGCCTTCGATCCTGTTCACCCGACGTTCCCTGGCCGCGCTCGCGGCGGCTGCCGCGGCGCTGTGCGCCATGGCCCCGGTTCATGCGCAGCAGCGCGTGCTCCACATCGTCGTGCCCTTCGGCACCGGCGCGGTGCAGGACACGGTGGCGCGCGCCTTCAACAACGAGCTGGGGGTGGCGTTGAACGCCAGCGCAATCGTGGAGAACCGTGCGGGCGCGGGTGGCACGGTGGGCGCGGCGATGGTGGCGCGTGCGCCGGCCGATGGCAGCACGCTGGTGTTGGCGGCCGCGAGTCACAACATCGCGGGCTTTCTGTACAACA
The DNA here is from genome assembly GCF_046156345.1 of Variovorax sp. H27-G14. Lineage (NCBI taxonomy): Bacteria > Pseudomonadati > Pseudomonadota > Betaproteobacteria > Burkholderiales > Comamonadaceae > Variovorax > Variovorax sp. H27-G14. The sequence continues at coordinate 147,186 of NZ_JAYLVN010000004.1, forward strand.
AGCTGAGCTACGACCCGTTGAAGGATTTCGTGGGCGTGGCGAATGTGGGCAACGCGGGCTATGTGCTGGCGGTGGCGGGCGGCATGGGGGTGTCGAGCACGGCTGACTTCATCAAGGAGGTGAAGGCCAACCCGGGCAAGTACAACTACGCCTCGGCCGGCAACGGCAGTGCCACGCACCTGGCGATGGCGTCGTTCCTGGCGAAGGCGGGGTTGCAGATGACGCACATTCCGACCAAGTCGACGGGCGAGGCGGTCAACGAGGTGTTGGCGGGGCGGGTGCAGGCGGTGATTTCGTCGAGCATCGGCGTGATCGGTTTTCAGGACGACGCACGCATGAAGCTGCTGGCCTCCACGGGGCAGTCGCGCAGTCCGTTCCTGCCCAAGTTGCCGACGGTGGCGGAGAGTGGCCTGCCGGGCTACGCCTTCGATTCATGGATCGGGTTGCTTGCGCCTGCGGGCACACCGAAGGCGGAGGTGGAGCGCATCAACGTGGCGGCCAACAAGGTGCTGGCGGACCCGGTGATTCAGGAACGTTTCAAGCGTTTGGGCGTGGAGCCGCGCATGCAGAGTGCTGAGGAGTTTCAGAAGCTTTTGCGTTCGGACTGGGATGCGATGGGGGCTGTGGTGAAGGCTTCTGGGGCGAAGATCGACTGATTGTTTTGCGCCGTTGTTCAGGGCTCTTTGTTCGGGGCACTCTGTTCAGGGCTCTTGGTTAGGGCTCTTTGTTCAGGGCGTGTGCACAGGCCGCCGGGTACTCCCCTCCGCGAATGTCCCCCGGGGCTGCGCCCCTCCTCCTTTATTTCGCTGCGGGGAGTACCCGACGCCCTGTGCACTGGGGCACGCTGCTGGTGATCGCGCGATCAACCACTGCTCTGAAAACGCTCACGTCGATGGGGTGCCTTGCGCAGCGAAATAAAGGAGGAGGGCGAAGCCCGGGGGACATTCGCGGAGCAAGGCACCCCGTCGGCGTGAGCGTCGCCCCGAACAGCCGCTGACAACATGACGCAGCAGCCCCGACCAGCCCTGTAGGACACCGGTCAATTGACAACGCGCCGCCCGCGCTCATGCTCCCTGGTGTGTTCCGAACGATTCCGTTTCGGACAGAAAAGGGACTTTTCATGGACTCGCCTTCGCCATTCAACCCGCCTGCGGCTCAGCCGGTGAGCAAGTCGCCCAAGGCCCTGTGGGCCGTCATCGGCACACTGGCCGTGGCCGTCTTGGCACTCGGCGGGGTGGTGCTCAGCCGCCAGGGGCCCAGTGCCACCGTCAGCGCGCCACCACCCGTCGTGGCTGCCGCATCCCCCGTCGCACCGGACGATTTCAAACCCGAGGCCATGCCGTTGGCACCCGCCATGCCCCCCACGGCGGCAGGCCCCGCGCCGCAAGCCATGGCCGCGGCGCCCATGCCGGCCCCGGCTCCCGTTCCCATGCCGGCCCAGGCCATCCAGCCCGGGCCTGCACCCAGCGTGAACGTGCCAGTGGCCGCCGCGCGGCCCGCGCCACCGCCCTGCGCGGTGTGCGGCCGGGTCGAATCGGTGCGGCCGGTGCAGAAACGCCTGCCTAGCACCTCGGGCGTAGGCGCGGTGGCGGGCGGCGTGGTCGGGGGGCTCGTCGGCAACCAGTTCGGGCACGGCAACGGCCGCGTCGCCACCACGGTGCTGGGCGCCGTGGGCGGTGGGTTCGCTGGCAACGAGATCGAGAAACGCGTGCACACGGTCACGGTCTATGAAGTCGCGGTGCGCATGGACAACGGCTCGGTGCGCACGGTCGAGACCAAGTCGGCACCGCCACTCGGCAAGCCGGTGACGCTCAAGCGCGGCGTGCTGCGCCCGGTCGACGGGCGCAAGTAACCAGCGCAGGGCTGCCAGGGCTCGGGGAGCCCTGCGGCCCGTTTCTCTTTTCCGCCCCACACACACACAAAAACACAGCTTCGCGCCGCTGTGGTCGCACGAATATCTTGACGATATATCCTTAATATATTTAAAGTGCGACGCTTCCGCACCGTACATCCCTACCGCACATCCCCAAGGAGCGACCAAGTGAGCAATCCCCGCTGGCAAGGCATCTTTCCCGCCGTCACCACCAAGTTCCACGCCGACGAAAGCATCGATGCCGAAGGCACGGCGCGGCACATCGACTTTCAGATCCGCAACGGCATCCACGGCCTGGTCACTTGCGGCTCGCTGGGCGAGGCCAGCACGCTGTCGCTGGAAGAAAAACTGCAGGTCGCAAAGATCGCGCTGGACGCCGCCGACGGCCGCATTCCGGTGCTGGCCAATGTGTCGGAAACCAGCACGCGCGAGGCGCTGCGCTATGTGAATGGCGCCAACAAGCTGGGCGTGTCGGGCTTCATGGTGATGCCCTCGGTGATCTACGTGGCCGACGCACGCGAGGCCATGCTGAACGTGCGCACCATCGCCAATGCCGCGCAAAAACCCATCATGGTCTACAACAACCCGGTGGCCTACCGCGTCGACCTGAAGCCGCAGCACATGGTGGAGCTGGCCGACTGCGAATGGATTGCCGCCATCAAGGAAAGCACCGACGACATCCGCCGGATCACCGACCTGCGCAACACCGTGGGCACGCGCTACCAGTTGTTTTTGGGCGTGGACGACCTCGCCTACGAAGGCCTGGCGCTGGGCTGCGACGGGCTGCTGGCGGGGGTCGGCTGCGCATTCCCGCGCGAAACGGTGGCGCTGTACGACCTGATGAAGGCCGGCCAGTTCGCCGAGGCGCTCGCGCTCTACCAGTGGATGACGCCCATGCTGCATCTGGACGTGTCGACCAAGCTGGTGCAGAACCTCAAGCTCATCGACGTGCTGGTGGGCGTGGGCACCGAGCACATGCGCCGCCCGCGGCTGCCGTTGATTGGCGAGGAGCGCGCGTTCATCGAAGGCGTGGTGAAGAAGGCGCTGGCCACGCGGCCCGCCAAGTACCAGTCGGTCATGTAGCCACGGCGCGAGCCGGCGTCAGTTTTCATTGTCCCAACCCAGGAAGAAGCATGAACACACGAGCAAGCATGGTTTCGGTTCTCAGCGCCACCGCGGTCGCGGCACTCGCCTTTTCAGGCCAGGTGCACGCGCAGGAGCAGGTGGTCAAGATCGGTCACAGCGGCCCGCTGTCGGGCCCCAATGCCTTCGCGGGCAAGGACAATGAAAACGGCGTGCGCCTGGCCGTGGAAGAGCTCAACGCGAAAAAGCTCAGCGTGGGCGGCAAGACGCTCAAGTTCGAGCTGGTCTCCGAAGACGACCAGTGCGACGCCAAGACCGGCGTGAGCGTGGCGCAGAAGTTCGTGGACGACGGCGTGAAGTACGTCATGGGGCCGTACTGCTCGGGCGTGGCCATTCCGGCCTCGCGCATCTACAGCGAAGGCGGCACGCTGGTCTCCACCGTGGGCACCAACCCGAAAGTGACGCAGGGCGGCTACAAGAACCTGTACCGCATCATCGCCAGCGACAACCAGATCGGCTCCAGCATGGCCGTGTACGCGGCCAAGGAGCTGAAGGTGAAGAAGGTGGGCGTCATCGACGACCGCACCGCGTTCGGCCAGGGGCTTGCCGAAGAGTTCACCAAGGAGGCCAAGAAGCAGGGCCTTACCGTGGTGGGCCAGGAGTTCACCACCGACAAGGCCGTGGACTTCACCGCCATCCTCACCAACATGAAGGCCAAGGCGCCCGAGGCCATCTTCTTCGGCGGCTACGCGCCGCAGGCTGCCCCCATGGCGCGCCAGATGAAGCAGCTGGCCGTGCCCGGCAAGCTGCTGGGCGGGGACACCGTGTGCAGCCCGGCCACCGGCAAGCTCGGCGGCGACGCGGTCAACGACCTGGTGTTCTGCGCGCAGGGCGGCTCCATGCTCGAAAAGGCGCAGAGCGGCCCGGCCTTCAAGGAGAAGTTCAAGAAGCGCTTCAACGCCGACCCCGACGCGTACGCGGCCTCTTACTACGACCAGGTGCTGTTCATCGGCGAGTCGATGAAGAAGGCCAACTCCATCGACCCCGACAAGGTGGGCGCGGAGCTCTACAAGACCACCTACAAGGGCGTGGCCGCCACCTATGCGTACGACGACAAGGGCAACATGAAGCAGGCGCCCATCACCGTCTTCACGTTCAAGAACGCGGTGCCCGTGCCCATTGCCAGCTACTGAGCCGCAAAATATGCAACGCATCCAGGTGATCGACTCGCACACGGGCGGCGAGCCCACGCGCCTTGTGATCGGCGGCTTCCCCGACCTGGGGAAGGGCTCCATGGCCGAGCGCCGCGCGTTGCTGGCGGACCGGCACGACAAATGGCGCGCCGCCGCCGTGCTGGAGCCGCGCGGCAGCGACGTGGTGGTGGGCGCGCTGCTGTGCGAGCCGGTGTCGCCCGACGCGGCAGCGGGCGTGGTGTTCTTCAACAACGCCGGTTACCTGGGCATGTGCGGCCACGGCACCATCGGGCTGGTCGCGAGCCTGGCGCACATGGGGCGCATCGGCGTGGGCGAGCACCGCATCGAGACGCCCGTGGGCACCGTCACCACCACGCTGCACGCAGACGGCTCGGTCAGCGTGCGCAACGTGCCCGCGTACCGGCACCTGCACCAGGTGGCGGTCGATCTGCCGGGCCACGGCACCGTGCGCGGCGACGTGGCCTGGGGCGGCAACTGGTTCTTTCTGGTGAGCGAACACGGCCAGCGCGTGGCCAGCGACAACCTGGCGGCGCTCACCGACTACACCGCCGCATTGCGCCGCGCGCTGGCGGTGCAGGGCATCACGGGCGCGGACGGCGCGGAGATCGACCACATCGAGCTCTTTGCAAGCGACGACGACGGCGCCGACAGCCGCAACTTCGTGCTGTGCCCCGGCAACGCCTACGACCGCTCGCCCTGCGGCACCGGCACCAGCGCCAAGATCGCCTGCCTGGCGGCCGACGGCAAGCTCGCGCCCGGCGCGGTGTGGACGCAGGCCAGCGTCATCGGCAGCCGCTTCGAGGCCAGCTACGCGATGGACGGCGAGCAGGTCATTCCCACGCTGCGCGGCCGTGCGCACATCAGCGCCGAGGCCACGCTGCTGATTGAAGACGACGACCCCTTCGGCTGGGGCATTCGGCTCTGACGCCGCGCGGCATGGACGCGGATGTGATCGTCATTGGCGCCGGCATCGTCGGCGCGGCCTGTGCGCAGGCGCTCGCGCAAGCGGGTGCCCGGGTGCGGGTGCTCGACGCGCGCATCGGCGGTGCCACCGGCGCGGGCATGGGCCACCTCGTGGTGATGGACGACAACGCGGCCGAGCTCGAGCTGAGCCGCCGTTCGGTCGCGCAATGGCGCGCGCTGGCGCCCCGCATGAGCGAGGACTGCGCGTACAGCCCCTGCGGCACGCTGTGGATTGCCGCGAACGACGAAGAAATGGCCGAGGCCGAGCGCAAGCAGCAGCGCCTGCGCGCGCATGGCATCGACAGCCGGCTGCTCAATGCGAGCGAACTGGCAAGCGCCGAGCCCGCGCTGCGCAAGGGCCTGGCGGGCGCGCTCGAGGTGCCGGGCGACGGCATCCTCTATGCGCCGAACGCGGCACGCTGGCTGCTCGCGCAGCACAGCGCATCGGTGTGTGTCGAACAGGCCATGGTCGCGGCCATCGAAGACGACGGCACGCTGTGGCTGGCCGACGGCAGCCGCCGCAGCGCGCCGCAGGTGCTGCTGGCCAACGGCATCCACGCGACCACGCTGTGCCCCGAACTGCCGATTCGCCCGAAGAAGGGCCACCTGCTGATCACCGACCGCTATCCGGGCACGGTGCACCACCAGCTCGTCGAGCTGGGCTACGTCACCAGCGCGCACCACAGCGATGGCGACTCGGTCGCGTTCAATGTGCAGCCGCGCCCCACGGGGCAGTTGCTGGTCGGCTCGTCGCGGCAGTTCGACACCACCGACACGACGGTCGAGGCGCCGATGCTCGCGCGCATGCTGCAGCGCACGCTCGACTATTTGCCGGGGCTCGCAAACCTCAACGCGGTGCGGTCGTGGACCGGCCTGCGCGCCGCATCGCCCGACGGGCTGCCGCTGCTGGGCAAGCATCCGTGGCGCGAGAAGCTGTGGCTTGCGGTCGGGCATGAAGGCCTGGGCGTGACCACCGCGACTGGCAGCGCGCACTTGCTCGCGGCGCTGATGACCGGCACGACGCCCGACTTCGACGCGGCGCCGTATGCGCCGCGTGGCCTGCGAGAGATGGCATGAGCGCCCACACCCTGCTGCACATCGACGGCCACCTGGTGCGCGTGAAGGCGGGCAGCTCGGTCGCCGCCGCGCTGTGCGTGGCCGGTGGCGGCGTGGCCATGGGCGTCGCAATGGGCGTCGCGCGCACGTCGGTCACGGGCCAGCCGCGCGCGCCCTTCTGCGGCATGGGCGCGTGCCAGGAATGCCGCGTGTGGGTCGACGGCCGTCGCCGGCTCGCCTGCCAGACGGTGTGCGCCGAAGGCATGCGCGTGGAGACGACGGAATGACGGCCGTGGCCACGGACCATTGCGACGTGCTGGTCGTCGGCGCAGGCCCGGCCGGCATGGCCGCTGCGGTGGCGGCCGCGCCCAGCGGCGCATCGGTCGTGGTGATCGACGACAACCCCGCGCCGGGCGGACAGATCTGGCGCGATGGGCCCGGCGCCGCGCTGCCACCGGTGGCACGCCAATGGCGCGATGCGCTGGCGCGCCACGCCAACATCCGCGTGCTCAGCGGCACGCGCGTGGTGGCCGTGCCCGCACCGGGCGAGCTGCTGCTCGAAGACGCCGACGGCGCCACGCGCATGCGGTGGCGCAAGCTCATCTTGTGCACCGGCGCGCGCGAACTATTGCTGCCCTTTCCGGGCTGGACGCTGCCCGGCGTGACGGGCGCGGGCGGGCTGCAGGCGCTCATCAAGGCGGGCCTGCCGGTGGAGGGCCAGCGCATCGTCGTCGCGGGCAGCGGGCCCCTGCTGCTGGCCGCTGCGGCCACGGCGCGCGCGGCGGGCGCGAAGGTGCTGCGCATCGCCGAGCAGGCGTCGTTCGCTTCGGTGGCGCGCTTCGGTGCGAGCCTGGTGCGCTGGCCCGGCAAGGCGGCGCAGGCGGTCACGCTGGCCGATGCGCGCTACCGCACGTCGACGCAAATCGTCTCGGTGCAGGGGAGCACGCAGGTTGAATCGGTGCGGCTGCGGCGAGGCGCCCAGGAGGTCGAGATCGATTGCGAGCGCGTTGCCTGCGGCTTCGGTCTCACACCCAACACGCAGCTGGGCCAGTTGCTCGGCTGCGCCCTCACGGCGCAAGGCCTGTCGGTCGATGCCCTGCAAGCGACCAGCGTGCCGGGCGTCTACGCGGCCGGCGAGTGCACCGGCTTCGGCGGCAGCGAACGCGCGCTGGCGCAGGGCACCATCGCGGGCCACGCGGCCGTCGGCAACGAACGCGAGGCGAGGTCGCACGAAGCCGAACGCGCGCGCTGGAACGCTTTTGCCGTGCAACTGCACCGCAGCTTTGCGCTCGCACCCGACATCAAGACGATGCCCCGGCCCGACACCCTCGTGTGCCGTTGCGAAGACGTGCCCTTCTCCGCGCTCGCGGCCTGCGCCGGCTGGACCGACGCCAAGCTGACCCGGCGCTGCGGCATGGGCGCCTGCCAGGGCCGCGTGTGCGGCGACGCGGCGCAATTCCTCTTCGGCTGGACGCCGCCCGTGCCGCGCTCACCGCTGTCGCCGGTGCGCATCGCGACGCTGGCGGGTCTGGCGAATCTAGCTGATCCGACGCATGTGCCCGGCGACTGTGACGCTCGACAATGACGCCGCATCCGCAGAACAAGAACCCCATGGCCGCCCCGACCCCCGACTCCTTCTCCTCCGCTCCACCCAAGCGCCGCGCCGCCGACGTGGCCTACGACGCCATCGAGGCGCTGCTGTCCACCATGCAACTGCAGCCCGGCAGCCAGATCGTCGAGGCCGAGCTTGCCGAGCGCACCGGGCTGGGCCGCACGCCGGTGCGCGAGGCGCTGATGCGCATGGTGTCCATCGGCCTCATCGTGCAGCAGCCGCGCCGCGGGCTGCTGGTGTCGACCATCGACCTGGCCGATCACCTCGACGTGGTGCAGACCCGGCGCGTGCTCGAGCGCCTCATTGCCGCCTGCTCGGCGCGCCGCGCCACCGCGCTGCAGCGCACGGAGATTGTTCGCTGCGCCGAAATGATGGTCGAGGCCGCGGGCCGCGGCGACCTTACCGACTACATGCGCGCGGACCACGCGCTCGACCTCGTCAACCACCAGGCCAGCCACAACGACTCGGGCGTGAAGGCGGTGGTGCCGCTCATCGTGCAGTGCCGGCGCTTCTGGTACGCGTACCAGCATGAGGGCGAGATCGTCGAGGGCGCCCATGCGCACCTCGACCTGGCGCGGGGCATCGCCACCGGCGACGAGGCGGCTGCCATCGCGGGCGCAGAGCGGCTGATGGACTACCTCGAAGTCTTCGCGCGCAAGATCATCGACAAGTAGGGCGAAGGGCCTCGCCGCGTTCGCGCCGCGGTCGGCATCCCCGGGGAATTCCGCGTGTGATTGCAGCGGCCGGCGGCGCATACTGAAACGCATGGCCGTCGCTCCCCGCGCCCAACCCCAAGATTTCTTCACACCCGAAGAGTGGCGCGCGCTCACCACGCGCTCGTCGTGGAAGGGGCTGTGGCTGGTGGCGCATTGCTGGGGCGTGATCGGTGCGGCCATGCTGGTGGGCATCGTGTGGCCGTGGACCGTTGCGCTCATGGTGCCTGTCATCGGCACGCGGCAGCTGGGCCTGTTCATCCTCATGCACGACGCGGCGCACGCGGGCCTGCACCGCAACCGCAAGGTGAACGACTGGGTGGGGCACTGGCTGTGCTCGTCGACGCTGCGCGACTACCGGCCGTACCACCTGCAGCACCACCGCTTCGTGCAGCAGGCCGAAGACCCCGACCTGGTGCTGTCGGCGCCCTTCCCCATTGCGCGGGCCTCGATGTGGCGCAAGGTCGTGCGCGACCTGAGCGGGCAAACCTTCTACAAGCAGCGCTTCGGGCACATCGCCGAGGGCCTGCGGCAGCGGGCGCCGGGTGAATCGAGGTGGAAGGTGCTCGGCCGCGAGCTTGCAAAAGACAGGCGCTTCTTCATTGCCAACGGCCTCGGCTTCATTGCCTTCGCACTCGCGGGTTATGGGTGGGCGTGGCTGCTGATGTGGCTGCTGCCGATGGCCACCTGGCTGCCGCTGGTGAGCCGCGTGCGCAACATCGCCGAACACGCACTGGTCGCACAGAACGAGGCCGACCCGATGCGCCAGGCGCGCACCACGCACGCCAGTTGGCTGGCGCGCCTGCTGGTGGCGCCCTACTGGGTCAACTACCACTGCGAGCACCACATGTTCACCAACCTGCCCTGCTGGGCCCTGCCCAAGGCGCACCGGCTGCTGCAGCGGCGGGGCGCGACGGCGCGCATGGAGGTGCAGCCCGGCTACATGAGCCTGCTGAAGCGCGCCACGACGCCATCGGGTCAGGCGGCCTGACAGGACGACGGCGGACGCCGTCTGTCCATCGCGTCTTCATCGCATTTTTCGTCGAGTCACCTCGTGGTGAAGACGCGGGTCTTCGTCGACTTTCTGGCGGCGCGGTTTTCGTTGCGCCGACCGTTCAACAGCGTGCCGATGGGCGTGCGGCGCACCAGCAACTCGTAACTTGCGAGCGCCATGAAAGATGTGGCCGCGATGTTCAGCCCCATCTTCGCGATTGCACCCAGGGGCGCGTTGAACAGCAGAATGCCGAAGCCGATGGTGCCGAGCATGTGCACCAGGTACACCCAGTAGGCGCTTTGCGACAGGTAGGCGAGCACGGCGTTCTGGCGTGGCACCCAGCGCACGAAGCCGCCGATCAGCGCGAAGCTCCAGAGCCACGCGGTCGCGTTGTAGGCAAAGGCGATCCAGAACGCGGCATGGGGCAACTGATGGGTGCCCGTGCCACCCGCGCCCCGCGATGCACCCAGCAGCACGAAGGTGGCGGCGAAGAACACCAGCCCCGCTGCCGCATGGCCTTTGCAGCGCGCCGCGAACAGCGCGAGCAGCCGCTCCTGCTGCCCGTGCACATGCCAGCCGACCACGAAGAACAGGCCGCTCTGCGCCCATTCGGCGAACGTCGGCAGGAAGGAGCCGCTCTCCGTCACAAAGCCCGACGGATAGCCAACGCCAACGAAGGCCAGCGGCAGTGCCAGCACCAGGAAGCCCCAGCGCCGTGTCACCAGCGCCGTGACGCAGCGCGCCAGCACCACGCGCAGCCGCGCCGGCACGAAGCGCTGAACCCGCACGCCCGCCCACGCCAGCACGCTGAACCAGAACAGCTGGTAGATGAACCACAGGTGCATCGTGTTGAAGGGCGAGCCGCCGGGCTGGCGCGCGGGCGTCAGCCTGGTGTCGATGCCCGGCACGCCGCGCACCGTGAGGTGGATGTAGACCATCGCCAGCACCGCGGTCGCCACGAACAGCGGCGGCCAGAACAGCGCAAAGGGCAGTGCGAGCCGCAGGGCGCGGTTCTTCAGCATGCCGTCGGCGCCACGTCGCGCGACCAACAGTGCCACGAAGAAGCCCGCCAGCACGAAGAACACCGGCATGCGAAAGCTGTGGATGAAGAGCAGCAGCAGGTCGGCCACGTGCGAGGTCTGCGGGTCGCGCCACGGCAGCGGCGAGGCGATGGTGACGTGGTTGATGGCCACATGCAGCACGATGCCGAGCCACATCATGAGGGCGCGGAGGTTGTCGAGCGCGTGCAGCCGCTGGGTAGGTGTGTGTGCGTTGGTCATGCGGCCACTGTTGGGCCTCACGCAACGTGAGGGTCAAGCGCCGTGCGCGGCGGGCGGGAGCTTTTGTTGCCGCGTGGCTGCCATGGCGCGCAGCAGGTAGTCGCGCACGGCGGGCGCGGCCACGGCGGCGGCCTGCAGCACGGGCTCGGTGGCCATCGCCCGCATCAGGCGTGCCGCGATGCCGGCGTCGTGGTCGGTGAAGACTTCGAACAGGCGCGCCCATTCGCGCGCGATGGCTTGCACGGCATCGTCTGCGGGCGGAACGCCGCGGGCCTGCAATGCGCCGAGCTCGCCCGCGAGGCGGCGCCACTCGTCCTCGGGCGGCTCGCCCAGGCGGGCGAGGTCGTCGGTGCCCAGGTGGCGCAGCAGCGCGGCCATGCGCAGGCCGATCGCCTCGCCGATGTACGCGATCAGCTCCACGGACGGGCCGCCGTCGCGGCGCGCCACGCTTTCGCGCCGGTACATCTCGCCCCAGCGTGTGACCAGGTCGACGTTGCCGCTCATCCACTGGCCGAGCAGCGTCATCCAGCGGGCGGCCAGCGGTTGCACTTCGGGCGCGTCGGCCGGTACGTTGCGGGCCATCAGCGCGGCCACGTCGGCGACCAGCGGTGGCCATTGCTGCGCCACGGTTTTCCAGTTGGCCATCACCGACTTGATTTCGGCGGGACTGAAGTAGCGGCCGTAAGTGGTCATCTGCTCGAGCGTGGCGAGCCAGTCCTTCATGTCGGGCTGGGCGCCTTCGGCAAGCCCTTGCTGCAGCAGGCCGAGCCGTTCGCGCAACGCGGTGGCTTGCGCGATCTGCTGGTCGAGCGAGGCCATCTGGCGCTCGATGATCGCGGGCAGCGCGCCGCTTTCCGAACCCAGCAGGCCCCCGATCTCGGCCAGCGCAAGGCCCAGCAGCCGCAGCGCCTGGATGGCATGCAGGCGGGCGACGTCCGCGGCGTTGTAGAGCCGGTAGCCGGCCTCGGAGCGCGCCGAGGGTGCCAGCAGGCCGATGGCGTCGTAGTGATGCAGCGTGCGCACCGTGAGGCCGGTGTGCCTGGCGAGCTCGCCAACCTTGAGCAGCATGGAGCGCTCCTGCGGCGGCTCAGTCCGCTTCGGGCGCCGGCTCAGTAGGCTCAGGGCCTTCCCAGCCCAGCAGCTCTGCCAGCCGCTGCACGATCCACGTGGCTTCCGCGCCCGACACGCCCGACTCCGGCGTGGCCAGCCCGGCGTGGATGCGCCGCAGGATCTCGCTTTCGACCGGCACCTCGGTGTGGTGCTGGATCTGCGCGTGGCCCACGAGGTGGCTGGCGAGGTCTTCGCAGATCTCGTAGCGCGCGCGCACCACGTCAATGGGCTCGCTCAGGCGCTGGCGGGCATCGCTGTACACCGCGAAGAACGAGGGGGGAATGAAGATCTGGTTGTCGTCGGACATCGATTGCTTATAGCTGCCGCAATGGCTTGCTGAGTGGCTGCCCCAACGACAAAACGCGCCCGTGGGCGCGTTCGTCGTGGCTCCGGGGAGCCAGCGGGGGCTGGATCAGCCGCCCTTGGTGGGGCGCTTGCCAGGGTTCTTCTTGCTGCGCGTGGCGCTGCCGCGTTCGAGGCTGACCTTCTGGCCGCCACCGGAGCGAGGCGCGGTGTAGCCGGGCATCGGCGTCGGCTTGGGGGTGGCAACGCGTTCGGCTTCGGTACGGAATGTCTTGGGCATGAAAAGCTCGGGTAAAAGTGAAGAATGTTCGACCCACGATTAGGCCACACCAAGGATTTCACATGCCGGTAACCGAAAGAGCCGGCCATGTCGAGCCTGCGCGCTTCGTTTCAGGCTCGCTGCTGCGCCATGTCTGCGTGATGGCGGGCACCGGTGCCATCGGGCTGATCGCGGTGTTCGCGGTCGACCTGATCAACCTGTTCTACATCTCGCTGCTCGGCGAAAAGGAGACCGCCGCGGCGGTCGGCTTCGCGGGCGTGGTGGGGTTCTTTCATGCGTCGTTGTGCATCGGGCTGACCATCGGCATTGCGGCGGTGGTGTCGCGCACGCTGGGCGCGGGGCGCCGGGACGACGCGCGCCGCATCGGCACCGCGAGCCTGGTGCTGATGGCCGCGTTGTCGGTCGTGGTGGGCACCGGCACCGCCTTCTTTTTGCACCCGGCCCTGCAGGCGCTGGGTGCCCAGGGCGAGACTGCGCGCCTGGCGCAGCGCTACCTGTCGGTGACGGTGCACACGCTGCCCCTGCTGGGCATCGGCATGGCCTGCTCCGCGCTGCTGCGTTCGGTGGGCGACGCGCGCCGCTCGATGACAGTGACGCTCGCGGCCGCCTTCGTGACGGCGGTGCTCGACCCGATATTGATCTTCGGCTTCGGGCTGGGGCTCGACGGCGCGGCCATCAGCGCGGTGGTCTCGCGCACGGTGCTGGCGGCCATCGCGCTGCACGGCGTGATCGTCAAGCACCAGCTGCTCGGGCGCTTCGACGCCTCGCGGCTGGCCGAAGACGCACGCGCGCTCGGCACGGTGGCCGGGCCGGCCGTGCTGACCAACCTGGCCACGCCCGTGGGCGCGGCCTTTGTCACGCATGCGGTGGCGCAGTTCGGCCCCTCGGCGGTGGCCGGCGCGGCCACCATCGACCGGCTCACGCCGGTGGCCTTCGGGCTGGTCTATGCGCTCAGCGGTGCGGTCGGCCCCATCCTGGCGCAGAACCTGGGCGCGGGGCAGTACAAGCGCGTGCAGGAGGGGCTGCGCGACAGCCTGCTGTTCATGGTGGCGTCGGTGGCCGTGGCGTGGCTGGTGCTGGCGCTGGGCCAGGGCGTGCTGATTCGCGCTTTCTCGGCCGACGGGCTGGCGGCCGAGCTGATCGCGCTGTTCTGCAGCTGGCTGGCGGCGAGCTTCTTCTTCGCGGGCGGGTTGTTCGTGGCGAACGCGTCGTTCAACAACCTCGGGCATCCGCTGCTGTCGACCGGCTTCAACTGGGGGCGCGCCACGCTGGGCACCATTCCGTTCGCGTGGTGGGGCTCGCACTACGGCGCGGCCGGCGTGCTGATCGGCCAGGCCGTGGGCTCGTCGATCTTCGGCTTGCTGGCGGTGGTGGTGGCGTTTCGGCTGGCGGCGAAGCTGGCGCGGCAAGAGGCTCCGCGCCTGGCGGATGCGGCTGATGCAGCAGCCGGTGCAGCGGATGCAGCACCGGCACCGGTGCTCGATGCACCGGTGGCGCCCACCTCCGCGCATGCCGAGGCCGCGGCGCTTGCCACGCCGCAGCCTGCAGCGGCAGTTACTCGGACTGCAGCGTCAGCATCCGCACCCTGACCGACTTGCCCTTCACGCGCCCGCTGGAGAGCTTGCGCGCGGCTTCTTCGGCAATGGCGCGGTCCACCGCCACATAGGTCGAGAACTCGTTCACGTTGATCTTGCCGACCTGGTCCTTGGCGTAGCCGCAGTCACCGGTCAGCGCGCCCAGCACGTCGCCGGCGCGGATTTTTTCCTTGCGCCCGCCCACGATCTGCAGCGTGGCCATCGGCGGCGTCAGCGGCGCGCCCTTGCCCGGCGTGAGCTCGGCCAGTTCGTGCCATTCCGACTCGCGGCCCTGCAGCACTTCGATCTTTCCGACGAAGCCCATCTCGTTCATGCTGGCCAGGTTCAGCGCCAGCCCTTCCGAGCCGCCCTGCTGGCCCACGCGGCCGGTACGGCCCACGCGGTGGATGTGAATTTCGGAATCAGGCGTCACGTCGACGTTGATCACCGCCTCGAGGTGCGAAATATCGAGCCCGCGCGCCGCCACGTCGGTCGCCACCAGCACCGAGCAGCTGCGGTTGGAGAACTGCACCAGCACCTGGTCGCGCTCGCGCTGCTCCAGTTCGCCGAACAGCGCCAGCGCGCTGAAGCCCTGCCCCTGCAGCACCTCGACCAGGTCGCGGCACTGCTGCTTGGTGTTGCAGAAGGCCAGCGTGCTGACGGGGCGGAAATGGTCGAGCAGCAGGCTCACGGTGTGCAGCCGGTCGCTGTCCTTCACCTGGTACCAGCGCTGGCGGATCTTGCTGCCTTCATGCTGCGCCTGCACCGTGATCTGCTGCGGGTTCTTCATGAACTGCTGCGCGAGCTTGGCGATGCCTTCGGGGTAGGTGGCCGAGAACAGCAGCGTCTGGCGTTCCGTGGGGCACTGGCGCGCCACCTTCACGATGTCCTCGAAGAAGCCCATGTCCAGCATGCGGTCGGCTTCGTCGAGCACCAGCGTGTTGAGCGCCGACAGGTCGAGGTTGCCGCGGTCCAGGTGGTCCATGATCCGGCCCGGCGTGCCCACCACGATGTGCGCGCCGTGCTCCAGGCTGGCAATTTGCCCGCGCAGTGCAACGCCGCCGCACAGCGTGACGACCTTGATGTTTTCTTCGGCACGCGCCAGCCGGCGGATTTCGGTGGTGACCTGGTCGGCCAGCTCGCGCGTGGGGCACAGCACCATCGCCTGGATGGCGAAGCGGCGCGGGTTCAGGTTGGACAGCAGCGCCAGCGCAAAGGCGGCGGTCTTGCCGCTGCCGGTCTTGGCCTGGGCGATCAGGTCCTTGCCGAGCAGCGCCGGCGGCAGCGCGGCGGCCTGAATGGCCGTCATCTGCGTGTAGCCGAGCTGGGTGAGGTTGGCCAGCATCTGGGGCGAAAGCGCCAGTGCGGCAAAGCCGTTGTCGGCAGGTGCCTGGGCTTGTGGGCCGTTGGCTGGGGAGGTGGGTGTGGTCATCGTTCAGCAGCCGTGGCCCACGAAAAACAAAAGCCTTGCCAGCGCCCTTCGCGGGGCGCCGCAAGGCCTTTCGTCAGTCGCGGATCAGCGGCGGGGGGAGTTGTTGCCGCCCGTCGGCGGCGGGCCGCGACGTTCCAGGTGACGGAAGGTGATACGGCCCTTGGTCAGGTCGTAGGGCGAGAGTTCGAGCGACACCTTGTCACCCGCCAGGATGCGGATGTGGTGCTTGCGCATCTTGCCGCCGCTGTAGGCGATCAGTTGATGGCCGTTGTCCAGCGTGACGCGGTAGCGCGAGTCGGGCAGGACTTCGGTCACTGCGCCGTTCATTTCGATCAGTTCTTCCTTGGGCATGAGTGGTTACCTCTGAATCGTTCGATGTGTGTTGGAAATGGAATTGGGCGTGATTGTTTCAGCCCGCGCAGGGGAGCGCGAGAGGGCTGTTGCCGGGAGCGCGTTCGCTCACCCAGCCCAGACCCTGGTCGATGGCGTAGCCGACCGCGGCGGCATGGCTGGCAAAGCGCGGCGTGAAACGCATCACGCGGTCGTGCATGCCGCTGCCGTGGCCGGAGCGAATCGAGACGGAGGCGGCGTAGTGGCCGTCGTCCTGGTGTCGAATGAGCGGGGAAACAAGGTACTTGCCCACCGCGATACTGTGTTGAATGATGTCCATGAAGCCTTGGCACAGCGCGCAGATACAGAGTGCGAAGTGCCTGAAAAATGATTGAAAACGGGCGTGGGCCGGCCAGAACGGCGCAGCGAACGCGCTATTCGCTTCAACAAGAACGAAGGCAGTGGTGGCAATCATGGGCGCCCGGTCTGGCGCTCCAACACACTGTGAAAGCCGGCTTGGGAATGAAAGGCCTGAAGCATCCAAGGGACAGTGCAGGTCAGCCGGCGGTATTGACGAAATTCTTCGTCGTGGTATCGAAACGAACCCGACATTATAGCTTGCGGGGCATGACAGGCGCTTGTCTTAATTACAACGAGTCCATGAAATGGCGCTCAAGGGTCTGCGATCAGGGGTCGGTTGCTATTGAAAAGGTAGCAAACCAGAAGCGGTGAACACAGTCCTGCCTGCCCAGGGCACACAGGCGTTCTAGCGCACGCTTTGCCGACGCGCTCCTACAGCCGTTCAAAGGGCCGGTGCGCTCAATGGAGCAATGACCTCCCCCACGCTCTCCGCCATGTCCTCCACCGCGCCCGTGCGCTACGACCCCGCCGTGGAGACCTTCCGCGACGACGAGGCCCAGACACAGACCGATCTGGTCGCCACCCTCGTCGACATGGAAAAGACCATGGCCGAGCACACCGGCCATGCGATGCGCGCCGTGCACGCCAAAAGCCACGGCGTGCTGCGTGGCGAATTGCAAGTGCTCGACGGCCTGCCCGAACCGCTGGCGCAAGGGCTTTTTGCAGCGGCCCGCGGTTACCCGGTGGTGATGCGGCTGTCGACTCCGCCGGCCGAGATGCTCGACGACCGCGTGTCGCTGCCGCGCGGCATGGCCGTGAAGGTGCTGGGCGTCGAAGGCCCGCGCGTCGAGGGCTCCGAGGGCGACACCACGCAGGACTTTCTCTTCGTCGACGGCCCGGTGTTCGCCGCCCCCGACGCCAAGGGTTTTCTGCGCAGCCTGAAGCTGCTCGCAGGCACCACCGACAAGGCGCCCAACGCCAAGCGCGTGCTATCCAGCGTGCTGCAAGGCGTGGAGAAAGTGGTCGAGGCGGTCGGCGGCAAGAGCGGCACCTTGATCGCCATGGGCGGCCACCCCGAGACGCATCCGCTGGGCGCCACCTTCTTCACGCAGGTGCCGATTCGCTATGGCAACCACATCGCCAAGCTGCAGCTGGCGCCCGTGTCGCCCGCGCTGCTGGCGCTGGAGAACGCGCCCATCGACCTGACCGACAAGCCCGACGGCACGCGCGAGGCCGTCACCGATTTCATGCGCCAGCAGCCGGCCGTGTGGGAGCTGCGCGTGCAGCTGTGCGTGGACCTGGAGCGCATGCCCGTGGAAGACGCGTCGGTCGAATGGCCGCAGTCGCTGAGCCCCTTCATTGCCGTTGCGCGCATCACCGCCGATGCGCAGGAAGCCTGGAGCGACGCGCTGGCGCTTGAAGTGGACGACGGCATGGCCTTCAACCCCTGGCACGCCCTGGCCGCACACCGCCCGTTGGGCAATGTGATGCGTGCACGCAAGGTGGCGTATGCGGCGTCGTCGAAGTTTCGCGGCGAGCACAACGGGTGCCCGATGCACCGTTGAGCCGCGGGTGTGCAGGCGCCGCAATCAGCCGATCCCCAACATCCGCTTGTTCGCCGCCGCATCCACCCCGCCGGCCGCGAAGTCGTCGAACGCCCGGTCCGCCACGCGGATGATGTGATCGGCGATGAACTTCGCGCCTTCGCGCGCGCCGTCTTCCGGGTGCTTGATGCAGCATTCCCACTCCAGCACCGCCCAGCCCGGAAAGTCGTACTGCGCCATCTTCGAGAAGATGCCCTTGAAGTCGACCTGCCCATCGCCCAGCGAGCGAAAGCGCCCAGCCCGGTTGATCCAGCTCTGGAAGCCGCCGTACACGCCCTGCTTGCCGCTCGGGTTGAACTCGGCGTCCTTCACGTGAAAGATCTTGATGCGCTCGTGGTAGTGGTCGATGTAGGCCAGATAGTCGAGCTGCTGCAGCAGGAAATGGCTCGGGTCGTACAGAAGGCAGGCGCGCGGGTGGTTGTGCACGCGCTCCAGGAACATCTCGTAGCTCACGCCGTCGTGCAGGTCTTCGCCGGGGTGGACTTCGTAGCAAACGTCCACGCCCGCCGCGTCGAAGGCGTCGAGGATGGGGCGCCAGCGGCGCGCCAGTTCGTCGAAGGCTTCCTCGATGAGGCCCGGCGGGCGCGGCGGCCACGAATACAGATAGGGCCAGGCCAGCGCGCCGGAGAAGGTCGCGTGCGCCGTGAGGCCCAGGTTGGCCGAGGCCTTGGCCGCGAAGTGCAGTTGCTCCACCGCCCACTGCTGCCGGCGCACCGGGTCGCCGCGCACCTCGGGCGCCGCAAAGCCGTCGAAGCCCGCGTCGTAGGCCGGGTGCACCGCCACCAGCTGGCCCTGCAGGTGGGTCGACAGTTCAGTGATCCGCAGGCCGTGCCGCGCGAGCGTGCCGCTCACTTCGTCGCAGTAGGTCTTGCTTTCGGCGGCCTTCTTCAGGTCGAACAGGCGCGCGTCCCAGCTGGGAATCTGCACGCCCTTGTAGCCCAGCCCCGCAGCCCATGCGGCGATGCCGTCGAGCGTGTTGAACGGGGCGGTGTCGCCGGCGAACTGAGCCAGAAAAATGGCCGGACCCTGGATCGTCTTCATGGGCTTGTCTTCCTTATTCGTTGGGGCAGCGTTGAAAGCATACTTGGCGTGTCGTCCGACCCCGTGCGAGAGGTCAAGGAGCCACAATGGATTTTCCTTTTCGCCTCCCTCGTCCGGTTCGCACCGTCGACAGTCCCGCGATGACACAACCTGTTTCCGCTCGGCTCAAGATCGGCCTGTCCGCCTGCTTCTCGCATGCCGACCCGGCCCGCTCTCTCTTCACCAACAAGACGCTCCAGTACGTGGAGCAATCGATCGCGCACTGGCTCATGTCCGCCGGGGCCATGGTGGTGATGGTGCCCTGCCCCACCGGCGAAACCGCGCGCGGCGACACCAAGCTGTCGCACTACGCCGAGTGGCTCGACGGCGTGGTGATGCACGGCGGTGCCGACGTGTGGCCCGGCAGCTACGGCGAGGTGCCGCTCAAGGACGCGTGGATCGGCGACCAGATTCGCGACCTCTACGACCTGGCGCTGGTCGAGGCCTTCGAGCAAGCCGGCAAACCCATCTTCGGCGTGTGCCGCGGGCTGCAGCTGATCAACGTGGCCTTCGGCGGCACGCTCTACCAGGACATCGAGGCGCAGCACGACGGCGGCCTGCGCCACCGAGACCCGGTGACCTACGACCAGAACTTTCATGAGATCGAGGTGGTGCAGGGCACGCGCCTGTCGAAGCTGTTCCCCGACACCCGCACCGCGCGCGTCAACAGCATCCACCACCAGGGCGTGAAAGACATTGCGCCCGGCTTCGACATCGAGGCCTGGAGCCTGCCCGACCGCGTGCCCGAGGCCATTCGCCGCCGCAGCGACCGTGGCCGCAGCTACATCGCCGCCACCCAGTGGCACCCCGAGTTCCACAAGTACGGCAGCACCGAGACGGTCGACGACTCGCCCATCCTGCATGACTTTCTGTGGGCCTGCGCCACCGCCCGCGTGGCGCCGCGCACCAGCACCAGCATGCGCGACATGCCGGGCCGCATCCGCAACCGCGCGGCGCGCTTGCTGCGCCAGGCGCTGCTGCGGCGCTGAGCCCTCGGGCTCCCCTTCTTTTCTTGCTTCAGCGCCAGGCCGCGCGCACCAGCGCGCCCGGGTCGCTCGTGCCCGCGCCGATGCCGCTCACCACGCCCCAGTCGGGGTCGAAGCGGCTCGACACGAACGCGGCCGAAGCCTCGGCGCTCGCATGTTCCAGCATCAGGCAGGCCTGCGTGGCCAGCACCAGGCGCTGCGTGAAGCGGCGTGCCTGGCGCTCCAGCTCCTGCGGCGGCAGCTGCACCATCTGGCGCACCGACTGCAGCGCGGCCTGCAGGCGCGGCTCGCCGGTGGCGATGTCGCCCAATTGGTCGAGCACCAGGTGCACGTCGTCGGGGTTGCGCGCAACGGCGCGCAGCACGTCCAGGCACATCACGTTGCCCGAGCCTTCCCAGATCGAATTGACGGGCGCCTCGCGAAACAGGCGGCCCATGGGCGCGTCTTCCACATAACCGTTGCCGCCGAACACCTCCATGGCCTCGCCGGTGAGAGCCACCGCGCGCTTGCAGTTCCAGAACTTGGCCGCAGGCGTGAGCAGGCGGCGCCAGGCCGTGTCGAGCGGCGCGGCGGAGCCGAAGCGCCCGGCCAGGCCCATGGCCAGCAGCGTGGCGCCCTGCGACTCCAGCGCCATGTCGGCCAGCAGCTCGGTCATCACCGGCTGGTCGACCAGGGCCTTGCCGAAGGCATGGCGGTTGCGCGTGTAGTGCAGCGCCTGCGCGAAGCCCTGGCGCATGAAGCCGGCGCTGGCCAGCGCGCAGTCCAGCCGCGTCACGGTGGCCATCTCGATGATGGTGGGAATGCCGCGGCCCTCCTCGCCCACCAGAACGCCCCAGGCCTGCTTGAACTCCACCTCGCTGCTGGAGTTGGAGCGGTTGCCTACCTTGTCCTTCAGGCGCTGGATGTGAATCGGGTTCTTGCTGCCGTCGGGCCGCCAGCGCGGCACGAAGAAGCATGACGATCCGTGCTCGTCGGTCTTGGCCAGCACCAGGTGGCCGTCGCACATGGGCGCCGAAAAGAACCACTTGTGGCCGGTGATGAGAAATTCGTCGCCCCACGGGCCGCTGCCCGCGGGCACGGCGCGCGTGGTGTTGCTGCGCACGTCGCTGCCGCCCTGCTTCTCGGTCATGCCCATGCCGACGGTCATGGAGGTCTTGCGCGCCAGCGGAATGTCGCGTGCGTCGTGTTCGTTCGACGCCAGCTTGTCGCGCAGCTCGGCGTACAGCGCGGCGTTGCGCCGCATCACCGGAATGCAGGCCTTGGTCATGGTGGTCGGGCAGGTCGAGCCCGACTCGATCTGGCTGTGCATGTACAGCGACGCGCCGTAGCCCACCCAGGCCGAAGGCCGCTCGTCGAAGAACGGCAGGTTGGCGATGCCGTTGCGCCGCGCGATGGTCATCATGGTGTGCCACGCCGGGTGGAACTCCACCTGGTCGATGCGCTCGCCGATGCGCGAGTGCGTGTGCAGCTCGGGCGTGTGGCGATTGGCGAGTTCGGCGGCGCGCAGCGTGGGCTCGGCACCGTACTCGGCGCCCTGGCGCACCAGCTCGTCGTCGCGCCAGGCGGCACCGCCGCTGGCCACCGCGCCGCGCAGCGTGGGGTCGCTGGTGTAGACGTTGTAGTCCTTGAGTTCGGGGACCTGGTTGTCGGGGTGGATGCCGGGGGTCACGTTGGTCATGGTGGTCACGTTGGTCATGGTGCGTCTCCGCGTGTCGATCAAGGGTTCGATGCTTCAGGCGCCGGCGCGTTCGCGCAGTACCAGCGTCTGGGTGGCGAGGCCGACGGGCCCGCGCTCGTCGTACAGCTGGGACACGACAAGGCCCGCGCCGTCACCGTGCGCCTCGGTCGCGGAGCGCAGGCCGATCCACTCGCCCTCGGGCGCGCGGAACAGGTTCAGGCTCATGTCGGCGTTGGTGAACAGGAAGCGATCGGCCGGCAGCACCCAGCTCAGGCCGTTGCCAAAGTCGGCCGCCGCCGCAGCGCGCATGGCGGGCGAGTTGGCCGCGCCTTGCACCAGCGGCACCGCCAACCGAAACCACGCACCGCACGGGCCGGGTCGGGTCGAATCGCCTTCGGCCACGCGCGTATCCATGGCGCTGCTGTAGAACGACACGCCCTCGGGCAGGCCCGGAATGCGCACGCGCTCGTTGCAGTCGCGTGGCAACGGCCGCAGCGGCTGCGGTGGCCAGCCCGGCAGGTCGGCCGGCAGCGCCAGCGGGTTCCTGGCCAGCAGCAGCGCATGCGCGCGTGCCACCACCACCTCGCCGGCCAGCAGGTCGATGCCCACACGCACCGTGGCGCGCGACGACTGCACCTGCGCGCGCGTGACCAGCGGCGCCACCGGCACCGGCTTCACCAGTTCGACCGTGAGCCGCGCCAGCTGCCAGCCCGGGCCGGGCGCCGCGCGTTCGGCCACGTGCGCGAACAGGCCGCAGGGCGCGCCGCCGTGCTGCGCGCGCGGGTCCCAGGGGCCGCGCGACAGGTCGCTGGGTTGCCATGCGTCGCCGCCCAGGCCTGTGAAGACGGCGGCGCGGGGATGGGATTCGTCCGAGGTGGTTTCGTGGAGGGCCATTGCAGAATCCATTCGATGGGTCCAAAAATTCTAGGAACAACCCGCACGCAAGGTGTTCGGGTTCGGCGCGCATGACAGGCACGCGCGCACCGGTCGCCGCCCCCAGGAGAAAACCGCGCCAGTCCCGCGCACGCCACACCTCGCAGGCCTTGCAGGAGGCCTTTGTTCAGCTTTTGGTCGAGAAGGGTTTTGCCGCCATCACCATCCGCGAGATCGCGGCGGTGGCCGGCACGGGGCTGGGCAGCTTCTACGAGTACTTCGAAAACAAGGACGACCTGGCGCGTGTGTGCCTGCACCTGCGCTCCAAGGCGCTGCTGCTGGACGTGCGCACGGCCGTGCAGGCGCATGCGGGCCGGCCGCTGCGCGAGATCGTCGATGCGGTGATCGACGCGCAGGTCGAGGCGCACCGCGCGCAGCCGCTGGCCTGGGGCGCGCACTACCTGCTGGAGCGGCACCTCTCCGGCCCCGAGGCCTACCGCAAGATGTACGACCGCTTCGTGGGCGAATGGGTGGGCGTGCTCGACGCCGCGAACAACCTGGCGCCCGATTGCCAGAAGAAGGAAGTGGCCCGCGTGTGCCAGACCATCATCTACGGGCTGGTGGCGCACACCCACATCGGCACCGGCGGGCGGCCCGACTTGCAGGCGCTGTCACGGCAGCTGCGTGGCGCGCTGCACGGTTACCTGGCCGGGGTGGCCTGAACCGGAAAGAGCCTGTCGTTCAGCGCGACTTGTTCGTCGTGCTGCTGACACCGGCGTCGATGGTGCCGAACACCGTGACGCCGCTGCCGCTCGACGGCGTAGCCGCCGACGGGTTGGCGCTGCCGGCCGAACCGGTGCCCGCGCAGCCCGACACCAGTGCGCCCATGGCGATCACGAACACGGCGGCAATGAATGGCTTCACTTGGAACTCCAGATGGGGTTGGTTGGACGGGGTCGATTCACTATAGGCCCGGCCGCGCCCCGCCCCGTTGCTGCAAGCCCCGCCGGCGGCAGGGTTGTTGACGGTGCAAGGCGGGCGGTCGCGTTGCTCAGCGCGGGTCGGTGGCCAGCAGCATCTCGACCATCGAGCGCAGGTGGCCCTGCAGCCGCGCCGCGCCGGCCTCGTCCAGCGCCAGCGTGGTCTCGTCCATGTAGAGCTTGCGGTTGATCTCCACCTGGATGCTGTGCCGGTTGTCGGCTGGGTTGCCGTTGCGGCGCACCAGCTCCACGCCCTTGTACGGGTGGTTGTAGTCCACGCTGTAGCCAAAGGCGCGCAGGTGCGCGCACAGCTTGTGCGACAGCGCCGGGTCGGCCGTGCTGCCGTCGCGGTCGCCAATCACGAAGTCGGCATGCGCCAGCCCCGGAAAGTCGGTCGCGTGGCTGGCCGCAATGGCCGGCATCGAGTGGCAGTTGATGTGAATGCTGTAGCCGTGGCGCGCATGCGCCTCGTCCACCGCCTGCGCCACGGCCGCGTGGTACGGCCGCCAGCAGCTGTCGATGCGCTGGCGCACCTCTTCCACCGGCAACTGCCGGTCGTAGATGGGCAGGCCCTCGTCGGTGAGCTTCCAGATCAGGCCCTTGCCCAGGCGCACCTTCGACAGCACGCGCGGGTCGGTGGAGACCGGGTCGGTCCACGCGCCGTCGAGCATGGTGGTGTCGATCTCGGTGGTGTCGCGGTTGGCGTCCAGGTAGCTGCGCGGGAAATGCGCCTCCACCCAGGCCACGCCCAGCGCGGGCGCAAAGGCGTAGAGCTTCTCCACGTGCGTGTCCTCGGCGCGGCGCAGCGTGGCCAGCTCGCGCACCGTGCCGAAGTCTTCCGGGTAGACGGTGCCGCTGTGCGGGGAGTCCAGCACCAGCGGCGTGTGCCCGGCAACGCTGGTGACCTGGGCGCGGTTTTGGATCAGTTTCAGAACTGGATGCATAGGCAGGTAGGGGTCAGTCCAGTCGCACGCGCGCGAACTCGGCCACCTTCTTCATCTTCTCGATCTCGCTGGCAATCTGCTTGGTGAACTGCGCCGGCGTGGTGCCCGAGGCGTACAGCCCCTGCAGTGCCAGGCGGTCGCGCACCGATGCATCCTTCAGCGCGGTGGCCACGGCCTGCTGCATGCGCAGCACCAGGTCGGCGGGCGTGCCGGCGGGCGCGATCATGCCGAACCAAGACGGGTCGTTGTTGGCCGGGTAGCCCAGCTCGCCGTAGGTCGGCACGTCGGGCAGCACGTCCAGCCGGCCGGTCCAGGACACGGCCAGCGCCTTCAGCTTGCCCGCCTTCACGTGCGGCAGCGACGAGGCCACCTGGTCGAAGTACACCGGCACTTCGCCGGCCAGCACGTCGTTGATGGCCGGGCCCGCACCGCGGTAGGGGATGTGCACCATCGAGGTTCCGGTGCTGCTCTTGAACAGCTCCCCCCACATGTGGCCGATGGTGCCGTTGCCCGGCGAGGCATAAGACACCTTGCCCGGGTTGGCCTTCAGGTACTTCACCAGTTCGGCGAAGTTGGCGACCGGCAGCTTGGCCGGGTTGATGACGATGACGCCCGGCGCCTTCACGATTTCGGTCACGGCGGTGAAGCCCTTGATCGGGTCGTACGGCAGCTTCTGGTACACGGCCGGGTTCACGCCGTGCGTGGACAGCGTGGCAATGCCGAAGGTCAGGCCGTCCGGCGCGGCGCGGGCCAGCTCGGCCATGCCGATCGAGCCACCGGCGCCGGCGCGGTTGTCGATTACCACGGGCTGCTGAAGGATCTTGGCAATGGGCTCGCCGAGCACGCGCGCGGTGATGTCGGTGGCGCCGCCGGGCGGGAACGGAACGAGCAGGCGAATCGGCTTGCCTTGGGCAAAGGACATTCCTGGAAGGATAGAAGCGACAGCCAGCGTGGAAATGAAATGACGACGTTGCATGGGGTGTATTCCAGTGTGCATTGAGAGTGAAGAAACGATTTGTCACCTCACTGGAAGCAAAGGATAGACCAGGTAACATTCCAATCTGGAATGTTTTAATGGGCATCCTTCCATGTCACTGCGCCGCCTCAACCCTCCCCTGAACCTGCTGCGTGCCTTTTCGACCGTGGTGCGCTTTGGCAGCGTCTCGCGCGCGGCCGAGGCGCTGCACCTCACGCAGGGCGCGGTCAGCAAGCAGGTGCAGGAGCTGGAGCGCTGGATTGGCGCGCCGCTGTTCGAGCGCAGCCGCAAGCGCCTGGCGCTCACGCCGGCCGGCGAGCGGTACGAGAAGGCGGTGCGCGCCACGCTGGCGCAGCTGGAGGCGGCCACGCTGGAGCTCATCACCAGCGGCGACGGCGGCGGCGCGCTGCACCTGTCGACCCTGCCGACCTTCGGCGCCAAGTGGCTGATTCCGCGGCTGCCCGCGTTTCAGCGGCTGCACCCGCAGATCACGCTGCATTTCGTGCCCTTCGTGCACGGCTACGACTTCGAGCGGCCCGAGCTCGACTGCGCCATTCTTTTCGGCGACGGCCACTGGCCCGGCGCCCGCTCGCACTACCTCGCGGGGCAGGACGTGGCGCTGATCGCGCCGCGCGCGGCGCAGGCCGAGGTGGTCATTCGCGCGCCGCAGGACGTGGCGCGCTGCACGCTGCTGCGCCACGTGACGGTGCCGCAGTCGTGGCTGCAGTGGAGCGAGGCGCACGGCGTGCGCGGGCTCGACCCGCTCGCGGGCCCGCAGTTCGACCAGTTCCAGACCATGATCCGCGCGGTGATGGTGGGCATGGGCGTGGCGCTGGTGCCGCGCTGCCTGGTGCAGGACGAAATTGCCTCGGGGCTGGTGGACGAGCCGCTGCCCGGCTACCGCGGCGACCAGGGCTACTGGTTCTGCTACCCCGAGGGCCGCGGCCAACTGGCCACGCTCGACCACTTCCGCAGCTGGCTGCTCGCGGAGGTCGATCGCGGCACAGAGGCGCCGGCGCCTCTACCGTGCTGAGATCGGGCTGAGCCCGGCTGCCTATTCGGGCTTTGCGCCCGAGGCCTTCACCGCCGCACCCCACACGCCGATTTCGCTCGCCACGAAGCGGTCGAACTCGCCCGGCGTGGTGGGCGATGGCTCGGCGCCGCGCTCGCGAATGAAGCGCGCCATCTGCTCGCTCTTCAAAATATCGGTCACCTCGTGGTTGAGCCGCTCGACGATGTCGCTCGGCGTGCCGCGCGGCGCCATCAGGCCGAGCCAGCCCACGGCCTCGAAGTTCTTCGTGCCCGCCACGCCGCTTTCGCGCACCGTGGGCACGTCGGGCAGCTGCGACGAGCGCGTGGCCGATGTCACGGCCAGCGCCACCGCCTTGCCCGACTTGATGTGCGGCAGCGCGGCCGTCACCGAGTCGACCATCAGCGGCACCTGGTTGCCCAGAAAGTCCGACTGCGCCGGGCCGCTGCCGCGGTACGGGATGTGCGTGATGAACACATGCGCGGCCGACTTGTACATCTCGCCCGACAGATGCTGCGTGCCGCCGATGCCGGCGCTCGCATAGCTCAGCCGGCCGGGCTCGGCCTTGGCGCGTTGCGTGAGCGCGGCCAGCGTGCCGATGCCGCTCTCCGGCGTGGCCAGAAACACCAGCGGCACCTTCGCGATCAGCGAGATGCCCGTGAGGTCCTTGCGCGGGTCGAAGCCGGGCTTGGCGTAGAGCGTCTGGTTGACCGCCATCGCGCTGCCGGCCACCACCAGCGTGTAGCCGTCGGGCGGCGCGCGCACCACAAACTCGGTGCCGATGTTGCTGCCGGCACCGGCCTTGTTGTCGATGATCACCGGCTGGCCCAGGCGCTTGCCGAGCTGTTCGGCGAGCGCGCGGGCAAAGATGTCGGTGGCCTGCCCGGGCGGGAACGGCACCACCAGCTTGACGGGCCTGTCAGGCCATGCGGCGGCCTGCGCCAGGCCGGCAGTGAGCATGCCGCCCAGCAGCATCGCCGCCGCCAGGCCTGTGGCCAGTTGTCTGCGCCGCATGGCTCAGAGCGCCGACAGGTGCTTGCCCACGATGCCCGCCAGTTCGAACATCGTCACCTGGTCCTTGCCGAACACGGGCTTCAGCTTGGCGTCGGCATTGATGGCGCGCTTGTTGGTCGCGTCCTGCAGGCCGTTGGCCTTGATGTAGTCCCACAGCTTCTTGATGACCTCGGTGCGCGCCACCGGATCGGCGCCGATCACCGCGGCCAGCGAGTCGCTGGGCTTCAGGCCCGCGCCGGGCTTGCGCGGCGCGGCGGCCTTCTTCGCGGCCGGTGCCTTCTTGGCGGCGGGCGTCTTCTTGGCCGCCACCTTTTTCGCGGCCGCGGTCTTGGCCGCCGGCTTGCCGAAGGTCTTGCGCGGCGGGAACTTGCTGCCGCCTTCGCGCGGCGCGAACTCGAAGGTCACCTTGCCCTCTTCGGCGTTCCAGGTCAGGAAGGCCTTGAAGGCGCGGCGCGTGCGCATGCTCACGAACTTGTCGAGCAGGTCGGTCTTGCCGGTGGCGAGCAGCTTTTCCATCTGCGGGCGTTCCACGGGCTGCTGCAGGATGATCTTGCCGGTCTTGAAGGTGCAGCTGGGCGTGGGTTGCGCGTTGGTCGGCACCGACTTCTCGCACACGTAGTTGCTGCCGTGATCGAACACCGGCGCGCCGCACACCGGGCAGGGGCCCACGGTGTCCTGTTCGCTGAAGTCGACGATCTCGCCGCTCTCGGCGTTCTTGTCGTCGCCAAAGTCGAACTCCAGCTTCCAGTTCTTCGCCTCTTCGTCGAACTTGATGACGATCTCCGAGGTGAAGGGCCAGCCGGCCTTGGAGCGGAAGCCGTCGATCGGGCCGATGTGCTTGTCGCGCAAGAGCGCCTCGGCCTCGGCCACCTCGAAGGTGCGTCCGGCCGGCGACTTGCCGAACGAGAAGCCGCAGGCGTCCTCGCCCGTGCCGGTCTTGCCGGTGCAGGCGTAGCGGCGGTAGTTTTCCTTCACCACGCCGCCGCAGTTGGGGCACGGCGTCTGCAGGGTCGAGTAGTCGCCCGGCACGGTGTCGCGGTCGTACTCCTTGGCCTTCTTGACGATGTGCTCCGTCATGGCGGCAATCTCGCGCATGAAGGCTTCGCGGCTGAGCGCGCCCTTTTCCATCTGCGCGAGCTTGTATTCCCACTCGCCGGTGAGTTCGGCCTTGGAGAGTTCTTCCACGCCCAGGCCGCGCAGCAGCGTCATCAGCTGGAATGCCTTGGCCGTGGGGATCAGCTCGCGGCCTTCGCGCAGCATGTATTTCTCGGCAATCAGCCCTTCGATGGTGGCCGCGCGCGTGGCAGGCGTGCCCAGGCCCTTCTCCTGCATGGCCTCGCGCAGCTCGTCGTCGTCGATGGTCTTGCCCGCGCCTTCCATGGCGCCCAGCAGCGTGGCTTCGGAGTAGCGCGCCGGTGGGCGCGTCTTCAGGCCTTTGGTGTCGACCGTTTCGGCCTTGACGATTTCGCCCGGCTTCACCGGCACCAGCCGCTTGCCGTCCTTGTCGTCTTCCTTCTCGTCGTCTTGTGCCTCCTTGCCGTAGATGGCGAGCCAGCCCGGCTTCACCAGCACCTTGCCGTCGGTGCGGAACGGGTATTTCTTGCCGCCCTGCTCCACCGTGCTGATGCGCGTGGTCACCTGGTGCTCGGCGCTGGGGAAGAACACCGACATGAAGCGGCGCACCACGAAGTCATAGAGCTTCTGCTCGGCGTCGCTCAGGCCGCTGGGGGCCTGCAGCGTGGGGATGATGGCAAAGTGATCCGACACCTTGGCGTTGTCGAAGATGCGCTTGTTGGGCTTGACGTAGTTGCCGTCGACCGCCTGCTTGGCAAACGGCGCCAGGTGCTTCATGCCGCTGTTGGCGAGCATGACCATGGTGTCCTTCACCACGGGCAAATAGTCTTCCGGCAGCGCACGCGAATCGGTACGCGGGTAGGTCAGCGCCTTGTGGCGTTCGTACAGGCTCTGCGCCAGCGCCAGCGTGGTCTTGGCGCTGAAGCCGAAGCGGCCGTTGGCCTCGCGCTGCAGCGAGGTCAGGTCGAACAGACCGGGCGAGGCCTGCGTGGTGGGCTTGCTTTCTTCCGTGACGGTGGCGGGCTTGCCGCGCGCGGCGTTGGCGATGGCCACGGCATCTTGTTCGTTCCAGATGCGGTCGGCGCGCTGCTCGGAGTCGGGCTCGCCGTTGGCCTGCAGCGGCGCGTTGGCCTTCTTCCAGCTGGCGTCGAACCACTTGCCCGGGTACTCGCCGGCTTCGGCCGCGAAGCTGCCGTGCACTTCCCAGTAGTTGCGCGAGACGAACTTGCGGATCTGCTCCTCGCGCTCCACCACCACCGACAGCGTGGGCGTCTGCACCCGGCCCACGGTCGTCAGAAAGAAGCCGCCGTCGCGCGAATTGAACGCGGTCATGGCGCGCGTGCCGTTGATGCCCACCAGCCAGTCGGCCTCGGAGCGCGAGCGCGCGGCGTCGGCCAGGCCCTGCATCTGCTTTTCGGTGCGCAACTGGTCGAAGCCGTCGCGAATTGCCTGCGGCGTCATCGACTGCAGCCACAGCCGCTTGACCGGCTTGTTCAGCCCCGTCTTGCCGCCGGCGTACTGCTCGATCAGGCGAAAGATCAGCTCGCCCTCGCGGCCCGCGTCGCAGGCGTTGATGAGCTGCGTCACGTCCTTGCGCTTGGCCTGCTTGACCACGGCGTTCAGGCGCGTCTTGGTCTTGTCGACGGGCTTGAGGTCGAAGTGCGGCGGAATCACGGGGAGGTTGGCAAAGCTCCACTTGCCCCGCTTGACGTCGAACTCCTCGGGCGCCTGGATCTCGACCAGGTGACCGACGGCGCTGGTCACGACATAGCTGTCGTTCTCGAAATGCTCGTCGTGCTTGTCGAATTTGCCGGCCACCGGCGTGAGCGCACGCACGATGTCCTGTGCCACCGACGGCTTTTCTGCGATTACCAAGGTCTTCATCAACAATTCCTAAAAAGTTCTCAGGCCGCCGCCGAGCCGCCTTGCGGCTCCCTTTTGGGGCAGCGACGACACGCAGTGCGAGAGCGTGGGGGCCACATACAATCTGCGGCTTCCCGCGTGTACACGCGCACACGCGCATGTGTGCATATTCAAACTAACAGACTTCGGCGATGCCTTCCAAAACCCCAAATTCCGCGGGCCGCCGCATTCAGATGCGACGCTCCGATGTCCATGGCAACGGTGTCTTCGCCGTGCAGGACCTGGCCGAAGGCGAAACGCTCATCGAATACAAGGGCGAGGTCATCAACTGGAAAGAGGCCCTGCGCCGCCATCCGCACGACCCGGCCCAGCCCAACCACACCTTCTACTTCCATATCGATGACGGTCGTGTGATCGACGGCAACGTGAAGGGCAACGACGCGCGCTGGATCAATCACTCCTGCGAGCCGAACTGCGAAGCCGACGAAGTCGATGGGCGCGTTTATATCAAGGCATTGCGCAACATCGCTGCAGGCGAAGAGCTCAATTACGACTACGGCCTGGTCATCGACGAGCCGTACACGCCCACGCTGCTGTCCGAATTTCCTTGCTGGTGCGGCTCCGAAGAGTGCCGCGGCACGCTGCTGACGCCCAAGGACGACGAGGAAGAAGAGAAGAAAAAGAAGAAGGCCGAAAAGAAGGCCGAGAAAAAAGCCGAAAAGAAAAAGGCAGAAAAAAAGGCTGAAAAGAAAGCCGATAAAAAAGCCGAAAAAAAGGCAGATAAAAAAGCGGAAAAGAAATCCGCCAAGAAAGAAAAGTCCGACAAGGACTGACCATGAGCAGCACCTCGGCCACCTGGTTCGAAGACCGGATCGCCGCATCCGTCGCACCGCTGCTGCCCGGCTTCACGGTCGAGGCCGTGGCCGAAATAGATTCCACCAACACCGAGCTGATGCGCCGTGCGCGCGCCGGCCGTGTCGAGCCCGTGCTGCTCGTGGCCGAGCGCCAGACCGCGGGGCGCGGGCGCCTCGGGCGACCCTGGCAGAGCGCGTCGGGGCAGGAAGAGTCCGCGTCGCTCCTGTTCTCGCTCGGCATGCCGCTGGCGCCGGCCGACTGGTCGGGCCTGTCGCTGGCCGTGGGCGTGGCCGTGGCCGAGAGCCTCGACCCCTCGGGCGCGCACCGGGTCGGCCTGAAGTGGCCCAACGACGTGTGGGTGAACGACTGCAAGCTGGTCGGCATCCTCATCGAGACCGCCATGCCCGCCATGCCCGCCATGCCCGCGATGTCCGCCCCTGGCCGGCCGGATGCCTCGCGCTATCTGGTGATCGGTATCGGCATCAACATCGGCGCGCGTGACGCGGATGGCATGCGCACGCCGCCGGCATGGATGCGCCAGTGGCGCCCCGAGGCAACCGCGCCCGAGGTGCTGCTTGAACTGGCCGAGCCGCTGGTGCGCTGCGTGCGTGAGTTCGAGGCCCGTGGCTTCGCCCCCTTTGCCGAACGCTTTGCCGCACGCGACGTGCTGCGCGGGCGCGAGGTGGTGCTCAGCGACGGCACCGCCGGGCTGTGCGAAGGCGTGGCCTGGGGCGGCGAGCTGCAGGTGCGCACCGACGCCGGCCTGCAGCTCATTTCCAGCGACGAAGTGAGCGTGCGCCCCCGCGGCATGGCCTTCTGAGCAAGATGAAGCTGCGCCTGCTGCTCGTCGCCTTGCTGCTGGCCAACGCCGGCTACTTTCTGTGGGCGCGCGGTGACCTGGCCGGCTTTGGCTTGGCACCGGCCGGGCTCAGCGAGCGCGAGCCACAACGCATGGCGCGGCAGATCCACCCCGAGTGGCTGCAGTTGCGCAAGGACGTGAAGCCGGGTGCGCCGTCTTCCACTTCAGCTCCCGCGCCCGCGCCCGCTCCGTCATCCACGCCGTCGCCCGCCCCCGCTCCCTGATCCAGCAAGCGCCTGCAGATCAGGCCTTCGCTTCCCCCTCGAAGCGCACCGTGAACAGCGCGCCCGGCGGATGCTTGCCCGGATGCGCGTCCTCCAGCTTCACTTGCGCGCGGTGCTGGTTGGCAATCTCCCGCACGATCGGCAAGCCCAGCCCCGAGCCGTCGGCCTCGTTGCCCAGCACGCGGTAGAACGGCTCGAACACCAGCTCGCGGTCGGCTTCGGCAATGCCCGGGCCGTTGTCCTCCACCTGCAGCAGCAGCACATGGCCGAAGGGGTCGGCCAGCACGCGCGCGGTGATCACGCCGGGGCGCTGCGGCGTCGATGGCGTGTAGTTGATCGCGTTGTCCACCAGGTTGCGCACCAGCTCCTTCAGCAGCGTGGCGTTGCCGTCGAACATCACGCCCGGTGCGCAGGCCTCGGCACCGTCGTAGCCCAGGTCGATGCGCTTGTCGATCGCGCGCGGCACCGCCTCGCGCACCACCTCGATGGTGAGCCGCGCCAGGTCGCAGGGCTGGTGGTGCGCGTTGGCGCTGTTGCCTTCGGCGCGCGCCAGCGACAGCAGCTGGTTGACCGTGTGCGTGGCGCGCTTGCTGGCGCGGCCGATCTGCTTGAGCGACTGCTTCAGCTCGTCGGCATTGGCGCCCTCGCGCTGCGCCAGGTCGGCCTGCATGCGCAGGCCCGCCAGCGGCGTTTTCAGCTGGTGCGCCGCGTCGGCCAGAAAGCGTTTTTGCGTGCCGATGGAGTCGTTGAGCTTGTCCAGCAGCTCGTTCACCGACGACACCAGCGGCACCACTTCGAGCGGCACCGACGATTCGTCCAGCGGGCTCAGGTCGCCCGGGCGCCGCTCGCGAATGCGCGCCTCCACCACCGACAGCGGCTTGATGCCGCGCACCAGCGCCAGCCAGATCAGCAGCACCGCCAGCGGCAATATGGCGAACTGCGGCAGCAGCACGCCCTTGATGATCTCGGCCGCCAGCACCGACTGCTTCTCGCGCGTTTCGGCCAACTGCAGCAGCGTGGGCGGCACGTCGTCGCTGCCGCTGGGCAGCCACAGCGAGGCCACGCGCACCGGCAGGCCGTGCACGTCGGCGTTGTGCAGAAACACCTGGCCGGGCGGCAGCGGTTCGTCCAGGCCGGGCAGCGGCACGTCGTGCTCGCCACTCAGCAACGTGCCGTGGCCGTCGAGCAGCTGGTAGTACACATGGCCGGCATCGTCGGCCCGCAAGATTTCGCGCGCCGACTGCGACAGCATGAATTCCGTGTGCCCGTCTCTCACCGTGACCAGCTCGGCCAGCGCCTTCACGTTGTGCTCCAGCGCGCGGTCGAACGGGGCGTTGGCAATGCCCTGCGCCACCAGCCAGGTGACGCCGATGCTCACCGGCACCAGCAGCAGCAGCGGCGTGAGCATCCAGTCGAGGATTTCGCCGAACAACGAGCGCTGGGCGCGCTGAAAGAGTTTCATCGCGGCCCGTCCACTGGCATGTTGCCGCCCGTGCGGCGCGACCGTGCCGGGCGTGCCGCCGTCACTGGATCTTTTCGAGGCAATAGCCCAGCCCGCGCACCGTCGCAATGCGCACCGGGCCCTTCTCGATCTTCTTGCGCAGGCGGTGGATGTACACCTCGATGGCGTTGAGGCTCACCTCCTCGCCCCATTCGCACAGGCGGTCGACCAGCTGGTCCTTGCTCACCAGCCGGCCGGCGCGCTGCAGCAGCACTTCGAGCAGGCCGAGCTCGCGCGCCGACAGCTCGACCATCTTGCCGTCGATGGTGGCCACGCGGCCGCCCTGGTCGTACACGAGCGGGCCGTGGCGGATGGTGTTGCTGGTGGTGCCCATGCCGCGCCGGGTGAGGGCGCGCACGCGCGCTTCGAGCTCCTGCAGGCTGAAGGGCTTGGCCATGTAGTCGTCGGCGCCGTGGTCCAGGCCCTTCACGCGCTCTTCCACGCTGTCGGCCGCAGTGAGCACCAGCACCGGCAGCTGCGAGCCGCGCGCGCGCAGGCGCTTCAGTATCTCGATGCCGTGCAGGCCAGGCAGCCCGAGGTCCAGGATCAGCAGGTCGAACTCGTCGTGGGTCATGAGCGCGGTGTCGGCCTGCGAGCCGTTGGCCACATGGTCGACCGCAGCGCCCGAAGTGCGCAGGCTGCGCAGCAGGGCATCGGCCAGCACCTGGTCGTCTTCGGCAATCAGAATCCGCATATGCGCCACCTCCGGCCTGGTTCGGGTGTCGGGCGCCACGCTGGAGCCGTTCACATTTGTCTCTGCGGACGAGTCTACGCGGCGGCGTAGGCTTCCAGACCGATGGTTACCACGGTGGCAATGTCGTTTCCCACGCTGCTTCTGAACTCGCTTTCGGCCTGCGTCACGGCAGCGCGAAAGGCGTCCAGCCAGGCCAGGCCGTCGGGCGTGAAGAGCACGCGCCGCGCGCGCGCATCGAGCGGGTCGGGCCCGCGCGTTACCAGCCCCCAGGCCTCGCACTGGTCGACCAGCGCGCCCATCGCCTGCTTGGTCATGCCGGCGCGCTCGGCCAGCTCCGTGAGACGCGAGCCTTCGCGCGACAGGTGGCGCGTGATGTGGATGTGCGCGGCGCTCACCTGCGCGCGCGCCGCCAGGTTCGACAGCGCCAGCGGCACGTCGACCGCGTGCGCCATCAGCTCCAGCACGCGCTCGTCGAAGCGGCGCATGGCGTGGCCCAGCAGGCGGCCCAGGTGGGTCTGGCGCCAGGCGTCGGGATCGGTCGGGAAAAGAGCGGCAGCAGCGGCGTCGGACATGGCGCCAGATGGTAAAGCAAACTGACCAAAAAATGGGTTTACGCCAACCAATGAACCCCTACACTACTGTTCAAGCATCCAGCCTGTGATTAAAAGCAGACCGGACGCCACCTCACACAAACCGTTGATATTCAAGGAGTTTTCCACATGGACGCAGTTGTCAAGGGCGCAAGCATCTCGGTCGCCAACAGTGAAAAAGCCAAGGCCCTGCAGGCCGCGCTGGCGCAGATCGAAAAGCAGTTCGGCAAGGGCACGATCATGCGGCTCGGCGAAGGCGAAGCGCTCGAAGACATCCAGGTGGTCTCCACCGGCTCGCTGGGCCTGGACATCGCCCTGGGCGTCGGCGGCCTGCCGCGCGGGCGCGTCATCGAAATCTACGGCCCTGAATCGTCGGGCAAGACCACGCTCACGCTGCAGGTCATCGCCTCCATGCAGAAGCAGGCCGGCACCTGCGCCTTCGTCGACGCCGAGCACGCGCTCGACGTGCAGTACGCCCAGAAGCTCGGCGTGAACCTGTCCGACCTGCTGATCAGCCAGCCCGACACCGGCGAACAGGCCCTGGAAATCGTTGACTCGCTGGTGCGCTCGGGTGCTGTCGACCTGATCGTCATCGACTCGGTGGCCGCGCTCACGCCCAAGGCTGAAATCGAAGGCGAAATGGGCGACTCGCTGCCCGGCCTGCAGGCCCGCCTGATGAGCCAGGCGCTGCGCAAGCTCACAGCCACCATCAAGAAGACCAACTGCATGGTCATCTTCATCAACCAGATCCGCATGAAGATCGGCGTGATGTTCGGCTCGCCCGAAACCACCACCGGCGGCAATGCGCTGAAGTTCTACGCCTCGGTGCGCCTGGACATTCGCCGCATCGGCACCATCAAGAGGGGTGACGAGGCCATCGGCAACGAAACCAAGGTGAAGGTGGTGAAGAACAAGGTGTCGCCCCCGTTCAAGACGGCGGAGTTCGACATTCTGTTCGGCGAGGGCATCAGCCGCGAAGGCGAAATCATCGACATGGGCGTGACCGCCAAGATCGTCGACAAGTCGGGTGCCTGGTACGCCTACAACGGCGAAAAAATCGGCCAGGGCCGTGACAACGCCCGTGAGTTTTTGCGCGAGAACCCCGAGCTGTCGCGCGAGATCGAGAACAAGGTGCGCGAGTCGCTGGGCATTCCGCTGCTGGCCGCCGATGCCAACGCCACGCCCGAAAAGCCGCAGAAGGCCGCCAAGGCAGAGAAAGCGGACAAGGCCGAGAAGGCAGACAAGGGCGAATAAGCTCCGGCGCGGCCCCAAGCGAGGCCGTGCGAGCGGTCCCCCCGAATGGCATTCAACGCCCCGTCCCTCAAAGGCCGCGCCCTGCGCCTGCTGAGCCAGCGCGAGCATTCCCGCCTGGAACTCGAGCGCAAGCTGGCCAAGCATGAAGAAGAGCCCGGCACGCTGGCCAAGGCGCTCGACGAACTGGCCGCCAAGGACTTCATCAGCGAACCGCGCGTGGTGGCCTCGGTGCTCAACCAGCGCGCGGCCCGCTCGGGCGCGCTGCGGGTGAGGCAGGAGCTGCAGGCCAAGGGCATTGCGCCCGAAGCCATCGCCGAAGCGGTGGCCAGCCTGCAGGAGACCGAAGTCGAACGCGCCACCGCCCTGTGGCGCCGCCGCTTCGACGCCCCGCCTGCCGACGCGAAGGCGCGGGCCAAGCAGATGCGGTTCCTGATGGCGCGCGGTTTCTCCGGCGCTGTCGTGTCCAAGGTGCTCAGGAGCGATTTCGATGAAACCGACGAATGACAACCCCACCGTTCAGTCCCGTGTCGTCACGCAGCGCGTGCATTGCGACTGGCGCCGCGCCTACGCACTCGCGGCCGACCCGGCGCGCCTGCCTGACTGGGCCAGCGGGCTCGCGAAGAGTGCGCTGGTGCGGCATGGCGACCACTGGACCGTGCGCACGCCCGAGAGCGGCGACGCCCGCATGCGCTTTGCGCCGTCCAACGACTTCGGCGTGCTCGACCACTGGGTTACGCCCGAAGGCGTGCCCGAGGTTTATTTGCCGTTTCGCGTGATCGGCGTGGCGCCGGGCGTGAGCGAATTCCAGTTCACGCTGCTGCGCCAGCCGCACATGGACGATGCGGCTTTCGCGCGCGACGCGGAATGGATCGCGCGCGATCTGCAGGCGCTGTGCGGCCTGCTCGAAGCGGGCTGAATCAACTGGCTTCTGCCGTGTTGTCGACCCGCGGGTGCTCGCCGTGGTGTGACGCGATGTCGCGCACGTTCTTCTGCACCGCCACTGCGCCGAACAAGCTCAGCAGGAACGCCATGGCGTAGAAGCCCTTTTCGCTCCCAGCCAGCGTGGCGTTGAACAGGCCGATGGCGAGCAGGGCCAGCGACAGCAGCAGCGAGACCCAGCACAGGCCGTAGTAGATGCCCGTGACCGGCGTGCCTTCGAGCCGGTCGCGCACGCTCTTTTGCAATGACACGGCGGCAAAGAGGCCGTACACCAGCAGGGTGAAGTAATAGCCTTTTTCGTTGAGCTGCATCGAGGCGTTCCACAGCCCGATCAGGTAAACGAGGGCGCCTGCAAACAGCGCCGCCCAGGACGCCGCGACAAATGCGCCCGTGGGCTTTTGAAAATGTTGGTCCATTGAAATTCCCTCCCTTTGTGTTTGTGGACCGCGATTCTGGTGGGCTGCGCCAATGGCATGATTCAACGCGTTCGGCGCCATGCGGCACTTGTGCGCATTTGCCGAATTTTTCAGCGCCAGCTTGCAATGACTCCGAAGGAAATCCTGAAGAGTCGCGCGCAATTCATTCAATAAATCAGTTGGAGGAGCCCCGCATGTCCGCAGATCCCACAGGCCAGCCGTCCCTCGTTCGCACCGGCGCCAAGGCCGGCCTGGCGTTTGCCGGTTCGGTCGTCAAGGGCGGCCTGCTCGGCGTGATCCTGGGCGGCGGTGTTTTCTTCTTCTATCTGAGCCAGTTGAACGGCCCCGGCAATGGGGGGGGGGGGGGGGGGGGGGCGGGCGCCATCGTGGCGCTGATCACTACGCCTTCAGTGCTGGTGGCGGTCTTGCTGCTGCTGTTCGTGGCCGTCTACACGATGCTTGGCGTGGCGACCGGCCGCGCACGTGCCATGCAGCACTTGGTGGCGGCGCGCGGCGAGGCGGTTGCGCAGCGCCTGGGCGGGGCGATTGCCGGGCGCATCGAGGCGATGCCGCGCGCGCACGGCACGCTGCACCGCGCGGCGGACTGGCTGTCGGCCGATGCGCTGAGCAAGCAGCTCGCGCCAGTGCTGGGCGAGGGCAGGGCGGTGCGTTCGGTGGTGGGCTTTGTGCTGAACCGCCTGCCGCTGAGCGAGATGATGGCCGAGTGGCAGGAGAGCCGCGCCGCGCATGGCGAGCCGCTGGTCGCCCCGGGTGACCCGGTACAAGGCCCGGTTCAGGACCCGGCGCTGCGCGCGCTGCTCACGCGCCGCATCAACGAAACGCTGCAGGAAATGGCCGAGCCCTCGCGCACACCGCTGTACATCGCGCTGGGCGCGCACGCGGCGTTGCTGGGCGTCGGGCTCTGGCTGGTGAACTGAAGAAGCTGAGGCAGGAGGGCGCTCAGAGCGCCAGCATCAGCTTCAGGTTTTGCACCGCGGCGCCGCTGGCGCCCTTGCCCAGGTTGTCCAGGCGGGCGATCACCACGGCATGGCGGTGGTCCTCGTTGGGGAACACGCGAATCTCGAGGTTGTTGGTGTCGTTGAGCGCCTCGGGCTCCAGCTTGCCGTCTTCGGTGGGCGGCAGCACCTTCACGAACTGTTCGGGCGTGTTGCTCTTGGCGTAGTGCGCGGCCAGGGCTTCTTGCAGGTCGCCGGCCTTGGGCTTGCCGGGCAGCAGGTCGAGGTGCAGTGGCAACTGCACCAGCATGCCCTGCTTGAAATTGCCCACCGACGGAATGAAGACCGGGCGGCGGGTGAGGCCGGTGTAGGCCATGATTTCAGGAATGTGCTTGTGCTTCAGGCCCAGCGCGTAGGT
Source organism: Variovorax sp. H27-G14 (assembly GCF_046156345.1). Taxonomy (NCBI): domain Bacteria; kingdom Pseudomonadati; phylum Pseudomonadota; class Betaproteobacteria; order Burkholderiales; family Comamonadaceae; genus Variovorax; species Variovorax sp. H27-G14. The sequence continues at coordinate 186,171 of NZ_JAYLVN010000004.1, forward strand.
CTCGAACAGGGGTGCTTCGCCCTTTTCGTAGGCCTCGATCATGGGCCGGCCGCCGCCGGAGTAGCCGCTCACGGAGGGCAGCGACACTGGGAAATCGGCCGGCAGGATGCCCGCGTCGACCAGCGGGCGCAGCATGGCGATGGCGCCGGTGGCGTAGCAGCCGGGGTTGCCCACGCGGTCGGCCTTGGCCACGGCCTGCCAGTGGCCTTGCACCAGTTCGGGAAAGCCGAACACCCAGCCCGGCGCGATGCGGTGCGCCGTGGAGGCGTCGATGATCTTGGGCTTGGCGCCCGGCAGCTGGTCGATGAGTGCCACCGATTCGCGCGCCGCGTCGTCATGCAGGCACAGCACCACCAGATCGACGCCGGCCATCAGGTCGCGCTTGGCGTTGACGTCCTTGCGCAGCTCGGGCGCGATGCTCACGAGTTCGATCTGCGCCATCGTCTGGAGCCGCTCGCGAATTTGCAGGCCGGTGGTACCGGCTTCGCCGTCGATGAAAACCTTGGCCATGGTGGGAGTGCTCGCTGTGCCCTGGGGGCTGTCTAGAAGAAAGTACGTATTGACCGCAACCCCACGTACAGTATTGGTGCGGCGCACCATGATACAGTCCGCGGTTGTTCGCCGCCCCCAGCCGTCAGGCTGCCGTCGCCCGCGAGCAACAGAGCCCCAACAGCTTCAGACCCCAGATTTCCCGTTCTCAACCTCCTCCTTCCGAGAGACATCCCTCATGAAGATTCACGAGTACCAAGGCAAGGAAATCCTTGCCAAGTTTGGCGTGCCGGTGCCGCGCGGCATTCCGGCCTACACGGTCCAGGAGGCGGTGGAAGCCGCCCAGAAACTTGGAGGCCCGGTCTGGGTCGTCAAGGCCCAGATTCACGCGGGTGGCCGCGGCAAGGGCGGTGGCGTCAAGGTCGCCAAGACCATTGAAGACGTCAAGCGGATCGCTGGCGAAATTCTCGGCATGCAGCTCAAGACGCACCAGACCGGCCCCGAAGGCCAGAAGGTTCGCCGCCTGTACATCGAAGACGGCGCCGACATCAACAAGGAATACTACATTTCGGCCGTGACCGACCGCGCCACCCAGAAGGTGGCGTTCATCGCGTCGAGCGAAGGCGGCATGGACATCGAGGAAGTGGCTCACTCCTCGCCCGAGAAAATCATCACCGTGTTCGCGGACCCCGAAAAGGGCCTCACCGACGAACAGGCCAAGCAGATTGCCGACGGCATCGGCATGCCGGCAGATTCGACCGCGCAAACGGTCGACATCCTGAAGAAGCTGTACGCCTGCTACATGGAGACGGACGCCTCGCTGGTCGAGATCAACCCGCTCAACCGTGACAGCAAGGGCAACGTGATGGCGCTGGACGCCAAGTTCAACTTCGACAGCAACGCGCTGTTCCGCCACCCCGAAATCGTGGCCCTGCGCGACCTCGACGAAGAAGACGCGGCCGAAGTGGAAGCCTCCAAGTTCGACCTGGCCTACATCTCGCTGGACGGCAACATCGGCTGCCTGGTGAACGGTGCCGGCCTGGCCATGGCCACCATGGACACCATCAAGCTGTTCGGCGGCGAGCCGGCCAACTTCCTGGACGTGGGCGGCGGCGCCACCCCCGAGAAGGTCACCGAAGCCTTCAAGATCATGCTGAAGAACAAGAACGTGGAAGCCATCCTCGTGAACATCTTCGGCGGCATCATGAAGTGCGACACCATCGCCACCGGCGTGATCGCGGCCTGCAAGGCCGTGAACCTGCAAGTGCCGCTGGTGGTGCGCATGAAGGGCACCAACGAAGTCGAAGGCAAGAAGCTGCTGGCCGATTCGGGCCTGCCGATCATCAGCGCCGACACCATGGCGGACGCGGCCCAGAAGGTCGTGGCAGCAGTCAAGAAAGCCTAAGGAAACGTCATGTCGATCTACATCAACAAAGACACCAAAGTCATCACCCAAGGCATTACCGGCAAGACCGGTCAATTCCACACGGAAAAGTGCCAGGAATACGCGAACGGCAAGAACGCCTTCGTGGCCGGCGTGAACCCGAAGAAGGCCGGCGAGTCGATCTTCAACATTCCGATCTTCGGTTCGGTGAAGGAAGCCGCTTCGCAAACCGGCGCCACCGTGTCGGTGATCTACGTGCCGCCGGCAGGCGCGGCGGCCGCCATCTGGGAAGCCGTTGAAGCCGACCTGGACCTGGCGATCTGCATCACCGAAGGCATTCCGGTTCGCGACATGCTCGAAGTGCGCAACCGCATGAAGGCCAAGGAAGCGGCCGGCGGCAAGAAGACCTTGCTGCTGGGCCCCAACTGCCCCGGCCTGATCACGCCCGACGAAATCAAGATCGGCATCATGCCCGGCCACATCCACCGCAAGGGCCGCATCGGCGTGGTCTCGCGCTCGGGCACGCTGACGTACGAAGCCGTGGCTCAACTGACCGAAATTGGCCTGGGCCAATCGTCGGCAGTGGGCATTGGCGGTGACCCGATCAACGGTCTGAAGCACATCGACGTGATGAAGGCCTTCAACGACGATCCGGACACCGACGCGGTCATCATGATCGGCGAAATCGGCGGCCCGGACGAGGCTGACGCAGCCCGCTGGTGCAAGGACAACATGAAGAAGCCGGTCGTCGGCTTCATCGCCGGTGTCACTGCCCCTCCCGGCAAGCGCATGGGCCACGCCGGCGCCCTGATCTCCGGCGGTGCCGACACGGCCGACGCCAAGCTCGCCATCATGGAAGAGTGCGGCTTCACCGTGACGCGCAACTTCTCCGAGCTGGCCAAGCTGCTCAAGGCACGCCTGTAAGAGACGGCTTCAGGGCTGCGGCTGGCCGCAGCACCACGAGGACCACGCAGAAATAAAAAAGCGCCCGCACTGGATTGCGGGCGCTTTTTTCAAATAAAACACAGTGGGATCAGAGACATGGAACTCCTTCAAAGCACAGATTTCTGGATAGGTCTGCTCAAGATCGTCTGGATCAACATCATTCTGTCGGGCGACAACGCCGTCGTGATCGCCATGGCGGCGCGATCGCTGCCGCCCGCGCAACAGAAAAAAGCCGTCATGTTCGGCTCGGGCGCGGCCGTGGTGCTGCGCATCGTGCTCACGGTGGTGGCGGCCAAGCTGCTGGCGCTGCCGTTTCTGCAGATCATCGGCGGCCTGCTGCTGCTGTGGATCGGCACGCAGTTGCTCAGCAGCGACGACGACGGCGAAGGCGAATCGAAGGAATACGGCAGCATGATGGTGGCCGTGCGCACCATCCTGCTGGCCGACCTGGTCATGAGCCTGGACAACGTGATTGCCGTGGCGGCCGCCGCGCAGGGCAGCATGGTGCTGCTGGTGCTCGGCCTGGCGATCAGTATTCCCTTGGTCATTTTCGGCAGCACCCTCATGATCAAGCTCATGGAACGCTTCCCGATCATCGTCATGCTGGGCGCCGCGCTGATCGGCTGGGTTGGCGGCGAAACCATCGTGAGCGACGTGGCACTGCGCGACACCCTCGCGGCCAACCCCTGGTTGCATTACGCGGCAGCTGCCGCCGGTGCATTGTTCGTGGTGGGCGTCGGTCGCCTGATGCAACGGCGTGCGCACGCCGCTGCACACTGAGTTCCAGAGAAGCTGGCGCCCGCTAACCATGGTGAGTGTCGGCGTTTCCCTGTTCTCGACCCGTCCGCCCCTGGCCTGGGAGTTTGCCGCCGTGACCGATGTCGGCCGGCTGCGCGCCCACAACGAGGACGCGGTGCACGTCGACTCGGCCCTCGGCCTGGCCCTGCTGGCCGACGGCATGGGCGGCTACAAGGGCGGCGAGGTGGCCAGCGCCATGGCCATTTCGCTGCTGCACGCCAGCTTCGGGCGCTGGTTTGCCCAGGCCGGCATGCAGGCGCCGGCGCGCGTGGTGCGCCGCGCGCTGCAGGCCGCCACCGACGATGCCAACGGCGCCATCCTGCATGAGGGCACCACCAACCCCGAGCTGCAAGGCATGGGAACCACGCTGGTGCTGGCGGCCTTCAGGCCCCAGCGCGTGGTGGTCGGCCACATTGGCGACTCGCGCTGCTACCGCCTGCGCAACAACAAGCTCGAACTGCTCACCCGCGACCATTCGCTGCGCCAGCAACAGCTGGACGCCGGCGCCATCACGCCCGAAGAAGCGCTGAATTCGCCCACCCGCAACCTCGTGACCCGCGCCGTTGGCGTGGAGGCGCAGGTCATGCTCGAAATGCACGAGCACAGCGCAAGGCCCGGCGACCTGTATATGCTCTGCTCCGACGGATTAAGCGAAATGGTTTCAGATGAGCAGCTTTTCACGCTTCTGCAGCACGATGTCGGACTGCAGAAAAAAGCCGCACTTTTGGTTGCAATTGCAAACGACAATGGCGGACGGGACAATATTTCGGTTGTTCTGGCAAGTGCTGGCATTGTGGAAACACCTCGCACAGCCAAGTAGCAGGCCTGGACGGCACCCCACCGTTTCGCTTGCCATCATTCAAGATTTGCATTCGGGGAGTCGGCAATGCCGAAGATGATCATTTCGGTCGATGGCGTGGTCATCGGGCAAGTGGCACTCGCCAAGGAACGCACGACGCTCGGCCGGCGTGCCTACAACGACATCGTGATCGACAACCTGGCGGTCAGCGGCGAGCATGCCGTGCTGCACATGAGCGATGGCGAAGTCGAAATTGAAGACCTCAACAGCACCAACGGCACCTACGTCAATGCACTGGCCATCCAGAAGCAGGCGCTGCAGGACAACGATGTCATCGAGGTTGGCGGCTGCCGCATTCACTTCCGTGCCCGAAGCAACGTGGCCATCGGCCCCGGTTCCGCGCGCACGACGCTGGCCGACCACCCCGCGCACTCCGGCTCCATGCCGCTGTCTTCGGCGCCCACCGAGTCGGGCGCGCTGGTCGAGCTGGGCATTCCTGTGCTGCGGGTGCTGTCGGGTGCCAATGAAGGGCAGGACGTTCCCCTGCAGAAGGTCGTTACCACCATCGGCAAGCCCGGTGTGGCCGTGGCCGTCGTCACGCGGCGCCGGCAGGGCTATGTGGCCGCGGGCGTCGAAGGCAACGTCACGCTCAACGGCCTGCAGTTGGGCACCGAGGCGGTCGCCTTGCAGGAGCGCGACGTGCTCGAGCTTGGCGGCGCCACCCGCATGCAGTTCGTCCGCATCTAGGGGCCTTTTGTTGGCTTGCCGCGGCAGCGCCCGCCGGGACGGGCTGCCGTGAGCACGCTGCGGCGGCACGGGTCGCGCATTGCCATCACCTTGCTGCCGCTGTTGCTGGCCCTGGCGCATGCCACCGGCGCCTGGCCGCTGAGCGCATTCGAGCGGCTGGACCGCCTGATCTACGACATTCGCCTGCGCGCCACCATGCCGCGCACACTCGACCCGCGCGTGGTGATCGTCGATGTCGACGACGCGAGCCTGGCGCGCGAGGGCCAGTGGCCCTGGCCGCGCGACAAGATGGCCGGCCTGGCCACCGAACTGTTCGACCGCCAGCAGGTGGCCGTGGTCGGCTTCGACGTGATGTTCCTGGAGCCCGACCGCAGCTCCGGCCTGGAGCGTTTGCGCGCCCTGGCCCGCGGACCGCTCAAAGACATGCCCGGCCTGGCGCCCGAGGTCGAGCGGCTCGCGCCCTCGCTGGACCACGACGCCACCTTCGCCCAGGCGCTGCAAGGCCGGCGCGTGGCGCTCGGCTACTACTTCAACCACACGCAGCCGCCTCGCGCCAAGGGCCAGCTGCCCGCCGCGCCGCTGATTGCGCTCAGCGCCTTCCCCGCGGGCGGCACCTACGGCACGACCTGGAACGGCTTCGGTGCCAGCCTGCCCGCGCTGGCCCAGGCCGTGCCGGTGGCGGGTTTCGTCAACATGCTGGTCGGCGCCAATGGCGACGGCGTGATCCGCGGCGTGCCGCTCGTGGCCCGCTACCAGGGCGACCAGGCGCAGCCCGGCTACTACGAATCGCTGGGGCTGGCGGTGTACCGGCTTGCCAACGGCGCTCCGGCGGTGCGCCCGGCGTTTGCGTCGGACGGGGCCGCGCCCCGCCTTGAATCGCTGCGGCTGGACCGGCTGCGCATTCCGGTCGATCAGTCGGCCAGCATGCAGGTACCGTTTCGCGGCCCCGGCGGCGTGCAGGGCGGATCTTTTCGCTACGTGTCGGCCGCCGACGTGCTCGAAGGCAAGCTCGCGCCCGGCGAGCTGAAAGACCGCATCGTGCTCGTCGGCGCCACCGCGCCCGGCCTGCAGGACCTGCGGGCCACCCCGGTCGACGCCGCCTTCCCGGGCGTGGAGGTGCATGCCAACGTGGTCTCAGGCCTGCTCGACCACCGCCTGCTCAGCGTGCCCGACTACGCGCCGGGCTACGAGGTGTTGACCGTGCTGGTGGCGGGCGTGCTGCTGGCCTTCGGCCTGTCCCTGCTGTCGGCGCCGCGCGCCTTGCTGCTGGCCGTGGGCACCATGGTCGGCCTGGCCGGCCTCAACCTCTGGCTCTACGTGGCGCACGGCCTGGTCTTGCCGCTGGCCTCGGCGCTGGCGATGGCCGCGCTGGCCTTCGCCATCAACATGAGCTGGGGCTATTTCGTCGAATCGCATGCGCGGCGCGGGCTGGTGCGCCTCTTCGGCACCTACGTGCCGCCGCAGCTGGTCGACGAAATGATGGTGCACCCCGACCGCTACAGCATGCGCGCCGAGAGCAAGCCCATGACCGTGCTGTTCTGCGACATGCGCGACTTCACCCGCCTGTCGGAGCAGATGGCGCCGGCCGAGCTGCAGGCCTTTTTGAACACCGTGTTCAGCCGGCTCACCGACGTCATCAGCGCGCACCGCGGCACCGTCGACAAATACATGGGCGACTGCGTCATGGCCTTCTGGGGCGCGCCCATCGACACCCCCGACCACGCCACGCTGGCCGTGCAGGCGGCGCTGGACATGGCGCAGGCCGTGCACGACATCAACCGCATCCACCGCGAAAGCGGGCGGCCGCAGATCAGCGTGGGCATCGGCATCAACAGCGGCGTGATGAGCGTGGGCGACATGGGCTCCACCGCGCGCCGCAGCTACACCGTGGTGGGCGACGCGGTGAACCTGGCGTCGCGCCTGGAGGGGCTGAGCGGCCACTACGGCATGGAAATCGTGGCCAGCGGCGCCACCCGCGCGCTGGCGCAAAACCACGTGTGGCAGGAGCTCGACAGCGTGCGCGTCAAGGGCAAGGCCCAGGTCGTCGTCGTGTTCACCCCCCTGGCCGCGCGCACCCCCGAGACCATCGAGCAGACCCGCCAGCTCCTTGCGCGCTGGAGTGACGTGCTGGCCGCCTACAGGCGCCAGGACTGGGCCGTGGGCCGCAGCCTGCTGGCCCCTTTGCTCGCCTCAGACACCAAAAAAGTCCTTTACCAGCTCTACGCCCAGCGTTTAGCCTCGATGGCGTTGCGCCCGCAAGACCCTGACTGGGACGGCGCAACCCGGTTCGAAACCAAATGACGACAGACACAAAAAAGGGGTCTCTCACAATGCAGGTTCGCGTGCTGGGTTGCTCGGGCGCCATCGCCAAAGGCTGCCGCACCACCTCGTTTCTGGTGGACACCGACCTGCTGGTCGACGCAGGCACTGGTGTGGGCGAGCTCACGCTGGACGAAATGGCCGCCATCGACGACGTGGTGCTCACGCACAGCCACCTCGACCACATTGCCGCACTGCCCCTGATGCTGGACGCCGTGGGCAGCCGCCGCGCCCGGCCGCTGCGCGTGCATGCGCTGCGCGCCACCATCGAGGCGCTGCGGGTGCATGTGTTCAACAACGTCATCTGGCCCGACTTCGAGAGCATTCCGAGCCTGGACGCGCCCTTCGTCACCTTCCACGACATTGCCGTGGGCCAGGCGCTGCACCTGGGCAGCCGCGCGCCCAAGCGCATCGAGGTGCTGCCGGCGGTGCACACCGTGCCCGCCTGCGGCTTTGCCATTCGGCGGGCCGAGGGCGGCGCGCACTGGGTGTTCAGCGGCGACACAGAACGCAACGCGCCCTTCTGGGAGCGGGTGAACGCGCTGGACGTGGCCATGCTGGTGATAGAGACGGCATTCAGCAGCCGCGAACAGGTGCTGGCGCAACGCAGCCTTCACCTGTCGCCGGCGGTGCTTGCGGACGAACTGGCGCTGATCGACCCGGGCAAGCAGTACCCGATCTACATCACCCACACCAAGCCGGCCGAAACCGAGGAAATCATGAGCCAGATCGAGGAACTGGCGGCGCGGCAGGTGGCCGGCCTGGCGCAGCGGGACATTCGGTGGCTGAAGGCGGACGGGGTGCTGACGTTTTGAGGTTGCCGGGTGCGGGTTGGTGACAAAGTTGTCACCATTTGTCTCGGCCACGAGCAAGATGTGTCGCTTGCTGTAACTGGACTGTGAACAAAATCACTAATTTTGAGGTGTAAACGATTGAAAAGCGGGTGGCACAGATGCTGCGAAAGGTACTGGGCACCGGGCAGGTTCCCGGCGTAACAACCAACCAACCCGGAGTTAGTTTCATGAACCATCGCACTCTCGCCCGCCGCGCACAGGCCGGCTTCACCCTTATCGAATTGATGATCGTCGTGGCGATCATTGGTATCTTGGCTGCTGTGGCTCTGCCGGCGTATCAGGACTACACGGTTCGTGCGAAGGTGACTGAAGCCATCATTGCAGCAACTTCGCCGAAGGCCATGATTAGCGAAGCTTTTCAGACGGATGGTCTGACCGGCGTGACCGCTGCCAAGGCAGCTTGGGATGCGAAGGGCGCTGCAGAAAATAAGTCCAAGTACGTCGAGTCCGTCGAAATCACCGCGGCTACTGGCGTTATCACTGTCACGACGTCATCCGCTGCCCAATCTGGCCTGCCCGCCGACGCTGCTGGCAAAACTGTCGTCTTCACGCCGAATGTACAAAAGCTCCCGCTCGGCACCGTGACCGGCTCGATCGACTGGGCATGTGCAACTCTGCTTAACGCGACGGCAACGACGCGCGGCCTGACCGCTGTTGCCCCTGGCACGATGCCCGCTAAGTACGCTCCTGCTGAATGCCGTTAATACCCTGTAAAAAATGAATTAGCCGCCTTCGGGCGGCTTTTTTACGTTTGTTTGACGCCCCTTAATGAGACCAACACCTTTTTTTTAAAGTGTCAATGAAATTAGGCATCAAAAGCACACAGCGTGACAACACGCTCACTTTTAAGCTGATGAGGTAAAAAAGGCGAGCTGGCCTGCTAGCAGGCCTAGTGTGTTGCGGCATGCAGTGCTGCTCTACCGGTGTTAGTGTGGCTGCGCAAGCACGGCATGCAATGCGGAGATCCTCGGGCATCATCACTTTTACCTCCACTCACACCGAAAAGCGATCTTCAAGTGCATCTTCGCCACGCCCGCCCGACAAGATCGAACCCTCGAAGTTCAACGCGTAGAGGCCAGTGACAAGGCCCAGATGCGAGAGAGAAAATCTCAATGTCCTAAAGATCGACTATGTCCCACGTCCAAAAATTCTTTTGGATAATTTTTTCTAAAAAAATTGCCCCAGGATTGAGTGCGTTGCCATTGAGATATCGCTGTCCCAATCTTATAACGAGATTTTCAAAGGCGGAAAATTTTTCGCGGCATGCTCGCGAATAGTTGTGAGCTACTCTGCGGGCGTGTGACTGCATTAATTTCGGCGCTATAACACCCGAGTTTTATTTAGTGTTGAAAATCTGCAATTTCCATAAATCGCAGGCTGGGAATCTCGTGCTTTGGCCCAGCCTGATTGCAATCGCATATGGTCTGCCAGTTAAATGTGGCGTGTGACCGAGAAACTAGGGCGATGATCGCTATGAAATTTGGCGATTGGCGATTGGCGATTGGCGATTGGCGATTGTCTATTGGCTAGCCGAGGTCGTACACGTCGTATCCGTCGCAGGCTGACATGCCCTCGCCCGCCCCGTCTTTGCAATCACCACAATCCGCGTCTGCTGAATCTTCTCTGCACCCGAGATGTCATTGCGCTCGATCTTCAGCGTCGCCGACTGAAAAACAGATCCGCTCGTCTGGGTGTAGCCCGACGGGTTGAACATGATGTACGCAGGGTCAAGTTGTGCTGTGCCTTGGCCCGTCGCCGCGAAGTAGCTCGGCAGCGCACTCTGTTGCTGGACGAGGATGTCCGACCCATTGAACTGCTGGTTGTGGTCGGTATCGACAAACACGGTCCAGCCGGTCGCCCAGTCGTTGTTTGCCAGCGGCACGACGACCGCCTGTAGCCCGCGCTTCATCGCCTCTCCACGCGCCGCCCCCAACGCGGCGACGAATGAATTTGCGGCGGAGGTCAGCTCCGAGCTTCTCTGGAATGCGACAAAGCTCGGTATTCCGATGACAAGCAAGACCGCCGCAATGGAGATCGTGACCATCAGCTCGATGAGGGTGAAGCCCTGAAGTTGCTTGCCAAACGAACAGACTTTCATGGCCAGCAAAGCCTGAAGTTGGCGCTCGAAGCCGTGCCCGAACAGCCTTTCACGCCAGTACTCGTAAGGGTCAGATCACCGACCAATGCATCGGTACGCGTAGGTTTGGCAATCAGCTTGATGCATTCGTTGGGGTTCGAAGTCGAAGAGCACACCCCAGCAGTAATCCAGTAAGCCGGTGACGTCCCGCTGTCACCCGAGTAATTCTTGAACGGAAAGGGATCTGGCAAGGCCATCGTCCCCTGGGTAAGCGCCCCCGTCACGCTGGTGTTGAAGTCCAAGTAGGAGTTGTGCTGCGTCATGTACCTCTCCTGCTGCTGCATCAACTCCAGCAGCGCAGTGCGCGCCTGCGCGCGCTTGCCCTTCAGCACCGAGTCGGTATATGCCGGATAGGCAATCGCCGCCAGGATGCCAACGATGGCCACGACGATCATCAGCTCGATCAGCGTGAAGCCGCGCATCGCGCCGCGTTTCTTGAGGTTGGTCATGTTCACGATCCGCGCTTCAGGTCGAGGTAGTTGTTGATCTGCCGCCAGCTCAATCGGCCACCGATGATGATGACTTCCGTCTGCCCGTTGCCGCCGGCGCCACCGCCGGCATTGCCGACGCCGCCGGAGCCTTGTGCAATCGTCTGGCTGGTGACTTTTCTCGTGCGCCGGCCGGTGCTGTTGCTGGCTTCCACGACCGTATTGGCCACTTCGATCACCAGGGGCTGGCCCATGATGCCGACCGTCGATGCGGTCTGCGTTCCCGAGCCCGTGTCCACGTTGATGATGTACGAGTTGCCGCTGCCCCCGCTCACGCCGCAGGAGGCCGAGTCACCCGCGCTGCCCGGAATCAGGCTGCCGAAGATCAGGTTGTTGCCCGTCAGCAGCGCCCCGCTCACCTGGCGCTCCTTGCTGACCGCGTAGTCGAGGTACCAGCCTGAACTCACGGTCGATGCGCTAGTCAGGTCGGCCGTGGCACGTCCCCATGTGAAAGAGGGAACGGTGATGGCGCCCGCCGACGAGATGCTCGCCGCCCGCATCCGCGCACGTCCGCTGATGGCGCCGCTGCCCACGGGCGATGCGTCGGCCACGGTGGTTCCGTTGTCGTAGATCACGTAGAACGAGTTCTGCGCGGTCGACGCCCGGTCGTCCGTCTCCAGGTACTTGCCGGTGCCGAACGCCACCTGCACGGCGTTGGTGTTGTTGGTGGAAGCCACCAGCGTGGGGGCCATGGTGATGGGTTGCACGTTGCCGTTGCTGTCCTTCGCAACAAAGAGCGGGTAGGGCGCGTTGCTGCTGCCCGCGTTCTTGAAGGCCGACAGGTTCGCCATGTTCCATTCGGAGGTGCCGTGGCTGGCAAAGTCGAGCTTCCACATGTTGCCGTGCAGGTCGCCCGCATAGAGCTGCGCCACTTCGCGGTTGCCGCCGGTGGCAATGGCCGCCTTGAAGTTGATCAGGCCGGTGGCCTTGGTCACGGCCAGCGTAGGGTTGAAGGGCAGTTCCACCTTGTAGTAATTGGTGCCCGAGAGCCAAGCCGCCTCGGGCGCCTTCGACAGGTCTAGCAGGAACAGCGAGGGGCTGCCGGTGCTCCAGTCGCCGTTGGCGTTGACCTTGGTGTAATTGTTCACGCCGCTCGCCACCACCGCAAACCATTTGTAGGTGGCGGTCGCGGCGCTCGGGGCGCTGGTGCGCATCTTCAGAATCTGCGGCTGGCCCACGACAAAGCCCATGTCGATGTCGTCGTCCTGCGTGAACTCCCACATCACCTTCGACGCGGAGAACGCCGTCGGGTCGGTCACGTCCAGCGCGAACACGCCGCGCCCACCGGCGCCGGTGCCGGACACCAGCACGGTCTTCCAGTCGGCCGATGTGCCGGTGGAACCCACCTGTGCTTCGGCCACCACCGGCGGGCCGTCGACATAGCTTTGGTGGGCCGACAGGTAGTTGGGGTCGGTCAGCGCTGCCAGCTTGGGCGTCATCCAGCTGGGGATGTAGCCGAACAGTTCGTTCCCGGTGCCGGCATTGAAGGCATGCAGCATGCCGTCGTTGGCGCCCACGAACACGGCCGCCGTGCGGCTGAGGTTGGCGGTTCTGAACGCGGCGTAGGTGGCGGAGTTGATGTTGGTGGCCGGCGCGCCCGAGTACACGACGCCCGAATTGATGATGTCGCCCAGCAGCTTGTTGTTGCGGCGGCGGAACGGCGAGCCTTCCCGTGAGTTGCTGCCGCGCAGGTAGCTCACGCGGTCGGGGCCTAGCGTGTCGGCTGCCGCCGCGGGGGTCAGCTTGTTCAGGTCGGCTTTTTGCGCGTCCGTCAGCGAGTCGTAAAGGAAATCGCTGGCCTTCGGCACCGCATTGCCGGGACGCCCGACGACGATGGTGCGCGAGGTCGCAGGTGCGGAAACCTGGGCCATACGGGTCGAGGCCGACCAGATGGCGGTGGGCGAAATGCTGGCAGTGGTGCCGGTGATGGATATAGGCAATGCCAGCAGGTCACCGCTCCAGTCGCTGGTGTCGAAGGCGCCCTGGTACACCGCATTGGTGGTCTGCAGCGACTTGGACTGCACCGCGCTGCCGGCAATGCTTCGTGCCGAGGTGGAGGCGCGGCTGAAGATGCTGTCGAAGGCGTTCAGCACGCTGCGTGCGTTGCTCTGCAGGTAGTAGGTGCTGGCCTCGCCGGTGCGGGCGGGGTCTTGCCAGACGTTGGGGTCGACCGTGCCGTCCTGCCGCTTGAAGGGGTTGCCGAAGGTGTTGAAGGGCTTGCTGCCGGTGTTGGCCGGGTCGGACTCGAAGCCGCCGTACTTGGCCGCCGTGAAGAACTGGTTGTTGTTGCGCCGGGTGGCGTCCGAGTTCTGTGCGCCGTATTCGTTCACGTCGAAGAAGAAGCTCTTCACGCGCAGTCCGGGGCGTTGCAAGGTGGGTTGATCGGTCCAGGCGGCGCCTCGGATGTCGTGCGTATGCGCCCAATAAGAGTGACCGATGATCGACTCGCTGCGCGGGCTGCCGTTGGTGGCGGGGTTGCCCGTCGTGTGCTGGTCCGTGCCCTGACCATCGACGTAGGTCGTGTTCGTGCCGGTCTCGAAAGCCCTGGCAAAGTTGGTCCAGGCAGTCACATCCGGCACGTTCGCCGTCGGGCTCGGTATTGGAAAGCGATTGTTGCCATCGTGCGTGTTGATGTCGCCGATGACCACGATGTTGCTCTTCAGGCACGCATAGTTGCTCGTGCTGGAGCGGCCGTCTCCGTAGGGGTCGGCCCAGGTCTTGAACACGGGGTAGCCGTCGTACATGGCCGGTAACAAGCCGTCCGTGGCAATGGGGCTCGGCTGCAGGCCCTGAAGGTAGCGCAAAGACTCGTAGTAGAGCTCGCTGACCGGGTCGTACTTCTTGTACATGCCCGCCGTGCCGGTGCGCCCGAACTTGTTGAGGTAGTTCACGACCCCGCTCACGCCGAAGCCGGCGTTGGTGCCCGTCAGCGTGCTGCCGTCAGGGTTGGCCGCGAACACGCCGGTGGTGGCGTTCCATTCGGCGCCGGCGTTGCCTCCGGACGCGGTGTTCTCCACGCCGTTGATGTCGAAGGTCTTGGCACCCACGTACTTGATGGGCGCGCGCAGCACGCCGCCGTAGCGCCCGGGTGGGTTGTCCGCGCTGTTGGTCTGGTCGAGCAGGTAGCCGAAGGCGGCCAGGCGCAGCTGGTCGCTGTACTTCTGCACCGTGCCCGTCGGCTTGTAGTTGCCGCTGGGGTACTTGGTGCAGAAGGTGTAGTCGCGGGCATCGGCGAGGGTGCCGTCCGTTTTTTTCTCGCAGACCTTCACGCGCGAAAAGAAATAGCCTTCGCTGTTGAGGCCGTTCGCCGAACTGGGCGGCGTCCAGGTTCCCGTGTAAGCCCGCGTGTAGCAAGCCTTGACCGTGCCGGACAACGGATCGCCGAACACGCCATTGCTGCAGGTCACGCCGTTCGACACGGGCGCGACCTTCCAGCTGTTGTTGGCGCCGTACCAAACTTCCCGCACGCCCGTGAAGGCGCAATTGCCGCCTTCCGCGGCGCAGCTGGTGGAGGAAACATCGGCCGGCTTGGCGCCGTTGAAGTTTGTGATCGGGCCGATGGCCGCCGCCGACGGAATCATGGTCAGGTTGTAGCTGGTCGGTGCGCCACAGCTGCCGCCCCTGGCCGTACCGAAGTAGATGCGGTTCAGTGTGTTGGCCACCCAGATGTCGTTGGTGCCGGCCGCGTTGATCATGCGCTGAGGCACCGCGCCCCAGTAGGTGCCGCTGCCACCACCGTCGCGCGGCAGTTGCTTGGACGGAAAGTTGGTGGAGTTCCACATGCAGATCGGGTCTCCGTTGGGGAGCACCGCGCGCTGCAGGACGGTCAGGTCGGTGGTGTCGATGTAGCGGTCGCCGCCCGACAGCGCCAGGCGCAGCATGTCGATGGCCGAGCTGCTCGCCCAGTTCAAAAAGTTGCCGCTGAAGCCGTCGTCGCATTTGCGGTCGGTGCGCGTGCTGGACATGATCCGGTCGAAGCGCTTGTAGTCCGACGCACTGAAGCCGCTGGGGAGCGTCTCGGTGGGTGCGTTGTTGTACGAATAGCAGGCGTTGGCGTCGTAGTAGCCGATGTATTCGTTCAGGTTGCTGTAGGTGTTGTCGGAGTCGCCGCCGGGCGTGTATTGCGCGCCCACGGTCGGGTACTCCACCGACAGCGCCAGCGCCAGCACCGGCTTGTCGCCGGAGGTGGTCGCGTAAAGCGGGTCGCTGGCCAGTGCAATGGGCTTGATGTTGGGCGCCGAGCCGGTGATGCCCGCAATGGACACCGCAAGCACCGCTGCCACCAACGGAAAGGCAAGCCATGCCAGCGTGCGGGGTCGCGCAAACCAGCGCCGTGGATTGGAAGTGGACGTTTTCATGGAGGCGGCTCGCTTCAGTCGCGGTAGAGGATCTGCACGACACCCTGGATGTCGGCGCGCGGGCCGAAGCCCATGGCTGTCACGCGGTAGATGTACTTGGTGGTGGAGCCCGAGATGTCCCGGTTGGACGGGTCTTCGATCGGCTCGATGACGTAGCGCGGGGCCTTGAACGGTTGAATGCCCGTGTCGCCGGCTGGAAAGGCGCGCCCGGTGAAATCTCCGAAGGCCGCAGTTTTTGCGTTGGTCGTGGCATTGAAGTCCACAGCCAGCCACGCCGGCTGGCCTGTCGTCACCAGCGTGCACAGGCCCTTGCTGTTGCCCGAGTCGCCGCAGCCGCTGACAAAGGCATTGGTGTTGGCCATGTCGGTGAACACGGCTTTCCTGTCGGTGGTGCCCGGACCGTGGATGTCGAATTCGGCGTCCATCAGTGCGGCCTCGGCCGACTGCCAGGCGACCTGCATGTCGCGGTCGTTGCGCGCGCTGCGCTCGCCCATGGTGGCGATCTGTGCCGCGCCCACGCCAAGAATGGAAACGATCACCAGCAACAGCAGCACGATGATCAGCGACACGCCGCGCTGACGCGCCGCACGGAAGGGAAGTGTTTGCTTCATGTCAAAGCCCCTGGTCATTGCGCAGGTGAATGGTGAAGGTCAATACCTGCCGCAGCCGCCCGTCGGGCGTGGGCGTGAAGACCGTTTCGGCATCGTCCTGGCTATTGGCGAACGCACTGCCGGCCGCGGCGCTCGCGCTGTTCTTGGCAGGACCGAACGGCAAGAAGGTCTGCGACTGCGCGTCCTGCGCGGCACCCTGGGCGCTGCGCAGCACCATGCCGATGCGCAGGCTGCGCACCCGGCGCCAGTTGGCATTGGTGCCGGCGGCATTGCCGGGGACGTTCATCTGGTCGGCGCGCAAGTAGGCGTTCGGCACGTTGGGCGTGGCCGCATTCGCAGCCGGGGCCACCCCCACCGTGACACCGTCCACGCCATACAGCACCTGGAAGTTTTCCACGCCCTGCACGATGGGGCTGGACATCCATGTGTTCGTCGCCGCGTCCAGGTAGGTGCACAGAAGAGACGGTTCGCCCTGGCTCAGGCCCACCGAGAAGATGCTGGCCACACGCGCGTCGCGTGCCCCCGCGTCGTTGACGTTCGCGACCGTTGCCGGGGCATTGCCGGCGCAATCGATCATGGACTTGTCGGCGCCGGTGTCCGCGGTGAGGGTGAGGGTCTGCGACACCTGGTACTGCATGATGAGCACGTCGCTGCCGGTGCCCGCTTCGGCGGTCGGCCGCGCGGTGGAGGTGGTCAGCGGGCTGGTCAGGTTGACCTTGGCGTTGTTGAAGCCCATGACGCTCGGCGCGGGGTCGGTCGTGGTGGCCTGCCGGGAGGTTGCGGCGAAGAACACGTCCTTGTAGCCGGTCTGCACGCCAATGCGCTGGATCATGTCCGCCGCAAAGCGGCCGTTGTCGCGCAGTTGCGAGGCGGCATCGACCGTGGTGAAGCCGCGGCGTGCCACGGTCAGGGCGGACACCGCCGCCAGCACCACCACCAGGCCCACCGCCATGGCAACGAGCAGCTCGATCAGCGTGAGGCCGCGAACGGCGCGGCGGCTTGAAGTGGCGCTCACAGCGTGCTCCCCGGCGTGACCGGCAGTACGACGGAAGGGCGGCTCGATGCTTGCTGCTGGGCGCCGTCACTGCTGTTGAATGACGGGCGGGTCCAGCCGATCTTCACCAGGATCGGGTCGCCGTCGCTGGTGGAAGTGCAACCCCATTGGGCGGTGCCGTCGGGGGCGAAAGGCTCCGTGTCGCGGCAGATGGCGATCCTTGCGCCTGGCAATGCATCGTCCACCCGTGCCAGCCAGTCGGTCAGCTCGGCCTGGGCGACAGCGCCGGCGTCGACGCCACAGTTTTGGCCGACCGAGAGGCAATATGACGGTGTGGGGGCAGCCAGCGGATGGCTTGTCGCGGCCATCAGGTAAGGATTGCCGGACGCAAGGAGCGCTTGGGTCTTGTTGCCCCGCATCATCTCCGCCAGTTCGCGCGCCAGCACCACCGCCGTCGACTGCAGGCGCGCGTCGCGGTTGGCCTGCAGCGAGGCCGCCTGCAAGCCGACCATGCCCAGCATGCCGAACGACAGCACGACGATGGAGACCAGCACTTCGACCAGCGAGAAGCCTGCGACACGACGGACGTTTCTGGCCTGGCGGGATAAGGAGTTCATCGGAGCAGCGCGAAGTTAAATTGTGAACATGCGCACTTAAATGTGGCGGAATGTAAATAAAGATGATGCCGCAGGCGCTTTGCGGCGCGCGTGCCGCTTGTCGGGCGGCGACCGCCGTTTGTAAGGATTAGTTAGCTAATCGCCAAAAGCCCGACGGGCTTGGCGCTGCACAATTCCGCCGATGCCCTCCCTCCGCGCGGCGCTGATCGCCCTTCCTTTTGTGTTCCCCTGGGTGGCCGGCCCGTCCGTCAATGTCTGGCAGTTGCTCTGCGCATGGGCGTGTATCGCGCTCCTGGCATGGCGTAGCGACCCCAAGGGCAACATCCCCAGCGCCGGCGTGCTTGGTTGGCTTGCGCTGTGCGCGGTGTGCATTGCGCTGTTCCGCGGCGACCCATGGGGCTTCTGGCTTCCGGCCTGCGCTGCGGTGGCGGCTGTCGCGATGGCCGCGTTGGTGGGCGCACGCATGTCGAGCGCCGCCCAGGGGGCCGCTGCGCTGGCCTGGGGAATCCTGGCGGCGGGCCTCGTCAGCGCCGTCCTCGGCCTCCTCCAGTACTACGGCCTCGCCGAGCCCCTCGTCCCCTGGACGACCTCCCCCGCCCTGGGCCAGGCCTACGGCAACCTGCGCCAGCGCAACCAGTTCGCCACGCTGATCAGCATGGCCTGGGTCGCGGCTCTGTGGCTCCACGCCATGCATCCGTCGCCGCGCGCACGGCGCGGGCTGATGGCCGCGGCGCTGCTGCTGTTGGTCGCCGCGGCCGCTTCAACGTCTCGCACGGGCCTGCTGCAACTGCTGTCGATCGTGGGGGTGGCGAGCTTCATCGCCAGGCGGGAGCGTCGAGGCTGGCGCACTGAAGAGGCCGGCTCACGCAAAGATGGTTCACGGCTGCGTCTGCCTTCGCCTGTGGTGCTGCTGTCGACCATCCCGCTCTACTTCGTCATCGCCTGGACGCTTCCCCAGCTGGTCGGTGGCGGCAGCGGCGGCGTCGAAAGCATGCTGCAGCGCCTGCACACCGGCGCGCCCGACGATCACAGCCGGTTGATCCTGTGGCACAACGTGCTCGAGCTGATCGGCCAGCGCCCGTGGACCGGCTGGGGCTGGGGCGAACTGAGCTTTGCGCACTACAGCACCCACTACACGGGCGCGCGGTTCGTCGAGATTCTGGACAACGCGCACAACCTCCCGCTGCACCTGGCCGTGGAGCTGGGCATTCCCGCCGCCGTGCTGATCTGCGGCGGCTTTCTCTGGATGGTGCTCGCCGCCAGGCCCTGGCAAGAGCGCGATCCCACGCGCCTGATGGCGTGGGGCATGCTGGGCGCGATCGTGCTGCACAGCCTGCTGGAGTACCCGCTTTGGTATGGGCCGTTCCAGCTGGTTTTCGGGCTGTGTCTTGGCATCCTGTGGCCGGGCCGGCGCAGCGCTGCGGCACGGCCCAGGTTGCCCAGGTTGTCAGCGCTTG
The DNA here is from genome assembly GCF_046156345.1 of Variovorax sp. H27-G14. NCBI lineage: Bacteria > Pseudomonadati > Pseudomonadota > Betaproteobacteria > Burkholderiales > Comamonadaceae > Variovorax > Variovorax sp. H27-G14. The sequence continues at coordinate 205,168 of NZ_JAYLVN010000004.1, forward strand.
CCGCCGCGGTACTGCTGTCGGTGGTCGGGTACGCCGGCTGGGACTACATCCGCGTGAGCCAGCTCTACCTGCCGCGCGACGAGCGCCTTGCGGCCTACCAGGAAGACACGCTCGCCAAGGTGCGAGGCACATGGCTGTTCGCCCGTCAGGCGGAGTTTGCGGAATTGACGCTGACCACCGTCACGCCCGCCAATGCCGCCGAGGTGCATGCGATGGCGCGGCGCGTGATTCACTTCTCGCCGGAGGCGCGCGTGATCGTCAAGTGGATCGAAAGCGCCCAGATGCTCGGGCTCGAAGACGAGGCCAAGGCCCAGGCGGAGCGCTTCAGCGACGCGTTTCCGAAGGAGTTCGCGCACTGGTTGAACGGTGCACCGCCGGACGCCGCGGGGGCATCGGCGCAATGATCTGATCCCGAGGCGGCGCGGTGCACCGGCCTGCGTTCAGTCGGGGCGGCCCACCACCCAGCTCCCCGACTTGCCCCCATGCTTCTCCACCACATGCACATCGGTGATCCGCATCCCCCGGTCGACCGCCTTGCACATGTCGTAGATGGTAAGCAGCGCCACCTGCACGGCGGTCAGCGCTTCCATCTCCACGCCGGTCGGCCCGACGGTTTCCACGGTTGCGGTGCAGGCCACCTGCGGCACGCCATCGCCAGCGGCGTCGGCCAGCGCGAATGCAACCGCCACGCGCGTCAGCGCCAGCGGATGGCACAGCGGAATCAGGTCGCTCGTCTTCTTCGCAGCCTGGATGCCGGCGATGCGGGCAATGCCCAGCACGTCGCCCTTCTTGGCCGTTCCCGATTCGATGAGCGCCAGCGTGGCCGCCTGCATCTCGATGCGCCCCGTGGCCACGGCCACGCGGTGGGTGGCGGGCTTGCCGGCGACGTCGACCATGTGGGCCTGGCCCTGGGCGTCGAAATGGGTGAGAGAGCTCATGGTGGAACGTTCGGTTTGAAGGCGCATCATACGAGCCCGAGCCACTGACGAGGAAGGCCGCGCTTGACTCCCCACCGCCCCCCGAAAAGCCCGTTGACCCCCGCCCTGCGGTCGCTGTGCGCTACTTTTTTGATAGCCTCCCAGGCGCTGCTGCCCGTGCCCGCGCTGGCCCAGATGCAGCAGATTCAACAGGTGCTGCCCGGCCTGGGCGACGGCGGCGAAATGACGGCCAGCGCCGAGCGCCACCTCGGCGACCAGATTGCCCGTGAGCTGTACCGCGACCCCGACTACATCGACGACCCGGTCATCGCCGCCTACGTGCAGGAGATCTGGCAGCGCCTGCTGACGGCCGCGCGCAGCCGCGGCGAGCTCACGCCCGAGCTCGACGAGCGCTTTGCCTGGACCGTGCTGCTGGGGCGCGACCGCAGCATCAACGCCTTCGCACTGCCCGGCGGCTACCTGGGGCTCAACCTGGGCCTGGTCGCGGCGGTGGGCAGCCGCGACGAGCTGGCCACGGTGCTCGGCCACGAGCTCTCGCACGTCACGCAGCGCCACATCTCGCGCATCATGGACAAGCAGGGCAAGCAGATGCCGCTGATGATCGCCGGGCTGATTCTGGGCATGATCGCGGCCGGCCGCAGCCGCAGCGGCGACGCCGGCCAGGCCGTGATCATGGGCAGCCAGGCGATGTTCGCGCAGAACCAGCTGAACTTTTCGCGCGACATGGAGCGCGAGGCCGACCGCATCGGCTTCGGCGTGATGACGCAGGCGGGCTTTGCGCCGCAGGGCGCTGCCGCCATGTTCGAGAAGCTGCAGTACGCCTCGCGCCTGAACGACAACGGCTCGTTCCCCTACCTGCGCAGCCACCCGCTGACCACCGAGCGCATCTCCGACATGCAGGGCCGCTTTCAGTTCCGCATGGACGCGGCGCCGCCGCTGCCGCTGGCCATGGACCACGCCATGATTGCCTCGCGCGCCCGCGTTCTCACGCGCCCCGGCGTCGATGTGCTGCGGCTGTGGATCGATTCCGCCGGCAGCGGCGAGTTTGCCAAGAGCTCGCCCGCGCAGCAGGCCGGCACGCTGTACGCGGCCGCGCTGTCGGCCAAGGAAATGCGCGAGTACAAGACGGCGCGCACGATGCTCGAGCGCCTGGTGGCGCGCACGGCCGATGACCCGGCGGCCGCCAAACAGGCACGCTGGCTCGGCGCCGAGATCGAACTGGCCGCGGGTGCGGCGCCCAAGGCGGCCGCGTTGCTCGACCCCAAGTCGAAGGAGCGTCCCGAGATGCTGCTGTCCGCCGAAGCCGCCACCGCCATGCGCCAGCCCGCGCCCCTGATTCCCGTGCTGCGCGACTGGGTGGCCGCCAAACCGCGCGACGCCACCGTGTGGCGCGCGCTGGGCAACCTCTACGGCGCCGAAGGCGACACGCTGCGCGCGGTGCGGGCCGACGCCGAGGCCAATGTCGCCATCCTCGACTACCCCGCGGCGCGCGACCGCTTCAAGGCCGCGCAGGAGCTGGTGCGCCAGTCGAAGGTGATCGACCACTACGAGGCGTCGATCATCGACACCCGTGCGCGGGCGGTGGAGGTGCTGGTGAAGGAACAGGCGGCGGAGCCGCCTTTGAAGTGAAACAGCGGCAGAGCCGCCTTTGAAACAGGCCAGCGGCAGAGCCGCCTTTGAAACAGGCCAGCGGCAGAGCGCCGCTGAGTAGCGCTCAGCGCTTGGAGAGCAGCCCGCCCACCGCGGACTCGATCACCAGCCCCAGCAGCGAGTAGATCAGCGAGCCGATCAGCGCGGCCACGAAGCCGTTCACGTGGAAGCCGCCCAGCAGCCCCGACGCGGCCCAGAACAGCAGTGCGTTGATCACGAACAAAAACAGCCCGAGCGTGACGATGGTGACGGGCAGCGTCAGCACCACCAGCACCGGCCGTACGATCATGTTGAGCAGCCCGATCACCGCCGCCGCGATCAGCGCGGAGCCGAAGCTGTTGACCTGGACACCGCTGTAGAGATAAGCCACTGCCAGCAGCGCAACAGCGCTGAGCAGCCATTTGATGATGATGCGCATGCGGCGCAGGATACCGCAGCCCCCCAAAAACAACGAGCCCCGGTGCGTTGCCGCACCGGGGCTCGTCGAGCGCTTGGCGCTGGCTGTTGGTGTTACTCGGCCAGCTCGTTCGCCATGACCAGCAGCGCGCCCATGCCCATCACGGCACCGGGAAAGGCCCAGCCCGACTGATGCGCCGGCTTCTGGTCGGGCGTCACCGGCTCCAGGTCGACCCCGATCTTCGGGCGGCGCGCATCCACCACGTGGTCCGCGGCGTGCTCGCGCTTGAGCTGCGCCGTGAAGTCGGCGAGCGGGCCCTTGGCCAGCACCGGGGTGACCACACCGCCGTTGCGCTCCAGCAGCGGCAGCATCTGCGCCTGCACCTTGCTGAACCACTTGGCGCGCCAGTTCTCGCGCGCGCTGTGGCTCACCCACTTGCTGATGCGATGCGTCATGCGCGGCGCGCACGCCACGAGCACCCAATGGCGCGCCACCACGCTGTTCGCGTCCGGCGCCAGTTCGGCGAACTGCTCACAGGCGTAGGTGACGTCGTCGACATAAAGAATGATCTTTTCCATGGCGTGCTCCTTCAGGTAGTTAGAGTGACAGAGGCTGTGGGGGCCCGTAAGTTTCTGGCGTGCCTCGCGGGGCTCAGTCGGCCGCCACGGCCGTGGCAGGCCTGTTGCGTGCGTTGCGTGCGGCCACCCACTTGCCCAGGGCCAGCACCAGCAGCGCACCGGCAGCGCCGGCGGCGTACTTGATGACGTCGGTCTGCGGCACCTTCGGCACCCAGGTCCAGGCGGCGGCGTTCGCCAGCGCGGGGTCGGACACGGCCATCGTGCCGGCGATCCAGCCCAGCAGCATGCCGCCGGCCGTGATGATCATCGGGAAGCGGTCCATCAGCTTGATCACCAGCTGGCTGCCCCACACGATGATCGGGATGCTCACGAGCAGGCCGAAGATCACGAGCGGCATCTGGTGGCCTTCGCCCGCGCCTTGCGCGGCACCGGCAATGGCGATGACGTTGTCCACGCTCATCACCAGGTCGGCAATGATCACGGTCTTGACGGCGCCCCACAGCTTGTCGCTGCCGGAGATGTTGCCGTGCGCGTCGTCGTGCTCGGGGGCCAGCAGCTTCACGCCGATCCACAGCAGCAGGATGGCGCCGACCAGCTTCAGGAACGGAATGGCCAGCAGCGTGAGCGCAAAGAAGATCAGGATGACGCGCAGGATGATGGCGCCGGCTGTGCCCCAAAGAATGCCCTTGGTGCGTTGCGCGGGCGGCAGCTTGCGGCAGGCCAGCGCGATCACGACGGCGTTGTCGCCACCGAGCAGGATGTCGATCATGATGATCTGACCGACAGCGACCCAGAATTCCGGGGTCATGAACATTTCCATAGCGTCCTCTTTTGTCTTCGCGCCCCTGTCTCTCCCTGCAGGGGTGACGACGGAGGGCGCATGCCGATGCGTTTCGATTCATCCTGGGCGGGTGAGGTCGAAAGCGAAGAATTGAAGGCCGGGAAACCCGGGGACTTGCGAACGCTTCGACCAAACCTGCACAGGTTCAAATCGAAGGTCTTGCTCGACAGCGCGCGCGCAAGTGCGCGTACGTTGCCCGACAGGCCGGAAGTGTTTTGCTTCGTATTGACGACCTGACGATTCGCGCTGCCGTGGACAGCGGTCGGGAGCTACTCCCCTTCGTGGGGCGGATTAAAGCATCGAAGCGCGCGGCGGCGCAATCGAAAGTTTTCAGGGGCTTGAGAAGAACCCCTTCAAGACGCGCATGAACAGTGGCTGAGGCGCTATTTTTTTCATAGCGATCTTGCCCCTTCGACGCCTCGGGACATTGCCGGACTATGATCGCCGTCCGCTGTTTTTTCACCTTCCATGGCCGCCATACACATCACCGACATCGAGGCCGCCATCAACCACTGGCGCGAGAAGACGCCCTCGCCCGACGGCATCACGCTGGGCCCCGAATTGCGCGCGCTGGCCGAGGTGTACGCGCTCATGGTGTTCCACCACGAAGACGAGGTCGACGAGGTCGGTTTTCCGCCCAAGGCCTGGGCCGCGTGGATGGGCTGGTACGAGAGCACGCCCGACACGCCGTGCATCGCCATCTGCTCCACCAGCCAGGGCGACGACGAATGCAAGGGCTGCGGGCGCAGCTTCGACGAGGTGCAGTTCTGGCCCGCCATGACCCCGGTTGAAAAGCGCGTCACCTGGCGCCGCATCACCATGGAAGACTCGGCCTGGCGCTTCAACCGCTATGCGGAACGGGCGCGGGAAGGGGACACGTCGGCTTCGGCAGCCGAGCCCGAGTTCGATCCCGACGAAAAGAACTGGGCGCCCTGACCATGCGCCGCCTCGCCCAAGCCCCCAACCTCGCCATTGCAACGGTGTGGGCGCACGCCTTGTGCGAAGAGGGCGTGGCCGCCACGGTGCAGCGTGAATTTCTGGGCGCGGTCATGGGCCAGTTGCCGCCCGACCAGTGCCTGCCCGAAATCTGGATCGACGACGAGGCCCAGTACGAACTGGCCAGGCGCCTGCTGCACGATCTGCAGCACCGCCCGCAACGCAGCTGGCTGTGCGTGTGCGGCGAGCAGGTCGAAGGCGGCTTCGAACAGTGCTGGCAGTGCGGCGAGATGATGCCGGCCGCCGCGGCCTGAGCGAACCGAACCTAACCGAACCGGCGAGCCGTTCCCCCTTCGCGGAACACCGCGGAACCGGCTTTGCCGGGCCGCAGGTGTTGCCCCCGGTAGGGGGAAGGAGAAGCGGACACGAAGTGCCGCGAAGCCTGGGGGCGAGCCTTACTTCCAGCGCACCAGTTCGACGTCGATGGAGTTCGTGCCGTCGCCCAGCGTCAGCGTGTTTTCCTGGATGGTCGCCTGCAGCTGCATGCTGCGCTTGGCGAGTGCGGCCAGCGCCTGCGAGGCGACGGTCGGCACGCGGTAGACCTTCAGGTTCTGCGGCCGCGTGAGCTTGTTCTCCATGCCGCGCCACCAGATCTCGGCGGCGTGGTTGAAGCAATACACGATCACCTCGTCCGCCTTGCCGCAGGCCTTGAGCACGGGCTTGTCTTCCGGCTGGCCCACCTCGATCCAGATCTTGACCTGGCCGGTGAAGTCGCGCAGCCACACATCGGGCTCCTCGACGTTCGACAGGCCGGCGCCAAAGGCCAGCGTGCCGTCGCCGTTGCACACGTCCTGCAGCTGGTGCGCGTTGAGCGCGAGCGCGACCAGCCGGATCATCATCCGTTCGTCGGTCTCGCTGGGGTGGCGCGCCAGGGTCAGCGCATGGTCGGCGTAGTAGCCGTGGTCGATGTCGGCCACCGCGAGGGTGGCCTTGAAGATGGTGGATTTGAGCGCCATGGGTGCGCGAGTTTATGCCCGATGCACACCCGCGCCCCCCGGGGCTCAGAACGCGACCGACGCTTGCGCGTACAGCGTGCGCGGCTGGCCCACGTACTTGCCGCCGTTGTTGTCGATCGAGCGGTTGTAGTAGCGGCGGTCGAACAGGTTCTTGATGCCGACGGCCAGCTTCAGGTTGCGCATCGACGGGCCGAAGTCGTAGGCCGCGCGCAGGTTCAGGGTGGTGTAGCCCGGGATGTTGCCCAGGCGCCCGGTCGCGTCTTCCTTGTTGACGTACTTCGCGCCGTCGTCAGGCGAGCCTGGCGAACGCTGCTTCGATTGCGCGTAGATGTCGGCATTCAGGGTCCACGGCCCGCGCTCGTAGCGCGCGCCCAGCGACGCCACCTGGCGCGAGTAGAACGGCAGGTCGCGCCCGGCGAAGTTGCCGGCCTTGGAGATGGCCTGCGTGTACGTGTAGGTCCCGGAGACCGACAGGCCCTTCAGCGAGGCGCTCAGATTGGCCAGGTCGTAGCGCAGGGCCGACTCCAGCCCGCGGTGCCGGGTGGCGCCCAGGTCGGTCCATTGGCCCACGTCGCCGGTGATGGAGCGCGCCAGCTGCAGCTCCTTGTCGAAGTTGATGTTGAACAGCGTCAGCTCCCCGCTCCAGGCTTCGCCCTTGTAGTGCGTGCCAATCTCGTAGGTCTTGGCCTTCTCGGGGTGCAGGCTGGTGGTGGACTGCGCGAGCTGGGCGTACTGCTGCGGGCCGAACGACACGCCGGCATTGGCAAACACCGACCAGCGCTCGTTCACGCGGTAGAGCACCGACAGCGTCGGGAGCACTTCGTTGGAATCGATCTTCGGGTAGATCGCGTTGGTGATGCGGCCGTTGGCCACGGTGAACACGTCGTTGTGCGAGCGGAAGGACTCGTAGCGCACACCGGGCGTGACGGTCCAGTTGCCGAAGTCGATCCGGTCGTCGATGTAGAAGGCGTGCGCGACCGTGCCGCCCTTGCTGGTCTGGTAAGGGGCCTGGGTGCGCGTGTAGGCGTTCTCGGTGGGGGACGGCGTGTAGTAGCCGGTGCGCGCCGCCACCTCGGCGGCTTCTTCCCTGAGGTAGCGCACGCCCACGCTCACCTCCTGCACCACGCTGCCCGAGTCGAACAGTCGCGAGTAGCGCGGCTCCACGGCAAAGGTCTTGTAGTTGCGCGGCGCGCTGGTCAGGCGCCGCTTGCCGGCGCTGGCGCCCGTGCCTTCCTGCTCGAGGTAGCTGCTGCGGTACGAGTCCGTGTAGTAGCTCAGCATTTCGAACTTGTTCACGCCGTCGTTGTGCGTGTACTTGACCGAGCCGTCGGTGCGCCGGCCCGTGAACTCGTCGAAGGGGCGGTCCGACTGGAACGGGTTGGCCGCGAACTGCGCGGTAGTCAGGCCGCCGGGCATGCGGCCCGTGCCTTCGAAGTGATGCAGCGTGATGGCGACATCGTCGGTCTTCGAGATCCGGTAGGCGCCCTTGAGCATCAGGTCGTCGATGCTGGTGTGGTCGTTGCCTTGACGAAAGCCGTCACCGTGCGTGCCCGAATAGAGCAGCGCGAGGCCCAGGCCGTTCTCGTTGGTGCCGCCGACGAACAGCGTCGGCGTGGTCTTGGTGCCACCGCCATGGCCGGCGCTTTCCACGCCCACGCTCACTTCACCTGCAAACTGCCTGGGGATAGAGCGCGTCACGAAGTTGATGATGCCGCCCACGTTTTGCGGCCCATAGCGCACCGAACCCGCGCCGCGCACCACGTCGACCGCCTCCAGGTTGCCCAGCGACACCGGCGCCAGCGACAGCTGCGGCTGGCCATAGGGCGCGTACGCCAGCGGCACGCCGTCCAGCAGGATGGTGGAGCGCGGCGACAGCCGTGAGGTGAGGCCGCGCACGCCCACGTTCAGCGAGATGTCGCTGCCGCCGGTGCCGTTGCTCTCCTGCACCTGCACGCCGGGCACCTGGCGCAGCACGTCGCGCACGCTGGCCGAGCCGCTTTCCTGGATCTGCTGGCGCTCGATGATGGTCCGCGCGCCCGGGTGTTCGAGCACCTTGGTCTCGCTGGGGCTGCCGAGCCAGTCGCCGGTGACGGTGATGGCCTCGAGCGATTTCGAAGGCTCCGCCGCGGGCGGCGCCTCGGCGGCAAAGCCTTGCAGGCTCAGGGGCAGCAGCGCCATGGCAACGGCTGTGCGTTTGTGTTTGCGTGTGATCAAGGGATCCCTCCTTCTGGTTTTCTACTGATGAAACTGTGTCGTGCCGTGGCCGCGCGCCGGCGCCACCAGAGCCAGATGCCACTCAGTCCCAGCCCTCCGAGCGCTAGGCCCAGCAATGCGGTGAGCACCTGGTGCGGCAGGCCGCCCAGCGCGCCGGTGTGCAACGGATAGATCACCGCCACCGCGCCGTTGCCGGTGTCCAGGTCCTGCCACTTGCGCGCGGCCAGCACCTCGCCCGTCGCCGGGTTCAGCCACACCGAGCCGATGCCGTTGGGGTGCGGGTCGTCCGGCAGGCGAAAGCGCACACGCACCGGCCGGCCGCTTTGGCCGGGCACCTGGATGTAGCCGATGGGCTGGCCCGGAAAGGCCTGCTGCGCGCGGGCCACGAGCGCGTCCAGCGGCAGGCGCGGGCCGCTTGCGGCGCCCTTTGCGATCACCGGCGGCTTGAGCGGCTGCTGGCCCATGGCCCCGGAGATGAAATTGCCCAGCGGCCGCCACGCCATGTAGGCGCCCGTGGCCACCGACACCGCAAGCAGCAGCCCCAGCACCGCGCCGCCCGTGCTGTGCAGCTCGAACAGCAGGTTGTAGGCGCCCTCGTGCGTGCCGCGCCGGCCTTGCTCCGCACCGGTGGCGGGGTCGAGGTACAGCGTGCCGTCCCACTTGCCGCGCACCAGCACCCACAGCGTGTCGCCGGGTTGGCGCGGCGGGCGCAGCGTGAAGTTGGCGTCGGGGCCGAACTCTGCGGCCAGCCGTTGGCGCAACGGCTCGAGCGGCTGTGCGGCGTCACCCGCCGAGCGGGCGGTGAAAAGGGCCGGATGCGCATGGCGGTCGAGCGGCAACGCGACCACCAGCACGGCGCCGAGCAGCGCCGTGAGGGCGAGGATCGGGCCGAGCGCAAGGCCGATCCAGCGGTGAATCAGGAGCCAGAGGCGTCTGAGGGGCGCGCGCATGACCAACGGGGACGGCGAGTCCCTTGCAAAGTGTTGTTGGCTGGTGCCCTGCGCGGGCGTTGGCTGGAAAGAGTGCAGCAGGCGTCCAAAGCAAAACAGCCGCCCTCAGGCGGCTGTTTTGTTGGTACGCGAGGCCTTAAATTCTACGGGCGAGCTCCGCCGCCTTGCCCACGTAGCTGGCTGGCGTCATGGCCAGAAGGCGGGCTTTTTCCTCATCCGGGATCTCCAAAGAACGAATCAGCCCGTGCAGCGCCTCTGCCGTCACGGTCTTGCCGCGCGTCACTTCCTTCAGCTGCTCGTAGGCGCCCTGCACGCCAAAGCGGCGCATCACGGTCTGGATCGGCTCGGCCAGCACTTCCCACGAGGCGTCGAGGTCGTCGGCCAGGGCTTCTTCGTTCAGTTCGAGCTTGCCCAGGCCGGTGGCCAGGCTCGCATACGCCAGCGTGGCGTAGCCCACGGCCACGCCGATGTTGCGCAGCACCGTGCTGTCGGTCAGGTCGCGCTGCCAGCGGCTGATGGGCAGTTTTTCGCTCAGGTGGCGCAGCACCGCGTTGGCCAGGCCCAGGTTGCCTTCGGCGTTCTCGAAGTCGATCGGGTTGACCTTGTGCGGCATCGTGCTGGAGCCGATTTCGCCCTTCTTCAGGCGCTGCTTGAAGTAGCCCAGGCTCACATAGCCCCAGACGTCGCGCGAGAAGTCGATCAGGATGGTGTTGGCACGGGCCACCGCGTCGAACAGCTCGGCCATGTAGTCGTGCGGCTCGATCTGAATGCTGTACGGCTGAAAGCTCAGGCCCAGGCCCAGCGGCGCGGGCGTCTCCACGACCTTGCGGCTGAAGGCCTCCCAGTCGAAGTCGGGCCAGGCGGCCAGGTGGGCGTTGTAGTTGCCCACCGCGCCGTTCATCTTGCCCAGCAGCTGCACCGCGGCAATCTGCGCACGGGCCTTGGTCAGGCGCACCGCCACGTTGGCGATTTCCTTGCCCACGGTGGTGGGGCTGGCGGTTTGCCCGTGGGTGCGCGCGAGCATCGATACGTCGGCGAACTGGTGCGACATTTCGCGCAGCTTGGCAATCAGGCCGTCGATGGCCGGCAGCATCACCTTTTCGCGCGCGGCCTGAATCTGCAGGGCGTGGCTGGTGTTGTTGATGTCTTCGCTGGTGCAGGCGAAGTGCACGAACTCGGCGGCGGCCAGCAGCTCCGGCCGGGCTTCGAACTTGGACTTGATCCAGTACTCGACCGCCTTCACGTCGTGGTTGGTGGTTTTTTCGATTTCCTTGATGGCCAGCGCATCGGCCTCGGAAAAGTGGGCCACGAGGCCCAGCAGGTACTTGCGCGCGCCGCCCGTGAGGGGCTTGAATTCGGCAAAGCCGCAGTCGGACAGCGCAATGAACCACGCCACCTCGACTTGCACGCGCCGGTGCATATAGCCCTGCTCGCTCATCAGCGGACGCAGCGCCGCGAGTTTGGTCGCATAGCGACCGTCAAGGGGGGAGAGGGCGGAAACGGTGGAAAAGCTCATGCCCGAATTTTAGGCGGCTGGCGGTTCGTGGGGTGCTGCCGACACATGGCACTCTATTTGAGGCCCTGGTTTTCCCGTTCACCTAAAATGACTATTAACAAACGTTTTCACGCTTAGGGAGAGAGCCTTCATGAAACTGATCGGATCCGCCGCCAGCCCTTATGTGCGCAAGGTGCGCGTGGTGCTGGCCGAAAAGCGGCTCGATTACCAGTTTGTCATCGAAGACGTCTGGGCCGCCGAGACCACGATTTCCAGCTCCAACCCCTTGGGGAAGGTGCCTTGCCTGATCATGGAAGGCGGCGAGGCGATGTTCGACTCGCGCGTGATCGTCGAATACCTCGACACCCTGTCGCCGGTCGGCAAGCTGATTCCGCAACAGGGCCGCGAGCGCGCCGAGGTCAAGACCTGGGAGGCGCTGGCGGACGGCGTCATGGACGCCGGCGTGCTCTGGCGCCTGGAAGCCACCTGGAGCGGGCGCAACGACGGCGAGCGCAGCGCCGCCTGGATCGAGCGCCAGCGCGCCAAGGTGGAGGGCGGCATTGCCGCCATGGCCAAGGGCCTGGCCGACAAGCCTTTCTGCAGCGGCATTCACTTGAGCCTGTCGGACATTGCGGTGGGCTGCACGCTGGGCTGGCTGAACCTGCGCTTCCCCGAGATCGACTGGCGCGCCGACCACGCCAACCTGGGCAAGCTGTACGACAAGCTCATGCTGCGGCCCAGCTTCGTCGACACGCAACCCTGAACCAAGGCGCCTCCGGCGCCTTTTTCTTTGGCGCCTTTTTTTCTACAGCCCCGTGAGGCGCGCCACCGCCGGAAAGTACAGCCGGTACGGCAGCAGCCGCATCAGCTTCATCCAGAAGGTGAAGCGGCGCGGAAAGTGAATCTCGAAATGGCCCCGGCGCCAGCCGTCGAGCATCGCCTCGGCTGCCGCGGCGGGCGTCATCAGCGCGGGCATCTTGAAGTCGTTCTTGGCGGTGAGCGGCGTGTCGACGAAGCCCGGCTGCACCAGGCTCACGCCGATGCCGCGCGCATGCAGGTCGACGTACAGCACCTCGGCCAGGTTGGTGAGCGCCGCCTTGGTCGGGCCGTAGGCCAGGCTTTTGGGCAGGCCGCGAAACGCCGCCACGCTGCCCGTGATGGCGATGTGCCCCGCGCCCAGCGCCACGAAGTGCGGCAGCACCACCGCCAGCACATTGAGCGCACCGACGTAGTTGACCTGCTGGTGCGCCAGCATGGTGTCCAGCGCGAAGGCGTCCGCGCGCAGGGCGTCGTAGGTGGCGGCGTTGTGCAGCACGAAATCGATGCCGCCCGTGGCCGCGAGCAGGTGCGCATGCGCGTCGGCCACCGCCGTGGCGTCGCGCACGTCCAGCGGCAGCACGATCACGCGCGGTGGCTGGCCGGGCTCGTTGTGCAGCGCCGCCAGCGCCTCGAGCGCCTCGCCGTTGCGCGCCGACACCGCCACCCGCGCGCCACGTGCCAGCAGCGCCAGCACCGTCGCGCGGCCGATGCCCGAGGACGCGCCGACGACCCACGCCGTCTTGCCCTGCCAGTCGGTCAGCGGCGGATTGAGTGGCTTCAAGGGGAGACTTTCGGGAGCGGAGACGACGTAAGAGAGGGCGCCGGCCGAATCACCAGCGCCCACAGCGCCAGCCCCGCCGCCACCTTGAGCACGCACGGCAGCAGGCAGTAGGCGAGCGACAGCGCCTGCAGCGCCCCGGGTTCGCGCGCGCCCGGCACATAGCCGGCCAGCCCGAGCAGCGGCAGCGCCAGGCCCGCGGCCAGCGCCAGGTTGAGCTTGGTCGCAAAGTTCCACCAGCCGAAGTAGGCGCCGGCGTTCGGCTGGTCGCCGGCCTCGGCGATGAGGCCGGCCAGCAGGGCGCCCGGCAGCACCAGGTCGGAACCGATGGCAAAGCCCGAGAGCGCGCACACCACCAGAAACGGCAGCGCGTCCCCCGCGCCCATGGCGCCGGCCCAGGCGAACACCGCCACCGACATGCACATGCCGCCCAGCCAGGAGCGCGCCAACCCGAAGCGGCGCACGATGCGCAGCCACGCCGGAATCGACGCCGCGGCCATCACGAAGTACAGCCCCAGAAACGCCGGCTCCAGCGCGGCCGGCGCCTGCAGCCGGTCTTGCACGAAGAACAGCACCAGCGTGGCGGGCACCGCGCTGGCAATGCCGTTGAGCACGAACACGGTCAGCAGCCGTCTAAACGCGGGGCTGCGCAGCGGCAGGCGCAGGTCGACGCTGGCATGCGGCAGGTCGCCTCGCACCGGGCGCGGCGCCTGCGTCCACAGCCACCAGCCGACGACCAGCAACACGCCGAACAGCGCCACCATCGCGGGAAAGCCCGCCACGGTCGGCACCACCGAGGCCAGCACCACGCCCACCAGCCCCATGCCTTCGCGCCAGCCGACGATGCGCCCGCGCTGCAGCGCGTCGCCGCCCAGCATCGCGCCCCAAGACTGGTGCGCGATGCTCAGCATGCTGTAGCCCGCATAGGTCAGCGCCAGCAGCACGGCCGCCACCGCCAGCAGCGCGCCGTGGCGGGCAGGGTCGACCAGCAGTTGCGGAAAGAACAGCAGCCCGAAGCCCAGCAGCAGCACGCCCGAGGCGAAGGCGCCGCAGCCCAGCACGGCCTTGGCCGAGCGCGCATGCAGCCGGTCGCTCAGGCGCCCGAGCAGCGGATCGACCAGCGCGTCGAGCAGCCGCGCGCCCAGCAGCACCGCGCCCAGCATGGCCAGCGGCACGCCGAAGGCGCGCGCGTAGTGGTTGGGCAGCAGCACATACAGCGGCAGCGCGACGAACGCGAGCGGCAGTCCGAGCAGCCCGTAGCGCAGGCCGTCGAGGGTTCCGAAAGTGGGGGGCACGAAGCGCGTTTCTAGCGCTTGCGCAGCGTGTACTGCACCACGTCGATGTTGGCCTGCGAGAACGCGGCCTCGCAGTACGCCAGGTAGAACTCCCAGATGCGCATGAAGCGCTCGTCGAAGCCCAGCTGCAGGATGTGGGCACGCTGCGCCAGGAAGCTTTCGCGCCAGCGGCGCAGTGTCTCGGCGTAGTCGGCGCCAAAGGCAAATTCGTCCACCACGTCCAGCCCGGCGGCCTCGGCCTCGCGGCGGAACTCGCGCGGGCAGGGCAGGCAGCCGCCCGGAAAGATGTACTGCTGAATGAAGTCGGTGGAGTCGATGTAGCGGTCGAACAGCTCGTCGTCGATCACGATGCTCTGCACGCAGGCGTGGCCGCCCGGCTTGAGCAGCCGGCTCACGGCCTGGAAGTAGGTCGGCCAGTAGGCGCGGCCCACGGCCTCCACCATTTCCACGGAGCACACGGCGTCGAAGGGCGCGTCGGTGATGTCACGGTAGTCCTGCAGGCGCAGGTCGGTGCCCATGCCGGCGGTGCGGTGCTGGGCAAAGGCCAGTTGCTCGGTGGACAGCGTGACGCCGGTCACGGCTGCGCCGAAGTCGGTGGCGGCCATTTCGGCCAGCGCGCCCCAGCCGCAGCCGATCTCCAGCACGCGGTCACCGGGCTTGACGCCCGCCAGTGTGAGCGCGCGGCGCACCTTGGCGCGCTGCGCCACGGGCATCGGCTTGGTCAGGTCGCCCTCGAACCAGGCCGACGAGTAGTTCATCGTCTCGTCGAGCCAGAGCTTGTAGAACGCATTGCCCAGGTCGTAGTGCGCATGGATGTTGCGCGAGCTGCCGGCCTTGCTGTTGCGGTTCATGATGTGCCGCACCCGGTACACGAGCCGCCCGAACCAGCTGCCGTACACCACGTCTTCCATGGCGCGGCGGTTGGCAATGAACACCTTGATCAGCTCGGTGAGGTTGGGCGTGGTCCAGTCGCCGGCGATGTAGCTTTCGGCAAAGCCGATGTCGCCCGACTTGAGCGCCGCATGGCACACGTTCCAGTTGCGCAGCGTGAGCGAGGCCGTGGGCCCGCTGCCCGGCGTGGCGCCGAAGTGGCGCACCGAGTCGTCCGGCAGGCGCACGGTGAGCGAGCCGTAGGCCAGCTTCTGCAGCAGGCCCAGCACGGTGCGCGCGGCACCGGGTGCGTCCTGTGGAAGCGAAAAGCGGGAGGCCGTGGTGGTGGAAGTCATGGAGAAATACCTTCGTGCGTCGCACTTATGGTGCGAGCTTGCTCGGGGCGGCCTGGCGCTGCGCGCGTGGCTTGGCCTGCTGCTGTTGCTGCTGCTGCGGGGGGTTGTCGCGTGAAACGAAATGGGCGGGCGCGGCCGGCTTGGGCACAAACGGCACGCGCTTGAGCCAGAGCCTGGCGGCCTGCCAGTGGATGCGTGCGATGAGCCCGAAGGTCATTGCGGGGTAGCGCCACAGCGCGCGCCGCACGCTGGCCGCGTTCAGCGTGACGAGGTCGCCGCTCACGCTGGTCTGCAGCAGCGGGCCGTCGTCGTCGTCGTGGTCGATGCGCACCACGGTGCGCGTGAGGTCGGCGTCCACGAAGAAGCGAAAGCGGTAGCTGCCGCTGACGTGGCAGAACGGCGAGACATGAAAGGCCTTGGCCGCCTTCAGCTCCGAGCCGTACACCGGCCGCTCGAGCAGGTAGCAGTGGCGCTCGCCGAAGGTGTTGTTCACCTCGACCACGATGGCGCGCAGCACGCCTGCAGGGGTGTGGCAGTACCAGAAGCTCACCGGCTTGAAGGTGTAGCCGAACACGCGCGGGTAGCAGTGCAGCCAGGCCTCGCCGGTGGCGTCGTGAATGTGGTGTGCGGCCAGCAGTTCGTCGAGCCAGCCCAGCGCGCCGCCTTGCGCGGGCGTGCGGCCGTCGCCGTGGTCCACGTCGTGGAAGGAGAGCGCAGCACGGCGGTTGACCGCGAGCGTGCCTGTCTGGGCCTGGGCTTGGGCCTGAACCTGTGGCGAGCGCAGCGCGCGCATCGGCAGCATCAGAAAGTAGGTCGGGTAGGCGAAGGCGTTGCGCGCCGGGCGCAAGCGCGTATGGCGCACCTCGCCGAAGCCCATCAGCGGGATCGGCGTGGGCTGCGCATGGCTCATACCAGCGCGCTCCCCAGGGCATCGACCGGTGCGTTCTGGCCGGCCAGGCGCTCGCGCAGGCCGTGGGCGGCGGCCAGGCCGGCCTTCAGGCCGTCTTCGTGGAAGCCGTAGCCCATCCAGGCGCCCGCGAACCAGGTGTTGCGCTGGCCTTGCAGGGCGGGCACGTCGGCTTGCGCGCGGATGGCGGCAAGGTCGAGCACCGGGTGGTCATAGTCGTATTCGGCCATGACCTGACTACGCTGGATTTCGCGCACCGGATTCAACGAAACGACGACCGGTTGCTCCCACGGCAGCGGCTGCAGCTTGTTCAGCAGGTAGTGCAGGCAGACCCGCCCCGATTCGCGCTCGCCGGCGGCCGCGCGCTCGTAGTTCCAGGCGGCCCAGGCCGAGCGACGCCGCGGCAGCACGGCGGCGTCGGTGTGCAGCACGGCGTGGTTGGCCTGGTAGCGGATGGCGCCCAGCACGGCGGCCTCCGCCGGACTGGCGTCGCCCAGCATGGCGAGCGACTGGTCGGAGTGGGTGGCCAGAACCACATGGTCGAAATGCTCGGTGCCGGCGTCGGTGGTCACGAGCACGTCGACGCCCGAGCGGCTGATGTGGCGCACCGGGGTGTTCAGGCGCGTGTCGGACAGGCCGGCCACGATCTTCTGCACGTAGTGGCGCGAGCCGCCGCGCACGGTGCGCCATGGCGGCCGATTGGCAATCTGGATCAGGCCGTGGTTGTGGCAGAAGCGGATCATGGTGGCGACCGGGAACGCCAGCATCTGCGTGGTCGAGCAGCTCCAGATGCAGCCCATCATGGGCAGGAAGTACCAGTCCTTGAAGGCCGCGCCGAAGCGGTGGGCTTCGAGGAACTCGCCCAGCGGCTGGGCCAGTTCGCCTTCTGTGCCGGCCTCGGCGATGCGCGTGGTGAGGCGGTTGAAGCGCAGCAGGTCGCTCAGCATGCCGAGGAAGCGGCCATCCAGCAGGTTGCGCCGTTGCGCGAAGACGGTGCTCAGGTTGTTGCCGCTCCATTCGAGCGGGCCGCCGCCGTCGCGCGTGACTTGCACGGAGAACGACATCTCGGAAAGCGCCGTTTCCACGCCGAGGTCGGAGAACAGTCGAATCAGGTTCGGGTAGGTGCGGTCGTTGTAGACCAGAAAGCCGGTGTCCACGCCATGGGCGACGCGGGTGGGGTCTGAAGCGGAGCGCGCGAGTTCGATGGTTGCCGTGTGGGCGTGGCCACCGAAGTAGTCGGCGGCTTCGAACAGCGTGACGGCGGCCACGTCGCGCAAGGTGTGCGCAGCCGCCAGGCCCGAGATGCCGGCGCCTATGACGGCGATGCGGGGGGGGCGTATCACTGCATACCGCCCGACCGGTTGGAAGACAAAAATGCTGCGAGGCGCCCCGACGCGAAGGAGGGAGGGAGGGAGGAGGAGAAGAATCGCCTCGGGATTTCAACCGAACGGCAGGCGCCCGGAAGACCTCGCAACATGAAAACCTGTGGGCATTCGCTGCCCACACGGGTTAGGAGCGCGGCATCCGAGACACGGTTCCCGCGCGTTTGGTAAACGTTTGTTTCTACG
Source organism: Variovorax sp. H27-G14 (assembly GCF_046156345.1). Lineage (NCBI taxonomy): Bacteria > Pseudomonadati > Pseudomonadota > Betaproteobacteria > Burkholderiales > Comamonadaceae > Variovorax > Variovorax sp. H27-G14. The sequence continues at coordinate 222,776 of NZ_JAYLVN010000004.1, forward strand.
GATTCACAATGGCTTGGACGCATCGGTAAATAATATTACCGATCCGTCTTTTTGTGAACTGGTCAGTCTCAATTTGGTCCGAGTTGCTTCTCGATGATGTTCAAGAAGCCGTTTTCATCGGGTGCCGTCATGCTCGACCACGCCTGCACCACCTTGCCGTCGCGCCCGATCAGGTACTTGTAGAAGTTCCATTTGGGCGTGGTGCCCGAGGCTTGGGCGAGCTGCTTGAACAGCGGGTTGGCGTCGGTGCCGCGCACCGACGATTTGGCGAACATCGGGAATTTCACGCCGAAGGTGCTTTCGCAGAAGTCGGCAATGTCCTTGTTGGAGCCCGATTCCTGCGAGAAGTCGTTCGACGGAAAGCCCAGCACCACCAGCCCGCGCGAGCGGTATTTCAGGTCCAGCGCCTCCAGCCCCTTGTACTGCGGCGTGAAACCGCAGAAGCTGGCTGTGTTCACCACCAGCACCACCTTGCCGGAGTACTGGCACAAGGCCTGGGGTTTTTCGTCCTGCAGTCGCGGGAAGGTGTGTTGCAGGATGGCGGGGCATCCGGCGGCTTGCGCCGAGGCTGGCGCGGCGGCTGTGGGAGGGGTGCCCTGGGCACTGGCCGGGAGGGCGGAAAACAGGCTCGCCACGAGGGAAATCGCGGGCAGGCACCGCACCAGCGTCGACAATCGGGAGAGGGTTCGCATGGCGGGCTCCAGGTTCAAAAGGGGGGATGTGCATCCGTGCCGTGAAGGCGTACGTATTCACATCATCGCGCTTCTGTCATGGTCGCGCCAAACGTGCCGACTAAAATCGACGGCCATAGAAAGACATTGATGCTCTATCCGGAACTCTTCAGACAACTCGAATCCGTCCGCTGGGACATGGAAAAAGACATTCCCTGGCAGTCGTTCGACGCTTCCTTGCTGACGGATGAGCAGGCGCAAACCATCAAGATGAACGCCATCACCGAGTGGGCGGCATTGCCGGCCACCGAGATGTTTCTGCGCGACAACCGCCACGACAGCGATTTTTCCGCCTTCATGTCGATCTGGTTCTTCGAGGAACAGAAGCACTCGCTGGTGCTCATGGAGTACCTGAAGCGCTTCAGCCCCAAGCACGCGCCCACCGAGGCCGAGCTGCACGAGGTGCGCTTCGACTTCGACCCGGCCCCGCCGCTGGAAACCCTCATGCTGCATTTCTGCGGCGAGATCCGCCTCAACCACTGGTACCGCCGTGCCGCCCAGTGGCACACCGAGCCGGTCATCAAGCACATCTACACCACGCTGAGCCAGGACGAGGCCCGCCACGGCGGCGCCTACCTGCGCTACATGAAGCGCGCCATGGAAAAGTTCGGCGACGAAGCACGTGCGGCCTTCACCAAGGTCGGCGTGCTGATGGCCAGCGCGCGGCGCACCGCCCAGGCGCTGCACCCGACCAACCTGCACGTCAACAAGGCGCTGTTCCCCAACGACACCATCCAGAGCCGCATGCCCGACCCGGACTGGCTGGAGCACTGGCTGGACAAGCAGATCAAGTTCGACGCCGTCTGGGAAACCAAGGTGGGCGAGCGCATCCTGCACAACCTGAGCCTGCTGATGGACCGCAGCTTCAAGACCGTGCAGGAGCTCAACCGCTACCGCAAGGAAGTCGCGGCCACGCTCGGCCCCAAGCCCGAGTACCAGGGCGCATAAGCACAAGCAAGCCCGAACCAGCAAGGCCGACACAAGCCACTAAGAAACGCCCCGCACCCCGGGGCGTTTTTTTTGCGGCCCCTGTCACACACCGCAACCGCCGAACGTCTGGCTTGCATGGACGACGCCACCCTCATCTTCAACCGCCATCGCCCGCGCCTGCAGGGCATCGCCTACCGCATGCTTGGCGCCATGGCCGAGGCGGAAGAGGTGGTGCAGGACGCCTGGCTGCGCTGGCACGAGGCTGAAACGCACAGCCTCGCCAGCGCCGAGGCCTGGCTCGTGACCGTCGTCACGCGCCTGTCGATCGACCGGCTGCGCGCCGCCAAGGTCCAGCGCGCGCATTACATCGGCGCCTGGATGCCCGAGCCCACGCTCACCGGCACGCCCAATGCCCTGTATGCCCCGGATTCGCCGCCCACGCCCGAACAGCTGCTGGAGCGCGCCGACAACATCTCCGTGGCCTTTCTCGCCGTGCTGGAGCGTCTTGCGCCCGAGGCCCGTGCGGCTTTTTTGCTGCGCGAGGTGTTCGACGCCGACTACGCGGACGTGGCGCTCACCCTTGGCAAGAGCGAGGCCGCCTGCCGCCAGCTGGTGCACCGCGCCAAGGCCCAGGTGCAGGAAGGGCGCCCGCGCTTCAGCGTGTCGCGCGAGACCCACCAGCGGCTGCTGCGCGCCTTTGCCGATGCCGCCGGTCGCGGCAGCCTGCAGGACCTGAAGGCGCTGATGGCGGAGGACGCGGAGCTCATCGGCGATGGCGGCGGCAAGGTGCAGGCCTTCAGCAAGGCGCTGTGCGGCAGCCAGCGCCTGGCACAGCTGTACTACGCGCTATGGCGCCGCATGGGGTCGGCGGTGCGCATGGACATCGTGGACATCAACGGCGAGCCGGGCATGCTGCGCTTTGTCGACGGCAAGCTCGAATCGGCCCAGACCTTCGAGATTGAAAACGACCGCATCGTGCGCATCCGCGCGCAGCGCAACCCGGACAAGCTCGCGCGCATCGCGCAGCTTCTTTCTTCGAAATAATTCGAGGCAATTCAATATATTGCGCGGCAAATTCGCGCGGCGTGTCACAGCGCCCCGTGGTCGCCCGTCTTCAGTGGGTAAGCAGCTTTCATTGCAACCCACTGGAGAAACCCATGACCACCACCGCACGCCTGAACTGGTTCAAGCTCGCCCCGAAGTCCTTCGAGGCGCTGCTGGCCCTGAACACCACCCTGGAGCCGAGCACGCTCGGCAAGGTGCTGATCGACTGTGTCTTTGCCCGCGTCTCGCAGATCAACGGCTGCGCCTACTGCCTGGACATGCACGTGCGCGACCTGCGCGCGCAGGGTGAAGACTGGCAGCGCATCAACAGCCTTTCTACCTGGCGCGAAGTAGGCTTCTTCAGCGAGCGCGAACGCGCCGCGCTGGCCTGGGCCGAATCGCTCACGCGCCTGGCCGACCGCCACGATGAACGCGATGCGGAATTTGCCGCGCTGAAGGCCAACTTCAGTGACGTGGAAATCGCCGAGTTGTCGGTGGCCGTTGCGCAGATCAACGCCTGGAACCGGTTGAACGTCGGCATGCGGCTGCCAGTGCCGCTCAAGCCGCTGGCCTGAAGTCCAACCGTGGCGTGATACCTACTTGCGCTCCACCACCATCGGCGAAATGCGCAGGCTGTCGCGCAACTGCGCGAGCGCTTCGCCGGCCGCAGTGCGCGACGCAAAGGGCCCGGCCTGCAGCCGGTGCGTGCCGGCCTCGCTGAACACGCGCAGTTGCGGTGCCAGCGAGGGCAGGCCGCGCGCGGCCTGGCTCTGCAGGGTCTGGGCGCCATCGATCTCCCTGAAGGCACCCAGTTGCACCCAAAAGCCTTGCAAGGCGGTGGACGGCGCGGGCGCGCCTGGTGGCAACGGTGGTGGCGAGGAAGGCGCGGCTTCCAGCGGCGCGAGCTCGTTCACCACGATGGCCTGGCGGGACGGCGCGAAAGACGGGGCTGCAGAGGGCGCATAGGACGGGGATGCAGACGGCGCAACGGAGGGCGGCCACTGCGCCGACTCCGGTCTCGTGTCCTGCGGCATGGCCGTCGTCATCGGCGTCTGCGGTGCGACCGGCAGCGTGGAGGCCGGTGGCGGCAAGTCGTTGTAGGTCGCCGCCACGGGCGACACCCATTGGGCCGGCACCTGTACGGGGGCTTGCCCCTGGGCCTGCTGCGCGCTCGCCACGCGGGTGGGCGGCATGCGCACGGGAACGGCCAAGGGGGCCGCCGCGGGTGCGCCGGCATACACCGGGTCCCCTTCGCGACGCCATGCGCCGGAGCGGATGTCTTCGTTCGTGATCCGCTCGATTTCCACCGGCGCCACGCCGCGCAGCAGGTCGAGCTTCAGCGCGGCCGTGTAGCTCAGGTCGATGACGCGCCCGTCCACGAAGGGGCCGCGGTCGTTCACCCGCACGATCACCTCGCGCCCGTTGGCCGGGTTGCGCACGCGCACATAGCTGGGCAAGGGCAGCGTCTTGTGCGCGGCCGTCATGGCGTACATGTCGTAGGGCTCGCCGCTGGAGGTCGAGGCCGCATGGAACTTGCTGCCGTACCAGGAGGCCAGGCCCGACTCTCGAAACGGCCTGTCGTCGGTAAGGGGCGCATAGCCGCGGCCCTGCACCGCATACGGCTTGCTGGTGCCGCCGCTGGTGCGGATGGGTTCGACGCGGGGCTCGGCGTCTCGCACGCTGGCCAGGTCGGGCGGAATGTTGCTGCCGGGGCCGTCGCGGCCATCACGGTTATTGGCTGCGCCACCGCCGCGCGGACCGCTCGCGCAGCCCGCGAGAACGGCGGCCACGGCCACCGCGCAGGCCGCCAGCGCGGTGGTTCTGGAAAAGCGGGCGCCGTCAGCCAAACACGGCCTTCCACAGGGCCAGCATGGCCTCGCGCTCGGCGGCCAGCGCGGGCGGCGTGACCTGCGTCGGTTCTTCGTTCAGGCGCGCGCGGTGCTGCACACGGCGCAGCTCGCGGTAGGCACGCGCCGCGCTGCGGCCCACGCCCTCGGGCAGCATGCCGGCGAGTTCGGCGCGCAGCAGCAGCGCGATGTTGCCCACGTTGGGCAGCAGCTCGGGGTGCTCGCCCGACGACGACAGCACCAAGAACTGCACCGCGAACTCGGCATCGACCATGCCGCCGGGGCTGTGCTTCACGTCGAAGCGGTCGGCCTTCACTGGCCGCGCGCCGCGCAGCTTGTCGCGCATGCCGATGATCTCGGCCTTCAGCGCCTCGCGGTTGCGCGGGGCCACCAGCACGGCCTCGCGCACCTGGTCGAAGCGCGCGCCCAGTTCGGCGCCATGGTCCTCGCTGCCCAGCACGAAGCGCGCGCGCGTCATGGCCTGGTGTTCCCAGGTCCATGCGGTGTTGCTGCCGCGGCCGAGCTGGTATTTTTCGTAAGCCTGGAAGCTGGTGGTCAGCAGGCCCGAGTTGCCGTTGGGCCGCAGGGCGGTGTCGATCTCGAACAGGTCGCCCTCGCGCGTCTTCACGGTCAGCCAGTTGATCAGCTTGCGCACATAGGCTGCATAGACCTCGCCGGCACGCTCGTCGTCGTCGTCGTAGACGAACACGATGTCCAGGTCGCTGCCGTAGCCCAGCTCTTTGCCGCCCAGCTTGCCGTAGCCGATGATCGCGAACTGCGGCACCTCGCGGTGCCGGTTGCGCACATGCGGCCAGCACCAGCGGGCGGTCACGCGCAGCGTGGTGTCGGCCAGCTCGCTCAGGTCGTCGGCCACCTGCTCCACGGTGATTCGGCCGTCCACGTCGCGTGCCAGCGTGCGGAACACCTCGGCATGGTGCGCGTGGCGCAGCAGGTTCAGCAGGCGCTCCTCGTCGGCCTCGCCGGTGCGGGTGAGCGAGGCGTGGCGCGCCTCCAGCTCGCGCTCGAACTCGGCGGCCACGAAGCGGCCCGACAGCATTTCGTCGCTCGCCAGCTCGTCGATCACGCCCGGGTGCTGCATGAGGTAGCGCGCCGGCCACTTGGCCGAGCCCAGCAGGCGCAGCAGGCGCTCCTGCACGGCGGGGCGTTCGACCAGCAGGGCCAGGTAGCTCTCGCGGCGCATCAGCGGCTCGATCCAGTCGGCCCAGCGCAGCGCGGCGTCGACGTGGCGCGGCGTCTGTCCTTCGCCGTCGCCGTCGGGCTCCTTCAGCCAGAGGCCGGTGCGCTGCACCAGCTGGCGCAGGCGCGCGCGGGTGTCCTCGCGCAGGGCCAGCACGCGCGGCTGATCGCACCAGTCGCGGATGCGCTCGGCAAAGGCGCTCGGCAGGTCGTCCAGCAGGTCGGCCAGCTCGGCGGGCGCGGCGGCCTTCTTGCCGCTGCACTTGCCGCTGCAGGGCTTGTCGCCGCCCAGCAGCTTGTCGAACTCCTGCGCGACAAGTTCGCGGTGCGTGTCCAGCTGCGCCAGGAACGGGCAGCAGTCGACATAGCCCAGGGTCTGGGCAATCCAGCGCAGGTCGTCGTCGGCCACCGGCAGCACATGGGTCTGCTGGTCGTCCAGGTACTGAATGCGGTGCTCCACGCGGCGCAGAAACTCATAGGCCGAGGCCAGCGCGTCGGCAGTTTCTTGCGGCATGAGGTTGGCGCGCGCCAGGCGCTGCAGCGCGTCGAGCGTGGGCCGCGTGCGCAGCTCGGGGAACTGGCCGCCGCGCACCACCTGCAGCAGCTGCACGGTGAACTCGATCTCGCGGATGCCGCCGCGCGACAGCTTCACGTCGTTGGCGCGCTCGGGGCGGCCCGCGCTGCGGCGCGCCGACTGCTCTCGAATCTGCCGGTGCAGCACGCGCAGCGCGTCGAACACGCTGTAGTCCAGATAGCGGCGGAACACGAAGGGCAGCACCGCGCCGCGCAGGCCCTGGGCCTGGCCCGCGAGCACCACGTCGCGCGGCGCCACCACGCGGCTCTTCATCCAGGCAAAGCGCTCCCATTCGCGGCCCTGCACCTGAAAATATTCTTCCAGCGCATCGAGCGAAACCACGCTGGGCCCCGAGTTGCCGTTGGGCCGCAGCGCCAGGTCGACGCGAAACACAAAGCCGTGCTCGGTGGTGTCGCCCACCAGCGCATAGATGCGCTTCACGGCCCGCGCAAAGTATTCCTGGTTCGACAGCTTGCCGCGGCCGTCGGCGTCGCCCTGCGTGTCGCCGTCCACGTCGTAGAGGTAGATCAGGTCGATGTCGCTCGACACATTCAGCTCGCGCGCGCCGAGCTTGCCCATGCCCACGATCCACAGCTGCGCGCGCTGGCCTTCGGGGCCAATCGGCGCGCCGTGCACCGTGTCGAGCTCGTGGCAGGCGTCCTGGCAGGCGATGTCCAGGGCCAGTTCGGCCAGCTCGGTGACCGCGGTGGTCACCACCTCAAGCGGCGCCTGCGCGTCGCAATCGAGGGTGACAAGCCGCTCCATCACGAGCTGCCGCACAATTCGCAGTGCATCGCCCACGCTGTCCCCACGTTGGCGCAATGCCTCGTAGGCCACAGTCATCGAATCGCGCCGCGGCGCGCCAGGGGGAAGCAATGAAAGCTCGGCCGCATACCTGCGACGCAGGCGCTGCACGAAGCGTGAGTAGGAAGAAAGCGCGGTCTGCGCGACTTGCGTTGGAATGGCTGGCAACTGGTTCACACTGATGCTGGTTTCCGTGGAACCCCTCTGAATGCTGGCGGTCATAATTCCTGACACAGCGCGATCCTCAATGAACGACACGGCGTCTCCCCCTTCACGTCTGCTCAAAATCACCGCTGTCACAGCGCGCTGGCTGTTGGGTCTGTTGACTGCCGCGTGGCTTTTGCTGGCGCTGTCAGTCGTTGTCCTACACGCGTGGATTGTGCCGCGAATCGGTGATTTTCGCGGCGCTCTGGAAGCACAGGCTAGCAAGGCCATCGGCGTGCCGGTGCGCATCGGCTCGATCACCGCCCGCTCCGAAGGGCTTTTTCCGGCCTTCGAACTGCGCGACGTGGTGCTGCAGGGCGCAGACAACCGAGAGGCGCTTCGCCTCGTGCGCGTGGTGGCCAGCGTGTCGCCGCGCTCGCTCTGGCGGCTGAACTTCGAGCAGCTCTACATCGAAGGCCCGCAGCTCGACGTGCGCCGCGACACTCAGGGAAAACTCCATGTGGCTGGTTTGCACATGTCGACCGACACCACCGGAGAGACCCGCGGCGCCGACTGGTTTTTCGCGCAGCGCGAGCTGGTCATCGAAGGCGGCACCGTGCGCTGGACCGACGAGCAGCGCCAGGCCGAGCCGCTGCTGCTGACCGACGTGCGCTTCGTGGCGCGCAACACCGCGCGCCGCCACGGCCTGCGGCTGGACGCCACGCCGCCGGCCGGCTGGGGCGCGCGCTTCACGCTGCGCGGCCAGTTCCGCCAGCCGCTGCTGTCCATGCGCAGCGGCCATTGGCAGACCTGGGACGGCCAGCTCTACGCCGACCTGCCCTACATCGACGTGACCCGGCTCGGCCAGTACGTGTCGCTGGACGCGCGCATCCGCGAAGGCAACGGCGCGTTGCGCGTGTGGGCCGACGTGGACGACGGCCAGGTGGTGGGCGGCGCGGCCGACCTGGGGCTGGACAAGGTCGACGTGTCGCTCGGCAAGGCGCTGCAGCCGCTGGTGCTGCGCGCCGTCACCGGCCGCCTGGCCGGGATGCGGACCGAAGACACGCTCGAGTTCTCGACCACCGCGCTGCAGTTCGACACCAGCGACGGCCTGCGCTGGCCGGGCGGCAACCTGTGGCTGCAGCACACGCCCAACAAGGGCCGCACGCCGGAGCACGGCGCGCTGCGTGCCGACCGCCTGGACTTGGCCGCGCTGGCGCTCATTGCCGACCGGCTGCCACTGGGGGATGCCACGCACCGCGTGCTCGAGGCCTATGCGCCGCGCGGGCTGGTCGAGCACATCGACCTGAACTGGCAGGGCGCACTCGGCGCGCCCGATCGCTACCAGGCCAAGGGCCGCATCAGCGGCCTGCGCGTGGCCTCGCAGCCTGGTGCGAGCGACGCGGCCACCACTGTCAGCACCACCACCGTCACCACTACCGCGCCGGCAGCCAGCCCGACCGCCACCGCCACCCCGCCTCGCATCCACCCCGGCACCCCCGGCCTCAGCGGCGCCACGGTCGACTTCGACGCCACCCACACCGGCGGCACCGCCACGCTGGCCATTGCGCAGGGCACGCTCGAGTTCCCTGGCGTGTTCGAGGAGCCGGTGGTGCCCATCGACCGGCTCTCCACCCAGGTGCAGTGGAAGCTCGACAAGGGCAACGCCCAGCTGCAGGTGTCCAGGCTGAGCTTTGCCAACGCCGACGCCGAGGGCGACGCCCAGGCCAGCTGGCACACCAGCGACCCCGCCACGTCCAGCAGCAAGGCCCGCTTTCCCGGCGTGCTCGACCTGCAGGGCAAGCTCACGCGCGCCGACGGCACGCGCGTGTTCCGCTATCTGCCGCTGGACATTCCCCAGCACACGCGCGACTACGTGCGCGACGCCGTCACCAAGGGCACCGCCAGCAGCGTCGACTTTCGCGTGCGCGGCGACCTGCACGACATGCCCTTCATGGACCCGAAGCTGGGCGACTTCCGCATCGCGGCCAAGGTGGCCGACGTCGACTACGCCTATGCGCCGCCCCATGCCCCGGCACAGACCGCACAGGCCACAGCGTCACGCAACGGCATGCCCCCACCGGTGTGGCCGCCGCTCACGGCCCTGTCCGGCGAGCTGGTGTTCGAGCGCGCCGGCATGCTGGTGCGCAACGCGCGCGGGCGGCTGGTCGGCGCAGCGGGTGTGGAGGTCACCAAGGCCGAGGCGCAGATTGCCGACATGTCGCACCACGCCTCGATGCTGCGCGTGGACGCCCAGGCCAGGGGCCCGCTGGGCGAGGTGCTGCGCGTCGGCGCGCCGCTGGCCGGCGAAACCGGCGAGATCATGCTGCGCGCGCGCGCCACCGGCTCGGCCGACTACAAGCTGCACCTGGAGCTGCCGCTGGCCGCCATGGACAACGCCAAGGTGCAGGCCACCGTGGTGCTGGCCGACAACGAGCTGCAGATCGTGCCCGAGGCGCCCACGTTCAGCCAGGCCAAGGGCACCCTCAACTTCACCGAAACCGGCTTCTCGCTGGCCAACGTGCAGGCCAGGCTGCTGGGCGGCGACATTCGCGTGGAGGGCCGCGGGCGCTTCACCGGCCCCAACCGCGAAGTGGCGCTGAAGGCGCAGGGCACCGCCACCGCCGACGGCCTGCGCAACGCGCGCGAGGTCGACTGGCTCGCCCGCCTCGCCAAAAAGGCCACCGGCAGCACGCCCTATGCGGCCACCTTCTCGATGCGCGACGGCACGCCCGAGTTCTCGTTCACCAGCAGCCTGCAGGGCCTGGCGCTGCAACTGCCGCCGCCGCTCGTGAAGAGCGCCGAGGAGCAGATGCCGCTGCGCATCGAAAAGAAGGTGCTGGCGCGCGAAACCCGGCCGGGCGCCGCCGTGGCCGTGGGCACCGCCACGCAGGACCAGCTGCTGCTCGACCTGGGCCGCGTGGGCGCCGTGCAGTACGTGCGCGACCTCGTGGGCAACGAGGCGCGCGTGGCACGCGGCAGCATCGGCATTGGCCTGGCCGCGGGCGAAACCGCCAGCCTGCCCGACAAGGGCGTGTTCGCCAACGTCAACGTGGGCACGCTCGACATGGGCGCCTGGCAGGCGCTGGTGGGCGAGGCCACGGGCACCGCCACGGTGGCCGCGGCATCGGACTCGGCCGAGCGCGCCGACGATCCGTCCATGGCCTACCTGCCCACCCGCATCGCGGTGCGCGCCCAGCAGCTCGCCATTGCGGGCCGCACGCTGCACAACGTGGTGCTCGGCGGCACGCGCGACGGCGCGGTCTGGCGCGCCAACATCGACGCCACCGAGCTCAGCGGCTACGCCGAGTACCGCCACACGCAGGCCGGGCGCCTGTATGCGCGGCTCGCGCGGCTGAAGATCGCGCCCAGCGAGGCCACCCAGGTCGAGACCCTGCTCGACGAGCAGCCCGACACCCTGCCCGCGCTGGACATCGTGATCGACGACTTCGAGCTGCTGGGCAAGCGCCTGGGCCGCGCCGAGATCGATGCGGTCAACCGCGGCGGCGCAAGCCGCGAATGGGCGCTCAACAAGCTGGCCTTCACCACGCCGGAGGCCAGCTTCGCGGCCAAGGGCACCTGGGCCGGCGTGCCCGGCGGGGCGGCCGGCCAGCGCCGCACCGGCATGACCTTCAGGCTGGACATTGCCGACGCCGGCGAGCTGCTCGCGCGCTTCGGCATGCCGGGCGTGCTGCGGCGCGGCAAGGGCCGCCTCGAAGGCGACGTCAACTGGCGCGGCTCGCCGTTCTCGCTCGACTACCCCAGCCTGAGCGGGCAGCTGCAGGTCGACGTAGAGCAGGGCCAGTTCCTCAAGGCCGACCCCGGCCTGGCCAAGCTGCTGGGCGTGCTGAGCCTGCAGGCGCTGCCGCGGCGGCTCACGCTGGACTTTCGCGATGTGTTCAGCCAGGGCTTTGCCTTCGACTTCGTGCGCGGCGACGCCCGCATCAGCAAGGGCATCGCCAGCACCAACAACCTGCAGATGAAGGGCGTGAACGCCGCCGCGCTGATGGACGGCTCGGCCGACATCGTGCGCGAGACCACCGACCTGCGCGTGGTGGTGGTGCCCGAAATTACCGCCGGCACCGCCGCGCTGGTGGCCACGGCCATCAACCCGGCCATCGGGCTGGGCACCTTCCTGGCGCAGTGGGTGCTGAGCAAGCCGCTGTCGGCCGCGGCCACGCAGGAGTTCCACATCGAAGGCACCTGGGCCGACCCCAAGATCGCGAAGGTGCCGCGTTCGCTGCAGTTGCTGCCGCAGAAAATTCCGTCGCTGCCCGGACTGCCGGAGCTGCCGGGCCTGCCTGAATTGCGTGGCCCTGCCACCGCGGACGACGGCAAGAAACAGGAGACCACGCAATGAGAGTCGCAGCCATCCAGATGGTGTCCGCCATCGCCCGCGAGGCCAACCTCGCCCGCGCCCACGACCTGCTCGCAGAGGCGGCCTCGGCCGGTGCCGAGCTTGCTGTGCTGCCCGAGTACTTCTGCATGATGGGCGCGCGCGACACCGACAAGCTCGGCCTGCGCGAGACCGCAGGCGCCGGCACGGTGCAGGGCTTTCTGGCCGACGCGGCGCGCGAGTTCGGCCTGTGGATCGTGGGCGGCACGCTGCCCATCGAAAGCACCGACGCAGAGCATGTGTTCAACAGCTCGCTGGCCTTCTCGCCCGAAGGCCAGTGCGTGGCGCGCTACGACAAGATCCACCTGTTCTTCTTCGACAACGGCACCGAGCGCTACGACGAGCGCCGCGTCATCGCACCGGGCACCGAGCCCGTGGTGTTCGACCTGCCCTCGCGCGACGGCCACGCCTGGCGCGTGGGCATGAGCGTGTGCTACGACCTGCGCTTTCCCGAGCTGTACCGCGCGCTTGCCAGCCAGGGCGCCGACCTGCTGCTGGTGCCCAGCGCCTTCACCCGCACCACCGGCGCCGCGCACTGGGAGGTGCTGCTGCGCGCCCGCGCCATCGAAAACCTGGCCTGGGTGGTCGCGCCCGCGCAGGGCGGCACGCACGAGAACGGCCGCCACACCTGGGGCCAGTCGCTGGTCGTCGACCCCTGGGGCACCGTGGTGGCGCAGCAGGCCAGCGAAGAAGGCGTGGTGCTGTTCGACATCGACGCCGCGCAGGTCGTGCGCATGCGCACGCAACTGCCGGTGCTCTCCCACCGCGTGCTGTAGCCGTGCACGTGTTGTTTCTCCACGTGCTCTAGCCATGCCCGATGCCTTGCTGACCGTCGCACCGCAGCGGTGGACGCTGCAGGCGTTCGCGCGGCTGCGCTCGCTGTGGCAGCGCTGGTTTCTGTGGGTGCTGCTGGCGGTGCTGGTGTCGGCGCTGCTGGTCACCGTGGTGTGGCTCGCGGGGCGGCACGAGGTCGAGCAGGTGCAGGCCGCGCTGGACCGCGACACGGCCGACGCGGTGTCCGACCTGCGCAGCGGCTTTCAGCGCAACGCGCAGAGCCTGCGCGCCACGCAGGCCCCGGGCGCCGACCGCGCGCAGTGGCCCGACATTGCCGCCGCGCTGCTGCGCGAGCACCGCGAATGGCTGCGCCTGGAGTGGCGCGACGCCGCGCTGCGCCCATTGCAGGCCGTCAACACGCCGTACCGCATGCGCATTCTGGACGAGGCCGCGCGCGGCGCCGACCAGTCCGACGTGGCGCTGGCCTGCGCCGCCGCCCGCAAGCTCGGCGCGCCGGCCTATTCGCCCAGCCACTACGTGCCCATTGCCGGCGGTGGTGGCGGCGGCGGCGTGGAGGTGATGGAGCTGTGCCTGCCCATCGACGGCGGCGGCTACCTGGTGGCCAGCTACTCGCTGCGCGACGCGCTCATCGAACTGGTCGGCCCCACGCTCACGCGCGGGCAGGAAGTGGCCTTTACCGAAGCCGACGGTACGCGGCTGGTGGCGCTGGGCACCTCGCGGCGCACCGGCACGCGCGTGTTCACCGCGCAGCAGCTCATCGACCTGCCGGGCGCTGCGCTGATGCTGCGCGTGGACGGCTGGCGCGCCGCGCCCGACCTGTTCCCCAACATGCTCACCGCGCTGGTCACGGCAATTTCCATCGCGCTGGTGTCGGTGCTGGTGCTGCTGGCGCGCGATACGCGCCGCCGCCTGCGCGCCGAGCGCGACCTGGCCGACGCGCTGGCCTTTCGCAAGGCGATGGAAGACTCCGTCATTACCGGGCTGCGCGCGCGCGACCTGCAGGGCCGCATCACCTACGTGAACCCCGCCTTCTGCGAGATGGTGGGCTTCAGCCCCGACGAGCTGATGGCCGACAGCGCCGACGCGCCCGAAGCCCCCTATTGGCCCACCGAGCTGGCGCACGAATACCAGCAGCGCCAGGCCCGCCGGCTGGCCGGCGGCATGCCGCCGCGCGAGGGCTTCGAGTCGGTCTTCATGCGCAAGGACGGCACGCGCTTTCCGGTGCTGATCTTCGAGGCGCCGCTGATCAACGCGCACAAGGTGCAGACCGGCTGGATGAGCGCCTTCATCGACGTGAGCGAGCAGCGCCGCATCGAGGAGCTGTCGCGCGCCAGCCAGGAGCGCCTGCAGGCCAGCGCGCGGCTGGCCACGGTGGGCGAAATGGCCTCGCTGCTGAGCCACGAACTCACCCAGCCGCTGGCCGCCATTGCCAGCTATGCGAGCGGCTCGCTCAACCTGCTCGGGCCCAACGCCAAGGGCGACCAGGGCGAGGTGGCCATGGCGGTCAGGCGCATTGCCGAGCAGGCCGACCGCGCGGGCCAGGTCATTCGCAGCGTGCACGACTTCGTGCGCCGGCGCGACCGCACGCGCGAGGCCGTGGCGCCGCAGGCGCTGATCGACGCGGTGCTGCCGCTGGTGCGGCTGCAGGCGCGCAAGCTGGGCGTGATCATCGAGGTGGTGCTGGAAGACCGCCTGCCCGCGGCCATGTGCGACCGCACGCTGGTCGAGCAGGTGCTGCTGAACCTGGCGCGCAATGCGATGCAGGCCATGGACAGCCACAGCCCCGACAACACGGGCAGCCGCGTGCTGCGCCTGCGCGTGGCGCGTGCCGTGGCGGTGGGCGGCACCGGGCAGGAAGACGCCAGGCGCTGGATCGAATTTTCGGTGGCCGACCTGGGCTGCGGCATCAGCCCGGAGGTGGCCGAGCGGCTTTTCACGCCCTTCTTCACCACGCGCGCCGACGGCATGGGGCTCGGGCTCAGCCTGTGCCGCACGGTGGTGGAGCAGCACGGCGGGGCGCTGGTGTTCGAGCCCAACAAGCCGCGCGGCACCGTCTTTCGCTTCACGCTGCCCAGTGCATGACTTACCCCCAGGCTTCGCGCACTTCGTGTCGCTTCTCCTCCCCCCTTTCAGGGGGCGACACCTGCGGCCCGGCAAAGCCGGTTCCGCGGTGCCCCTTGAAGGGCACCCGTTCTTTTTTGGAATTGCTATGCAACCGCTGATCGATGGCTTGATCTTTATCGTGGACGACGACGCCAGCGTGCGCGAGGCACTGGCCTGGCTGCTGCGCTCTCGCCGCCTGGCCAGCGAGCACTTCGGCAGCGCCGAGGCGTTCGAGCAGTTCCTCGACCAGGGCCCGTTGCCCGCGCAGCCGCTGTGCCTGCTGCTGGACGTGCGCATGCCCGGCACCAGCGGGCTGGTGCTGTTCGACCGATTGGTGGAGCGCGGCCTGCTGCCGTCGATGCCGGTGATCTTTCTCACGGGCCATGCCGACGTGCCCACGGCCGTCGACGCGGTGAAGCGCGGCGCCTTCGATTTTTGCGAGAAGCCGTTCTCGGACAACGCCCTGGTCGACCGCATCGAGCATGCGCTGAATGCGTCGCTGCAGGCGCTGGAAGTGCAGCGCTTGCGCCGAAGCCTCTCAGAGCGCATTGCCGAACTGACCGACCGCGAGCGCGACGTGATGCGCCTGGTGGTCGAGGGTCTGCCCAACAAACTGATTGCCGACCAGCTCGCGATCAGCGTGCGCACGGTGGAGGTCCACCGCGCGCGCGTGTTCGACAAGATGGAAGTGAAGTCGGCCGTCGAATTGGCGAACCGACTCAGGGACCTTTAAAGGCTCAGGCCTTTTCAGCGACGAAGATTTCGACGCGGCGGTTTTGCGCGCGGCCTGCTGCCGTGCCGTTGTCGGCCAGCGGCTCGCGCGAGCCGCGGCCGTCGGTCGTGATGACCGTGGTCGACACGCCTCGGCCCACCAGGTGGTTGCGCACGCTGTCCGCGCGGCTCACCGAGAGGCGTTCGTTGCCCTCTTCTCTGCCCGTGCTGTCGGTGTGGCCGATCACGCGCACGCTGGCGGCGGTGGCGCTCTTCAGGCCCGCGGCCACCTTGTCCAGCACCTGCGCCAGGTTGCGCTTGACGTTGGCACGGCCGGTGTCGAACGACAGTTCGTTCGGAATCACCACGTGCAGCTGGTTGTCGGTGGTCTGCTCGATCACCACGCCCGTGCCCTTGGTGGAGGTTTCGAGGTCGCTCTTCAGTGCGGCCAGGCGGGCTGTCCAGCTGTTGACCGGTGCCGCCGCTTCGACGGGCGGCGGGCTTGCCGGCGGTGGCGACTGCGATGCGCAGCCCGCAATGAAAAGCAGCGCGGCCGTGGCCGCGCTGGCAAATGCAAACTTCCTCATGAATTTCCCTCTCTCTCTGGACCAATGGAATGGTGACGGGAACCGGCCTTTCGACGCGGCCGGTTTCCCGGTGCGGGGAGCGTGCCGATCAGCGTTGCGGCGCGCGTTCACCCACGTAGATTTCGACGCGGCGGTTCTGCGCCCGGCCGGCGTCGCTGTTGTTGTCGGCAATCGGCTCGCGCGAGCCGCGGCCTTCGATGCGGAAGGCCGCCGCGTTCACGCCGCGCGCCACCAGGTAGTCGCGCGTGCTGGCCGCGCGGTCGACCGACAGCGGGTTGTTGATGGCGTCAGAGCCGGTGCTGTCGGTGTGGCCGATGATGCGCACCTCTGCATTCGGGTTGTTGCGCAGGCCGTTGGCAAACTGGTCGAGCACCGGCGCAAAGTTGGACTTGATGTTGGCGCGGCCCACGTCGAAGGACACGTCGCTCGGAATCTGCAGCTTCAGCTCGTTGTTCTGGGTTTGCGTGACGGCAATGCCGGTGCCTTGCGTGGCGGCTTCCATCTGGCGCTTCTGGTTTTCCATGCGCTGCGACCACAGGTAGCCGCCCAGCGCGCCCGCTGCCGCGCCGACCACCGCGCCCGTGCCGATGGCACCGCGGTTGCCGCCCGTGGCCGAGCCGATGGCCGCGCCGCCCAGGGCACCGATGCCGGCGCCGATGCCGGTGTTGCGTTGGGTGTCGCTCATGCCGCCGGCGCAGCCGGACAGGACGATGGCGGTGGCACAGGTGGCGAGTACGAATTTTTTCATGGCGTTGCCCTTTCAAGGTTGAGTCAAACGGGACACAGCTTAGCGCCGGGGGGGCCTGCGATGGTACGGCCTGAAAGCCCTATGGAAAATAAGAAAAGCTTCGCAATCGCCCATGAATGCTACGATGATTGCTACTAAAGTAATAGCATTGAGGTGCTTTTCCGACACGCTGCGACGGCATCGGGCTACACAAGGAAGTCACGGTTTGGGCGGTGGGTTCCTGGGGGTGGCGTCGCCTTTGGCGTCACTCTTGGCGTCGGCATCGTCCTCTTCGTGCAATTCACCCTTTTTGCGGCCGGAAAACATGGTCCACCAGATGATCAAGATGAACACAAGTCCCGCGGCGAGGGCTTCAAGCAGAATCAAACCCATGAGAAATGGACTCCAGTGGCTGGTCGGGCTTGTGATCGTAGCAACGCTCGCGGCCTGTTCCACCGGCCCGCGCGCACCGTACGCACCCGATGCGCCCACCCGCCCCGCCGCCATCGCCCCGCCGCGCGACCTTGGTCCGCTCACCGGCTCGCTCACGCACCCCAAGAGCCGCTGGGTGCCGGTCGGCTGGTCGGAGCTGCCGGGCTTCGGCGAAGACCCGTTGCACGAAGCCTGGATTGCGCTGCTGGCCAACTGCTCGCGCCCCAACGCCGCCTTTGCGCCGCTGTGCCGCGACGTGCGCCAGCTCACCATCGCCACGCCCGAAGAGCAGCGCCAGTGGATGACCGACCGGCTGCAGCCCTACCGCGTGGAAGCCCTCAACGGCCAGACCGAAGGCAAGCTCACCAGCTACTACGAGCCCGTGTACGAGGCTTCGCGCGTGCCCACCGCCACCTTCAACGTGCCGATCTACCAGGCGCCCGACGGCCTGGCGCCGCGCCGCCCCTGGTACACCCGCCAGGAGATCGAGACCCTGCCAGAGGCCCAGGCCGCGCTGCGCGGGCGCGAGATTGCGTGGATGGCCGACCCCATCGACGCGCTGATGCTGCACATCCAGGGCTCGGGGCGGCTGCGCATCACCGAGGCCAACGGCTACCAGCACACCGTGCGCATGGCCTTCGCGGCCACCAACGAGCAGCCCTACCGCAGCGTGCAGCAGTGGCTCATGGGCCAGGGCGTGAGCAAGGTCGGCAAGTGGCCCGACGACACCAAGGCCTGGGCCACGCAGAACCCGCAGCGCGTGCCGCAGCTCCTGTGGAGCAACCCGCGCTACGTGTTTTTCCGTGAAGAAACCATGACCGAGGTCGACGCCGCCTTCGGCCCGCGCGGCGCCCAGGGCGTGCCGCTGACGGCGGGGCGCTCCATTGCGGTCGACCGCGAAAGCATTCCGTACGGCACGCCGGTGTGGCTTGCGTCCAACGGCCCGGCTGCGCAATTGCAGAAGCTGGTGGTGGCGCAGGACACGGGCAGCGCCATCGTCGGTGCCGTGCGCGCCGACTACTTCGCAGGCACCGGCGCGGACGCCGGACGACTGGCCGCGAGCATGAACCAGCCGCTGCGGCTGTGGGCGTTGTGGCCGCGGCAGTTGCCGGCGCCTTGAGCGCGGCATCGACCGTAATTTGACCGCGCACTGACCGCGCATTGATCGCGCAAAACCGTCGGGTGGCTCAAATCAACCTGACGAGAAGCTGAGCGATTCACAGAAGCGTCATACGAATTGCCTAACTTCGCGGGCTGGTTTCATTCCATCCCACGAAGAAAGACATTGCGCATGACCGCAAACACCCGCACCGACGATCCCTTGGTCGATCTCGACGACATCGGCACCAACCCCACGTCGAACCCGTCGTTCACCGACCTGATCGCCTCGCGCCTGAGCCGCCGCCGCCTGTTCGGCCTGGGCGTGGGCACGGCCGGCACGGCCCTGCTGCAGGCCTGCGGCGGCGGTGGTGACGGTGGCGCTGCCTTCCCCATCCTGCCTGCCGCGCCGGCACCGGCACCGGTGCCGCCCGCACCTTCGCCCGCACCCGCTCCAGCCCCGCTCAAGCTCAACTTCGGTGCCGTGGCCAAGAGCCTCGACGACGTGGTCAGCGTGCCCGTCGGCTACACCGCCAGCGTGCTCTACCGCCTGGGCGACCCGATTGCCTCGGGCGTGGCCGCGTACAAGAACGACGGCAGCGACGAAGCCGCCACCTACGACCGCCGCGCCGGCGACCACCACGACGGCATGACCTTCTTCGGCATGAACGCGTCGAACAAGTGGGATGCCACCAACGCGTCGCGCGGCCTGCTGGTAATGAACCACGAAGCCATCACGCCGTTGTTTCTGCACCCCGCCGGCCAGACCATCAGCGGCACCGGCAATGCCGCGGTGCGCACGGTTGCCGGCGAAGTGCTGCGCGAGTTCTACCTGCACGGCGTGAGCGTGATCGAGGTCAACAAGAGCGGCAGCACCTGGAGCTACAAGCAGGACTCCAGCCTGAACCGCCGCGTGCACACGCTGACCGAGATGAGCTTCTCGGGCCCCGCCGCCAAGACCGACTACCTGAAGACCAGGTACTCGACCGACGGCAGCAAGACGCGCGGCACGGTCAACAACTGCGCCAACGGCACCACGCCGTGGGGCACGTACCTGACCTGCGAAGAAAACTGGGCCGGCTACTTCCGCCGCATCAAGGCGACCGACGACGCCAAGCGCACCAACCCGAAGGAAGTCACCAGCTTCAGCCGCTACGGCGTTGCCGGCACCGGGCGCGAACTTTGGGCCACCGTCACGGGCGGCGACGACATCCACGCGCGCTGGAACACCGAAGTCATCGGCGCAACCGCGCTGGACGACTACCGCAACGGCTCCAACACCTACGGCTGGGTGGTCGAGATCGATCCGTTCAATCCCAACAGCATGCCCAAGAAGCGCACTGCGCTCGGCCGCTTCGGCCATGAAGGCGCCTGCCTGGGCCCGGTCGTGGTCGGCAAGCCGCTCGTCTGGTACATGGGCGACGACTCGCAGAACGAGTACCTCTACAAGTTCGTCTCGACCAAGGCCTGGGACGCGGCCGACGTCGGCGGCGGCACGGCGGCGGGCGACAAGTACATGGACGACGGCAAACTGTACGTGGCCAAGTTCAAGGCCGACGGCAGCGGCGACTGGCTCGAGCTGAAGCTGGGCGTCAACGGCATCACCGCCGCCAACGCGAACTACGCGTTCGCCGACGCCGCCGATGTGCTGATCAACACGCGTCTGGCCGCCGATTCGGCTGGCGCCACGAAGATGGACCGCCCGGAATGGACGGCCGTGAACCCGAAGAACGGCGAGGTGTACCTCACGCTGACCAACAACTCGGCCCGCACGATCAGTGGCGCCAACAACACCGTTGGCACCGACGCCGCCAACCCGCGCTACTACAACGACCCCAAGGGCGCCACCGCGCAAAAGGGCAACCCCAACGGCCACGTCATTCGCTTTGCGGACACCGGCGGCAACCCCGCTGCCGTCACCTTCAAGTGGGACGTGTACCTGTTCGGCGCGCGTTCCACCGCGTCGGCGGACATCAACGTGTCGAACCTGGGTGGCGACAACGACTTCTCCAGCCCCGACGGCATGTGGTTCAGCCAGGCGGCCCCCGGCCTGCTGTGGCTGGAGACCGACGACGGCAAGTACACCGACGTGACCAACTGCATGCTGCTTGCGGCACTGCCCGGCACCGTGGGTGACGGCGCGGCCAAGACCATCACCAACGTCGACGGCGCCACCACCGCGACACAGGCGACCTTCGTGGGCAAGGCACCCGGCACCGACGGCCTGCGCCGCTTTCTGGTCGGCCCGGTGGACTGCGAAATCACCGGCATTGCCGAGTCGGGCGACGGCCGCGCGCTGTTCGTGAATATTCAGCACCCGGGAGAAAACTCCAAGACCATCGGCGATCCGAACACCTTCCTCAGCCATTGGCCGGACGGCGCCAAGAGCCGCCCGCGCTCGGCCACGGTGGTGATCACCCGAAACGACGGCGGCCTGATCGGTCTGTAAGGCCCTGCAGGCCAGCGCTTCGCATCTGTCGAAGCTTCAGGACGGCGCCGCCGGCAACGGCAGCGCCGTCTTGTACCTGACCTGCTTCAGCGCAAAGCTGGAGCGGATCTTTTCGATTCCTGGAATCGGCGTGAGCTGTTCCATGATGAATTTCTCCAGCGCCGCCATGTCGGCCACCGCGATGCGAATGAGGTAGTCGCGGTCGCCCGTCATCAGGTAGCACTCCATCACCTCGTCGTGCTCGGCAATGCGCTGCTCGAAGTCGGCCAGCGACTGCTTGCTCTGCGTGCGCAGGCTGATCGAGATGAACACGTTCAGCCCCAGCCCCAGCGCCTTGGGGTTGACCAGCGCCACATAGCGGTCGATCACGCCCTGCGTTTCCAGCGCCTTCACCCGCGACAGGCAAGGCGAAGGCGACAGGTGCACGCGGCGCGCCAGCTCCACGTTGGACAGCGCGCCGTCGCGCTGAAGCTCGTCAAGAATGCGCAGGTCGATGGCGTCGAGTTGCATGAAATGCTGTCTCCAATTTGTTTTAAAAAATTTTATGTTGCAACGTCGGCATGGAATTGCGCGCGCCGGTAGCTAATTCTTGTGCGTGCGGCCTAAAGTGCCGGTATGAACGCCCCGATCTCGCCCGACCAGATGCGCGCCCTGTTGCTCGACACCTCGCTGTCTCACGACCCCGACCCCGCCGAGACCGCCGAATGGCGTGACGCCTTCCTGGCGCTGGCGCAAACGCAGGGGCCGCAGCGCGCCCGGCAGATGCTGGTGGAGCTGGCCCGCCTGGCGCGCCAGCAGCGCATCGGTTGGCAGCCCGAGCTGGCCACGCCGTACGTCAACACCATCGCGGCCGAAGACCAGCCGCCGTTTCCGGGCGATCTGGCCATCGAAGAAAAGCTCGCCTCGCTCATGCGCTGGAACGCCCTTGCCATGGTGGCCAAGGCCAACCAGGCGTACGGAGAGCTTGGTGGCCACATCGCCAGCTATGCGAGCGCGGCCGACCTGTTCGAGACCGGCTTCAACCACTTCTTTCACGCGCGCAGCGAGCAGCACCGCGGCGACCTGGTGTTCTTTCAACCGCACAGCGCACCGGGCGTGTATGCGCGGGCCTACCTCGAAGGCCGCCTGAGCGAAGAAGACCTGAAGCACTACCGCCAGGAGCTGACGGCGCCGGCCTTCACAGAGGGCAGCGGCGCACGCGGCCTCAGCAGCTACCCGCATCCGTACCTGATGCCGGACTTCTGGCAGTTCCCCACCGGCTCGATGGGCATCGGCCCCATCAGCTCGATTTATCACGCGCGCTTCATGCGCTACCTCACCCACCGCAACCTGCTCGACTGCGAAGGCCGCAAGGTGTGGGGCGTGTTTGGCGACGGCGAAATGGACGAGCCCGAATCGATGAGCGCGTTGACCCTGGCCGCGCGCGAGAAGCTCGACAACCTGGTGTGGGTCGTCAACTGCAACCTGCAGCGCCTGGACGGCCCGGTGCGCGGCAACGGCCGCATCATCGACGAGCTGGAAAAGCTGTTTGCAGGCGCGGGCTGGAACGTCGTCAAGCTGGTGTGGGGCAGCGACTGGGACGGCCTCTTCGCGCAGGACGTGAGCGGTGCGCTGGCGCGCGTGTTCGCCGAAACCGTCGACGGCCAGATGCAGACCTTTGCCGCCAAGGACGGCCGCTTCAACCGCGACAACTTCTTCGGTCAGAACCCCGAGCTCGCGCGCCTGGCCGAAGGCATGACCGACGAGCAGATCGACCGCCTGAAGCGCGGCGGCCACGACCTGGTGAAGATCCATGCCGCCTATGCCGCGGCGGCCCGGCACAAGGGCCAGCCCACGGTGATCCTTGCCCACACCAAGAAGGGCTACGGCATGGGCAGCGCCGCGCAGGGCAAGATGACCACGCACTCGCACAAGAAGATGGGCGACGTGGACCTCATCGAATTTCGCGACCGCTTCAACCTGCCGCTGACCGACGCGCAGGCCACCGCCATGGACTTCTACCGCCCAGAAGAAGGCAGCGCCGAAATGCGCTACCTGCGCCAGCACCGCGAAGCCCTGGGCGGTGCCATGCCGCGCCGCGAGACCGCCTGCGACGTGGTGCCCAAGCCCGACATTGCGAGCTACGCGCAGTTTGCGACGGCGGCGGCCGGCAAGGAGATGAGCACCACCATGGCCTTCGTGCGCATGCTGGGCAACCTGCTGAAAGACAAGGCCCTGGGCCCGCGCATCGTGCCCATCGTGGCCGACGAGGCGCGCACCTTCGGCATGGCCAACCTGTTCAAGCAAGTCGGCATCTATTCGAGCGTGGGCCAGCGCTATGCGCCGGAAGACATCGGCTCGGTGCTGAGCTACCGCGAAGCCACCGACGGGCAGATTCTGGAAGAGGGCATCAGCGAGGCCGGCGCTATCGCGAGCTGGACGGCCGCTGCCACCAGCTACAGCGTGCACGGGCTGGCGATGCTGCCCTTCTACATCTACTACTCGATGTTCGGCTTCCAGCGCGTGGGCGATGCCATCTGGGCCGCGGCCGACCAGCGTGCGCGCGGCTTCTTGCTGGGCGCCACGTCGGGGCGCACTACGCTCGGCGGCGAAGGGCTGCAGCACCAGGACGGCAGCAGCCACCTGGTGGCCGCGACCATTCCGAACTGCAAGGCCTACGACCCGGCCTACGCGGGCGAGATGGCGGTGATCGTCGACGCGGGCATTCGCGAAATGATGGTCGAGCAGAAGGACGTTTTCTATTACGTCACGCTCATGAACGAGAACTACGCGCAGCCCGATGTGCCCGTGGGTGCGGAAGGGAACATCCTGCGCGGGTGCTATCGCTTCGGTGTGTATGCGCCTGTTACGCCGGCTTCGGGCAAGGCAAGGCAGAAGGTCACGCTGATGGGCTCTGGCGCGATCCTCACTGAGGTGGTGAAGGCCGCGCAGTTGCTGGCCGACGAAGGCATCGAGGCCGAGGTGTTCAGCGTGACGAGCTGGAGCGAGCTGGCGCGCGACGGCGTGGCTTGCGAGCAGCGGGCGTTGGCTGGTGAAGAGGCCGGCACCGCGTTCATCGCGCAGCAGCTCGGCAAGGGCAGCAAGGCCCCGATCGTCGCCGCCACCGACTACGTGCGCGCCGTGCCCGAGAGCGTGCGCGCCTTCCTGCCCGAAGGCCGCCGCTACCTCACGCTGGGCACCGACGGTTTTGGGCGCAGCGACACGCGCGCGGCGCTGCGGGGGTTTTTCGGGGTGGATGCGCGGAGCATTGCCAACGCGGCGCGGTACGCGCTTGGCTGATCCGAGCTGAACTGAGTCAGGAGGCCTGCAAGAGATTGAATGCGGCCGCTTCGATTGCAATTTCGTTGAAATTGCCGCGGGCAAAATCGCACGCCGAATTGGAAACAACCATCAACTTCTGTTTATAAGGCGAAGAATATTATTGGCTGTCAACATTGCCAATAATAATGAAATGAGCGCACCGCAAATTAATTCACGAATTTGCGAACTTTTTAAGTTAAAAAAAGTATCCGAAATATTCCTGCCGCGAAAAATTGCTGCCGATGCTTGTCAAGCGTCGCATTGCTCCCACAAGGAGCGAGCTCAATGCCAACCGGAGGAATACGAAGATGACGATCTTTTCCAGAGATGGAAGTAACGCGCTGCTGCTGGGCCTTTGTGCATCCTGTCTTTGCGTGCTGACGGCATGCGGCGGTGGCGGCGATGCGGCCCCGCCCGTTCTGCTGCCCGAGCCTGTCACGGCCGCCGCTGTCGACAGCCCCTTGCCGCCGCTCGCCGAAGACAAGCCCTACGCCAACAATCGGCAATACGACATGCGAGCCGAGGGCAATGCGAGCGAGCATGGCGAAGAGGCTGCGGTCACGCACAAGCGGATCAAGGTGGACGGCAAGAATCGAACCTACACCGCAACCGTCGGCCATCTGGTCGTTCGCAACAAGAGTTCCAATGCGCCCGAGGCGGCCATTTTCTACACCGCTTATGCGCTGGACGGTGAACAGCCCGGCAAGCGACCCGTGACCTTCATCTTCAACGGAGGCCCCGGCTCTTCTTCCACGTTTCTGCACATGGGGTCGTTTGCGCCCAAACGGGTATTCACCTTGAGCGGCAAAACGGTTACCGGGCCTGCGGACGTGCGGTTCGGAGACAACCCCGAAACCCTGCTGGACCGAACCGATCTGGTTTTCATGGACCCGGTGGGCGTCGGCTATTCAATTGCAATTGCGCCCTTGGCAAACAAGAGTTTCTGGGGCGTGGACGCGGACAACCGTTCGCTCTCGGCCTTCATCGGTCGCTACGTGAAAGTCAATGATCGCGGGCAGTCGCCGGTATTTCTTTACGGCGAATCTTATGGCGGCCCCCGGGCGGCCATGATGAGTTATGTGTTGCAAGCCAATCACGACATTAAATTGAGCGGGTTGGTGCTGCAAGCACCGGCGCTGAATTTTTACGAAAATCGGGTCGCGGGTTTTACAGGGGAATATCGCCGCAGTCCGCGCCCCATGTTCACCCTTCCAACTATTGCTGCAACGGCCAGATACCACGGCCTGCTCAAAGATCCGGTCTTGGCGGAGAAATCCATGCCAGATGTTTTTGCAGCGGTAAATGACTTTATTTTTGGGCCTCTTTTCGATGTTCAGAAAAAATGGAAAGTCGACTTCAGCAGCAATGCGGAGACGGAAACCCTTTTTACAAAAGATGCTGGAATTTTCATTCCTGAATTGAAAAAATATACTGGCGACGCCAAAATCTGGGGCGTGGGTTCGGTTGGCGTTTCCGTCGATGATGGGGCGGGATTTAATTCGCCTTTAGTTTTTGCTCATGTGCTTAATGGCCCGTTAAATAGGGTTATGGCATTCAATCTCATGCCTGGAAAAACATTGGGCTTGTACGACACCAGAAAAGTAATGAGCGGGCCCTCACCAAAGCCGAGCGAGGATTATTTGATTTATGATCCTTCCATGAATGACCTGAGAGCATATGGATTGATCTTGAATTCCTATGTGTATCACGATTTGAAATACACGGCCGTCTCGGATTATGTGGGAATTGGCACTTCGATCAACCCGGCCTGGAATATCGAGACGACCTATCCGGACAAAACAAAGCTGAAATTTCCCGATTCGACAATTCATCTGTCGAAGGCAATGCTGTTGAATCCGGCCATGAAGGTTTTCACGATGGCCGGCTATTACGATGCCATAGTGACGGCAGCGCATATTCAATGGGACATGATGTCCGTCTTCGAAGTGGTTCCCAAGGAGCAAATGGACAAGAACTACACGCATGAAAACTACGAAGGCGGCCACATGATCTATGCGGACGACCAAGCGAGAATTTCATTGCGGAAGAAATTGGACAAGTTTTATATCGACGCCCAAAAACCCCCTGTCCCCAGCATGTGAACGAGCGGCTTTGCGCACGGCAAAGCCTGACTGACCCGGCCGCTCGCTGAGCGCGGCCGGGTTATTTTTATTGGCCGGAGCCCCCGGCGAATCGATGAGCGATGGGCACGAGGTTGAAATGCGAGACGCCGTGTCCGGAAGTGAAGCTGCTCGGCTAAATTGGATGAACCCCTGTCAGACCCGATGGCGGCGAAGCACCGGGTCGTCCGGCCGCCCTTTCACCCTGGAAAGCTCCCCTCATGACCATCACCCATTCCCCTGCAATCGGCCTTGTCGGCCTCGGCGCCATGGGTGCCGGCATGGCGCAATCACTGCGCCGCGCGGGCCATGCGCCGCATGTGTTCGACGTGCGCCGCGAGGTCGCCGAAGCCTTTGCGCGCGACGGCGGCACGGCCTGCGACACGCTGGCCGCGCTGGGCGCGCAGTGCGACGTGGTCGTCAGCGTGGTGGTCAATGCCGCGCAGACCGAGCAGGTGCTGTTCGGTGACGGCACCACGCCGGGCTGCGCCGCGTCGATGAAGCCCGGCAGCCTGTTCGTGATGTGCTCCACCGTCGACCCGAACTGGTCGGTGGCACTCGAAGCACGGCTCGCAAAACTCGGCCTGCTCTACCTGGACGCGCCCATCTCCGGCGGCGCCGCCAAGGCCGCGAGCGGCCAGATGACCATGATGACCGCCGGCACCCCCGCCGCCTACGAAAAGGCCGGTGCGCTGCTCGACGCCATGGCCGCCAAGGTCTACCGCCTGGGCGACAGCGCGGGCGCGGGCAGCAAGGTGAAGGTCATCAACCAGCTGCTGGCCGGCGTGCACATTGCCGCCGCCGCCGAGGCCATGGCGCTGGGCCTGCGCGAAGGCGTGGACCCGGCCGCGCTGTACGAGGTGATCACCCACAGCGCGGGCAACAGCTGGATGTTCGAGAACCGCATGGCGCACGTGCTCGCGGGCGACTACACGCCGCTGTCGGCCGTCGATATCTTCGTGAAGGACCTGGGGCTGGTGCTCGACGTGGCGCGGGCCACCAAGTTTCCGCTGCCGCTGTCGTCCACCGCGCACCAGATGTTCATGCAGGCGTCTACCGCAGGCCATGCGCGCGAGGACGACAGCGCCGTCATCAAGATCTTTCCGGGCATCGAACTGCCCGCGCCCAAGAAACAAGACTGAACCCGAAGGACCCACGCACATGAACATTCTCATCACCGGTGGCTGCGGCTTTCTCGGCGCGCGCCTCGCGCGCACGCTGCTTGCAGGAGGCGACCTTGCATTGGCCGGCGGCATGTCGAACGTGTCGCAGCCCGTGTCGCGCATCACCCTGGCCGACCGCGTGCCGCCGCCCGCCGACCTGGCCGGCGACGCGCGCGTGCAGTTCGTGCAGGGCGATCTGCTCGAACAGAGCACCAGCGGCGCACTGCCCATGGCCGACACGCAGCTCGTGTTCCACCTGGCCGCGGCGGTGAGCGGCGAATGCGAGGCCGACTTCGACCTCGGCATGCGCAGCAACCTCGACACCACCCGCGCGTTGCTCGAAGCCGCACGCCGCGCGGGCCATGCACCGGTGTTCGTGTTCTCCAGTTCGGTCGCCGTGTTCGGCGATTCGCCCGAGCAGCGTCTGCCCGCCGTCATCGAAGACACCACGCTGCCGACGCCGCAGAACAGCTACGGCATTCAGAAGTTCATCGGCGAGCAGCTGGTGGCCGACTTCATGCGCAAGGGCTTCGTGCAGGGGCGCAACGTGCGGCTCATGACGGTGTCGGTGCGCCCGGGCCGCCCCAACGGCGCGGCCTCCAGCTTTCTGAGCGGCATGCTGCGCGAGCCGCTGGCCGGCGAGCGCGCACGCTGCCCCGTGCCGCCGGACACGCCCGTGGCATTGGCCTCGCCCGGCAACACGGTGGCCGGCCTCATTCGCGCGGCCACGGCCAGCGCCGCCGAGTGGGGCGCGCGCACGGCCATCAACCTGCCCGCGCTGACCACCACCGTGCGCGAGATGGCGCAGTCACTCGAACGCATCGCGGGCAAGGACGCAACGGGCCTGATCGACTGGGCGCCCGACGCCGCCATCGCGAAGATCGTCACCAGCTGGCCGAGCCGCATTCACGCCGCGCGCGCCGAGGCGTTGGGCCTGAAGGCCGACGCGAGCTTCGACGCCATCCTGCGCGACTACGTGCGCGAGAACGCGCAGGCCGTCACGCTGCCGGTGAGGGACTGAGCCATGGCCAAGTTGCTGCTCGGATGCATTGCCGACGACTTCACCGGCGCGACCGACCTTGCCAACAACCTGGTGCGCGCGGGCATGCGCGTGGTGCAGGCCATCGGCGTGCCCGAAGGCCCGCTTGATGCGAACGTCGATGCGGTGGTGGTCGCGCTCAAGTCGCGCACCATCGCGCCGGCCGAGGCCATTGCGCAGTCGCTCGACGCGTTGCGCTGGCTGCAGGCGCAGGGCGCGCAGCAGATCTACTTCAAGTACTGCTCCACCTTCGACAGCACGCCGCAAGGCAACATAGGCCCGGTGACCGAGGCGCTGATGGACGCGCTGCAGTGCGACTTCACCATCGCCACGCCGGCCTTCCCCGACAACAAGCGCACGGTGTTCAAGGGCTACCTGTTCGCGGGCGATGTGCTGCTCAGCGAGAGCGGCATGCAGAACCATCCGCTCACGCCGATGACCGACCCGAACCTGGTGCGTGTGCTGCAGGCGCAGTGCCGTCGCAAGGTGGGCCTGATCGATCACGCGGTGGTGGCGCGCGGCGCGGCGGCCATCGACGAGCGTGTTGCGCAATTGAAGCGCGAGGGCGTGGCCATTGCCATCGTCGATGCGGTGTCGAACGACGACCTGCTGCGCCTGGGCCCGGCGCTGGCGAAGATGGTGTTGCTCACGGCAGGCTCGGGCGTGGCGATCGGACTGCCGGCCAACTTCGGTCTGGCACCGTCGTCGCAGGCCAGTGCGTTGCCCAAGGCCGGTGGCAAGACGGCGGTGGTCTCGGGCAGTTGCTCGCTGGCGACCAACCGGCAGGTGCTCGACTTTGTGCAGCGTGGTGGTGCGGCGATGGCGATCGATCCGTTGCGCATTGCAGCGGGTGTGGACGTGGCGGCCGAGGTGCTGTCATGGGCCGAGCCGTTGCTCGACAAGGGCCCGGTGCTCGTCTATTCCACTGCCGAAGCGGGCGCGGTGAAGTCGGTGCAAGGTCGCCTGGGTGTGGAGGAGGCCGGCGCAATGGTCGAGCGCACCATCGCCACCATTGCGCGCGGGCTGGTGGAGCGGGGTGTGCGTCAGTTGGTGGTGGCGGGCGGCGAGACCTCCGGCGCATGCGTACAAGCGTTGGGCATCGTTCAGATGCAGATAGGGCCGCAGATCGATCCGGGTGTGCCTTGGTGTCATGCGCGTTCTGACGTTGCTGCTGAGTCGGGGTTGCACATTGCGCTGAAGTCTGGGAACTTTGGCAGTGACGATTTTTTTACCAAGGCGTTTGCGGTGCTTGGATGATGTTTTGGTGTCGTCGGGGTCGGGGTCATTCAGGGCGCACCCGCGAGGGCGGGGTACCTTGCTCCGCGAATGTCCCCCGGCCTGCGGCCTCCTCCTTTATTTCGCTGCGCAAGGCACCCCACCCTCACGAGCGTTATCCGGAGCAGTCGTTGATCGCACGCTCACCCAGAGCGTGCCCAGGTGCACAGGGCGTCGGGTGCTCCCCGCAGCGAAATAAAGGAGGAGGGGCGAAGCCCCGGGGGACATTCGCGGAGGGGAGTACCCGGCGGCCTGTGCACACGCCCTGAACAAATGCGCCCTGAACAAAGCACCTCAAAAAATGCGCCCCGAACAACAGCCTCCGAAGAAAAAAACTGACATGACAGAAACCCAAGCCCGAGAAGAAATCTGTCGCACAGGCCGCAGCCTGTTCGAACGCGGCTACGTGCATGCCACAGCAGGCAACATCAGCGTGCGACTGAACGACGGCTTTCTCATCACGCCGACCGACGCCTGCCTCGGTTTTCTAGACCCCGCACGCCTGGCCAAACTGGACACGCAAGGCCAACAGACCAGCGGCGACCGCGCCAGCAAAACCATCGCGCTCCACACCCGCATCTACACCGCCGCACGCAAGTTCGACCCCCACACCGCCTGCGTGATCCACACACACAGCACCCACTGCGTGGCACTCACGCTGACCGAATCCGGCGACGAACTGCTGCCCGCGCTCACACCGTACTTCGTGATGAAAGTCGGACACGTGCCCGTCATTGCGTACCACCGGCCAGGCGCTCCTGAAGCGGCAGAACAGGTGGCACAGGCCATCGAACGCATGGGAGCAGCCGGCACACCCATCCGCGCCGTCATGCTCACACGCCTGGGCCCCAACGTGTGGCACGACACGCCCGCCGCCGCCATGGCCGTGCTCGAAGAACTCGAAGAAACCGCCCGGCTTCACATGCTCGCTGGCCCCACCAGGCCCGCGCCCCTGAACGCCGACCAGATCGATGAACTGCGCACCACCTTCGGTGCGCGCTGGTAGTACAAACAACCCATGCCCCAATTCGCCGCCAACCTCTCGATGCTCTACCCCGAGCTCGACTTTCTCGAACGCTTCGCCGCCGCCGCCAAAGACGGCTTCAAGGCCGTGGAGTACCTCTTCCCCTACGACTTCGCCAAGGAAGAACTCGCGGCGCGCCTGCAGCACAACGGCCTGCAGCAGGTGCTGTTCAACGGACCGCCCGGCGACTGGGCCGGCGGCGAGCGCGGGCTGGCCTGCCTGCCGGGGCGCGACAGCGAATTTCGCGAGGGCATCGCCAAGGCCATCGACTACGCCGTGGCGCTGGCCTGCCCGCGCATCCACGTCATGGCCGGCCTGGTGCCCGAGGGCCTGGAGCGCGACGCGCTGCAGCCGGTGTACCTCGACAACCTGCGCTGGGCCGCCACCGAGGCGGCCAAGGCCCAGCTCGACGTGCTCATCGAGCCCATCAACACGCGCGATATTCCCGGCTTCTTCCTGAACCGGCAAGACCACGCGCACGAGATCGTCGAGGCCGTCGGCGCGCGCAACCTCAAGGTGCAGATGGACCTGTACCACTGCCAGATCGTCGAAGGCGACGTGGCGATGAAGATCCGCAAGTACCTGCCCACCGGCCGCGTGGGCCACATCCAGATTGCCGGGGTGCCCGACCGGCACGAGCCCGACACCGGCGAGCAGAACTACCCCTATCTGTTCGACGTGCTCGACGAGGTGTCGGCGCAGTGCGGCTGGCAGGGCTGGGTCGGTTGCGAGTACCGGCCGCGGCGCGGCGCGGAACCGGGCGGCACGTCGGCCGGGCTCGGCTGGCTGCGCGAACAACGGCAGCGCGCATGAGGTTGCAGGCCCTGCGCATTCCGGCGCCGTTGCGCGGCTTCACCGCCGCCGGCGACGCGCAACTGTTCGACATCACGCTGGCCGGCGACAAGGTCGAGTCCATCGTGCCGAGCGATCAGCAGACACCGACACACGCCCGCGGCACGCTGCTCAGCGCACTGGTCGACGCCCACGCCCACATCGACAAGAACTACACCGTGCAGGACGTGGGCGCGGCACAGGGCAATCTGTTCGTGGCCATCGAGCGCATGAACAAGCACCGCGAAAGCTGGACCGGCGAGTCGCTGCGCCTGCGCATGGAGCGCGCATTGCACGACGCCTGGCGCTCGGGCACGCGCGCGCTGCGCACGCACCTCGACTGGGTGCAGGCCGAGCCGCCCGCCGCCTTGGCGGTGTTCGAGGCACTGCGCGAGGAATGGCGTGGGCGGGTCGAGCTGCAGTTCGTTTCGCTCACGCCGCTCGACCTGTTCGCCGACCTTGCCGCGGGCGAGCGCATCGCGCGCGAGGTGAAGCGCGCGGGCGGCACGCTGGGCGCGTTCGTCTACCGCAACGACGGCATCGTGCACAAGCTGGGCCGCGTGTTCGACCTGGCGCAGCAGCACGACCTGGGCCTGGACTTTCATGTGGACGAAGGCCTCGACGTCGAGGCCAGCGGCCTGCGCAGCATTGCGCAACTGGTGCGCGCACGCGACTTCAGCCAGGGCGTGGTGTGCGGCCATTGCTGCTCGCTGTCGGTTCAGGACGACGCTGTGGCCAACGAAACGCTCGTGCTGTGCGCGGGTGCCGGCCTGCACCTGGTCGCGCTGCCGACCACCAACCTCTACCTGCAGGGCGCCTGGGACCGCACGCCGGTGCAACGCGGCATCACGCGCATCCGCGAGGCGGCGGCACGCGGCTTGCGTGCGAGCCTGGCAACCGACAACGTGCAGGACGCCTTCTATCCCTACGGCAGCTACGACCTGCTGGAGACCTTCGGCCTGGGCGTGCAGATGGCGCACCTGGCACCGGCCTGCGACTGGCTGGACGCCGTCACCGTGAACCCCGCCAGGGCGCTGGGGCTCGCATGGGACGGGCGCATTGCGCCGGGCTGCCCGGCGGACCTGCTGGTGCTGTCGGCCACCGACGAACACGAACTCATCGGCCCGCGCGGACGGCAACGCACCGTCATCCGCGCGGGCCGTGTCCTTGAACAGAACCCGGAGAACACCCCATGAGCATGGGCAAGCCAATGGCCAATTACGCCGCCGCCAAGCGCGTCGGCGATTTCGTCTTCATGAGCGGCGTGGTCGCCGTCGACCCCGCCACGCGCCGCGCGGTGGCCGGCTACGACGCCATTCCGGAAGCAGCGCGCACCGCGCTGCAGGGCGTGGGCTATGCCACGGGCCAGATGTCGGTCGACGTGTTCGAGGCGCCCATCGTGGCGCAGAGCTGGTTCGTGCTGGAGCGCATCCGCCAGATTGCGGCCGAGCACGGCGGCACGATGGAAGACGTGGTGAAGCTGGTGCAGTACTTTCGCCACCTGCCGCACTACGCGTTCTACAACCGCGTGCGCGGCCTGTTCTATCCGGGCGAGCCGCCGGTGAGCACGGTGGTGGAGGTGTCGCGCTTTCTGCCCGGAGACGAAGTGCTGGTGGAGGTCGAGGCGACCATGTACCTCCCGCAGAAGCGATGAACGGCCGAGCCCGTGCGTGACTTGCGTGGCCTGTGTGTTGGCTTCGTCGATAGCTTCAGCTCGCGCTTAAGTTGATCCGCAGGATTGCGCGGTTGGCAGTCATGGGTTTGACTCCTGAAGCTTGCGTGCATTTATGCACACCCTGAAGCTGAAAAACCGCGATATTTAGTGGTTACGGCGCAGCGCGCCAAATGATTGAATTGGGTGTTGGAGCACACCCGCGTTAATTCAATTGATCAATAGAAGTGAGATCTGCAAAACGTTCGGCGCATTTTTATGCGCGGCATTTGCAGCGCAGGCCATGGGCCAGGTACTGCCCGCCGACGCAGCCGCGCAAAACGAGCAGCGGCAACGGTTGCAGCTGAACGAAGCAAGGGCAAGAGCGGCCGAAGCCCCGCGTTTCCTGACGTACGAGCAAGCGGCTCCGTCCGGGCCCCTGGTGTTTCCCAGGGAAGAACCTTGCTTCCAGATAAGCAGGTTCGCCCTCAAGGCAATCGATGAATTTCAGTGGCTGCGCAAGCGCGTGCCCATCGAAGGCCGCTGTCTGGGCGCGCAAGGGCTTCTTGCCGTGCGAGCCGCGGTCGCAAAAGAGTTGATTGCCGAAGGCTACGTGACCACGCGGGTCGTCATACCCGAACAGAATCTTTCGCAGGGCGAATTGACGCTTGAGATCGTCGCCGGCCGCGTCGGCAAGGTGCGTGACGAAGACGGCAGCATCGGTTGGCACCGCACAGTGCTTCCTGTCGCGGAGGGCGACGTTTTCAACGTGCGGGACCTGGACCAGGCGCTTGAAAACATGCGGCGCCTGCCGGGGCAAGGGGCGACCCGCTTCGAACTGCTTCCAGGCGCCGAGGCCGACAGCGTCGATATCGCATTTCGCCACCCCGAAGACGCCCGCCGCGTGCGCGCAACGTTCACCGCGGACAACTCGGGCGTCGACGCCGTGGGTCGCCATCAACTCGGTGCCGTCGTTTCCATCGACTCGCCGCTCGGACTCTACGACCAGCTCATTGCCACGATCGGCAGCGATTCCCGCCTCAACAAAGGGCCGAAGGGTTCCGCGTCGAAGAGCGTTGCGTGGAACGTGCCAGTCGGGCGAGTGTCGTTCGCCATCGGCGCCAGCGAATCGGAGTCGACGCAGTTGCTCGATGTGGAAGGCCTGAAGATTCCCTATGCCACGCGCACGCGCCGCCTGGAGGCGGGCGTGAGCTACGTTCCCTATCGCACGGCCACCAGCAAGGGAATGCTGCGGTTCGCGATGTTTCGTCGCCAGGAAAACGGGTGGTTCGCTGGCGAGGCGCTCGATGTTCAACGCCGCGACATGGTGGGCTACGAGATTGGCGCTGGCCACTTTGAAAAGCTGGGTCCCGCGTCGCTGGAGTTTGGCGTTGCGTTGCGCGGCAGCTTGCCCGGCCAGAGCCGGCTTCCGGGCTCTGTGTTGGGGCAGGAGCAATGGAGCGGCAGGTATCGGCTCGCTACCGCGAGCGTGGCGGCCACCGTGCCATTCGAGGTCGACGATCAAAACTTCGGATACCGGGGAGGCTTGCTGCTGCAGCACGCACCCGTGCCTGTTCCGTCGTCCGAGTACCTGCAGCTTGGCGGGCGCTATTCAGTGCGTGGCTTCGATGGCAATCGAACGCTTTCCGCACAGGGCGGATGGTTGTGGCGCAACGAACTTGCAACGCCGGCCTGGCAGGGCAGCGAAGCCTATGTGGCGCTCGACGTTGGCGCGGTGTCGGGTCACGGCACGCAGCAGCACACGCAGAACGCGCAGCGAACGCTGGCGGGCACCGCGATCGGCGTACGGGGCGGCCACAAGCAATGGGGCTACGACCTTTCCGTGGGGCTGCCCCTTGTGAGGCCCGCCAGCTTCGGCCGGCAGAAGCCATTTTTGAATTTTCTTTTAACTGCCAGCTTTCTTTGAACGCAAGTCCTGCGCACGCCGTGCGCAGCTTGTTCGTGTCTTTACTGCGAACAGGAGTGCATCGGTCGCCAGGCAAGCGCCACTTTCAGAACGCGGTCGCAAGGCTGCGCTCTCGGTCTTCAATCAACCTGCATCAAGGGATGTATGAAAAAACACAATTCTCGAATCACGCCCCGCCCTGTGCGGATCTCCAGAGTCCATGCCGCAGTTACCGTGGCCGCGGCCGGCGCGCTGTCTGCTCTCTTGCTTTCGCCGCTGACGGCTGGCGCACAGACGTTCAACAACGTGAACGGCACGAACAACGTATTCAAAGACAGCCGGCCGATGGTCGTGCCCCTCAACGGGCCCAATCAATTGGTGGCGGCTCCTGGGCCTGGTGGGCAACCGGGGATCATTGCGCCCGTGAATGGGGCAGCACCCATTCTCAATATCGTGGCGCCCAATGCAGCGGGCATCTCTCACAACCGTTTTACCGAATTCAACGTGGCTGCGCCTGGCCTGCTCATCAACAACAGCGCGGCGGCTGCGAACACGGCGCTCGCTGGAACCATTGCGGGAAATCCGCTGCTGAGAGGCACTGGCGCGAAAGTCATTCTCAATGAGGTCATTGGCGCGCACGCGTCGACCTTGAGCGGAAAAATCGAAATTGCCGGCCAGGCCGCGCACTTGATCATTGCCAATCCGAACGGCATCAATGTTCGCGGTGCCACCATCGTCAATGCGCCTCGCACCACGCTCACGACAGGCTCGCCGAGCTTCGGCGCCAACGGTGAGCTCGAGAAGATCACATCGATTGGCAAGAACATCGACGTCGAAGGGCTCAACGCCCCCAAGGTCGACCTGGTTGGTTCGGGCGTGAGGTTTTCGGGCCTGAACACGAACGTGAGTTCGTATTCAGGAAGCAGCACCGTGTCCTTCAAGGGGTCGGCAATGTACCCCGATGCAATCTCGGGCCTGCGCACGAAGGACCTTCCAGGATCTGACAAGGGAGGCGTGCAGATCAGCGCCAACGGACAAGTGGTGCCCGTCGCCCTGCCAGAAGCCGCACGGCCGGCGCCGCAAGTGGCGCAAGTAGCTCAAGTGGCGCAAGCGACGCAAGTAGCGCAAGCGCCGCAACAGGTCGTAAAGCAAGTTGAGCAGCCGCCCGCGAAAATTGCGCCGCTGCAACAAGAGGGTGTGTCGCGTCAGACGACACCGCAAGAGGCCGCACAGACGCAGGCAAGTCTGCAACAACAGGCCCAGCAACGAGCAGCGCAACAAGCTGAGTCGCAGCGCGAGCAAGCCGCGCAGATGAAGCAACAGGCCGCGCAGATGCAGGTTCAGCCGCAGCCGCAGCCACAGCCACAGCCGCAGCCGCAGCCGCAGCAATCGGCACGTTCGCTGCAGGAGGCCAAGCAACAGGCAGTGCAAGCCGAGCGGCAGTCCAAGCAAGATGCGCAGATGCAGCAACAGGCCGCGCTGCAGGTCCGCCTGCAACAAGAGGCTGCGCAACGTGAGGCGCGTATGGCGCAGCAGGCGTCGCAACTGCAGGCCCGCCTGCAACAAGAGGCTGCGCAACGTGAGGCGCGTATGACGCAGCAGGCCTCGCAGCTGCAGGCCCGCCTGCAACAAATGGCCGCGCAACGCTGGGCGCGTTTCTAGCAAGAGGCCGCGCAGCGAGAGCGGCGGGAAGCCGAGCGGCGGAACAGTCGGTCGACTTCTCGTTTGTTCGCCACGCGATCGAGGCTCAACCAGCACGACTGGATGGATGGGCCGCGCTGAAAAGGGGCTCGAAACCGCTGCCGCAATGCGCTGGGCAACCGACCTGGCGCCACAAGGCGTGCAAGCAGCACGCAAGCTCGACGGTAACGCTGAGCTTGTGCCGCTCCCGTGCGATACGGCACCCCGTTCGAAAGGCCACGCGCTTGCAAAGCGCGTGGCCTTTTGTTCAGCAGAAGTTTCCGCGCCGTTCCGGGTATTGACTCGCAGCCCTGCTGTTTACTCCGCTCGGGGGAGGCTGCAAAACCTCAACGCTTGTTGTTTTTCGCGGGCTGAAGGGCCACGCCGGCGTCTGCCTTTGCGCTGTGGTTCGGCCTTGGTATCTGGAGCAACGTGGCGCTGGCGGCCGCCCGTTTGGCGAGCATCGATTCAACTCACGCAGTGCGCGTGCGAGTTGTGCAGAACATGCTCAAAAGCCGGCAAGTGGCAGTGGGCGCAAATAACGAAA
The DNA here is from genome assembly GCF_046156345.1 of Variovorax sp. H27-G14. Lineage (NCBI taxonomy): Bacteria > Pseudomonadati > Pseudomonadota > Betaproteobacteria > Burkholderiales > Comamonadaceae > Variovorax > Variovorax sp. H27-G14. The sequence goes on from NZ_JAYLVN010000004.1 coordinate 259,881, forward strand.
AAGAAATTGGCGCACGACGTACACCGTGCGCAATTCTTACCAGCAACCCATCTTCATCGCTCGCGCGACGGCCGACGTCGTATTTCTTGCGCCCAATTTGGCAATGGCATTTCGCACATGAAAATTGACGGTGTGAGGAGAAATGTTCAGTGCACTGGAAGTCTCTTTCGAGGTCAGTCCATCGGCAAGCTGTTTGAGGACGTCTATCTCGCGGCGACTCAAGCAATTGCCGGCATCTGGCAGAAGGTAAATACTTGATTGCATTTGAATAAAGGCAAAATATTAAGGAAAGAAAATTTATGTTGTGCAACGCTTCTTGCGTAGCTGAATTCGACCGGTTGAACATGGGCGCTGCGTGGTTCGTCTGCTCGAGGGCCTCACGCTTGCGTGTGCGCTTGGTCTGCAGGTTCAATTCGAGGTCAATTTTATTCGCGGGAGTAACGCGTTTGACAGTTGTGGACTGAACTCATGCGAGACGCGTGGAGTTATGCAGACCTTCCCTATTGAAGATGATTTGATTCGTTCATTTCTCAGCACACAAATGTTGCACGCTCCTGGTTTTGCCAGCGTGGAATTTTCCGAGACTATCGAGATTTTCGGTTTGGCGCCAGCTTTGTGAGGGCCAGGCAATGCAGCAAGCTTTCGAAGCCTTGTTGGTTCGGCTTTAAATGGCGTTGTTTTGAATAATTGACAATGATTTGCAAATGACGGAAATTTGCATTTCGATCCATGAGTGATGGCTCATTATTCAAAGCCATGTCTTCGCATTTTTACCGGACCGCTGCGCCTTCAATTAATTGAGCTCGAATGCGCTTGCTTTGCGGTAAAAAATTCATTGGGCATCAAAGAATTTCGCACGCAAAGGAGACGAAAAATTCATTGAGCGTTCCACAAAGCGGGGCCATTTCAAATCCCCAGCGCAACAGTTGGCTATTGAATTGAAGCTGGGGTCTGCTGACCCCCCGCGCAGGCGCTTGCCAATCGCGGACAGGTGTTGTCGAGAGGCCCGGTCCGATGTCCCGTCACCACCAACCGGCAGCGGGCTACCTGACCCCCGCGCCCTTCAGCAAGAAGTCGGTCACCTGCTCGATCAGGTAGCGCCGGTCCTTGTCATCGCCCAGCGTGGCCGCGCCTCGGTAGTAGGCGGCCTGCGTGGCGTGGTCGGCGTAGAACTGGGTCACGGCCCAGATGTGGAACAGCACCAGCATCGGGTCGGCGCTGTCCATCAGGCCCTGGTTCATCCAGTTCTGGATGACGGCGGCGGCCTGGTCGGTGCGCTGCTTGCTCGTGTCCATCATGTCGTTGAGCACGGGCGCGCCTCGCATCATCTCGGCGGTGAAGATGCGCGAGCGCAGCGGGTGCTCGAACGAGAACACCATCTTGCGGTGGATCAGGTCGCCCAGCACCTTGCGCGGGCCGAAGGCCTCGTCGCTGAAGCCGAACACCACGATCCAGTCGGTGAGGATGTCCTGCAGCACCTGGCGGTACAGCGCCTCCTTGCTGTCGATGTAGTAGTGCAACTGCGCCTTCGACAGCCCCGCCTTGTCGGCGATGGACTGCGTGGACGCACCGGCCAGCCCTTCGGTGGCGAACACCTCGATGGCAGCCTGGTTGATGAGGGCGAGCACCTGCGTGTACTTGCGCGAACGCCCGCGCGTGGCGGGGGTTTCCACTTTGCCGGCCTTGTCAGGGTCAGAGAGCATGCGCGGCGCCTGGTCTTGCTCCCTCTCCCCTGGGGGAGAGGGCGGGGGTGAGGGCCGGCGGTGATGGCGACGGCGCAGGCGACGGCGCAGCTTTTGCAAAGGCACCTGCCCTCACCCTGACCCTCTCCCGTGTACAGACCGGAGACATGGGTAACACCTGTGCGAGGACATGGGTGACAGTCGAAGTACAGCTTAGTCGAAGGCTGTGAGATCGATTTCTTCGATCTTTCGATTGAAGAAATAAACGTCGTAGACACCGTCCTCCTGCACTCGCGGCCTGAGCGCAATGCTCCTGCCTCGCAGGGCCGAACTCAGGCGTACTTCGCGGCCCAGCACGCTGATCCAGCCGCCATGCTGCACGCGGCGCACCAGGTCGTGAGGCTCGTAGTGCGGCTGTGGCGGCGTCGCAGGCATGGCACGCGGACTTGGGCGATAGCGCTCCACCGGCGTGTGCATGCCCAGCGCCTCGTGCGGGCGTTCGTGGTTGTAGACGTGGCGCCAGCGGCTGAACTCGGTGTCCACCTCCTGCAGATCGCGCAAGCTGCGCGAGCCGATCGCCTCGGCCTTGAGCGTGCGGTGGAAGCGCTCGTCCTTGCCGTTGGTCTGGGGATGCGCCGGGCGGCTGTGGCTGAGCCTCACGTCCAGCGAGGTGAGCCAGATCGACAGCGCACTGATGCCCTGGCAACCCGTCCCCCACGGTGGGCCGTTGTCCGCATTGATGCGCTCGGGCAGGCCGTAGCGCTCGAAGGTGCTGATGAGCTGCGCCTGCACGCAGTCGAAGCGCTCGCCCGCCAGCGCCTGCAGCACGACGGCAAAGCGTGAGTGATCGTCCAGCACCGTCAGCGCATGGCAGCGAATGTCGCCCACCGGGAAATGCCCCTTGAAGTCCATCTGCCACAGCGCGTTGGGGCGCTCGTGCTCGAAGCGCTGCCACGGCCTGCTTGCTTGACTGGCTGCCTCGGGGACCAGGCCGTGACGTTGCAGGATCGAATTGACGGTGCTCACCGCCAGCACGATCTCTTGGTCGCGCAGCAACACGTGCGCGATCTTGCGTGCGCCCCAGGCCGGGTGTCTGGCGCGCACATCCAGCACGCGTTGCTGCATTTGCGCAGGCGTCGCGTTCGGGCTGTGATGCGGGCGTTTGCTGCCGTCCGCCAGACTGCGGCCCGCGTCCAGGCGCTCCAGCCATTTGTAGCCCGTCTTGCGGCTGATCCCGAAACGCCGACACAGCTCGCTCACGTTGGCTCCGTCGCAGCGAGCCAATCGCACGAACTCTTCTCTTTGATCCTGCACGGTGACACCTCTCCAAGGCATGGCGCTCTCCTGCTGACAAGGCAGGTAAAAGTGTCACCCATGTCCTCGCACAGGTGTTACCCATGTCTCCGGTCTGTACATCCCAGAGGGAGAGGGGACCAGACGAACAACCGTGCGGGTTCACAGCTCGAGCACCAGTTCTGCGCCCTTGGCGCGCGAGCAGCACAGCGCCACCTTCGTGCGCCGCTCGCTGCCTGTGAGGCAGAAGTCACGGTGCTCCGCACCCTCGCCGTCGCCCTCGACCACGCAGGTGCCGCACAGGCCCTGCTGGCACGACACCGGAATGTCGATGCCGACTTCATGCAGCGCATCGACGGCGGTCTGGTCCGCGGCCACCGGCACGCTGATGCCGCGCCGCGCGAGCTTCAGCGTAAAGGGCAGGCCGGTGGCGGTGGTGGCGTCGGTCGGTGCCGCGAAGTATTCGGCGTGCAGCGCCTCTTCGGGCCAATGGGCAGACGCGTCGCGCACCGCCTGCATGAAGCCGCCGGGGCCGCACATGTAGAGGTGCGTGCCGGGCGCGCGCTCGGCGAGCAGCGCGCGCAGGTCGATGCGCTGCGAGGCGTCGCCCTGGTCCAGGTGCAGCCGCAGGTGCGGCGCCAGGGCAGGCGCATGCAGCGCCTGCGCAAACGCCAGGTGTTCCTCGCTGCGCGCGAACACGCACAGCGTGAACGCGGCGCCGCGCGCGGCCAGCGCCTGCGCCATGGCCAGCAGCGGCGTCATGCCGATGCCGCCGGCCAGCAGCAGGTGGTGCGAGGCCTGCTCGCGCAGCGCAAAGGTGTTGCGCGGCGCGCTGATGGGCAGCAGGTCGCCCTCGCGCACGCGCTCGTGCATGGAGGCCGAGCCGCCGCGGCTGCCGGCCTCGCGCTTCACGCCGATCAGGTAGGCGCCGTCATGCGACGACGAAGGCGCGCGCGCCAGCGAATACTGCCGCGAGAAGCCGCCGGGCATGTGCACGTCGATGTGCGCGCCGGCCTCGTACGCAGGCAGCGCACGGCCCCACGGGTGGGCCAGCTCGAAGGCCAGAATCTCCGGCGTCTGCCGCAAGATGCGCGCGACGCGCACGGTCAGCGTGCGTTCCAGGCTCATGGTGTGGGTCTCCCTGCTAGATGTTGTTCAGCGTGCGCGAAACGCGCGCCATGAAATGGGTGCGGTCGCTTTCGGTGACGGCGTTCATGTCGTGCAACTGCAGCCACGTCACCTTGCAGCGCCACGCGAACAACGCCCGCAGCGCGCGCGTGAACAGCCGACGGCCCGGGTCGCCGATCAGCATCACGAACCAGCGCGGCGAGCCGCCCGTGGTGACCACCGTGAGCCGCCGGATGTGCCGCATGCCCGACTTGGCGAGCTGCCCCTTGCGCTCGGCCGGCAGAAAGGCCACGCCCGGCAGCCACACCCGCTCCAGCCAGCCCTTGAGCATTGACGGCGGTCCGTGGAACCAGGTGGGAAACACAAACACCAGGTGCTCGGCCCACAGCAGTGCCTCGACATGGGGCTTGACCCGTTCGCGAATCAGCTCGGGGTTGTCGAGGTAGGCGATGCGCTCCTCGCGCGTGAGCGTGGGGTCGAAGCCTTCGGCGTAGAGGTCGATGGCCTTGACGGCGTGGCGCGGTTCGAGCGCGGCCAGGGCGGTGCGGTACAGCGCGTGATTGAAGCTGTCAGGGTTCGGATGGCAATGGACGACGAGCGTTTTCATGAGGGCCGGTTCGCCTGTCGGCGAGACGGGGCCAGAGCCCAGGCAAGAAGAGGCCGCGCGTGCCTTATGGCAACCCAGGCGCCGGCATCTGACCCCGGCGCAAGCCCCGCGCGACCCACGGGAAAAACAAAAAAAGAAACGGGCGGCGCGTTACTTGCCGGTGAGCTTCTTGCGCACATCGACGCCCACGCCCTTGTTGACGAACTGCGTGGTGACGACCTTCGACAGGTCGACCTCGCCTGCCTTGTACAGGCCGGCCTTGACCATCTTGTCGTAGAAGTCCTTCACGCGCGCCTCGTCCATGGCGCCGATGCCCTTGGTGAGCGACTCGCCGCTGTCGACGATGCCCATCTTTTTCATCAGCTCGATGGAGCCTTGCAGCGACGCCACGGGCGAGTCGGGGTTGGTCTTGGCGATGAGTTCGTTGGCGGCCTTGTTGTCGCCGTAGAGGTAGTTGTTCCAGCCGATGATGGAGGCCTCGACGAACTTGCGCACGGTTTCGGGCTTGGTCTTGATGAGGTCGGCGCGTGTTTCGATGGTGGTGGAGTAGGTCGAAAAGCCGTTGTCGGCCAGCAGTTGCACCACGGGGTCGAAGCCGGCCTGCGCCTTGATGGACAGTGGCTCGGAGATGGCGTAGCCCTGTTGAATGGATTTCTTGTCGGCCAGGAATGGGCCGACGTTGAAGGTGTAGGGCTTGAGTTGCGAGTCCTTGAAGCCGTGCTCCGACTTCATCCATTGCCAGAAGCTGAACTGGCCGTCCTTGCCGATGAAGGCGACGGGGGCCTTGGCCATGTCCTTGAAGGTGTCGAAGCCCTGGCCGGGGTGCGCGAACATGGCCTGCGGGTCTTTCTGGAAGAAGGCCGCAACCACGACGGTGGGCACGCCGTTCTTCACGTTGTCGAAGGACTGGAGCAGGTTGCCGGTCATGAGAAAGTCGACTTTGCCGGCGGGCAGCATCGGCCGGTTGTTGACCATGGGGCCGCCTTGTTGGATCTCGACGTCGAGGCCATACTTTTTGTAGGTGCCGTCGACCAGCGCCTGGTAGAACCCGCCGTGTCCGGCTTGCGCTTTCCAGTTGGTGGCGAACACCACTTTTTCTTGGGCCTGCACGGCGAAGGCGGCGGCCGTCAAGGCCAGTGCTAGAGCAAGCGGGCGAAGGGTCAGAGCGGTAACGCGCATGGCAGTGGACTCCTGGGTTGAATACGACTTTGGGATTTTCATGTCAGCTGTGTTTGTTTGGGGCGGTGCTGTTCAGGGCGCTTTGTTCAGGGCGCGTGCACAGGCCGCCGGGTACTCCCCTCCGCGAATGTCCCCCGGGCTTCGCCCTCCTCCTTTATTTCGCTGCGGGGAGTACCCGACGCCCTGTGCACCTGGGCACGCTGCTGGTGTTCCGCTGATCTACGACTGCTCCGCATAACGCTCAGGAGGGTGGGGTGCCTTGCGCAGCGAAATAAAGGAGGAGGGGCGCAGCCCCGGGGGACATTCGCGGAGCAAGGTACCCCGCCCTCCTGAGCGAGCCCTGAACGACAGCGTTCAAAAACCCCAAAGCAAAAAACGCGAGCTTTCATCTCACCGCTCGACAGCCATGTCGGAAGTCCATCCACGCGTCTTGCCGGGGTTCATCAGACCCATCGGATCGCTGCGCTTCTTGAAGTCGATCTGCTGCGTGTCGATGGTCTTCATGCCGCCGTCTTCGATCGTGACCACATGCGGATTGAAGATCTGGCAACCACCCTGCGACTCGATCTCGCGAATCACCTCGTACTGATGAGCCTCGCCCTTCCACCGCACCAACAGAATGCCGAACGTGCCGCACGCCCCACCGGCACGCGCAAAGTCCTGATGCTGCAACACGTCGTCACCGAAGAGCGCGAGATGCCGCTCCACCACCGACGGATCGAAAGGCTGCGCATAGGCCACCTGCAGATACGTCCAGCTGCGGTCGGCCTTCAGCGCCTGCAACGTCGTGTGGTTGAACGCGCATTCGTAGGCCGGCGGCAGGCCGGCGGACTGCAACTCGGCCTCGGTGCCCGCCACGGAAATGGTGCCGCCATGGGCCGCGGCGAGCTGCTGGAACTCGGTCAACGACGCGGGCGAGACCATCGTGAACACCGCATGCCGATCGGGCGGAAAGTACGCGCGCATCGACGTGTAGTACGGTGAAAAACGCGCCTCCACCGTCGAGAGCAGAAAGATGTCGAGCGCGGGCGCCTGCGCCGCAATGCCGAAGTCGAGCGCGCCGCGGTAGGTGTCGAACAGCACCGTGCAGTGCACCCAATCGACGGCCGGGCTCAGGGCCACCTCGACGTCGAGGATCACACCGTTGGTGCCGTAGGCGTGGTGCACCTGCTGAATTTCGTCGCCCACGAGTTCGATGACGCGCGGCTCGCGCTCCACCGTCATCACGCGCGCGCGCAGCAGATTGCCGGGGTCGCGCAGGATGCCGTGGCGAAACGACCCGATGCCACCGAAGCCGCCCGCAATGAAGCCGCCGATGGTCGCCACATGCCAGGTCGAAGGCCACATGCGCAACGCCTGGCCGGTCTCGCGCGCCGCCAGGTCGATGTCGTGCATGCGCGCGCCGGCCTCCACGCGCATGCGGCCGGGCTGGATGTCGAGCACGCGGCACATCTGCGTCACGTCGAGCACGATGCCGCCCTGCAGCGGCACGCACTGGCCGTAGTTGCCGGTGCCGCCGGCGCGCACGGTGAGCGGCAGCTTCCATTTGGCGGCGACCGACGCGGCCTGGCGCACGTCGTCCTCGGTGCCGACCTTCACGACCAGGTCGGCCACGCAGCCCGCGAGCTGCGCGGTGAGGATGGGGCTGTACCAGTAGAAGTCTTTCGACAGTTGCTTGCGCTGGGCGGGCGCGGTGATCAGGTTGAGGCCGTGCAGGTCGGCGTGCACGGCTTGCCAGTCGACGGCAGGGGGCACTGGGTCCATGGGGTCCATGGGGTCCACGGAGGGAGTGGGAGATCTAGCGTTCACGGCGCATCTCGCTTTCGTGCCAGTGGCCGAGCACCAGCCGCGACAGGGCGGCGAACACGATGAAGATCACGATGCCCAGCAGGGACACCAGCAGCAGCGCTGCAAACATCATCGGAATTTCGGTGCGAAAGCTCGACTCGAGGATGCGCGACGCAAGCCCCGTTTCCTTGCCGGCCGTGCCGGCGGTGAACTCGGCCACCACGGCGCCGATGAGGCTCAGGCCGCCCGCGATCTTCAGGCCCGCCATGAAGTAGGGCAGGGCGCTGGGCGCGAGCAGGTAGCGAAAGGTCTGCCAGGGGGAAGCCTTGTAGAGCTGGAACAGGTCGCGAAGGTTGCTGTCGGCGCTTTTGAGGCCGATGACGGTGTTCGACAAAATCGGAAAGAACGCGACGATCCAGGCGCACAGCAGCAGCGCCGCGGTGGTGCTGGACACATAGATCAGGATGAGCGGCGCGATGGCGATGATGGGCGTGACTTGCAGGATGACGGCGATGGGGAACAGGCCGATTTCCACCCACTTGAACAGTGCGAACGCAATGGCCAGTGCCACGCCGCCGACGATGGCTGCGGTGAGCGCCAGCAGCGTGAGTTTCACGGTGAACCACAGGGCGCTGGACAGGGAGTCCCAGTTGTCGAAGAGGGTGCGAAGAATGAGGGAGGGCGCGGGCAGGATGTAGTGCGGAATGTTGTTGGCCCGAACCATCCATTCCCAGAGCAGCAGCAGCGCGAGCACGATGCCGGCGGGCACGACGATGCGCAGCAGCGACTCGCGGCGGCGCAGTCTGTCTTCGTGGGCGCGCAGGGTGGCTTCCGAGGGGGCGTCGTCTGTGGCTGGGGCTGCGTCGGCGATGAGCGTGGTCATTTGTCTTGCACCTTGCTTTGGGCTGGTTCTTGGCGCTGTCGTTCTTGGCACTGTTGTTCTTGGCACTGTTGTTCAGGCCGCCGTTTTTCAGGGCGCGTGCACAGGCCGCCGGGTGCTCCCCTCCGCGAATGTCCCCCGGCTTCGCCTCCTCCTTTATTTCGCTGCGGGGAGCACCCGACGCCCTGTGCACCAGGGCACGCTGCTGGTGTTCCGCTGATCAACGACTGCTCCGAATAACGCACACGCCGATGGGGTGCCTTGCGCAGCGAAATAAAGGAGGAGGCCGCAGGCCGGGGGACATTCGCGGAGCAAGGTACCCCGTCGGCGTGGGCGCGCCCCGAGGAACCCCTGCAACCGAAATCAATGATCAACATCAATGCCATGAAGCGCCCCATGCAAAGACCGAGACACCGCCGTGCAATGCGCGTTGTAACGGCTGGACGTACGGAACTCTTCGCCGCGCGGATACGGCTCGTCGATGCGGATCTCGTCGATCACCCGGCCCGGTCGCGCCGCCATCACCACGATGCGGTTCGACAGGTAGACCGACTCGTACACGCTGTGCGTAACGAACACGATCGAGAACCGGTGCTCGCGCCAGATGGCCAGCAGGTCGTTGTTGAGCTTGATGCGCGTCATCTCGTCGAGCGCGGCAAAGGGCTCGTCCATCAACAGCAGACGCGGGTGCGTGACCAGCGCGCGCGCAATCGACACGCGCATCTTCATGCCGCCCGACAGCTCGCGCGGGTACACGTCGGCAAAGCGCGAAAGGCCCACCAGCTCCAGCACCTGCTTCACCACCGGCGCAGCCTCGTCGCGACGCATGCCCGCGAGCTTCAAGGGGAGCCAGACGTTGTCGAACACCTTGGTCCAGGGCATCAGCGTGGGCTCCTGAAACACGAAGCCCAGGTCGCGGTCGCTCTGGGTCTTGCCGGTGTTGGCGCCCGACCATTGCATCTCGCCCGAGCTCAGGCGGGTGAGCCCGGCAATGAGGCGCAACGCAGTGCTCTTGCCGCAGCCCGATGGGCCCAGGAAGCTCACGAAGTCGTTCTCGCCCACGTCCAGTGACATGCCCTGCAGCGCGAGCGTGCCATTGGCAAAACGCTTGCTGACGTTGCGCAGCGTGACCAGCGGCGGAGTGGATGGCTGAGGGGAGGGCATGAGGCTTTCCATGGCGCGTTCCTTGGGGCCGCCAGCCTAGCGCCAGGCAGGCACGTTGGCCAGCCGCTCCAGCGGAAAGCGGTCGACCTCCTGCAGCAGCTCGACGAAGCGCCGGCCCACATGGTCGAGCACCGCGGCGCCTTTCTCCGGCGTGGCGCGCGTGGCGTCGCCGGCGGCGCCCGCGGGGTTGATGTCGTGCATCTGCCAGCCGAGCTTGCCGCTGGGCGTGATGGAAAGAAATTTGTTCTCGGCGGCCAACTGCTCGGTCATGGAGCTGAAGTTCTGGAACTGGTCCTTGCGCACGAAGTCGGGCGTCAGATGCAGCATCACCGAGCTCTCGAGGTCGCCCGCATGAATGCCGTGCTTGCCCTCGTGCGCGGTGAACAGGCCCTCGGGCAGGCCCAGGGTGTACCAGTTGGCGGCCACGACCATCATGTCGTGCGCTTCGCGCAGGTCGCGCGCCACGATGTCCATCACGCTCATCTGGCCGCCATGGCTGTTGTAGAGCACCAGCTTGCGCACGCCGGCCTTGGCGACGCAGGCGCCGATGTCTTTCCACAGCGAAATCAGCGTGGTGGCCGACACGGTGAGCGTGCCCGGGTAGCGCGAATGCTCGTTGCTCTTGCCGTAGGGCACGGTCGGCAAAAACAGCACGGGCAGGTCGTCGGGCAGGTGCGGCAGGGTGGCACGCACCATGCCGTCGATGGTGGCGGTGTCGGTCGACATCGGCAGATGGGGGCCGTGCTGCTCGGTGGCGCCCACCGGCAGCACGGCGATGAGCCGTTCGCGGTCGAGGCGGGAGAACTCTTCGCTGGTCAGGTCGGACCAGAAGCGGCTGCGCAGGCGGGGCGGGTTCATCGTGGCACACCTCTTTGACGTCGGGTTGGACAGTTTAAATTATCCATATGGTCAAGAAAAGTGGCTGAGCAATTACCCGAAGTGCCTTCCAAGAAGATCTGATACAGGGGGATGGGCACGCAAATCAGAGCAGATGGTCAAGTCGTCTGGCTCGCGGCGGTCCGGCCCTCCCGGCGCCAGGGAACCAGCAGGCACGCACCGACCAGCGCCACCGCGCCCACCAGCCCGCAAAAGACCGCCACTGAAAATCGCGGCACCACGCTGCCCAGCGCGAACGACACCGAGAAGATGCCCAGGTTGAGCAGGCTCGCGTGGTACGAGTTGATGGTGCCCCGGTAGCGCGCCGACAGCGCGCTCAGCCGGGCGTGGTGCAGCGGGCCGGCGCAGCCGTAGCCGACGGCCCAGGGCAGGCCGAGCAGGGCCAGCTGGGTCATCGAAGCGATCGGCAGCATGAAGCCCAGCAGGCCCACGGCCGCGACCAGCGCGGCACCCGGCAACGCGGCGGCGCCGACCACTTGCTGCAGCTTGCCGCTGGCCAGGTTGCCGGCGATCACGGCCAGCCCGTAGAAGCCCGCCAGCAAGCCCGTGTCGGTGGGCGACAGCAGCAGCTTGCGCGACGCCACCTCCGCCACGACCGCGCCAAAGCCCGCGACCCAGCCCAGCCACAGGTAGCTGGCCGACAGCCGCAGCCGAACACCGGGCGTTGCCAATGCGTGCCTGTGCGTGGTCATGAAGTCGGTGTGCGACGCGGCGGCAGGCGCGCCGCCGGTGAAGGCGCGTGACACCGCCAGCGCGGCCAACACTGCCATCACGGCCAGCGCGTAGTAGGCCGAGCGCCAGCCCCAGGTGTCCGCCAGCCGCCCCGCCAGCACGGGCGTGAGCACGAAGGCCAGCATCAGGCCGATGAAGACATGGCCCAGGCGCCGGCCCACCTGCTCAGGCAGCGACTCGTCGGCCACCAGCGCCAGCGCGTTGGGTTGCACCACGGCCGCGCACACGCCGGCCAATGCAGACAGCACGATGGCGGCCAGCAGGTGCGGCGCGCTCGGAATCAGCGCGCTGAGCAGCGCGAAGCCGAGCAACCCCGCCAGCAGCGGCCGCTTGCGCCCCCAACGGTCCGACAGCGGGCCTGCCACCAGGGCGACCGCGCCGTAGCTGAGGCCGTAGGCGGCGGGCAGGTAGGCGATGGCGCTGGAGCGAACGCCGAAGTCGGCGCTCATGGCGCCCATCATCGGGCCGGCGATCACCTCGGCGGAGCCGATGAGAAAGAGGCAGCTGAAGAGCGTGGCGGTCTGTTGAAGTTTCATGGCGCCGAATAGAGGGGCATCAAAAGAAATGGATCTCGAGCTTGATGTCCGCGATGTACTGCCAGTCGATACCGTCCACGTCGAACGACCGACTGTCATGAACGCCACTGTCGAATGCATCGGCCGGATCGAACGTCAAGCCAGCACATACGTACGCCTCTAGATAGGCGCGATCGGTGGGCATGATCGAGTTCTTGCCGCCCCGGGACACATCGAGGATGTAGCTGATGTCGCCAGCCTCGTACCCGCGAATGATTTCGGCGCCACCCGTCACGCCGAGGTTCTCCAGCATGTCGATCGCGAAATTGTTCGCGCCGACTTCGAAAGAAACCCTGTCTTTTCGTCGTTGCTCCGTCATTTCGGGCGGCTGGTCCAGCCCGTTGGGCTTGCCCTCTGTCTCGTAGTAGTGGAGGGCGGCTTGAACCCCGCGCGCATCGTAGATGTAGGCGTACCTCTCGACGTTCTTGCGCTTCGCTTCACAGATGAAGTAGTAGTGGCCCAGGCTGTGCAGCACCATGAACGCCCGCGAAGCGGGAGACACCGCTTTCGAAAAGACAACCTTCTTGCCAGTGATGATTGTCTTGATGTTGCTCGGATGTGCTTCTACTTCAGCGTATTCAAGCCCGAAGCGTCGGCTCAACAGTGACTTGAGTGCTTCGAAGTCTCCCTCGGACATGAGTGCGAGCAGTCGTTCGATTCGCGCATCGATGTCCGAGCCAACGCCTGCCGCCAGCACCTGCTGTGGATGAGTCATGAATCCCCCCTGTTTGTGTGCGGCGAATGATCTGTCGGCGGTGCGCCGACTGAACGCCTCATGCGGTGGGGAAATCCAGGTGGGGTGGAATTAAGTCACGGATTGGCTTGTTGATCGAGGCGCCGCAAGCTCGGCTTCATAAGCGCAAATTCATCTCCGCACCACATACCGCGTGATCACCGGCGGCACCTCGCCCAGATGAAACGCCAGCCGCCGCTCGCGCAGCGCCATGTCGCTCGCGGTCGCGCGGTTGAAGCGGCGCAGGTGGTCGGTCCATGAGTCGTCGACGATCTGCTCCACGTAGCGTTCGGGTTGCGCAATGTCGTGCAGCAGTTCCCAGCCGACGGCGCCCTGGCTCAGGCGCGCGCGGCGGGTCTGCTGCATTACCAAATGGAAGGCGGCGGCGCGCGCGGGGTCGACGAGGTATTCGACCGTGATCACCACGCGCCCGCGTTCCTCCGGCGCCTCGGCGGGTGGCCCGGCGGCCCAGCCGGCCTGGGCGGGGCTGGTGTCGTCCTCGCCGCTGAGGTCGGTCACCCAGCGCAGGGCCACGAGCATCAGCAGCGTGCCGCTCACGGCGGCAACGGCCAGGCTGATCTGCAGATCGCTGACCGTGGCCACCTGGCCCCAGATGGCCGCGCCGATCGCGCTCGCGCCCATGATGGCCATCTGGTACATCGACATGCCGCGCGCGCGCACCCAGTCGGGCAGCGCCAGCTGGGCCGACACCGACAGCGAATTGGCCACCGTGATCCACGCCATGCCGCCGAAGAACATCGCCGGCACGGCAACCCATGCATTGGGCGCGAACGCCATCACCGCCGTGGCGCCGGACTGCAGCAGCGTGCCGCGCAGCACCAGCTGGTCGCGCCCCAGCGCCTGGCGCAGGCGCGGCAGAAACAGCACCGCGATGATCGCGCCCGCGCCCATGGCCGCCAGCAGCAGCGTGAAGGTGCCGGCGCCGCCGCCCTCCAGGTTGCGCGCCAGCAGCGGCAGCAGCGCGAGCAGCGCGGTGGAGTGAAAGAAGAAGATCGACACGCGCGCCAGCACCGCGCGCATGCGCTGCGACTGCCGCACAAACTGCACGCCCACGCGCATGGCGCCGATGAGCTTCTCGCGGCCCAGCGGGTTGGGCGTGTGCTCGCGCCGCCAGCGCAAAACGACGAAGCCCGAGGCCACCGACAGCACCGCGTTCAGCGCGAACACCCACAGGCTGCCCGCGCTCGCAATGAGCACGCCCGCGGTGAGCGGGCCGATGATGCGCGATGCATTCATCGCAATGCCGTTCAGGCCCAGCGCGGCGGGCAACTGCGGGCGCGGCACCAGCTCGGGCACGATGGCCGCGAACACCGGCCAGCGCAGCGCCAGCCCAATGCCGTTGGCGAAGGTGAGCGCCAGCAGCAGCGGCGCGGTCATGAGGTCGAGCGCCAGCGCGGCGCACAGCACGATGGCGGTGCCGGCCAGCCAGAACTGCGTGAGCACCAGCCAGCGCCGCCGGTCCAGGATGTCGGCCAGCGCGCCGCTGGGCAGGCCCAGCAAGAACACCGGCAGCGTGGAGGCCGACTGCACCAGCGCCACCCAGATGGGCGAGGTGGTCAGCGAGGTCATCATCCACGCGGCGGCCACATCGTTCATCCACATGCAGATGTTGGCGATGAGCCAGGTGCTCCACAGCATGCGGAACACGGGCAGCTTCAGGGGCTCGAGGGCCGCGAGCTTCGCTGGCTGGGCCCGTGCGGGCGGGATCGGTGTCTCTTCGGGGGATATGGGTGGCATGTGGCGCTATTGTGGCGCCGCTGTTTGCGTGCAGCCCCTTGGCGGCTACCCCCGGTCGCTGCGCGCCAAGTGGATCTCCAGGCGGCGCAGCAGCGTGGTCAGCACCAGCGTCATGACCCAGTACACCACCGAGATCGCCAGGTACGGCTCCCAGTAGCGCGCGTACGCGCCGGCCACGGTGCGCGCGGCATAGGCCAGCTCGGCCAGGCCGATGGCGGAGACCAGCGAGGTGTCCTTCAGCAGCGCGATGGCGTTGTTGCCCAGCGGCGGCAGCATGCGCCTGAAGGCCTGCGGCAGCACCACGTAGCGCATCACCTGCGCGGGAGTGAAGCCGATCGAGCGGCCGGCGTCGAACTGCCCGCGCGAGATCGACTGAATGCCGGCGCGGAACACCTCCGAGATGTACGCGGCCGAGTTCAGCGTGAGCGCCACCACGCCCGAGATGAGCGCGCCGTGCTCCTGCTTGAGCGTGCGCGCCAGTTCGCCGTCGATCAGCAGGCCCGAGGTCGGGTGGATGAACACCGGCATCACCGCGAAGTGGATCAGCAGAATCTGCACGAACAGCGGCGTGCCGCGAAAGAAGCTCACATACACCGTGGCCGGCCAGCGCAAGAAGAAGCGCGCCACCCAGGTCCAGGGCGCATGACGCGGCTGCGCCAGGCGGGCCAGCGCCAGGCACAGGCCCCAGCTCGAACCCAGCACCACGCAGACCACCGTCATGCGCAGCGTCATCCAGGCGCCTTGCCAGAACAGGTCCTTGTATTCGACGAGGATGTCCCATCGGAACCATCCGAAAAGAAGCACCGGTTGTTCCATGCTTGCGTCCTCCACGCTCGGTCAACGAAAAAACGAAACGGCCGCGTGAGGGCGGCCGTGTTCAGGGAAATTCCGTGCGTTTCAGCGCACGTTCGGGTCCTTGTTGAACCACTTCTTGTAGATGGTCACGTAGCTGCCGTCCGCGCGAATGGCGGCCAGGCCGGCCGTGAGCTTGTCCAGCAGCGCCTTGTCGCCCTTCTTCACCACAATGCCGAAGCCTTCTTCTGGGAAGGACTTGTCGTCCAGCGTCTTCAGATCGGGGTTCTGCGCCACGCGGTAGGCAATGACGCCGTTGTCGCCCATGGCCGCATCGACGCCGCCGCCGGCCAGCTCGGAAATGATGAGCGGCGTGCTCTCGAAGCGGCGAATGTCGGGGCTGGTCTTGCCGAACTCGCGCGAGGCGATGTCGTCGGCGGTGGAGGCGCTGACCACGGCAATCTTCTTGCCGGCCAGGTCCTTCAGCGAGGCGACCTTGCTGTTCTTCGGCAGCGCAATCAGCTGGCGGGCCGCGAAGTAGGGCGGCGTGAAGTCGTAGCTCTGCTTGCGCTTGTCGTTGATGGTGACGCCCGAGATCACCAGGTCGACGTCGCCGTTGTTCAGCGCGCCGAAGATGCCGGTGAACGGCGTGTTGACCACCTTGATCTTCAGGCCCTGCTGCTTGGCGATGGCGTTGATGACGTCGATGTCGAAGCCGACGATCTGCTTGTCCTTGTTCTCGAAGGCGAAGGGCGCGTAGGTGGCGCTGGAGCCCACGGTGAGCTCGCGGGTCTGGGCTGGTGTCTGGGCTTGGGCCTGCACGCCGAAGGCGAGCGTGGCGGCGGCAACGACAAGGCCGAGCGAGACGGCGCGACGGATGCGGATCATGGAATTTCCCGGGAGTTTGGATGTTTTGCCGCGCGGGCCGGAAATTCTATGCGTGCGCGGTCGGCCACAAACTTCATTCCAAATTGCGCGAAATGTCGTTGTTGCGGTGCATCAAGCCCGGTTTTTTTGTGCATTTGTTCTCGAACTTCGCATTGTTCGCGCCAAATCGATCGATCGAGTCTGGAACTATTTAGTTAATGATTTAACAATCTAAAACTATTTGAAACAAATGCAGGGGAAGACGCAATGCCGTTGGTTCTGGGGGTCATGGGGATCCCGAAAGTCGAGGTCGAGCTCCTGAAGATCATCGTGCGCCTCAGTTCCAACCTGCGCTCGCTCTGGACCGTGAGCGATTCGGGCACGTGCGACGTGCTGCTGGTCGACGCCGGCCAGGCGGGCGACGCCCGCCACATGCCAGCCGCCCCGCTGGTGGTGGTGCCGGTGGTGGCGCGCAGCGAAGCCGGTGCCGTGGCGCATGCGGGCGGGCCGACCCTGTCGCGGCCGATCTTCGCGGAAGAGCTGGTCGACCTGCTCAACCAGGTCACGCCCCGCTTGCGCGCGGCCCGCAAGGCCGCCGCGCCCGCCCTGGGCGCGGCCATTCGCTCCGGGCGCGGCCGTGCCTCGCTCACGCGCTGGCCCGCGCAGGCCACCATGCGCAAGAACCCGGTCTACCTGCGGTTGGCCGCGGCGCTGTCCAAGAGCGCGCAGTCGGCCGAAAGCCTGAGCGCGCTGAGCCGGGTGCATGTCGACGAATGCTCGACCTTCATGGGCCTGCTCGAGCAAGAGGGCGTGCTGGCCTGGTCGCCCGACGCCGGCGCGCTCGACATGCTGGCCGCCGACATGCTGGCCGGTGGCAGCGCGCAGCAGCGCACCGGGCTGCTGTCGCGCATCCGCCGCCGCCTTGGGCTGGCCTGAGCGCCGCCACCAGCCGAACAGCTACCCATTCATCCAATCAGTGCGTCCAGGGGAAATCGCTTGAGGGAATACAAACTCGTCTTCACGGGGCCGATGGGCGTCGGCAAGACCACCGCCATTGCCGCCATCAGCGAGACCGCGCCCATCTCCACCGATGTGGCCAACGCCGACACCTCGGTGGCCAAGGCCACCACCACGGTGGGCCTGGACTTTGGCGAGCTCACGCTGGAAAACGGCGACCGGCTGCGCCTGTACGGCACGCCGGGGCAGAGCCGCTTCGACTTCATGTGGCAGATATTGATTCGCGACGCGCTGGGCCTGGCCATCCTGCTGGACAACTCGCGCCCGCAGCCGCTGGACGACCTGGCCACCTACCTCGACGGCTTTGCCGACGCGCTGCAGACCATGCCCTGCGCGCTGGGCATCAGCCGCAGCGAGTCGCACCCCGTTCCCTCGCTGGACGACTACGCCAGCGCGCTGCAGGCCCGCGGGCTGGTGCTGCCGGTGCTGGCCATCGACCCGCGCAAGCGCGGGGACGTCATTTCCCTGATCGAGACGCTGCTGATGCAGATCGAAGTCACCGACACCGGAGCCCCCCTGTGAACATCAGCCGTCTTCTCAAGCTCAAGGCCGCCTCCGAGGCGCAACGCATCCTGGAGGACATTGCCGGCGTGACCACCGTGGTCATTGCCACGCCCGACGGTTTCGAGATTGCCAGCGCCAGCCTGCGCAACGTCGACCCGGCGCGCATCGCGGCCATGGCCAGCTCGATTTCCGCCATGGGCGCCGTGGTGTCGCAGGAGGCCCGGCTGGGCCGCTGCAAGTGCACCACCGTGGCCACCGACGACGGCTTTGCGCTGTTCAGCCCGGTGCGCAACGGCGAGACCGAGCTGGTGGTGAACGTCATTGCCGGCGCCGGCGCGGTGCTCGCGCAGGTGATGTACCGCACCGCCGCCTGCGTGAAGCTGCTCGAGGCGCACCAGCCCGAACAGCCGGTGCCGGCGGCGTAGCGCCCGGGCCACCGCACCCCACTCCACCCACTCTGTGAGCGCAGACGAGTTTGCATGCGGCGTCTTCGCTCTTTTCACACGCATGACCGATAGGAAAACACGCACATGGCAACGATCCAGCAAAGCATTGACAACCTCTTGACCGCAGACGGCGCCATGTGCGCCGCGGTGGTCGACTCCGGCAGCGGCATGATGCTGGGCGCGGGCGGCACCGGCGTGGACCTGGAAGTGGCCGCCGCCGGCAACACCGAGGTGGTGCGCGCCAAGCTCAAGACGATGCGCTCGCTCGGCCTGAACGACGTGATCGAGGACATCCTGATCACGCTGGGCAAGCAGTACCACCTGCTGCGCCCGTTGGCGCAGAAGGAAGGCGTGTTCATCTATTACGTGCTGGACAAGGCCAAGTCGAACTTGGCGCTGGCACGCCGCAAGCTGCAGGAAGTCGAGAAGGACATCACCTTTTAAGCACGCACACGCGCGGTCTGCGCGCGTTGTTTACTGCACGCGCGGTCTGCGCGCTCAATGCCAGAAAGCCGGCTTCGCAAGGAGCCGGCTTTTTTCGTTCCGGGCCGCCTTCAGCGGGCGAAGAGGAAGTAGAGCGCGACCACCGCGACCACGGCGACGACCAGCACCTTTTTCCAGCGGCTCGGGGCGGGGCCCGTCGTGGTGGACGATGTCCAGGTGAACGTCTGCGTCTGTTGAGGCAGCGGTGAAGCCAAGGAAGACGTCGAAGAGGAAGAAGAGGTCGTGAACGACACCGAACCGGCGGAGAACGTCGTCGAGGTCGATGTCCTGCGCGTCTCGGTCCGCGCGCCGTCGATGCGGGCGAGGGCATCGGCGACGATGTCCGGCTGCAACGTGCGCCCGGCCAGCGCCTTCAGCTCGTCCCGGCTCAGCGCCCCTGATCCGAGCACCGTCCATGCGAGCGTGGCGGGCAGGGAGTCGGGCGCGGCCCAGGCTTCCTGGTGCGTGGGCAGCATCGACAGGCTGTGCGCGTGCTGCGCCGCGTCGAGCAGCTGCAGGGCCAGCAGCTGGTCTAGCGCGGCGGCGCTCACGCCGTCCTGCATGCGGCGCTCCAGCAGGCGCATGTGCAACTGCGCCCAGGGCGGCAGCGGAAGCTCGCCGCTGAGGAGGTCGGTGGCCTCCGACGCGATGGCCTGAGCTTCGTTCTCGCGGCCTGCGGCGGCGCGGGTGGGCAGCTCGACGAGGTCGTCTTGCGGAATGATCTCGCGGGCCACGACCCAGGCCAAGGCTTCGGCGGGGGTGCGCAGCGCAGCCTTGGCTAGCTCAGCGTCGTTGGTGGCCTTTGCGTGTTCCGCGTCGGTCAGCAGGTGAATGTCCTGCAGGTAGCTCAGTGCGCGCTGGCTGGCTTCGAGATTCATGTGGCTCCCTCTCCTGTCTCGGTGATGGGGCGAATGCTCGCACACCGCCGGGGCACTCTCAGCCCGCCAGGTGCCCCAGCGGCAGCGCGCTGCTGGCCTTCACCTCGCCCAGCGAGAAACTGGTGTGCAGGTCCTTCACGTTGGGCAGGTTCATCAGGTGCTGGCGCGCGAAGGCCGAGAAGCTGTCCAGGTCCTGCGCCACCACCTGCAGCTCGAAGGTGCCGGTGCCGCTGATGTAGTGGCAGGCGACCACGTCGGGCAGCTTGCGGATGGCGTCCTCCAGCTTGCGGGTGGCCTCGTGGGTGACGCGCTCGGTGTCCACGCGCACGAAGGCGAGCACGCCCAGGCCGATCTTGTGGCGGTCGATCTCGGCGTGGTAGCCCTTGATGAAGCCGGCCTCTTCCAGCGCGCGCACCCGGCGCCAGCAGGGCGCGGCGGACAGGCCCACGCGCTGCGCCAGTTCGGCGTTGGTGAGGCGGCCGTCGGCCTGCAGTTCTTGCAGGATTGCAAGGTCGAACTTGTCAATTCTTTCCATGGATGGCGATATTAAGCAAGATTCTTTCTGGAAGCCGGTTTTTCAGGGCAAAGAACGCAAACACCTGTCGCGGACCCCGGCATACACTTTGCGTGATCATGGGCTCGCGCCCTACCGGGCACAGACCCACAGCCAATCCAGCCAGGCCCACAAGGCCCTGCCAACAGGAGACAAGACAACATGAATGCACCGCTGCCCGAGCACATTCGCAAGGCCCTAGAAACGGTCACGCTCGACGACAAATATTCCCTCGACTACGGCCGTGCCTTCATGAGCGGCGTTCAGGCCCTCGTCAAGCTGCCGATGCTCCAGCAGCTGCGCGACAAGCAAGCCGGCAAGAACACCGCCGGCTTCATCAGCGGCTACCGCGGCTCCCCGCTCGGCGGCTACGACCAGGCGCTGTGGAAGGCCAGCAAGTTCCTGAAGGAACAGAACATCGTCTTCCAGCCCGGCGTGAACGAAGAGCTGGCGGCCACCGCGCTCTGGGGCACGCAGCAACTGGGCTTCTCGCCGCAGGGCACCAACAAGTTCGACGGCGTCTTCGGCATCTGGTACGGCAAGGGCCCGGGCGTGGACCGCTGCTCCGACGTGTTCAAGCACGCCAACATGGCCGGCACCACCGAGTTCGGCGGCGTGATCGCGGTGGCCGGGGACGACCACATCTCCAAGAGCTCCACCGCCGCCCACCAGAGCGACCACATCTTCAAGGCCTGCGGCACGCCGGTGTTCTTTCCGGCCAACGTGCAGGAAATTCTGGACCTGGGCATTCACGCCTTCGCCATGAGCCGCTTCTCGGGCGTGTGGTCGGGCATGAAGACGATCCAGGAAATCGTGGAGTCGAGTGCCACGGCCATGATCGACCCCGAGCGCGTGCAGATCGTGATTCCCACCGACTTCGAAATGCCGCCCGGCGGCCTGCACATTCGCTGGCCCGACCATGCGCTGGAGCAGGAAGCCCGGCTCATGCACTACAAGTGGTACGCCGCGCTGGCCTACATTCGCGCCAACCGCCTGAACTACAACGTGATCGAAGGCCCGCACGACCGCTTCGGCATCATGGCCAGCGGCAAGGCCTTCAACGACACGCGCCAGGCGCTGATCGACCTGGGCCTGGACGACGCGGCATGCCGCCAGCTGGGCATTCGCCTGCACAAGGTGGGCGTGGTGTGGCCGCTGGAAGCGCAGCTCACGCGCGAATTTGCCACCGGTCTGCAAGAAATTCTGGTGGTCGAAGAAAAGCGCCAGGTCATCGAATACCAACTGAAGGAAGAGCTCTACAACTGGCGCTCCGACGTGCGCCCCAACGTGGTCGGCAAGTTCGACGAAGGCGCCAGTGCCGACGCCGACGGCTACTCCGGCGGCGAATGGTCCATGCCCAACCCGACCGCCCACACGCTGCTGCGCGCCAACGCCGACCTGAGCCCGGCGCTCATCGCCAAGGCGATTGCCGCTCGCCTGAAGAAGACCGGCCTGCTGGCCGCGGCCGGCGCCGACATGGCCGCGCGCATCGACGCGCAGCTGGCCATCCTCGAAGCCAAGGAGCGTTCGCTGGTGGTGCAGCAGGCCTCCACCAGCGTGGCCGACGCCACGCGCCAGCCCTGGTTCTGCTCGGGCTGCCCGCACAACACCAGCACCGTGGTGCCCGAAGGCTCGCGCGCAATGGGCGGCATCGGCTGCCACTTCATGGCGACCTGGATGGACCGCTCCACCATCGGCTTCACGCAGATGGGCGGCGAGGGCGTGCCATGGGTGGGGCAGCAGCCCTTCACCACCGACCAGCACATCTTTGCGAACCTGGGTGACGGCACGTACTTCCACAGCGGCCTGCTCGCCATTCGCCAGAGCATTGCGGCGGGCGTGAACATCACCTACAAGATTCTGTACAACGACGCGGTCGCTATGACCGGCGGCCAGCAGGTCGGCGAGCGGCCCGAAGGCCATTCGGTGCTGCAGATTGCCGAGAGCCTGCATGCCGAAGGCGCGAAGAAGGTCGTGATCGTCACCGACGAGCCCGAGAAGTACGAAGGCGTGAGCATTCCGGGCGACCACGTGCAAGTGAAGCACCGCGACCTGCTCGACGACATTCAGCGCGAGTTTCGCGCCATGGCCGGCACCACGGCCATCATCTACGACCAGACCTGCGCCACTGAAAAGCGCCGCCGCCGCAAGCGGGGCACGGCCGTCGATCCGGCCAAGCGCGTGGTCATCAACGAGCTGGTCTGCGAAGGCTGCGGCGACTGCAGCGTGCAGAGCAACTGCCTGAGCGTGGAGCCGCTGGAAACCGAATTCGGCCGCAAGCGCGCCATCAACCAGAGCAGCTGCAACAAGGACATGAGCTGCCTGAAGGGCTTCTGCCCGAGCTTCGTCACCGTCGAGGGCGGCCAGCTCAAAAAGAAGAGCAAGAGCAAGGGCGCCACGCCGGCCGAGTTCGGCCTGCTGAGCGAGCCGGTGATTCCGTCGCTGGCGGGCGGCAAGGTCTGGGGCGTGGTGGTGGCGGGCGTGGGCGGCACGGGCGTGATCACCATCGGCCAGCTGCTGGGCATGGCCGCGCACATCGAGGCCAAGGGCATCGTCACGCAGGACGCGGCGGGCCTGGCGCAAAAGGGCGGCGCCACCTGGAGCCATGTGCTCATCGGCGACACGCAGGACGACATTCGCACCACCCGCGTGGGCACCGCGGCGGCCGACTTGATTCTGGCCTGCGACCCGCTGGTGACCATCAACGGCGAGACCATGGCGCGCATGCGCGAAGGGCGCACGCACGTGGCGCTCAACAGCCACAGCTCGCCCACCGCAGCCTTCGTGCGCAACGCCAACTGGCAGAACCCCGAAGACGCCTGCGCCGCCGAAATTGCGCGCGCCGTGGGCATCGACGCCTTGGGCACCTTCGACGCCGACGCCGCGGCCACCGCGCTGATGGGCGACAGCATCTACGTCAACCCGATGATCCTGGGCTACGCCTGGCAAAGGGGCTGGGTGCCGCTGGCGCACGAGTCGCTGATGCGCGCCATCGAGCTGAACGCCGTGGCCATCGAGAACAACAAGACCGCCTTCGAATGGGGCCGTCATGCCGCGGTGCGGCCCGACGAGCTGCAAAAGCGCGTGCGCCCCGGCCAGGTGGTCGAGTTCAAGAAGCGCGAAAGCGTCGACACCCTGGTGGCCCGCCGCGTGGAGTTCCTCACCGGCTACCAGAACGCCGCCTATGCCGACGAATACAAGCAGTTCGTCGGCAAGGTGCAGCGCGCCGAAGCGGCCGTGGGCAAGAGCACCGCGCTGAGCGAGACCGTGGCGCGCTACCTCTTCAAGCTGATGGCCTACAAGGACGAGTACGAAGTGGCGCGCCTGCACACCGACCGCACCTTCCTCGACCGCGTCGAAGGCATGTTCGAAGGTGACTACAAGCTCAACTACCACCTCGCCCCGCCGCTCATCGCCAAGAAGAACAGCAAGGGCCAGTTGCAGAAGCAGAAGTTCGGCCCCTGGATGCTCACGGGCTTCCGCTTTCTGGCAAAGCTCAAGGGCGTGCGCGGCACGGCGCTGGACATCTTCGGGCGCACCGAAGAGCGCAAGACCGAGCGCGCGCTGATCGGCGAGTACCGCGCCAGCATCGATGAAGTGATTGGCGGCCTGCGCGCCGACAACCACGCGCTGGCGCTGGAGATTGCCGCGCTGCCCGAGCAGATTCGCGGCTACGGCCATGTGAAGGAACGCAACCTGGCCGCCACCCGCACCCGTTGGAGCGAGCTGCTGGGCAAGTGGCGCCATCCGCAGGCGGAGCGCGTGGCGGCCTGATCGCCAGGGCTTTTGTTGGCAGCACGGGCGTCCGCTGGACGCCCGTTGCTATTGAATCCGTAGCAAACTTCCGGCCGACTGAATACCCGGAAAGCCCTCCCCACCCCCCCGGATAAGCACCGGGAGGCGCCATCTGCGCCGAATACAATGCCCGGTGCTGCGCGCGGCCAGGCCGCGTCGCGCTTTGACTTGCGGTCCGCTTCCTGTGCGACCGCGAACCCCAAGGAATGGCGGGCGCTGCCCGCGCTCCCATCGTTTTCTCTTCCCTCTGCTGGAGACTCTCTTGTTCATTTCCTCTGCTTTCGCCCAGACCGCGCCTGCTGCAGCCGGCGGCGGTGACATGTTGTCCTCGCTCGGCAGCATGCTGCCCCTGGTGCTGATGTTCGTGGTGCTGTATTTCGTGATGATTCGCCCGCAGATGAAGCGCCAGAAGGAATCCCGCGCCATGATCGAAGCCCTGGCCAAGGGTGACGAAGTTGCCACCGCCGGCGGCGTGCTCGGCAAGATCACCTCGATCAGCGACCAGTACCTCGGCCTTGAAATCGCCAACGGCATCGAGATCAAGATCCAGCGCAGCGCCGTGGTTCAGGTCCTGCCCAAGGGCGCAGTCAAGCAATAAAAGCGTGAGCTGACCCTTGCGCTTCTGGGCGCAAGGCACCAAATCACGCCGTGTCCCGTTTCTGAAAAGCGCTTTGTCATGAACCGTTACCCGGTCTGGAAATACGCGACCATCCTGGTCGTGTTGCTCGTGGGGCTCATCTACGCTCTGCCCAATTTCTTCGGCGAAGCACCGGCGGTGCAGGTGTCGGCGGCCAAGACGACCGTCAAGGTCGACGCCGCCACCCAGGCCCGGGTCGAGGAGGCGCTGAAGGCTGCCAGCCTGACGCCCGACCTGATCACCCTGGACGCCGGCTCGCTGCGGGCCCGGTTCACCACCCCCGACGACCAGCTCAAGGCGCGCGACGTGATCCAGCATGCGCTGGTGCCCGACGCCAGCGACCCGCCCTACACGGTGGCGCTGAACCTGCTGTCGCGCTCGCCCGGCTGGCTGACCTCGCTGCATGCCTTCCCCATGTACCTGGGCCTGGACTTGCGCGGCGGGGTCGACTTCTTGCTGCAGGTGGACATGAAGGGCGCCATCGACAAGAAGGCCGAGTCGTTCGCCAGCGACCTGCGCACCACCTTCCGCGACAAGAGCATCCGCGGCACCCAGGTGAGCCGCAACGGCCAGACCGTGGAGGTGAGCTTTCGCGACGCGGCCTCGCTCGAGGCTGCCAAGGCCATCATCCAGGACCAGTTCACCGACCTGAGCACCACCGACAGCCAGGACGGCAGCACCTGGCGCCTGGTGGCCAGCATCAAGCCGGAAGCCGCGCGCCGCCTGCAGGACGCCGCGCTCAAGCAGAACATCACCACGCTGCACAACCGGATCAACGAACTCGGCGTGGCCGAACCCGTGATTCAGCAGCAGGGCCTGGACCGCATCGTTGTGCAGCTGCCCGGCGTGCAGGACACGGCCAAGGCCAAGGAAATTCTGGGCCGCACCGCCACGCTCGAAATGCGCATGGTCGACGAAAGCGCCGAAGGCCGCTCGGCCGAACTGAGCGGCGGACCGGTGCCCTTCGGCTCCGAGAAGTTTCTCGACCGCCAGGGCCGCCCGGTCATCGTGAAGAAGCAGGTGCTTGTCACCGGCGAGAACCTCACCGACGCGCAGCCCGGCTTCGACCAGCAAAGCAACCAGCCCAAGGTCGACCTGACCATGGACGCCAAGGGCGGTCGCATCATGCGCGACGTCAGCCGCGACAACTACAAGAAGCGCATGGCGATGCTGATCTTCGAAAAGGGCAAGGGTGAAGTGCTCACCGCCCCGTCGATCAACGGCGAGCTGGGCAACCGCTTCCAGGTGTCGGGCTCGATGACCGTGGCCGAAGCCAGCGACCTCGCGCTGCTGCTGCGCGCCGGCTCGCTGGCCGCGCCCATGGACATCATCCAGGAACGCACCATCGGTCCGAGCCTGGGCGCCGACAACATCGAGAAGGGCTTCAAGAGCGTGATGTACGGCTTCCTGGCGATCATGGTGTTCATGTGCGCGTACTACGCACTGTTCGGCCTGTTCTCCTCGATCGCGCTGGCCGTCAACCTGATGCTGCTGGTGGCCATTCTGTCGATGCTGCAGGCCACGCTCACGCTGCCCGGCATCGCGGCCATGGCGCTGGCCATTGGCGTGGCGATCGACTCCAACGTGCTGATCAACGAGCGCGTGCGCGAAGAGCTGCGCAACGGGGCGTCGCCGCAGGCGGCCATCCACGCGGGCTACGAGCGCGCCTGGGGCACCATCCTGGACTCCAACGTGACCACGCTCATCGCGGGCATCGCGCTGCTGGCCTTTGGCTCGGGCCCGGTGCGCGGCTTTGCGGTGGTGCACTGCATCGGCATCGTCACCTCGATGTTCTCCGCCGTGTTCTTCTCGCGCGGTCTCGTGAACTTCTGGTACGGCCAGAAGAAAAAGCTCAAGACGGTGTCCATCGGCACGGTCTGGCGGCCCACGCCCGAGGCCTCGGCCGTGGCCACCAAGTAAAGGTCGAGGACAAGCGCCATGGAATTCTTCCGCATCCACAAGACGATCCCCTTCATGCGCCATGCGGTGGTGCTGAACATCGTCTCCGTCGTCACCTTCGCGCTGGCGGTGTTCTTCCTGTTCCATCGCGGGTTGCACCTGTCGGTCGAGTTCACCGGCGGCACCGTCATGGAGGTCGCCTACCAGCAGTCGGCCGACATCGGCAAGGTGCGCGACGCCATCGGCAAGCTCGGCTACCCCGACGTGCAGGTGCAGAGCTACGGCAGCTCGCGCGACGTGCAGATCCGCCTGCCGGCCCAGAAGGGCATGAGCTCCGACCAGCAGAGCGCGCAGGTCATGCAGGCGCTGAAGACGGTCGATGCGTCGGCCACGCAGCGCGGCCTTGAAGTGGTCGGCCCGCAGGTCGGCGAGGAGCTCACCACCAACGGGCTGAAGGCCCTGGGCATGGTGGTGGTGGGCATCATGATCTACCTGGCGTTTCGCTTCGAGTGGAAGTTTGCGCTGGCCACCGTGCTGGCCAACCTGCACGACGTGGTGATCATCCTGGGCTTCTTCGCCTTCTTCCAGTGGGAGTTCTCGCTGGCGGTGCTGGCGGCGGTGCTGGCGGTGCTGGGGTATTCAGTGAACGAGTCGGTCGTGATCTTCGACCGCATTCGCGAGAACTTCCGCCGCTACCGCAAGATGTCGACCACCGAGATCATCGACAACGCGATCACCTCGACCATCAGCCGGACCATCATCACGCACGGCTCCACCCAGCTGGTGGTGCTGTCGATGTTCTTCTTCGGCGGGCCCACGCTGCACTACTTTGCACTGGCGCTGACCATCGGCATCTGCTTCGGCATCTACTCGTCGGCCTTCGTGGCGGCGGCCATCGCCATGTGGCTGGGCGTGAAGCGCGAAGACCTCGTCAAGGGCACGCCGGTCAAGCGCGACGGCGACTCCGAAGACGACCCGAACGCCGGCGCGGTGGTCTGACGGATACTTCAGGGTCAACTGTGCGCGGTGCCGGCCATGCCGCACCGCGGTTCGCATGCAACGCCGGGCACTCTCCACACTTGTGCCCTGGCGCATCCCGATGCAAGCTCGCGGTTGTTGCTGACGAATCGATCCTTTTGGCCCTTCCCACTTTTCAATGAGCATTGCGCGGTCCGCCTCTTCCTTGCAGCTCGCACGCGAGACGCGTGAGCGTTTCGTGCTGGCCACGGAAGGCAGCATTGCACCGCTGGCCCGCGCCATCCGCGACCGGCTCACCGCCCTGTCTTCCGAGGCCGGCAACGCCCGCGCCATGCAGGAACACCGCGACGACTTCGTCGCCTTCCAGGGCCAGGCCACGCAATGGGTCGCGCTTGCGCAGACCGGCTGGCGCAAGGCGCTGGGTGCGACGGTGGGTGCGTCGGCGGTGCCTTCGGTGCTGCGCCTGGAGCTGATCGGCAACGAGGTGGTGGAGAGCAACATCCTCTCCTCGCGCCTGGCGGAAATGATCCACGACAAGGCCAGCTTCGAGCTCAGCGACCTGCGCCTGCGCATCCAGCACCTCGAAGGCACGAGCGAGCTCGACGCCAAGGACGTGCTCAAGCCCGAGACGCTGGCCAAGCTGCTGGTCGAGCAATGGTTGGCCGCCGGCCTGAGCCGCGGGCTGTGGACCCGCGTGCAGGACGTGGTGCAGCAGGGCCTGGTCGAGGTGGTGGCCAAGGCCTACCAGGGCGCGAATGCCTTCCTGATTGCCAACGGCGTGATGGAGGAGATCGATCTCAAGAGTTTCGTGCGCCGCACCGGCAGCGCGAGTGGAACGGGGGGAACGGGTGGAACGGCCACGGCGTCCGGCGTGCCGATGGACAGCGGCATGGCGGCGGGTCCGCGCAGCGTGCAGCGCGCCGGCGTCGGTTTCGAAGGGCAGCAGGGCTCCGTGCCCTCGAACGCCGTGCCTGGCTCCACCACTGGCGGCTCGCCGCTGATGGTCGCGCGGCAACGTGCGCAATCCGCGTTGCTGAGCCTCAAGCGTTTTGTGGCCGCGCGCATCGGCGGCGACCCGGGCGCGGTGGCCGGACAGTCCACTGTGCCGGGCACCGACAGCCGCGCAACCGGTGGCAGCGGAAGCGGCGGCGGCAGTGGCCAGCCGGCGCAGGGCGGCACCGGCACGGCGGCGCCCCGCGTCTTTTCCAGGACCTTTGCGGGCGCCATCGCCGATGCCGAGGTTGCTTACCGAATGGCCGCCACGCAGTACATGGACGGCAACGGCGAGCAGGCCACGCTGATGCAGCAGACCGCCGTGGACATGCGCCGGCGCACCGCCGAGCTCAAGAAGCGCGCGCCCACCACGGCAGACAAGGCCACGGTCGAGATCGTGGCGCTGATGTTCCAGGCGATCCTGGCCGAAGAGCGCATTCCGTTTTCCGCCCGCGTGTGGTTTGCCCGGCTGCAGATGCCCGTGCTGCGCGTGGCCATTGCCGAGCCCGAGTTCTTCGGCACCCTGCAGCACCCCGCGCGCATGCTGATCGACCGCATGGGCTCGTGCGTCATGGGGTTCGACGCGGCGGCCATCACCGGCAGCGCGCTCGAAGGCGAAATCCGCCGCGTGGTGCAGGTCATCGAGCAGTACCCCGAAACCGGCCAGCGCGTGTTCAAGCTGGTGTTCGACGAGTTCGTTGCCTTCCTCAACCGCTACCTGACGCAGAGCGACACCACGCAGCGCGTGATGAGCGTGGCGCAGCAGGTCGAGCAGAAGGAAACGATGGCCATCCAGTACACCATCGAGTTGCGCAAGATGCTCAACGACATGCCGGTGCGCGAGGAGATCCGCGAGTTCCTGTTCAAGGTCTGGGCCGAGGTGCTGGCCATTGCCGCGCTGCGCTACGGCGCGCAGGGCGAGCAGACCGTCATGCTCAAGCGCGTGGCCTCCGAGCTGGTGTGGGCCGCAAGCGCCAAGCCCAACCGCGCCGACCGCGCCCGCGTGATTCAGGACCTGCCCCAGTTGCTGCAGCGCCTGCGCCAGGGCATGGCGCTGCTGGGCATCGTGGACGAGCCGCAGGAAGCACACATCAAGATCATCGGTGCCACGCTGTCCGACGCCTTCCTGTCCAAGACCGAGGCCATTCCGCAGGCCAAGATCGAGGCGATGGCCGAGCATCTGACGCACCTGGAAGACTTCGTGACCGACGTTGGCGGGTCCGGCGGCAACGATTTGCCACTCGATGCCCACAGCATCGAACTGCTGCTGGGCGTGGACGCCGCGTCGATCGAAGTCATTCCAGACGCCGCCGGCACCAAGGTGTCTGAAGACATGCTGGCATGGGCCCACGAACTGCAGGTCGGCAACTGGTTCATGCTGGACCACAACGACCGCGTGAGCCAGGTGCAGTTTGTCTGGCGCAGCGACCGCAAGCAGCTGCATCTGTTCGCCTCGTCGGACGGCCGCAGCTTTTTGATTCAGGCCGGTCGGCTTGCAACCTACCTGCAGGCGGGCTTGCTGGTACCGGCCGAGGAAGAAACGCTCACGGTGCGCGCCACGCGCGAGGCGCTGGCCAAGCTCGACGCCAACCCCGAGCGCTTGCTGAACTGAACCGCCGCGTCAGTGGGCGACGCGGCCTTCGCGCGATTCGCACAGCTCGTCGAGAACCAGCGCATCGGGCTCGATGCCGGTGCTCCAGTGCACCATCAGGACGATGATTTTCAGTTCGTCGATGGCCACTGGATTGCCCGGCGCGGCCATCGCGCGTTCGATGACGATTTCTCGCAGACCACACGACAACACGTTCGACGATTCCAGAAAGCGAATGAAGCCGAGGCATTCCGCACCCAGGTGCTCCTGCTCGGCTTGTGAGTAGACGCGCATGGCGTCGTCTGACTGCGGCAGCGCGGCTTCGGGCATGCCGCGCAGCATGACCGTGGCACTGGCCGCGTCGTGCGGATGGCGCTCGATCTGCATGCCTTGCGTGGCAAGGCTCAGGCCGTCGAGCCAGTGAAGGGCTTCGCGGATTTCGTCTGCCTCGAAGCCGTGCGCACTGAGTTTGCGGCCCAGTTGTTCGGGTTCGGGGCAGGCATCGCCGCGCCAATAGTTTTCGTAGACAAAAACAAGCACTTCGAACATGGCCCCAATATAGCCCACGTTCATAGCCCACGTTCGTGCGCCGCGAGCTAAGTAGCGGCCATTCGCTGGAAGAGGCCGCCGGGCAGGCGTGAGATATGGCCGTCCAGTTCAAGCTCGAGCATCTTTGCCTGCAGTGCCGCCGCGCTCCAGCCGGTGCGCGCGCTCAGTGCGTCGAGGCTCACCGGGTCGAAGCCCAGGGCGTCGAGCAGCGGGTTGTCGCTGCCATTGGCGGCATTGGCCGCGTGCCCGTTGCCGGCTGCCGCGCGGGTTTGAAGCGGCGGCAGTTCTTCGAGGATGTCGCTCACCGACTCCACCAGCTTCGCGCCCTGGCGGATCAGCGCATGGCAGCCGCGTGACTGAGGCGAGTGGATCGAGCCGGGAATCGCGAACACTTCCTTGCCCTGCTCCGACGCGAGCCGCGCGGTGATGAGCGAGCCCGACTGCAGCGCCGCCTCCACCACCAGCGTGCCGCGCGCCAGTCCGGCGATCAGCCGGTTGCGCTTGGGAAAATTCTGCGTGAGCGGCGGCGTGCCCAGCGGCAGCTCGCTCACGATCAGCCCTTGCTGCGTGATGCGGTGCGCCAGGTCACGGTGCCGCGCGGGGTAGACGCGGTCGAGCCCGGTGCCCACCACCGCGACCGTGGCCAGTCGCGGTGTGTTGCCGGCGGCGTCCAGCGCACCCTGGTGCGCCGCGCCGTCCACACCCAGCGCCAGTCCCGACACCACGGGCAGGCCCGCCTCGCCAAGCGCGCGGGCAAAGCTGCGCGCGTTGGTAGCGCCCTGCGGGGTCGGGTTGCGGCTGCCCACCACGGCGATGCTGTGGCCCAGTTGCGTGAGGTTGTAGTCGGCCGCGCCCAGCACATAGAGCAGCAGCGGCGGGTCGGCCATTTCGAGCAGCGAGGCCGGGTAGCCGGCATCGCCCAGCGTCACGACGCGGCGGGTGGTGCCGTTGTCATTGGCGTGCAGCCACTGCCAGGTAAGGTCGATCTGTGCCTGCAGGTTGGGCGGTGGCTGCTGCAATGCAGCGGCCTGCGCCTGCGAAACGACCTGGCGCAGCACGGCATCGGGCTGCGCAAAGATGCGTTCGGGCAGCCCGAAGGCCGCGAGGAGTCGGCGAGCGGCGCCATCGCCGATGCTCGGCGTCAGTGAAAGCCGCAGCCAGCCTGCGAGTTCTGCGCGTTCCAAACCAGTGTTCGAGAAAGCCGGGATCGCAGGTCAGGGATTGACGAGGAAGTCTCCGGCGCGCGGAGTGTCGTTGATTTCCAGCACCAGCGCGTAGGACACCTTCTCGAAAGTGCGGAACACCATCAGCAGGCCGATGCGTTCGTTCGGCAACTTGATGGTTTCCTTGCGTGCGCCGGTGCGGTCGAGGATGGTCTCGCCGTTCTTCATGATGGCCAGCACGTGGCCGTTGTCGACGCCGTCGCGGGTGCCCTTGTTGATGGCCACCACCTGGTTCTGCGCGGCGAACTGCACGGCATTGCCGTAGACCGAAATGATGCGCCCGTCGATCTGCGTCGAAGGCGCGCGCGGCACGTAGCTCAGCAGCTGGCGCGGCGGCTCGGGCAGCAGCCGGTCGCCGGCGCGCATTTCCTCGCGCGACGCAATGATGTCGATGCTGGCGGGCACCACCGTGATGATGTCCTTGTCTTCCACCGTCTCGATGGTGGTCGACTCGCCGCGCTGCAGCCGCGCCTTGCCCAGGTACTGCGCCTCGTAGCCGAGGATTTCGCCGGTGCCCGGGTCTTTCAGCGGTGTGGCGTTGCGGAAGATGCGGAAGTTCTGCACCGGGCCGGGGGCTTCGACCAGGGGCGATTCGGCGTTGCCGCGGGCGTAGGCCCGGTCGCCGCGCGACAGCAGCACGCGGCTGTCGTTGCCGGCCACGATGCGCGGCGCGCTGTCCAGCGTGTTGGCGTCCACCACGATGGGTTCGCTCAAAAACGGCTCGATGATGCTCGGGTTGAGCGTGGGCAACGCCATGCCGGCCAGCGAGTCGAAGCGGGTGCGCGGTGACAGCTTGATGGTGCCGCCGTCGCCGCCGTCGCCGCCGAAGCCGCCGCGGCGGGTGGTCAGGCGGGCGCGGCCGCCGCTCTTGTCCAGGTACAGCACCTGGCCCGGGTAGATGCGGTGCGGATTGGCGATTTCATTGATGTTCATGCCCCACAGTTCCGGCCAGCGCCAGGGGCGCAGCAGGTACAGGCGCGAAATGGCCCAGAGCGTGTCGCCGGGCTTGACCGTGTATTCGTCGGGCGCGTTGGCTGCCAGTTCGCTCAGCGGCACGCCCTGCTGGGCGGCTTGCTGGGCCGTGGCGCGCTGCTGCGGCGTGACGGGGTAGTTCTGTGCCCAGGCCGTGGTGACGCCGCAGACGCCGATTGCCGCCAGGGCTGTCAGCGTTGCAAGAAAATGGGGGCGCTGGCGTTCGGTGGATCTGAGCTTGTTCATGTCTGGATGGTGAGCGCGCGACGTTTCGCTGCGCATACGAATCTCACAATTTGCTACGAATTCTGCGCTGAAGCCCTTGAGAGGGCAACGTTTTCGGCGCTGAGCGGCCCGACGCGTCGCGGAATTGGCGAAAATAGCCACAACTTCCCCCCGATTTCATGGCCAAACGAATCATTCTGAGTTACCCGGACAAGCGCCTGCACACGGTGGCCAAGCCGGTGCAAGGCGTCGACGCGCGCATCAAGGCCCTGGTGGCCGACATGCTGGAAACCATGTACGACGCCAACGGCATCGGCCTGGCGGCCACCCAGGTCGACGTGCACGAGCGCCTGGTCGTCATCGATGTGTCGGACGAGCGCAACGAACCGATCGTGCTGATCAACCCAGAGATCACCTGGGCCAGCGACGAGCGCGTGCTGAATGAAGAGGGCTGCCTCTCGGTGCCCGGCATCTACGACGGCGTGATGCGCTCCACCTCGGTGAAGGTGCAGGCGCTCGACGCGCACGGCGAGCAGCGCACCATCGAGGCCGACGGCCTGCTGGCCGTGTGCATCCAGCACGAGCTCGACCATTTGCTCGGCAAGGTGTTCGTCGAATACCTCTCGCCGCTCAAGCGCAACCGCATCAAGAGCAAGCTGCTCAAGCAGCAGCGCGAAGACCTGCGCGAAGGCGCCTGAGCACCATGACCGCACGTCGTTTCGGCTTTCTCGCTGCGGTGGTGCTTGTGGCTCTGGTTGGCTGCGCCAACGAACCCACGCGTGTGCAGCCGGGCGCCAGTGCCGCCGACACACTGCAGCGCCTGGGCGCGCCCACGGGCCGTTACCCGCTCACCGGCGGCGGTGAACGCCTGCAGTACTCGCGCATGCCGGCCGGCTTCGAGGTGACCGACATCGACGTGGACGCCTCCGGCAAGGTCGTCTCGGTGACGCAGGTGCTCAGCGAGGCGCGCTTCGGGCAGGACATCAAGGTCAACCAGTGGCGCCAGAACGACGTGATGGCCTTCTACGGCCGTCCCTATGAAATTTCCCGCGTCAGTTCCTTCGACGGTGCCGTCTGGACCTGGCGCTACAAGTCCGTGAACGAGCGCCGCATGCTGTACATCTACATCGACCCGACCGGCGTGGTCCGGCGCTATCACACGGGGGACGATCTGGAGCTCGATCGGATCCGGGATTGAGCCGCCTGAGAGTCGTTTTTGCGGGCACGCCCGAGTTCGCGCGCGTCGCCCTGGAGGCCATTGCCGCTGCCGGACATGAGGTGGTGCTGGTGATGAGCCAGCCCGACCGCCCCGCCGGCCGCGGCATGAAGCTGCAGGCTTCTCCCGTCAAGCAATGCGCCGTGGCCAGCGACTGGCCCGTGGCGCAGCCGCGCAGCCTGCGCCTGGACGGCAAGTACCCCGACGAGGCCTTGGCCGCGCGCACAACCCTGCTGGCCGCCAGGCCCGACGTGATGGTGGTCGCCGCCTACGGCCTGATCCTGCCCCAGTGGGTGCTCGACCTGCCGGTGCACGGCTGCCTGAACATCCATGCGAGCCTGCTGCCGCGCTGGCGCGGCGCCGCGCCGATCCACCGCGCCATCGAGGCGGGCGACACGCAGACCGGCATCACCATCATGCAGATGGACGCCGGCCTGGACACCGGCGACATGCTGCTGCGCGAGGCGCTCGACATCGGCGCCGACAACACCGCCCGCCTGCACGACCGCCTGGCCGACATGGGCGGAAAAATGATCGTCGAGGCGCTCGCACGCATCGGCACGCTCACCCGCACGCCGCAGCCGACCGAGGGCATCACCTACGCCCACAAGGTCGAGAAGCACGAAGCGCTGATCGACTGGGCCCAGCCGGCCGACGCCATCGTTCGGCGCATTCGCGCCTTCGACCCGTTCCCCGGCGCGAACTGCCCGCTGGACGGCGAGACGATCAAGCTCTGGACCGCGCATGTGGCCGCGCCCACCGAATCGGCCGCGCCCGGCACCCTGCTGGCCGTGAGCGACACCGGCGTGACCGTGGCCGCGGCAGATGCGGCCGTGACCGTCACCGAACTGCAGCGCCCGGGCGGCAAGCGCCTGGCCGTCGCCGATTTTCTGCGCGGCTTCGACCTGAAGCCCGGGCAGACCTTCGGCTGATGTTCCTTTCGAAAAGCATCCGCAGCCGCCCGGAATTTCGCGTCGGCCTGCGCGACATGTCCCCGGTGGCGCTCGGCATCGGCGCCTGGGGCCTCATGACCGGCGTGGCCATGGTCAAGTCGAACATGAGCGTGGTCGAGGCGCTGGCCATGACCCTGCTCGTGTACGCGGGCAGCTCGCAGCTCGCGGCGATTCCGCTGCTGTTCGCGGGCGCGCCGGCCTGGGTCATTCTGGCGACGGGCTTTTGCGTGAACCTGCGCTTCGTGGTGTTCAGCCTGCACCTGCGCCCCTACCTCATGCACATGCCGCGCTGGCGCCGCATGCTGCACGGCTACCTCACGGCGGACATGAGCTATGCGCTCTTCACCAAGAAGTACCCGCAGCCCCCGTTGACCATCACCGAGCAGGAGGCCCAGGAGGCCTACCTCACCGGCAACTACTTCGTGACCTGGTGCGCCTGGATGGGCATGAGCCTGCTGGGCGTGGCGCTGGCCAACTTCATTCCGCAGAACTGGGGCCTGGGTTTTGCGGGCGTGCTGAGCCTGGTGGCCATCGTCTGCTCGATGGCGACCACGCGGCTGCGCGTGCTGGCCGCGCTCATTGCCGGCGCCACGGCGGTGGCCGCCTATGCGCTGCCGCTGAAGCTCAACATCGTGGTCGCCATTGGCGTGGCGGTGCTGCTGTGCTTCTGGCTGGAAAAGCAGTTCGGCCTCGACCCGAACGCGGAGGACGACAAGTGAGCAGCACCCCCGCCACCACCGACTGGTGGACCCTGGGCGTGATCGTCGGGCTGGCGCTCGTGACCGTGGTCACGCGCTGCTTCTTCTTCATTCTCGACCGGCCCTGGGGCCTGCCCGAGTGGGCGCACCGCGCGCTGCACTACGCGCCGGCCGCCGCGCTGGCCGGCGTGATCGCGCCCGAGATCGTCATGACGCAGGGCCACCTGATCACCACGCTGCACGATGCCCGGCTGTATGCGGCGGTGGTGGGCGCGGCCTACTTCTATTGGCGGCGCGGCGTGCTCGGCACCATGGTCGCGGGCATGGCGGTGTACCTGCCGCTGCACCTCGGCCTGGGCTGGTAACCGGCCCCGTCGGGCTGCCCGCCGACCCGCCGCGCCAACGGGCTCAGTCGAGCTTCACGCCGGCCGTCTTGATGATCTGGCCCCAGCGCTCGCTCTCCGCGCGCGAGAGCTTGTAGAAATCTTGCGGCGTTCCGGGCAGCGCCTCGAAGCCGAAGTCCGCAAAGAGCTTCACCACCTTGGGCGCCTTCATCGCCTTGTGCAACTCGCTGTTGAGCCGCGCCACCGCCTCGGGCGGCATGCCCGCTGGGCCGATCAGGCCATGGAAGGCATAGGCGTTGACGTCGCTGAAGCCGGACTCCACGAAGGTGGGCACGTCGGGCAGGGCGCTCGCGCGTTGCGGCAGCGCAATGGCCAGCACCCGCACCTTGCCCGACCGGATGATCGGCAGGCCCGAGGCCAGGTCCAGCATCATCACCGGCACCTGCCCGCCCATCACGTCGGTCATGGCTGGCGCGGCGCCCTTGTACGGCACGTGCGTGATCGTGAGGCCCGCCTTCTGCTTGAACAGCTCCATCGCCATGTGATGCGGCGAGCCGTTGCCGGGTGAGGCATAGCTCACCTTGTCGGGGTTGGCCTTCACGTAGCGCACGAACTCGGCCACGGTCTTCGCGGGAAAGTCGGGGTGCACCACCAGCGCCACCGGAAAGCGCCCGATGGTGCCGATGTAGCTGAAGTCGCTCGCGGGCTTGTACGGCAGCTTGACGAACATGTGCTCGTTGAAGAGCAGCGCCGCGTTCTCCGCCTGCATGACTGTGTAGCCGTCGGGCCTGGCCTGCATCATCACGGACACGCCGATGTTGGTGGAGGCGCCCGGCCGGTTGTCGATGATGAGCGGCTGGCCCAGCGACGGCTGCATCGCCTCGGCCAGCGCGCGCGCCAGGTTGTCGGTGCCGCCGCCGGCCGAGTACGGCACGATCCACTTGATCGGCTGGCTGGGGTAGGCCGCTGGTTGCGCCGCGGCGAATGTGGTGGCCAGCGCGAGCGCCGCGGCCAGCAGGGGAAGAAAGCGTTTCATCGTCTGTTGTCTCCGTTGCTTTTTTTGAAATGGGTTCAGCTCATTCGCCGCGCAAGATTTGCCAGAGTTCGCGGTCGCGCTCGGCCGTCCACACGACCGGGTGCTCGATGCCGCGCAGCTCGTCATAGGCACGCGACACGTCGAAGGGCAGCACGTGCTGGAACACGGGCCAGTTGCCGAAGCGTGGCGCCATCGCGGCCTCGGCGCGCGCGAAGCAGCCCCTGAGCGTGTCGCCCGCGGCAATGCCGGCGCGCACGCTGTCGAGCAGCGTCGAGAGAAAAGCCTTGGTGAGCCCGATGGCCTCGGCGCATGCGGCTTCGTTCTGCAGCACCGCACCGCGACCCGGCACCAGCACGCGCGGCTTCAGCGCATGCACTGCGTCGAGCGTGCCGGCCCAGTCGCCGATGTAGGCGTCGCCCGCGTACACGCCGCAGTGGTTCTCGACCACGTCGCCCGAGAACAGCACGCCGCAGTCGGGCAGCCACGCGACCGTGTCGCCGCTGGAGTGGCCGCGGCCCAGCGCCATCAGGCGCAGCTCGCGGCCCGTGCCAGGGCGCGGTCCGAGCCACAGGCTCATCTGGCCCTGGAAGCTCATCGTCGGAAAGGTGAGGCCCGGAATTTCTTCCACGCCTGCGAACAGGCGTGGAAAGCGGCCGACCTCCGAGTCGAAGTCGGCCTGGCCGCGCGTGCGGATCCAGTCGAGCGTGCCGTTGCTCGCAACGATCTGCTCCACCTGGTCGAAGGCGCTGGCGCCCATCACGCGCACCGCGTGGTAGTGGGTGAGCACGATGGTCTTGACCGGCTTGTCGGTCACCGTGCGAATGGCCGCGAGAAAGTCGCGCGCCATGCGCGGCGTGGGGCGCGTGTCGATCAGCACCACCTGCTCGTCGCCGACGACGAAGCCGCAGTTCGGGTCGAAGTCGCTGATGTAGCCGTAGGCGCCGGGCGCGAGCTCGCGCAGCTGGGGCTTCTGCTCGCGGATGTCGGAGGCGGAAGCGAAGGAGACGGAGGTGGTCATGGCGTGGTCGTTGTCGAGGGGTCGTCTTCGGCAGTCGCGGCGGCGTGAATGCAGGCCAGCAACACGCCCTGGTCGGCGCACTGGTTGGCCAGCAGCAGCACCAGGCGGGCGTTGAGGTCGGCGCTCTGCGCGTCGGTGCGGCCCTCGTGCGCGGCGAGCAGTGCTTCGTAGAAGCCGTCGGGGTCGGGGATGCGGGGCTCGGTGATCATGGGGTGAGAGCAAGAGTGAGCGCGAGCGCGGTGTGCAGCGCGGAGGCGATGGCGTGCGGCGTGGCATTCGCCAGCACGGCGGCGCGGTAGGCGTCGGGACGCACCAGCGCAAAGCTGCCGGCGCCATCGATGCCGAGATGGGCGGTCAGCGTGTCATCGGCCTGCAGCGTGGGCAGGCCGCTGTCGCCGCCGATGGCCAACAGGCGCAGCGGCAACGAGGCCGTGGCTTCGCGCGCTGCTTCTGCCTGCGCGCGCGTCGGCGACACCCACAGCCCGAGGCACTGCGTGCCCTCGCCCAGCAACTGCATCAGCGTGGTCTCGCGCCCGTCGGCCCAGCGCAGCGGCAGGTTCTGCACGGTGCGCCCGCCTTCAGGCAACTGCGGCGCGGCGGGGTAGTCGTTCGCGACCGACATGCGCCCCGTGTTCACCAGCGCCCGCGCGAACGGATGGCGCGCCGCCAGCGCCACCACGGCGCGGCGCAACGTGTGCTCGGCCGACGAGCGCGGCGCCAAGAAGCGCGCCGAGCGGCTCGTCACCTGGAGGTTCTGCCGCGCGGCGGGCTGGCGTTCCGCGTCGTAGCTGTCGAGCAGCGCGTCGCCGGCCTGGCCTTGCGCGACCAGCGCGAGCTTCCAGCCCAGGTTGGCCGCGTCCTGAATGCCGCTGTTGCCGCCGCGCGCGCCGAACGGGCTCACCACGTGCGCCGCATCGCCGATGAAGAACACGTGCCCATGGCGAAAGCGCTCCAGCAGGTGGTCGCGGTAGCCATAAGGGCCGATCCACACGAACTCGAACTCCACGTCGGGCCCGAGCTGTTCGCGCAGCCGCGCGCCCGCAACTTCGGGCCGGCTGATGGTGGCGGTGTCGCAGTCTTCCGGCATCTGGTAGTCGATGCGCCACACGCCGTCGGCCATCAGGTGCTGCCACACGCCGCGGCCTTCGTTGAAGGGCGCGT
Organism: Variovorax sp. H27-G14; assembly: GCF_046156345.1. NCBI lineage: Bacteria > Pseudomonadati > Pseudomonadota > Betaproteobacteria > Burkholderiales > Comamonadaceae > Variovorax > Variovorax sp. H27-G14. The sequence goes on from NZ_JAYLVN010000004.1 coordinate 299,125, forward strand.
CGACCCAGGTCCAGCGCTCGGTCGGCAGCGGCTTCTTGAAGCGCACGTCGCTGATGCACCAGCGGTCGGTGCTGCGCGAGGAATGCGCGTCGATGCCAAGCTGCGTGCGAATCGGGCTGTTGGCGCCCGTGGCGTCTATCAACGTGTCGGCTTCCAGCATGTAGCTGCCGGCGGGCGTCTCGATGTGCAGGCGCATACCGTCGGCCAGTGGCTCCACGCGCGTCAAGCGGCTCTTCCAGCGCACGTCGGTCACGCCGAGTTCGAGGATGCGCTCGACCAGAAACCACTCCAGGTAGAACTGCTGCAGGTTGATGAAGGGCGGCTGCTTCGAGACGCTGTTCGCCTGCAGGTTGAAGTTGTAGACCTCCTGCGCGCCAGAGAATGTGCGCCCGAACGACCAGGTGATGCCCTTGGCCGCGATGCGTTCGAAGATGCCCAGGCGCTCGAAGATCTCCAGGCTTTTCTGCGCGTAGCAGATGCCGCGCGACGAGGCACCGCGCACGCCCACGGTGTCGTCCTCGTCGAGCAGCACCGCGCTCACGCCGCGCTGCGCGAGGTCGCAGGCCAGCGTGAGGCCCGAAGGCCCGGCGCCGACGATGACGATCGGGTGGCGCACAACCGTTGTGCCGTTCAGTTCGGGCGGCGGCGTGAAAGGCCAGCTCGGCAGTTCGTAGGCCGGTGCGAATGCAAAGGTTTCCATGGTCGGTCTACAGCGCGTGCGCGAATTCGGCGATGGCGTCCGCTGCTTTCGGTATCAGGTCCTGCTGCCCCGCGAGGTAGTGGTTGCCGCCGACGATGTCGACATTGCGAATGCGCGCGCCGCCCGCTGCCATCCACGCGTCGCGCGTGCTCGGAAAGGTCGACTGGTCGCCGGTGTAGGTCAGCAGCAGCTTGGGCACGGTGGTGCGCGCGAGGTTGGTCGGCCCGTCGGCCTGCGAGCGCGAGGACCACTGCGAGAGGAACGCCGTGAGCGACGTGGTGCGGCCCATCGCGTTGGTCGAGTAGTTCACCTGCCGTGCGTCGCCCCACACGCTGCCGGGCAGCCGGTCGTTCGCGTCGAGCGACAGGTCGACGCAGCGCGGGTCGGCGTGCGTGCGGTAGACCACGAAGGCCTGGTCGCGCGGCGCGCCCGGCGTGCTGCGCAGCAGCGCGAGCCGCGCGACCGCCCACTGCTCGATGCGGTCGAGACGCGCCTTTTGCGCCGCGCTGAAGCGGGCGAGAAAGCCGCTGTCGTAGGGCACGCGGTGGCGCGCGTCGTACATGTCGAGGTCGGGGTCGACCGACAGCGGGTCGTGCTCGTCGGTGACCGAAGGGTCGATCCAGTCGCGCATGAGCCGGGTGCGGCCCAGGTGCGCGGCGCACAGCGCAATGCCGTCCACCGGCGGCAGGTCGCTCGGGTGCAGGTGCGTCGGGTCGCCGTCGGGCAGGTGCGTGGCCGTGAGCCGCTCGGCCTGCGCCTGGTAGAAGGCCGCCAACGCTGCGCCGCCGGAGTTGCCGACCAGAAACACCTTCTCGTAGCCCATCGCGCGCAGGTGCTGCACGCCGGCGCCCAGGTCCTGAATGGCGCGCTCCATCAGCAGCACCGTGTCGTTGCCCACGAAGCGCGAGTTCAGCCCCATGCAGCAGATGCCGCGCTCGGCCAGCGGGCCGATCAGGTAGTGGCCCATGAAGTTGCTGGTCGGGTGCATCACGATGGCCGCGACCTTTTTCGGCCCGTGCGGCGCACGCAAGGCGCCGTAGATGCGCGGGCGCAGCATCTGCAGGCCCGACTGGCTTTCCAGCGCGGCACCGGGCTTCACGTCGATGACGGCGAGTTGCAGCTCAGACATGCAATGCGCCTTTCGATGCGGCGGCCGCGGCACGAAGCGCTGCCTTGCGCACGGTCCATGCGTCCAGGTCGGCGCGCGCGCGCAAGGCATGCGCGTCCATCTCGGTCTGCGGCACGGTCGGCGTGGTCAGCTCCACGCGAATGCCGTTGGGGTCGAAGAAGTAGATCGATTCGATGATGTGGTGGTCGGTCACGCCCAGCACCTCTACGCCCGCAGCTTCGAGCCGCGCCTTGGCGGCCAGCAGATCGGCCACCGCGTCCACGCGCAGCGCGATGTGGTTCACCCACGCGGGCGTGTTGGGCGAAGGCAGCGCGGCCACGTCGTCGCCCAGGTCGAAGAAGGCGATGTACGCGCCGTCGCGCATCTGGAAAAAGATGTGCACGTAGGGGCAGTACTCGCCGGTGCTCGGCACGTGGTCGCTCTGGATCACATGGGTCAGCGGCAGGCCCAGCAGGTCTTCGTAGAAGCGGCGGGTTTCCTCGCTGTCGCGGCAGCGCCAGGCGAAGTGGTGCAGCCCGCGAATGGGCGGTGCCGCATGGGCGGTCGTCGGCATGGCTTTGTCTCCTGTAAGCCGCAATTGGGCGATGCCGCGTCTTATGATGCAATCGAAATTAATTCATCGATTGATGAAATAAACATATGAATCTGACCCTGCGCCAATTGCGCGCTTTCGCAGCCGTGGCCGAAAACGGCAGCTTCACCGCCGCGGCGCAGCAGCTGCACCTCACGCAGTCCGCGCTCAGCGTGCTGGTGCGCGAACTCGAACGCGAAATGGGCGTGCAACTGCTCGACCGCCACACGCGCAGCGTGCAGCTGTCGGAGGCGGGGCGCGAGTTCCTGCCGTCGGTGCACAGGCTGCTGGGCGACCTCACGAGCGCGGTGACCGGCGTCACCGATCTGCGTGACAAGAAGAAAGGGGTGTTGCGGCTTGCGGCACCGCAGCTCATGGCCTGCACGCTGATGCCGCGCGTGATTGCGGTGTACCGCGCGCAGTACCCGCACATCGACGTGCGCCTGGCAGACACGCTGCCCGAGCACCTGCTGGCGGGCGTGACGGCGGGCGACGTCGAGCTCGCCGTGGGGCAGGACGTGACGGTCGATGCCGCCATCGAGCGCCGCACGCTGTTTCGCGACCGGCACTGGCTGATCTGCCCGCCGGACCACGCCTTTGCCAAGCGCCGCAAGGTGCGTTGGCACGAGCTGGCGCCGTACACCTTCATTGCACCCACGCGCGACTTTCGCCAGCGCGTGCTGCCCGAGCTGGGCCCGCAGGAGCGCGACTACATGCTGCGCCCCGGCACGCAGGAGGTGTCGTACATGACCACGGCGCTGGGCATGGTGGCCTCGGGGCTCGGGCTCACGGTGTGCCCCACGTACTCGGCCTCTCTGGTGCGCGCGCACGGGCTGCAGATGGTGCGGCTCGAATCGCCCGACTTCCACCGCGAGGTGTGCGTCTACAGCGCGGCGCGGCGCACGCTCTCGCCCGCCGCTTCGAGCTTCGTCGAGGTGCTGGAGCGCTTCGCCAAGGCGCAGCCGAAAGGCTGAAAAGCATCGGCCTGCGGCATCAGACGCGTAGAGCGTCTGCAGGGCCAAACCTACAATGCAGGCCGACCCGTCTTCCACCTACTCCAGATCCATGAACGTCATTCGATTCACCGACCTCTGCGCACAGGGCAAAGCCGCCGGCCAGCGCGTTTTCATCCGTGCCGACCTCAACGTGCCGCAGGACGACGCAGGCAACATCACGGAAGACACGCGCATCCGCGCCTCCGTGCCCTGCATTCAGCTGGCGCTGGACGCCGGCGCGGCCGTGATGGTCACCTCGCACCTGGGCCGCCCGACCGAGGGCGAATTCAAGCCCGAAGACTCGTTGGCGCCGGTCGCCAAGCGCCTGGGCGAACTGCTCGGTCGTGACGTCCCGCTGATAGCCGACTGGGTCGACGGCGTCGACGTCAAGCCCGGCCAGGTCGTGCTGCTGGAGAACTGCCGCGTCAACAAGGGCGAGAAGAAGAACGACGAAGGCCTGGCCCGCAAGCTGGCCGCGCTCACCGACATCTATGTGAACGACGCCTTCGGCACCGCTCATCGCGCCGAAGCCACCACCTACGGCATTGCGCAGTTCGCCAAGGTTGCCGCGGCCGGCCCGCTGCTGGCGGCCGAGATGGACGCCATCACCAAGGCGCTGGCGCAACCGAAGCGCCCGCTGGTGGCCATCGTTGCGGGTTCGAAGGTCAGCACCAAGCTCACCATTCTGAAGAGCCTGTCGGCCAATGTGGACCAGCTGATCGTGGGTGGCGGCATTGCCAACACCTTCATGCTGGCCGCCGGCCTGAACATCGGCAAGTCGCTGGCCGAGCCCGACCTGGTCGACAACGCCAAGGCGGTGATCGAGGCCATGCGCGCGCGCGGCGCCGATGTGCCGATTCCGGTGGACGTGGTCACGGCCAAGACCTTTGCGGCCGACGCTGTTGCCACCGTGAAGGCGGCCGACGAAGTGGCCGACGACGACCTGATCCTGGACATCGGCCCGAAGACGGCCGCCATTCTGGCCGCGCAACTGCGCGAAGCCGGCACCATCGTGTGGAACGGCCCGGTGGGCGTGTTCGAGTTCGCGGCCTTCGAAGGCGGCACCAAGGCCATTGCGCAGGCCATCGCCGAAAGCAGCGCGTTCTCGATTGCCGGCGGCGGCGACACGCTCGCGGCCATCGCCAAGTACGGCATCGAGAAGCAGGTCGGCTACATCTCGACCGGCGGCGGCGCGTTCCTCGAAGTGCTGGAAGGCAAGACCCTGCCGGCCTTCGAAATCCTCACGAAGCGCGCGGCCGGTTGAGCGCCGGCGCGGCGGATGGCGATCAAAGCCCCTTGGGGGTGACTTCCGTCAGACACGCAAAGTGTATACAGTAGCGAATACAAAACGGAGACTACCCTCATGAGCACGGACCGCATCCCCCGCCACGCCACCAAGATCGTTGCCACGCTCGGTCCGGCGTCCAACACGCCGGAACTGCTGGAACAGATGATCCTGGCCAAGGTCAGCGTGGTGCGGCTGAACTTCAGCCACGGCACCGCGCAGGACCACATCAACCGCGCGCTCATGGTGCGCGAAGCCGCCCGCAAGACGGGCCGCGAAGTGGCCATCATGGCCGACCTGCAGGGCCCCAAGATTCGCGTGGGCAAGTTCGCGCAGGGCAAGATCTGGCTGGAGCCGGGCGCCAAGTTCGTGCTGGACGCCTCGCGCACCGAGCCCGGTGACATCGACGCCGTGGGCCTGGACTACAAGGACCTGCCGCGCGACGTGAAGCCCGGCGACCGGCTGCTGCTGAACGACGGGCTGATCGTGCTCATCGTGGACGCCGTGCGCGGCGAGGCGGTGCACACCACCGTCAAGCTGGGCGGCGAGCTGTCGAACAACAAGGGCATCAACAAGCAGGGCGGCGGCCTCACGGCACCCGCGTTGACCGCCAAGGACATGGAAGACATCAAGACCGCAATGAGCTTCCAGGCCGACTACGTGGCGGTGAGCTTTCCCAAGAACGCCACCGACATGGAAATGGCGCGCCAGTTGTGCAACGTGGCCGCGGCCGAGTTCGGCCACAAGCCCGGCATGATCGCCAAGATCGAACGCGCCGAAGCCATTCCCAAGCTCGAAGAGATCCTGCGCGCCAGCGACGGCATCATGGTTGCGCGCGGCGACCTGGCGGTGGAAGTGGGCAACGCGGCCGTGCCCGCGCTGCAGAAAAAAATGATCCGCATGGCGCGCGACATGGACAAGGTGGTCATCACCGCGACCCAGATGATGGAGTCGATGATCACCAACCCCGTGCCCACCCGCGCCGAGGTGAGCGACGTGGCCAACGCCGTGCTCGACGGCACCGACGCCGTGATGCTCTCCGCCGAAACCGCATCGGGCCGCTACCCGCTGGAAACCGTGCAGGAGATGAGCCGCATCTGCGAGGCCGCCGAAATTGCGGAAGACAAGACGCTCGACGCCGACTTCAGCGGCAAGACCTACAGCCGCATCGACCAGTCGATTGCCATGGGCGCGCTGTTCACGGCGCACCACCTGGGCGCCAAGGCCATCGTGGCGCTGACCGAGTCGGGCTCCACCATGCTGTGGATGAGCCGCCACCGCGCGCACATTCCCATGTACGCGCTGACCTCGCGCCTGGCCACGCAGCGCAAGCTGGCGCTGTACCGCAACGTGCGCCCGCTGCTGATGGACTCGCAGACCGACCGCGACACCGCGCTCGAACAGGCCGAAGCCCATCTGAAAAAGCGCGGCATCGTGCAGAGCGGCGACGTGTACGCCATCACCTGCGGCGAGCCGATGGGTGCCCCCGGCGGCACCAACATGCTGAAGATCTGCAGAGCGAGCTGAACCCCGCGCGGCTGAGTTCGCTCAGCCGTTGCGGAACAGGAAGCTGTAGGCGTTCAAGGCGGGCACCCCGCCCAGGTGCGCATACAGCACCTTCGAGCCGGCCGGGAATTCCCCGAGCCGCACCTTCTCGATCATTCCGTGCATCGACTTGCCCTCGTACACGGGGTCGGTCAGCATGCCTTCGAAGCGCGCGCACAGGCGAATGGCTTCCAGCGTGCCTTCGTTGGGCAGCCCGTATTCCGGTCCGCCAAAGCGGCGGTCGAGCACCACGTCCTTCTCGGTGATGTCGCGGCCCAGCTCCACCAGCTCGGCCGTGCCCTTGGCGATGCGCACGATCTGCTCGAAGGTCTGCTGCGGCTTGGCCGAGGCGTCGATGCCGATCACCCGGTCGGCCCGGCCGTCGGCCGCAAAGCCCACCACCATGCCGGCCTGCGTGCTGCCGGTGACCGAGCAGGTCACGATGTAGTCGAACTTGAAGCCCAGCTCGGCCTCCTGCTGGCGCACTTCTTCCGCAAAGCCGACAAAGCCCAGCCCACCGCGCGGGTGCTCCGAGCAGCCGGCCGGAATCGGGAACGGCTTGCCCCCGGCCTTGCGCACGTCGGCCATGGCGTCTTCCCAGCTCTTGCGGATGCCGATGTCGAAGCCCGCCGCGTCCAGCCGCACGTCGGCCCCCAGGATGCGCGACATCTCGATGTTGCCGACCCGGTCGTACAGCGCATCGGAGTAGTTGACCCAGTTCTCCTGAACCAGCACGCACTTCATGCCCAGGTGCGCGGCCACGGCGGCCACTTGGCGCGTCTGGTTCGACTGGATGCCGCCGATGGACACCAGCGTGTCGTAGCCGCCTTCGATGGCCTCGGGAATCAGGTATTCGAGCTTGCGGGTCTTGTTGCCGCCGAAGGCCAGGCCGCTGTTGCAGTCCTCGCGCTTGGCGTAGAGATCGACCTTGCCGCCCAGGTGCGCGCTCAGGCGCTTGAGCGGGTGGATCGGCGTGGTGCCGAAGGTCAATGCGTGGCGGGGAAACTTCTTCAGGTTCATGGTGCGGCTCCAGGAGGTTGAAGCCTTGAATCGTAGAAAGAAGCGCGCGCAACGTGCTTGTGAAGTTTGCTGGATTCCCCATGGAAAAAAAGGCAGGATGGCCAAAGCCCGAACTTCCATGCCGCTGAGAAAGCCATGAGCACAACAAAATTGCGTTCTCCCCCTGCCCTCGATCAAATGGATCGCATCGACCGCGCCATTCTTCGCACCCTGCAGCGCGACGCCTCGCTTTCGAACGTGGCGCTGGCCGCCAAGGTCAACCTCAGCGCCGCCGCCTGCCTGCGCCGAGTCGAGCGGCTGAAGGAGGCCGGGCTCATCAAGGGCATCGTCGCGCTGCTCGACCCCGACGCGCTCGACCTGGGGCTGCTCGTGATGATCGGCGTGGTGCTCGACCGCTCCACGCCCGACTCGTTCGCGGACTTCGAAAAAGCCGCGCAAAAGGTGTCGGGCTGCCTCGAATGCCACGTGGTCACGGGCGAGTTCGACTACTTCATGCTCGTGCGCACCCGCGACAACGACAGCTTCAACCGCCTGCACGCGGAGCAGCTGCTGTACCTGCCGGGCGTGCGGCAGATCCGCACCTTCGTGGTTTTGAAGCAGGTGCTGTCGACCACGCAGCTTCCCCTCTGACGAAACCGGTGCGCCATCGCGTGCGTACTGGTGCGATGAGCTTTCCCCCCTTTGCCGCCTTCAAGTCTCTTCGCCGTCACCGCGGCGCCTTCTTCACCGCCTTGTCCGTCACCGCCGCCGCCGTGCTGTCGGCCTGCTCGCCCATCAAGGTGCTCAACGGGCTGGTGCCCAGCGACACCTATCAGTTCCAGGGCGACATTGCATACGGCAAGGCGCCGCGCCAGGTGCTCGACGTGTACCAGCCGCTGCCGTCCACGGCGCCGGCGCGGGGCTCGCGCCCGCTGGTGGTGTTCTTCTTCGGCGGCACCTGGACCAACGGCGACCGCGCCAGCTACCGCTTCGTGGGCGAGGCGCTGGCCGCGCGCGGCGCGGTGGTGGTGATTCCCGACTACGGCCTCTCGCCCACCTACACCTACCCGGTGTTCGTGCGCGACAGCGCGCTGGCCGTCAAATGGGCGCTCGACAACGCCGCGCAACTGGGTGCCGACCCGAAGCAGGTCTACGTGATGGGCCACAGCTCGGGCGGCTACAACGCCGCCATGGTGGCGCTGGACGATCGCTGGCTGGCCGAGGTGGGCGCAAGCCCCCGGCAGTTGGCGGGCTGGATCGGCCTGGCCGGCCCGTACGACTTTCTGCCCATTGGCGACCCGCAGGCCCAGGCCGCCTTCAACTGGCCGAACACGCCGCGCGACTCGCAGCCGCTGGCCCATGTCACGCCCGCGTCGCCGCGCGCGCTGCTCATGGCGGCGTCCAAGGACAACCTGGTCTACCCGGATCGCAACACCGGCCAGATGGCCACCGCGCTGCGCGCCGCGGGCGTGCCGGTGGAGGTGAAGCTGTTCGACAACCTGAGCCACGTGACGCTGATCGGCGCCTTCGGCAAGCCCATCCAGTGGCTGGGCGGGCCGGTGCTGCCGCCGGTAACGGACTTCCTGGGGTTGACGTCAGTGCCGTCCGACAAGGCCCCTCGGTAGAATTGCGGCAGTTTTCTCTCGTCTTTCCGCCTTCTTCTTTCCCTAATTCCCACGAGGTATTTCCCTATGGCACTCGTCTCGATGCGCGAACTGCTCGACCATGCCGCAGCCAATGGCTACGGCATTCCGGCCTTCAACGTCAACAACCTCGAACAGGTGCAGGCCGTCATGGAGGCCGCCAAGGAAACCGGCGCGCCGGTCATCCTGCAAGCCAGCGCAGGCGCACGCAAGTACGCCGGCGAAGCCTTCATCAAGCACCTGATTCAGGCCGCCATCGAGCAGTACCCGAACATTCCGCTGGTGATGCACCAGGACCACGGCCAGAACCCCGACATCTGCAAGGGCGCCATCGACCTGGGCTTCAGCTCCGTGATGATGGACGGCTCGCTCGAGGCCGACGGCAAGACCATTGCCAGCTACGAATACAACGTGGACGTCACCAAGAAGGTGTCGGACATGGCCCACCGCCTGGGCGTGACGGTCGAAGGCGAGCTGGGCTGCCTGGGCTCGCTGGAGACCATGAAGGGCGACAAGGAAGACGGCCACGGCACCGACGACACCATGACGCGCGAGCAGCTGCTCACCGACCCCGAGCAGGCCGCCGACTTCGTCAAGCGCACGCAGATCGACGCGCTGGCCATTGCCATCGGCACCAGCCACGGCGCCTACAAGTTCACCCGCGAGCCCACCGGCGACATCCTGGCGATCGACCGCATCAAGGAAATTCACCGCCGCATTCCCAACACCCACCTGGTGATGCACGGCTCGTCGAGCGTGCCGCAGGAGCTGCTGGCCATCATTCGCCAATACGGCGGCGACATGAAGGAAACCTACGGCGTGCCCGTGAAGGAAATTCAGGAAGCCATCAAGTACGGCGTGCGCAAGATCAACATCGACACCGACATTCGCCTGGCCATGACCGGCGCGGTGCGCAAGTTTCTGGCCGAGCACCCCGACAAGTTCGACGCCCGCGAATGGCTCAAGCCCGCGCGCGAAGCCGCCAAGCTGATCTGCAAGCAGCGCTACATCGAGTTCGGCTGCGAAGGCCAGGGCGCCAAGATCAAGGGCGACACGCTGCAAGTGGTTGCGGCCAAGTACGCCGCCGGCCAACTCGCGCAGGCCGTGGTCTAAGCACTTTCAGTCGATTCGAAGGCCACCGTTCGCGGTGGCTTTTTTCTGCGCGCACAATCCGCTTTCACCGTCTTTTCGTTTCCGTCGTTTTTCACCGCATCTGCCCCATGACCACCGTCCACACCTCCTCCATCCAGAGCCTGCCCCTGCTTGCGCGCGGCAAGGTGCGCGACAACTACGCCGTCGGTGAAGACCGCATCCTGATGGTTGCGAGCGACCGGCTCAGCGCCTTCGACGTCATCATGGGCGAGCCCATTCCCGGCAAGGGCGAGATCCTCACGCAAATGGCGCTGTGGTGGTTCGAGCGGCTGGGCCAGCTCTGCCCCAACCACCTGACCGGCGAGGCGCCCGAGAGCGTGGTCAACCCCGACGAAGTGCCCCAGGTCACCCAGCGCTCCATGCTGGTGAAGCGCCTGAAGCCCATTCCGGTGGAGGCCGTGGTGCGCGGCTACCTGGCCGGCAGCGGCTGGAAGGAATACCAGGAAAGCCAGTCGGTCTGCGGCGTGCCGCTGCCCGAGGGCCTGACCAACGCCAGCAAGCTGCCGCGCCCCATCTTCACGCCCGCGGCCAAGGCTGCTGCTGGCGAGCATGACGAAAACATCACCTACGACCGCGTGGTGGAAATCGTCGGCCCCAAGCTGGCCCAGCAGATCCGCGAGACCAGCATCGCCATCTACGAAACCGCCGCGCAGATCGCGTTGGCCAAGGGCATGATCATTGCCGACACCAAGTTCGAATTTGGCCTGGACGAGGCCGGCACGCTGGTGCTGATGGACGAGGTGCTCACGCCCGACAGCTCGCGCTACTGGCCCGTGGAGGGCTACCAGGCCGCCCTGGCCGCCGGCACCAACCCGCCGAGCTACGACAAGCAGTTTGTGCGCGACTGGCTCGAGGCCACCAAGATCAACGGCAAGCCCTGGGACAAGACGCCCCCGGCGCCGCGCCTGCCGGCCGAAGTGATCGAGAAGACGGCCGCCAAGTACCGCGAGGCGCTGGAGCGGCTCACGGGCTGATGCGGCGCGGGGCCTGCAAGGCCTAGTGAAGCAACGAACCCATCAACCAAAGACCGGCCGAGGCCGGTCTTTTCATTTCAGCGGCCGCCGCTGTTCAGCAGCGCCACCGTTCGCCCGCTCGCGTCCAGCAGCGCCAGGCGGCCCGGACCGGCCAGGCGGTAGCTCGCGGTGCTCTGCAGCGCGGAGACGAACTGGGCCTCGGTGCCGCCGCGGGCCGGGTCCGGGCAGGCCATGCGGGTCGATGCCATCTGGCCGATCTTCAGCGTTGCGCCGCTGCGCGTGTAGGTGCCCGAGATGCGGTTGCAGCCGCCCGAGCCGCTCACGCGCCCGCTACTGCGGTCGAACTGCACCTGCGCCTCGCTGCCCGGCGCAATGGGTTCTTCGCCCAGCTGCACCAGGCGCCAGGCCGGGCCTTCGATCGGCTCGTCCAGGCTGATGCCGCTGCCGCAAGCGGTCAGGGTGGCCGCGGCGAGCACGGGGAGCGCAATGTGGCGAACGAAGGAGCGCATGGCCGGTCTTTCCTTTTGTGCAATCTGCAACAAGTTGAATCGGGCGTGATCGTATGCGACGGCGATCCGCTCGCCAATGCCATGGCGCTCAGTTCGCCAATGCCACCCCGCCGGACAGGCGTGACTGCACGCAGCGCCGCACGCTGTCCGGCGTGCGCTCTTGGGCCAGCAACGCAGGCCAATCCGCCTTGGCCTGGCGCACGGTGTCTTTGGCGATGGCCATCAGTCGGGCAGGGCGCAACAGGCCCGCCGAACGCAACAGCGCGTCGAGCGCATTCCAGTCGAAGGCGCGCAGCCTGCCGTCGATGGCCCGGTTGATCCCGTAGTCCGAGGGCGGCACGCTCTCGAAGAAGGCGGCCACGCACACCGGGTCGTAAAGCGGCGCAAGCACGGGCGCCACGCCGTCGGGGTAGCGCAGCGCCCAGTTCTTCAGGTGCGCGTCGCTGTTGCCCAGCAGCACGAACGCCACGAGGCGCCGCACGCATTCGCGCACGTCGGCCACCGGGTTGGGTGACAAGCGGTCCAGCACGCGCAGCATGGCGGGCCAGTCGGTTGCGAGGCCGCGCCCGTACTTCTGGCGGGGCTCGTATTGCAGCACCTGCGCGAACTCTTCCATGTGGATGCGCCCGCCTTGCGCGGTGCGGTCGAAGCGGCGTACCGCGAGGATCTGTTCGAAGGGCACCTCCTCGGGCAGGTCGGCGTCGGCGCGGCCGATCACGCTGGCCTCGGCGCAGTCGAGGCCGAGCGCGCCGCACAGGCGGTAGCCGGTGAATTCGTTGTCGACCAGGTCCGGGTGGCGTGTGCTCGGCAGCTTGAGGATGAAGGAGCCGGCGGCCCCGTGGCGCCGCACCACGTAGCGCCGTCCGTCCTGCACGGCGGAAAACTTGGTCACCACGCCGGGAATGGCGGCGGCGTCTTCCACCGGCATCTCGACGAAGCCCGGCTCCAGCACGTCGAGTCCCATCGCGGTGTGCCAGTGGCGCACGGTGTCGGGGATGCCTTCGGCAGCAGGCACCGGCTCGACTTCGAGCGCGCCCATCAGGTCGTGGCCGGCGGCGGCCAGGAGCTCGAACTCGTCGTCGGCGGCACAACCGCGTTGCTGCGCAAGGCGTTCACGGTTGTGGCCCTCGGGCAGCAGGTTCTGGAAGTAGGTGGGCCAGTGGCCATCGCCGCGCGAAACGCGGGTGTCGCGAACCGACGCGAGGATGGCGCGGGTCGCGGCCTCGTCGGCGCCGCGGTAGGCCAGGGAGAGCGCGGGCCGGGCGGGGTCGGCAATGTACGCCTCGTCAAAGGACACGCGCAGGATGTCGCCGTATTGCGAGAGATAGCCGATGGCGCGCCGCCCGCCGCCCGGCGCATGCAGGTACATGCGCAGGTAGCGGATGCTGGTGGTGAAGGCGGCGCTGGTGCTCACCGGGCTTCGTCAGCCAGGCTCTGCGCAATGGACGGCGGCGCGCCCACGCCCGCCGGCTGGCCCAGCAGGCGGCCGCCCGAGCGCACGAAGTCTTCCAGTTGCGGGCGCAACGCCGCGGGCACGGTCATCAGTTCGAGCCCCAGCATGCGCGCCATTTCGAGCAGGCTCGACAGGCGCGGATCAATCTGGCCGCCTTCGATGCGCTGCACCGTCATGCGCGACAGACCGGCGCGGGTGGCCAATGCCTCCTGGGTCAGGCCACCGGCTTTTCGGGCATTTTCGAGTTCGGCGATCAGTTGGATCATTGCAATGCGCTTTTTATCAAAAAAGAGTACCAATCTTATCTATGTGAGATCCATTGGGAAACAAAAAAGCGACCCGAAAGTCGCTTTTTTAACAAATTGCGCATCAAGGCGCGCATTCCATGCGCTCAGCTCAGCACCACGCTGCTCAGACGGCGGCGGTAGGTGGCCACCACCGGATCGTCCGGCGGGATCTGCCCGTCGGCCACCTTGACCTTCGGCGGCTCGATCACGTCCAGGATCGCGATGTAGGTCTTGCGCGCGAGCTCCTCGCTCCAGCTCTTGTCGCGCATCAGGATGTCGAGCAGCTCGTCCATCGCGTCGGTCCAGCGCTGCGCGGCCATCAGCAGGCGGGCGCGGGCGAAGCGGGCGTCGAAGTCGCGCTTGTTGGCGGCAATCTTTGCGTCGAACTCGGCGATCGCGGGTGCGGCACCGGTAACGGGTGCCGCGAAATCGATGGCGTCCATCCAGCGCTGCAGCGCGTCGAAGCGGCGCACCAGCCCGGTCTTGGCGATCACGGGCGCAAAGGCGACCTTGGCGTCGTCGACGCGGCCTTCCTGCAGCAGCAGCTTGATGTAGTCGAAGCGCGCGTCGTCGTTGGCCGGGTCGGTGGCCACGGCGTGCTGCAGCTTCTCCAGCGCGCCCACGGTGTCGCCCTCGGCCAGCGCGTCCTGCGCCGCGGCTTCTTCGGAGGCGGCCTCGGCCTCGTCGGCGCCGGGCAGGTGCTTGTCTAGAAACTCGCGGATCTTTTCGGCCGGAATGGCGCCCACGAAGCCGTCGACCGGGTGGCCGTCCTTGAACATCACGCAGAACGGGATGCTGCGCACGCCGAACATCTCCGACAGCTGCGAGGAAATTTGCGGCACCTTGTCGGCGTCGAGCTTGGCCAGCGTGAAGCGTCCGCCGTACTCGACCTCCAGCTTTTCAAGCACCGGGCCGAGTTGCTTGCACGGTCCGCACCATTCGGCCCAGATGTCCAGCAGCACCGGCGTGCCGACGGAGCCTTCGACCAGTTCGGACTGGAAATTTTCGAGAGTGATGTCGATCATCGGAACCCACTGAGGCTGAAACGTAAAATTGAAACCATGAACGAAACCATTCAGGTCGGTGTAGTGATGGGCTCGAACTCCGATTGGGAGACGATGCGCAACGCGGTCGAGATTCTCCAGCAATTCGGAATCAGCCACGAAGCGAAGGTGGTCTCGGCCCACCGCATGCCCGATGCGCTCTTTGCGTATGCCGAAAACGCCGCCGGGCGCGGCCTCACCGCGATCATCGCGGGCGCGGGGGGCGCGGCCCACCTGCCGGGCATGCTGGCGTCCAAAACCACGGTGCCGGTGCTGGGCGTGCCGGTGGCCAGCCGCCACCTGCAGGGCGTCGATTCGCTCTACAGCATCGTGCAGATGCCCAAGGGCGTGCCGGTGGCCACCTTTGCCATCGGCAATGCAGGCGCCGCCAACGCGGCGCTGTTCGCGGTGGCCATGTTGGCGGTGAACAACCCGGCCCTGCGCGCGAGGCTCGACGCCTTTCGCACCGCGCAGACCGCCGCCGCCGAGGCGATGACGCTGCCGCCGGCCCCCATCGCTGCGGCCGAGCCGGTCGGCAAGGCCAGCCAGGAGGCCGCGGTCTCCCCCTTCTCGCCGCAAGGCGGAGGTGCGCTGTGAGCGCGCATGACGCCGACCTGCCGATCCTGCCCGGTGCCACGCTCGGCGTGCTCGGCGGCGGCCAGCTGGGGCGCATGTTCGTGCACGCCGCCCAGCGCATGGGCTACTTCACCGCAGTGCTCGACCCCGACGCCGACAGCCCCGCCGGCCGCGTGAGCCACCACCACATTCACACCGACTACGACGACGTCGACGGCCTCGCCCGCCTGGCCGGCCTGGCCGACGCGGTGACGACCGAGTTCGAGAATGTGCCCGCGCCCTCGCTGGAGCACTTGGCGGTGGCCCGCCCGGTGTCGCCGCAGGCCCCGGCCATTGCCATCGCGCAGGACCGTATTGCCGAGAAGGCCCACTTCACGCGCTGCGGCGTGCCCTGCGCGCCCTATGCGGTCATCGAGACCGCGGCGCAGCTCGCCACCGTCGACGAGCAGCTGCTGCCCGGCATTCTGAAAACCGCGCGCCTTGGCTACGACGGCAAGGGCCAGCAGCGCGTGAAGACGCGCGCCGAGCTGGTCGAGGCCTGGCAGGCCACCGGCTGCGTGCCCTGCGTGCTCGAGAAGATGCTGCCGCTCGAATTCGAGTGCTCGGTGATCCTGGCGCGCGGACGCGACGGGCACGTGGTGCACTTTCCGCCGCAGCGCAACCTGCACCGCGACGGCATCCTGGCCGTGACCGAAGTGCACCCACAGAACATGCCCAAGACGGTGGCGCAGGGCGCGGTCAATTCGGCCAAGAGCATCGCCAACGGCCTGGGCTACGTGGGCGTGCTGTGCGTCGAGTTCTTCGCGCTGGCCGACGGCTCGCTGGTCGTCAACGAAATGGCGCCGCGCCCGCACAACAGCGGCCACTACACCATGGAAGCCTGCGACGTGTCGCAGTTCGAACTGCAGGTGCGCACCCTGGCCGGCCTGCCGCTGGTTGCGCCGCGCCAGCACAGCCCGGCCATCATGCTGAACCTGCTGGGCGACCTGTGGTTCATGGACGGCGGCGCCAAGGCCGATGCGCCGGTCACGCCGCGTTGGAGCGAGGTGCTCGCCCTGCCGGGCGCCCACCTGCACCTGTACGGCAAGGTCGACCCGCGCCGCGGCCGCAAGATGGGCCACCTGACCTTCACCGGCGCCACGCTCGAGAGCACGCGCGCCGCCGCGTCGCAGGCCGCCTTGCTGCTGGGCCTGCCAGCGGTGACCACCGCCGAGCTCGCATGATCCTGGACGGGCGCTCGCCTGATGCCCTTGCACCGGCCATCGCGGAGGCCGCGCGCGTGCTGCGCGCCGGCGGCCTCGTCGCCTTCCCGACCGAGACCGTCTACGGCCTGGGCGCCGACGCCACCAGCGACATGGCCGTGGCCGGCATCTTCAAGACCAAGGGCCGGCCCAGCGACCATCCGCTGATCGTGCACGTGGCGGCCGGCCTCAAGGGCACCGAGGCGCTGTCGCGCTTCGCCCAGCCGCTGCCGCTGTTCGCGCAGAAGCTGGTGCAGGTCTTCTGGCCCGGCCCGCTCACGCTGATCGTCACGCGCCAGCCCGGCGTGGGCGGCGCGGCGGCCGGCGGGCAGGACACCATCGGCCTGCGCTGCCCCTCGCACCCGGTCGCGCAGGCGCTGCTGGAGGCCTGCGCCGAGCTGGGCGTGCCCGGCATCGCGGGGCCGAGCGCCAACCGCTTCGGCCGCGTCAGCCCGACCACGGCGCAGCATGTGCACGACGAGTTCGGCGACGCGCTGCTGGTGCTCGACGGCGGCGCGTGCGAGGTGGGCATCGAGTCGACCATCGTCGACTGCAGCCGCGGCGCCCCGGTGCTGCTGCGTCCGGGGGCCATCACGCGCGCGCAGATCGAGGCCGCCTGCGGCGAGAAGCTGGCCGACCGCGACCTGCTCGACACGCCCGACCCGCGCGCCTCCGGCACGCTCGAAGCCCATTACGCCCCCAACGCCAAGGTGCGCCTGATGGACGCCAAGGCGATCCAGACCGGCCTCGACGTGCTGGGCGGCAACGCCGCGCACATCGCGGTGTGGGCGCGTACCGCTATGCACACCCGCTCGCAGCGCGTGCTGCTGCGGCGCATGCCCGACGACGCGGCGGCTGGTGCGCAGCAGCTGTTCGCGGTGCTGCGCGAGTTCGACGCGCAGGGCGCCAAGCTGATCTGGATCGAGACCCCGCCCGACGCGCCCGAGTGGGAAGGCGTGAAAGACCGCCTCCAGCGCGCGTCGATGGGCTGACCCCCAGGCTTGCCCACTCCGTGTGGCCTCCTGCCCCCTTGCAGGGGGCAACACCCGCGGCCCGGCAAAGCCGGTTCCGCGGTATTCCTGGGATGGGTGCCTCGCTCAGCCCCCGGCCGCCAGCACGCCCTGGAAGAAGCCGCGTGCCGACGCCAGGCAGAACGGCGGCGCCAGTGTGCCGTGGTACGCCAGCGTGACCGCCTGCGCCTTGTCCGCCGCGCTGCCCGAGGTGCTCTGCACCAGCGATGCCTTGGCCTGCGCGAAGCCGGCGCGCGCGGTCGAATAGGCGTCGACCGCGGCGGCATCTTCCAGGTCGACCACCGTCAGCGCAGCCGCCGGCATGCCCTTGGCCTTGAAGTAGCCAGCGGTGGCGCGGGTGCTGATGAAGTTCACCGTTGGGTCGTTGGCCCCGCCGCACATCAGCACCGGCTTGGCCGGCACCCAGTTGCGCAGGTCGTTGGCCAGCGCCGCCTTGCGAAAGCCCGTGCTCGGCGCGCAGCCCAGCGGGGTGGTGGTGCTCAGCGAGGCCGCCGTGGGCGGCAGTGCGTTGCCGGGGCAGGGGGTGGACTGGATGTCCGTGGCCTCCTGCGTCAGAAAGCTCTGGCGAACGAGGTTGTTGGCGCCGTAGAAGATGGCCAGCTGGCTGTTGACCGGCCCCGGCGTGGCGTTGGCCGGGAACAGCGCCAGCTGCGGCAGCTTGCCCGAGCTGAACAGCGTGTCGGGCGTGAGGCTTGGCAGCAGCGTGTCGATGCCGTTGGCGTACTGTGCTTCGTAGATGTCGCCGGTGGCGTTGTAGACATTGCCGAACTGCTGCTGCCAGCTGGTCGACAGCAGCGGCACGAACAGCGTGGCGCCCAGCGCCGGCCAGCCCTGGAAGGTGTAGTCGGTCAGCAGGCTGATGGCCGAGGGTGCCGAGAGCGGCGCCGAGGCCGTCACCGTCTTGCCCGTGGCCTGCATCTCGCGGTGCGCCGCCATGGCCACGTAGCCGCCCTGCGAGTAGCCGGTGATGAACAGCGAGCCCGCGTCGTTGGCGCCGATGTTCGAGAAGGTCTTGCGCGCCGCGGTGAGCGCGTCGACCATGTCCTTGCCCTGCTGGTCGCCGTTCAGGTATGGGTGGTAGGGCAGCGTCGACGCGTCGTAGCCCGCGTAGTTGGGCGCCACCACGATGTAGCCCTGCGCCGCGAAGGTGGCCGCAATGAGCAGGCCCTCGCCGGCGGCGGCCTGCGTGCTGTCGGTCCACTTGGCCAGGTTGTAGTTGCGCGCGGCCGTGGTGCCGTGTGCGTAGAGCACCACCGGGCGCTGGCCGCTGCAGGCCACGTCGGAGCCGGTGGGCACCATCACGGCGGCGGTGGCGTTGGTGGCCTCGCTCTTGCCGCCGACGGTGCGGTACTCGAGGTAGCGCGTTTCAATGCCGCACTTGGGCGTGCCCGCCACCTGCAGCAGCGCGCTGCCCTGGGCGCTGGCCTGCAGGCTGGCCTTGAACTGGTCGGCCGTGAGGCTGCCCGTTTGCACGGGCGGGTTGGTGACCACCGAGCCCCGGCCGTTGTCGGCCACGGGTGGAAAGCCCACCCCGATGCCACCACCGCCTCCACCGCCACCTCCCCCGCAGGCCGCGAGCATCAGCGTGAGGCCTGCGAGTGCCGCTGTCTTGTGCAGCCGGACAGGCGGGGTGGAGGTGTGGCGTTGTGGGTGCACGGGGTTGTCTCCTGCGTTGGAATGGAATCGAACGAGCGTCCGATTCTGTTCAGCAGCGAGGTCCCACGCAATCGGTGCCGGCCTACAGGGGGGAACCCTTGGCCGCACCGGCTCAGGCTCAGTTGTCCTGCGAGGCCCAGTCGACCAGCGCGTCGAAGGCCGCGCGCGCCGCGCCCGCGTTCTCGCCGTTGGCGATGGCCACCAGCACATAGCGCCGGCCGCTGGCGCCATCGACATAGCCCGCCACGCCCGAGGCGTCGCGCAGTGTGCCGGTCTTCAGGTGGGCCGAGCCGCCCGAGCGCATCGTGCGCCGCTTCAGCGTGCCGTCCACGCCCATGGCGGGCAGGGAAGACATCAGCTCCGGCATCACCGGCGAGCGCCACGCCACCTGCAGCATCTTGCCCAGCGCTGCCGCGCTGATGCGCTCGTCGCGCGACAGGCCCGAGCCGTTCTCGAACACCGGCTGCGCCTCGCCCGTGCCGATGCGATCGCGCCACCACTGGCCCAGCGCGCTGCGCGAGGCTTCGAAGGTGCCGCGGTTCTTCTGCGTGAGCCCGATCGTGAGGAACAGCTGCTGCGCCATCACGTTGTTGCTGTATTTGTTGATGTCGCGAATCACCTCGGCCAGCGGCGGCGACTCGAACTCGAACGCCGGCTTCAGCCCCGCCGGCACGCGCCCTTCGCGCATCTGCCCGCCCACGCGCCCGCCCATTTCGGCCCACATGCCGCCAATGGCGCGCTGGGCGTAGGTGCGCGGGTCGCCGTAGGCCACGGCCCAGCTTTTTTCGCCGCAGCTGGCCGGCAGCGCGCCGTTGAAGCGAATGCGGTTCACGTCGCTGAAGTCGGCGCGCAGCGCGGTGCGCCAGTCGCCGCATTCGCCCGGCGCCAGCGCCACGGTGGCCGGCATGGCCACGCTGGCCAGCGGGGGCTCGTAGCTCACCCGCGCGATCTGGCCGGCGCGGTCCGGCGCAAAGGTCATGTTCACCGACTTGAAGTTGACCAGCAGCGCGTCGGGCGAGGCGTTGTACGGGCGCAGCGGCTCGCCGTCGAATGCGCCGGGGTCGCCCTCGACCGTGGTCTCGAAGGCGCTGCGGTCGATCACGATGTCGCCGCTCACCGTGGTGATGCCCAGGCCCTGCACATGGCGCAGCAGCAGCCACACGCGCTCCAGCACCAGCTTGGGATCACCCTGGCCCTTGATGTACAGGTTGCCGTTGAGCACGCCGTTGGCGACCGTGCCTTCCACGTACACCGGCGTGGTCCAGTTGTAGGCCGGGCCGAGCATGTCGAGCGCGGCGTAGGTGGTGACCAGCTTCATGATCGACGCCGGGTTCACCGGCGCTTGCGTGCGCCAGGCCAGGCGCGGCGGCCGGGTGCCGTCGGCTTCGGCCACCAGCATGGTGACAGCCTCGCGCGGCATCTTGGCGCGGGCGAGGGCGGCGTCGACCTGGGTGGGGAGGGCTTGCTGGGCGAACACGCTGGCCGAGGCCAGCGTTGCGAGGGTCAGTGCGCAGGCGGCGCGGCGGGAGGCAAAAGGCATCCGCGCATTATCCCGACCCAAGTTACATGGGATCCGGTGGAATCACCGCGCGAACACGTGCAGCTTCGCGTGGTACAGCAGCATCACCGTCTTGGCGTCCGCAATGCGGCCGTCGGCCACCATGGCCAGCGCCTCGTCGATGCCGAGCTCCAGCACCTCGATGTCCTCGCCTTCCTCGGCCAGCCCGCCGCCCGCGCCGATGCGCATCGAGGGCTCGTAGGGCGCAATGAAGAAGTGCAGCTTCTCGGTGACCGAGCCCGGGCTCATGAAGCTTTCGAAGATCTTCTGCACGTCGCCGAGCCGGTAGCCCAGCTCTTCCTCGACCTCGGCGCGAATGCGCGCCTCGGGCGCCGCGTTGTCCAGCAGGCCGGCCGCGGCTTCGATCAACAGGTCGTCATGGCCGTTGACGAAGGCCGGGTAGCGAAACTGCCGCGTGAGCAGCACGGTGCGCTGCGCAAGGTTGTACGGCAGCAGCGTGGCGCCGTTGCCGCGGTCGTAGGTTTCGCGGTGCATGCGCTGCCACCGGCCGTCGGCGCGCCGCCAGTCGAAGGCAGTGGTGCGCAGGGTGTACCAGTTGTCTGAAAGCAGGGTGACTTCGTGCACCCGAACGCGGTCTTGAAGGGTCATGGGCGGCGAGCATAGTCGCGCATTCGTGCAAAAACAAGAAAAAACGTGCAGCTTCATGCGCGGGCCGCTACCATCGGCCGATGCTCACCCGCCAGCGCAAGCAACACATCCTCTCGGTCCTGCGGCGCGACGGCCACGTCGTGGCGAGGGCGCTCAGCGACGAACTCGGCCTGTCGGAAGACACCCTGCGGCGCGACCTTCGCGAACTGGCGGCCGAAGGCCTGCTGCAGCGCGTGCACGGCGGCGCGCTGCCGGTGGCCGCCGCCGAGGCCGACTTCGCCGGGCGCCAGCAACTGGCACCGCAGGAGAAGGTGGCCATCGGCCGCGCCGCCGCGCGCCTGGTGAAGCCGGGGCAAGTGGTGTTCGTCGACGGCGGCACCACCGCCGTGCAGCTCGCGCGCCACCTGCCGGCGAACCTGCAGGCCACGGTGGTCACGCACAGCCCGTCGGTGGCGCTGGAGCTGGTGGCGCATGCGGGCGTGGAGGTGGTGCTGATCGGCGGGCGCTTCTTCAAGCACTCGCGGGTGGCGGTCGGTTCGGCGGCCATGGCGGCCATTGCGCGCATCCATGCCGACACCTATTTCATGGGCGTGACCGGCGTGCACGCCGAGGCCGGGCTCACCACCGGCGACCTGGAGGAGGCGGAGATCAAGCGCGCGCTGATGGCGGCGGCGGCCGAGACGGTGGTGTTGGCCTCGTCGGAGAAGCTCGGCGCGGCGTCTGCGTGGGTGGTGAATCCGCTCACGCCCGGCGTGCGCCTGCTGGTGTCGCCCGACGCGCCGGCCCAGGCGCTGGCGCCGCTGCGCAAGGCGGGCGTGGCGATCCTGCGCAGCGACAACCGCAACAACCAAGACAACCACGGCGACAGCGACGGCGGCGCTTGACCGCGGCAACCCCCGCAAATCGGTCGCCCCTCGATAATCGGCGAATGCCTCTCGCCTTGCCCAAGCTGCTCGCCTTCGACACCAGCACCGAGCACCTGTCCGTGGCCGTGCTGCACGGCGACCAATTGCTCGCGCACAACGGCGTGGGCGGTGCCCAGGCCTCGACCACGCTGCTCCCGCTGATCCAGCAACTGCTGGGCGACGCCGGCCTTGTGCTGGCCGAGTTGGACGCCATCGTCTTCGGTCGTGGCCCCGGCTCGTTCACCGGCCTGCGCACCGCCTGCTCGGTAGCCCAGGGGCTGGCCTTTGGCGCCAAGGTGCCGCTGCTGCCGGTCGACACCCTGCTGGCCGTGGCCGAGGAGGCGCGCCACGCCTTCGGCGCGCAGCAGGTGGTGGCCGTGCTCGACGCGCGCATGGACCAGCTGTACGCCGCGCGCTACGACTTTGCCGCCCACGGCCCCCTGGGCGGTGACGACGAGCCGCTGCTGCTCTCCCCCGAAGCCCTGGAGGTGCCCGCCGGCTGGGCGCTGGCGGGCAATGCTTTCGTCGCTTACGGGGCACGCCTGGCACAGGCCACGGCCCGCCACGACGCGTTGCCCACCGCCACCGCCCTGCTGCGGCTGGCCCCCGCGCTGCTCGCCGCCGGGCGCACCGTGCCGGCCGCGCAGGCCTGGCCGCTGTATGTTCGCGATAAAGTGGCGCAAACCACCGAAGAGCGCGCCGCCATCAAGGCAGCCGCTGCAGCCGCCGCCACCTGACCCCCATCCGACCTCCACCCGAGCCGCATGAGCGCCGTTCTCCAGCCCGTCGAAGCCCGTCTCGAACCGCTCACCATCGAGCGGATCGACGCGGTCTGCGCGGTCGAGGAAACCGCTTACACGCACCCCTGGACGCGCGCCAACTTCACCGATTCCATGGCGGTGGGCTATCACTGCCAGTGCCTGCTGGCACCGGGCGCGGCGCAGGGCGTGTGCTCGCCGGTCACCCAGCTGGGCGAAACGCTGATCGGCTATTTCGTCGCCATGAAGGGCGTCGACGAGGTGCACCTGCTGAACATCACCGTGGCGCCGGCCTTCCAGCGCCAGGGCTGGGCGCCGCTCATGCTGGAGGCATTGGGCGGCTGGTCGCGCGCGGAGGCCGCGCAGTGGCTGTGGCTCGAAGTGCGCCAGAGCAACCAGCGCGCACTCGACATCTACCTGCGGCACGGCTTTCGCAGCGTGGGCGTGCGCAAAGGCTATTACCCGGCCCATGACGGCAAGCGTGAAGACGCGGTCGTCATGAGCCTGCGATTGAATGAAACAGGCACCGCCTGGGGAGCCTTGCGATGAGCGCGGTGCAGACTTTGAAGCTCGACGCGCGCCAGCGCGCGATGCTCGACGAAATGGGCGTGAAGGTCTGGTGGCCTGTGCCTGAGGTGGCGCAGGTGGCGCAGGCCGAGCCTGCCGATGCGCCTGAAGCAGCAGCGCAACGCGCGGATGTGGCGCCCGTGAACGAGCAGCGCTACGAGGCTGAAATGCCGCCTGCCGCGCCACCGCCTGTCGCCCGGCCTGCCCCCGCGCCGGTCGCCCGTCCCGTGGCTGCGCCTGCGCCCCAGGCACAACCCCAGGCCGCGTCTCAAGGCGCCGCCGTGCTGGTCGAAGCGCCCTGCCGCCTGTACGCCGACCCCGGCGCGCAAGCGGTGCAGGGCGGCTGGCTGGTGGTGGCCGACATGCCGCCCGAGGCCGACGGCCGCCACGGCGAGCCCTTCGAAGGCGACGCCGGACGGCTGCTCGACAACATGCTGCGCGCCTTGAAGCTGCACGACGGCCCGGCGCCGGTGCACCTCATGCGCACCCACCGTGGCGTGGCCGCCGGCCAGCCCGGCAGCCCGCGCGCCATGGACGAGGCCTTTGCCGCGCACGCCGCCGCACTCGCCCCGCGCGTGGTGCTGGCCATGGGCCCGCTGGCTGCGCAAAGCCTGATGCAAAGCGGTGACCCGCTGGGCAAGCTGCGTGGGCGCGCCGTGCCGCTGGCCTCCCTGGCAGGTGCCGCGGTGGTGGCCACCTACCACCCGGCGTACCTGCTTCGCAACCCGGCCGACAAGGCCCGCACCTGGGCCGACCTGTGCCTGGCCGCCGAGCAGCACACGCCCACGGCCCCACCCGCGGCCAACTGAGCGGCTGATCGCCTGACCGGTTGAAACGGGCCCACGGAGCGGGCCGCCTAAAATCCCGCCCCATGACTTTCCTCGACAAGCTGGCTGCCGCACAGCAAACAAACGGTTCGTTGCTCTGCGTGGGGCTCGACCCCGAGCCCGCCAAATTCCCGGGGCAGCTCAAGGGCGACGCCAGCCGCATCTATGACTTCTGCGCGCGCATCGTCGACGCCACGGCCGACCTGGTCATTGCCTTCAAGCCGCAGATCGCCTACTTTGCCGCGCACCGCGCCGAAGCCCAGCTCGAGCAACTCATGGAGCACATGCGCCGCAACGCGCCGCATGTGCCCGTGATCCTGGACGCCAAGCGCGGCGACATCGGCTCCACCGCCGAGCAGTACGCGCTGGAAGCCTTCGAGCGCTACGGCGCCGACGCGGTCACGCTGTCGCCCTTCATGGGCTTCGACTCGGTGGCGCCGTACCTCAAGCACGAGGGCAAGGGCGCCTTCCTGCTGTGCCGCACCAGCAACCCCGGCGGCTCCGACCTGCAGGGCCAGCGTCTGGCGGACATAGACGGCCAGCCCTTCCTGTACGAGCACGTGGCCAGGCTGGCGCAGGGTCCGTGGAACCTGAACGGCCAGCTCGGCCTGGTGGTGGGCGCGACCTACCCGGCGGAAATCGAGCGCGTGCGCGCCCTTGCGCCCACGGTGCCGCTGCTGATTCCGGGCGTCGGCGCCCAGGGCGGTGACGCGGTGGCCACGGTGCGCGCCGGCTGGCGCGCGGACGCGCCGATCATCGTGAATTCGTCGCGGGCCATCATCTATGCGTCGTCGGGCGACGACTTCGCGCAAGCCGCCAAGACCGCCGCGCGCACCACGCGCGACGCCCTGGAAGCCGCCAAGGCCTGAGCGTTCAGAGTCTGCGCAGGCGGGTGAAGGCCTCGAACTCCCAGTTGCGCATGCCCAGCAGCAGCGTGTAGCCCTCGCGGTCCTTGGCCGACAGCTTCTGGTCGGTCTGGTGCTGCTGCGCAAAGTCTTGCGCCACGCGCTGCAGGCGCTCCAGAAAGGCCGGCGCCAGCGATCGGCTGATCGAGCCGTGCACCAGCAGCAGGCCCTCGGCCGGGCCGTCGAAGCCGCCGCGGTAGTAGTCGAGCACCACGTTCTCGCGGAAAAACTCCATCACCGGGCCGTGCGGGCGCCAGCGGAAGGTCTTGGCGAGCTTCAGGCGGTACCGGTTCAGCGGGCGCAGCTCGATGATGCCGATGCGGTCCAACTGCGCCAGGCAGCCGATGCACTCGGCCTCGCTGATGCGGTACGACGTCACGATCTGCTCCAGCGTCCACTGGCTCAGCACGCTGATGGCCACCAGCAGCAGCTTCTTGTCCTTCACCACGGCCTTTTCCTGCTCCTGCGTGAGCTCCTTCAGGAGCGGCTGGGCGTCGGCCACGCGGCGCGCCAGCTCGGCAAAGTCGATCTTCAGCGCCCGGCAGATGGCGTCCACGCGCGACAGCGGCATGTCGCTCTTGGCCAGCATGCGCTTGACGCTGGACTCGGCCATGTCGAGCGACCGGGCCAGGTCGGCGTAGGTCATGCGGGCGCTCTTGAGTTCGTTTTTGAGGGCTTGGACGAGATCGACAGTGGTGCTCATGGAGGGGTCAGGTCAGGCGGAGGGTATTGAAAGAAGATACCGAAGGGTGTGAATAACTACCTCGTATCGATTCTCGATGCCTGCAGGGAGGCTGGCAACCAGAATCCGCGGCTTGTTACCCCACCCACCGAGGCCCGCCATGCAACTGCCTAAGCTCACAACCCTCAGCCGCCGCGAACGCGGACTGCTTTTTGCCCTTGCGCTGCTCACCCTGATTGCCATCTTCGGCCCCGAGCTGCCGGCCGCCGACGTGGCCATCGCCTCGGTGTTCGCCGACGACCGGGGCTGGCACGGCCTGCCCAACGCCATGGACGTGCTGAGCAACATTCCGTTCGTGCTGGTCGGCCTGTGGGGCCTGTACCGGCTCAACCGCATCGATCGATCGCACCAGCAGGCGCTGTCGGCGTTTCCGCTGGCCCCGCCGGCCAGCGACCCGCCCGACAACACGCTGGACTGCGCCTGGCTGTTCTTTGCCGGTCTGATTGCCGCGGCGGCCGGCTCGGCCTTCTATCACCTCGTGCCCGACGCGCCCCGCCTGGCCGCGGACCGTGCCGGCATGGCGGTGGCGTTTGCAGGGCTCATTGGCGTGGCGGTGTGCGAACGGGTGAGCCAGCGCGCCGGCTGGCCCGCCGCCTGGTTCGTGCTGACGGCCGGGCTGCTGTCGGCCGAGGTGTTCCAGGAAACCGGCAACGTGCTGCCCTGGGCGCTGGTGCAGTTCGGCGGCATGGCGCTGGTGCTCACGCTGGCGCTGTCCACGCCGATGCGCAAGTCGGTCGGCCTGAAGCTGGGCTGGGTGATCTTCTTCTACGCGCTGGCCAAGGGCTTCGAGCTGGCCGACCACGCCATCTACGAATACACGCAGCATGTGGTGTCGGGCCACTCGCTGAAGCACCTGACGGCCGCACTGGCGGGCCTGCCCGTGGTGTTTGCGCTGCGCAAGATGGAGATGCGCTGGCAGGCCGCCCTGCGGCACAATCCGGGCGCAGCCGCGCTGGCGGCCTGAGGAAATCCATCGAATGACCACCCCCGCCGCTGCCACCGCCACCCCCGTGGCCCTTGACGCGAACGCCCACGCCAACCAGTTCGCCCTCCTCAAGCAGCGGCGCTTCGCGCCTTTCTTCTGGACCCAGTTCGCGGGCGCGGCCAACGACAACCTCTTCAAGTTCGCCTTCACCGTCATGGTGACCTACCAGCTGCAGCTCAGCTGGATGCCGCCGGCCATGGCGGGGCTGGCCATCGGGGCGCTGTTCATCCTGCCGTTCTTGCTGTTCTCGGCCACGGCCGGCCAGCTGACCGACAAGTTCGACAAGACGAAGATGATCCGCTTCGTGAAGAACCTGGAGATCGCCATCATGCTGATCGCGGCCTGGGGCTTCATTACGGCCAACGCGGTGATATTGCTGGGCTGCGTGTTTCTCATGGGGCTGCATTCCACGCTGTTCGGGCCGGTCAAGTTCGCCTACCTGCCGCAGGTGCTCGACACGCGCGAGCTCACGGGCGGCAACGGCATGGTGGAGATGGGCACCTTCGTGGCCATCCTGCTGGGCCAGGTGGCGGGCGGGCTGCTGGTGGCGGTGCCGCAGATCGGCCACCTGAGCGTGGCTGTCGCCTGCGTGCTGCTTGCGCTGGCCGGGCGCGGCGTGGCGCAGGCCATTCCGCAGGCGCCGGCCACCGACCCCGGGCTGGTCATCAACTGGAACCCGTTCAGCGAGACCTGGCGCAACCTGAAGCTCGCGCACGGCAACGTGGTGGTGTTCCGCTCGCTGCTGGGCATTTCGTGGATGTGGTTCTTCGGCGCGGTGTTTCTCAGCCAGTTCCCCAGCTTTGCCAAAGAGGTGCTGCACGGCGACGAGCAGGTGGCATCGCTGCTGCTGGTGGTGTTCTCGATCGGCATCGGCGTGGGCTCGCTGCTGTGCGAAACGCTGAGCCGCCGTCAGGTCGAAATTGGCCTGGTGCCGCTGGGCGCCATCGGCATGAGCGTGTTTGCCATCGACCTGTACTTTGCCTCGCGCGGCCTGCCGCAGGTGCCGGAGATGGGCATCGGCGCCTTCGTGCACCAGGGCGCCCACTGGCGCGTGATGGCCGACCTGGGGCTGCTGTCGCTGTTCGCGGGGCTGTACAGCGTGCCGATGTATGCGCTCATTCAACTGCGCAGTCAGCCCACGCACCGGGCGCGCATCATCGCGGCCAACAACATCCTCAACGCGCTGTTCATGATCGCCAGCTCGGTCATTGCCGGCGCGCTGCTGGGCGCGGGCTTCACCATTCCGCAGATCTTTCTGTTCACCGGCATTGCCAACGCGGTGGTGGCGTTCTACATCTTCATGCTGGTGCCCGAGTACCTGCTGCGCTTCGTGGCCTGGGTGCTGTCGCGCTTTGTCTACCGCTTCGAGATCAAGGGCGACGAGCACATTCCCACCGAGGGCGCGGCCGTGCTGGTGTGCAACCACGTGAGCTTCATCGACGCGGTGCTGCTCATGGCGGCCAGCCCGCGGCCCATTCGCTTCATCATGGACCACCGCATCTTCAAGGTGCCGGTGCTGGGTTGGCTGTTCAAGCTGGCCAAGGCGATTCCCATCGCGCCGCAGAAGGAAGACCCGGCCGCCTACGAGGCCGCCTTTGCCAAGGCCCTGGACGTGCTGCGCGAGGGCGATCTGCTGGCCATCTTCCCCGAGGGCGCCATCACCCGCGACGGCACGGTGCAGCCCTTCAAGGGCGGGGTGATGAAGATCATCGAAAGCGCGCGCGCCGAAGGCCTGGAGCCGCCGGTGATCCCCATGGCGCTGACCAACCTGTGGGGCTCGTACTTCAGCCGCATCGAGCTGCGCGGCGGACACAACGTGGCCATGGCCAAGCCCTTTCGCCGTGGTTTCTACAGCCGCGTGGGCCTGAACGTGGGCGCGGCCGTGCCGCCGGCGGAGGTGCAGCCCGCGTCGCTGCATCAGCGCGTGAGCGGCTTGCTCGGCGCCTGAAAGTAGCTCGCTGAGATACCGGTGGCGCCGCGCGCCGCCACCGGTGCAAGCATTCAAGCCTCGCGGTGCGGGAGCGAACCATCATTCGCCCACCTTCACTACGCCGCGAGGCACACATGCAACCCCTTTCGTCCACGACCGTTTCCATCCAGCGCGATTCGCGGGCCTGGCAATTCCAGACCTGGGCCTCTTTTGCGATCGCCGTCTTCCTGTGCGCCACCGGCTTGAGCTGGTTGCCGGGCGAGGCGCTGGACCGGGCGTTCATGGTGATGGGCTACGTGTTCTGCCTGAGCACGGCGTTCATGCTGTCCAAGTTCATCCGCGACGGCGAGCAGGCCGCGTCGGGTGGCAACACCGCCGGCCGCGACGTGCCGATGTGGCGCCTGGTGGTCTGGGGCAGCTTCTTCACCGCCATGGGCCTGACCGCCTGGGGCCTGGTGCGCATGGAGATCAACGACGCCTACAAGGCCTTCCTGGGCGTGAGCTGGTTGTTCCTGGTCAGCTCGGCCTTCACGCTGGCCAAGACGCTGCGCGACCGCCATGAAGCCGACATGACCGAAGCCCGCCTGCAAGGCCGCCGCCTGGCCCGTGCCGAAGCGGCCACCAGCACCAGCACCAGCACCAACACTGCCGCCGAATAACCCATGCCTGCCCAACGAAAGACCGTCATGAAGCATTCCATTGCCGCTGTTCTCGTCGCCGTTTGCACCGCCTTTGCGGGTGTCGCGGCCCCCTTGCAAGCCCAGGCGCAGAGCGACGCCTCCGTGGCCCTGTCGATGATGCCGGTGGCATCTGTGCTTGTCGCCGGCTCGGCGGTCGGCGCCTCGGCCACCGCGGTGGTGGCGGTGCCCACCGCGCTGTCGGTGGGCGGCTCCACGCTCGTGGTGGTCGCGGTCGAAGCTGCGGCGGACGGCACGGTGTATGTGCTCGAACGCGCCTCCGACGGCGCCCGCGCCAGCGTCAAGGTGGCGGGCCGCGTGGCCAACGGTGCATCGAACGCGGTCGGCACCAGCGTGCTGGTCAGCGTGATCGGCGCGGGCGTGGTGCTGTCGGCCGCCGGCGAGGTGCTGGCCTTTGTGCCCAACGCCATCGGCCGCGCGCTGCTCTACAACGAGAGGCTGTCATGAAGCGCGCGCTGCCGTTCGTCGCCGTGCTGGCCCTGGTTGCCGCCACGGCCTTGCCGATGCAGGCGCAGGCCGGGCGCTCGTGCGAGCAGGTCAAGCCCACGCCCGCGGTCATCGTCAGGGGCATGCAGTTGGCCGAACGCACCGCGCAGGCGCTCGACGCCAGCGGCGCGCGCGTGGTGATACTGGCGCGCGCCGGGCAGGACCTGAGCAAGTACGGCCTGCGCTACTCGCACCTGGGGCTCGCCTACAAGACCGACGCCGGCCCGTGGCGCGTGGTGCACAAGCTCAACCAGTGCGGCACCGCGGTGGCCGACGTGTACCGCCAGGGCCTGGGCGAGTTCTTTCTCGACGACCTGTGGCGCTACGAGGCGGCCTGGGTGGTGCCCACGCCAGCCGTGCAAACGCAACTGATGACCGCGCTCACCGAGTCGCCCACGCGCATCGTGCGGCTGCACGCCGCGCCGTACAGCATCGTGAGCTATGCCTGGGGCCAGAAGTACCAGCAGTCGAACCAGTGGGCGGTCGAAACACTGGCCGCCGCCATGGAGCCCGCCACCATCACCACCCGCGCGCAGGCGCAGGCATGGATGCAGTTCAAGGGCTACGAGCCGACCACGCTGAAGCTCGGGCCGCTCACGCGGCTGGGCGGGCGCGTGGGCTCGGCCAACGTGGCCTTCGACGACCACCCGAACGACAAGCGCTTCAGCGACCGCATCGAGACCGTCACGGTCGACTCGGTGTTTGCATGGCTGCCGCGCGCCGGCCTGGGCGCGGCGCCGGTGACGCTCAAGCTCCAATAAAAACACAGAGGAAAAAACGACATGAGCAAATCACTGCGCCTGTCCGAGAAATGGTTCCGCCGCGGCCTCTGGCTCGTCGCCCTGGTGTTCGCGAGCTTCCTCATCGGCCTCGGCAGCACCGTCGTGAGCGACCTGCCGCAGGTCGAGCGCGTGCGCGGCATCGACGACTTCATCGACCTGCGCGCGGCCCAGCCGCTGCGCGCCACCATCCAGGCGGCCGACACCACCGAAGAGCAGGCCGAGCGCGACCTGGCACAGATTCGGCTGAAGCTCAACGCCGCGCAGCAGGCCAGCGCCAACGCGCGCGAAACCTTCGGCAACTGGCTTGCCACGCGCCGCGCCACCGCGCAACCCGACCAGGACAGCGAACTCATCGCGCGCACCAAGGCGCTCGACGCCTTCAAGCAAAAGGAAGACGCGTTGCAGCGCGAAGTGAATGCGCAGCGCCAGACCCTGCTCGACGCGCAGCAGGGCCAGCAGCGCGCGCGCGAATCGCTCGCGGTGCTGGAGCGCGACGCGCAGGTCAAGCTCGATGCCGAGTACCGCCGCATCGAGCTGCGCGTGTTCGCCTACCGGCTGGCGCTCACGCTGCCGCTGCTGGTGGTGGCGGGCTGGCTGTTCGCGAAGAAGCGCAAGAGCACCTACTGGCCGTTTGTGTGGGGCTTCATCTTCTTCGCGCTGTTCGCGTTCTTCGTCGAGCTGGTGCCCTACCTGCCGAGCTACGGCGGCTATGTGCGCTACGTGGTGGGCATCGTGGTGACGGTGCTGGTGGGGCGCTACGCCATCGTTGCGCTCAACCGCTACCTGGCGCGCCAGAAGCTGGCCGAGCAGCAGCCCGACCAGGTGCGGCGCGAAGAGCTCAGCTACGACACCGCGCTGGCCCGCCTGGGCAAGGGCGTGTGCCCCGGCTGCGAGCGGCCGGTGGACCTGAAGAACGGCGAGATCGACTTCTGCCCGCACTGCGGCATCGGCCTGTTCGACCACTGCGGCCTGTGCGAGACGCGCAAGAGCGCGTTCTCCAAGTTCTGCCATGCCTGCGGCAGCTCGGCCGCGCCGCACGTGGAGCCCGTTGCGCCCGTTCTGCCGGTTACGCCCGGTCCCCCCGTTCCCCCCGTTCTGGACGCCCGACCTGCGAACTAGGTCACACCGCGCGCCCCCTTCGACACACCGTGTAGCGGGCGCGCCGTGGGGGCGTGCTACAACGCCCGTTGCGTCACAAATGTTGATGCAAGTTTGCAATCCATCTCATCCACGGAGTCCTCGCATGAGCATTTTCGGCAGCATCCTTTCCAAGATCTTTCCGTCCGCGAACGCCGCGCCTGCACCCACTGCGCCCGCCGCACCGGCCGCACCCGATCCCGCCGGCGCCCCGGCCGCCGCCGCGCCGCCACCTGCCATCACCGTGGTGGACGTCGAGGCCCTGCTCGACGGCATGCCCGGCGCGAGCAACCTGAACTGGCGCACCTCCATCGTCGACCTGATGAAGCTGCTGGGCCTGGACAGCAGCCTGGACTCCCGCAAGCAGCTGGCCGCCGAGCTGAGCTACGGCGCCGACACCAGCGACAGCGCCGCAATGAACATCTGGCTGCACCGCCAGGTCATGACCAAGCTGGCCGCCAACGGTGGCAAGGTGCCCGCCGAGCTGCGCGACTGATTCACCCTTGCAGCGCACGCAAAAAAGCCCGGCATGCCTGGCTTTTTGCTGTGCGGTGAATGCCGAGCGCTTCAGGTCCAGCCTGCGTCTACCACGTAGTCCTGCGCGGTGCACATGCGCGAATCGTCGGCCGCGAGAAACAGCGCCATCGCCGCGATGTCTTCGGCCATCACACGCCCTGGCAGGCATTGCGCCGCGTCGATCTCCGCGCCCGACTCGGGCTTGACCCACAGCTTGATCTGCCGCTCGGTCATCACCCAGCCCGGCACGACCGAGTTGACGCGGATGTTCTGCTTGCCCAGGTCGCGCGCCAGTGAACGCGTGAGGCCGCGCGCCGCCGCCTTGCAGGCCTGGTACACGGGGTAGCCCTTGCCCTTGATCATCCAGCTGATCGAGCCGAAGTTGACGATGGAGCCGCCGCCCAGCGCGCGCATGTCGTCGGCCACCGCCTGCGCGGCAAAGAACTGGTGCTTGAAGTTGACGGCCACGAGGCGGTCGAAGTCGTCGCTGGTCACGTCGGCCATCTCATGGCGGCGGTCGTTGGCGGCGTTGTTCAGCAGCACGCCGATGGGGCCGAAGCGCTGGCGCACCGTGTCGATGGCGGCGGTGAGCGCGGCGGTGTCGGTCACGTCGCAGGCCACGAACAGCGCAGGGTGCTCGCCCTGCAGCTGCGCCGAGAGCGTGCTGCCGGCGGCGGTGTCGAGGTCGCAGAAACCGACCTTGGCACCCTGCGCATGAAAGGCCCGCACCAGCGATTCGCCGATGCCGCTGGCGCCACCGGAGATGAACACGGTGCTCCCCGCCAGCGAAGGGTAGCGGGCGGTGTAGGCGCAAACTGGGGGTGCGGAGACGGGGGGTGCGGAAGTCATAGGCGTGAGCAAGACCGTGCGGGTTGGAAAGCAAGCGTACCCCATCGATGCGCCGGCCGCCACGCCAGCGCCGCGGCTCAGACCCCTCAGATCCCTCAGATCCCTCTGGAGCGTTCCGACTTGAAGCGCGCCCGAAACTCCGTGAACGTGCCCGCGTCCAGCGCGGCGCGAATCTCGGTCATCAGGTTCAGGTAGTAGTGCAGGTTGTGGATGGTGCACAGCATCGGCCCGAGCATTTCGCCGCAGCGGTCCAGGTGATGCAGGTAGGCGCGGCTGAAGCCTTCGCGCCCGCCGTCGTTCCAACTCACACCCGAGGTGCCCGCGCACGCATGGCAGGTGCAGCTGGGGTCGACCGGCTGCGGGTCTGTCTTGTGGCGCGCGTTGCGCATCTTCAGGTCGCCGAAGCGGGTGAACATGGTGCCGTTGCGCGCATTGCGCGTGGGCATCACGCAGTCGAACATGTCCACGCCGTCGACCACGCCCTGCACCAGGTCTTCGGGCGTGCCCACGCCCATCAGGTAGCGCGGCTTGTTCGCGGGCAGCCGGTGCGGCGTGTGGCCCATGATGTGCAGCATCTCCGCCTTGGGCTCGCCCACGCTCACGCCGCCCACGGCGTAGCCCGGAAAGTCCATGTCGACCAGCGCCGCCAGCGACTCCTCGCGCAGGTTCTCGAACATGCCGCCTTGCACGATGCCGAACAGCGCGTTGGGGTTTTCGAGCCGCGCGAATTCGGTCTTGCAGCGCCTGGCCCAGCGCAGGCTCAGTTCCATGGATGTGCGCGCCTCTGCCTCGGTCGTGATGTGGCCCTGCGTGTCGTAGGGCGTGCACTCGTCGAACTGCATCACGATGTCGCTGTTGAGCACCGTCTGGATCTGCATCGAGACCTCGGGCGTGAGAAACAGCTTGTCGCCGTTGACGGGCGAGGCGAACTTCACCCCCTCTTCGCTGATCTTGCGCATCGCGCCCAGCGACCACACCTGAAAGCCGCCGGAGTCGGTGAGGATGGGCTTGTTCCACTTCTCGAACTGGTGCAGCCCGCCAAAGCTTTCCATCACGTCCAGGCCGGGGCGCATCCACAGGTGGAAGGTGTTGCCCAGAATGATCTGCGCGCCCATTTCTTCCAGGCTGCGCGGCATCACGCCCTTGACCGTGCCGTAGGTGCCCACGGGCATGAAGATCGGCGTTTGCACCACGCCGTGGTTGAGCGTGAGCGTGGCGCGGCGCGCGTGGCTGTCGGGGTCGGTCTTGAGGAGTTCGAAGTTCAGACTGCTATTCATAGGTTGCGAAAAACTGTTTCACCTGGTCCTCTGAGCGCTCAAAAGACGGTAGCTGGCGAAGGCTTGAAAGATTCATCAACTCAGCAACTCGGTGCCTCGCACTCTCCGGCTTGAATTGTCGCTTTCGCCTTCCTGTGTTGTCCGTAGCGGCGTTGAGTGCTTCGAAGAGTCGAGCTTTGGGATCGGCAAGTCTCTCAATCGACTTGATCGGAGGAAGTTCCAGTGGGGTACTGCCTTTGGGATTGCCCGCCGCAGTTCGTATGGCTTGTTGGTCAAGCAATAGCCAACTTTCAGTCATGCGAATTGGGATCAGGCAGACGTGGGTCGGCGGGTTCGCAAGTTGTGCCGTCGCCGTCGCAATTTCCTGTTGCCGATCTTTCGCGGGAGCAGCTTCAGCATCGCGATGGATGAAAAGGAGGTCGCACGGATAAAGCTGCAAGGCTCGAGGCAGACGCGCGGAGAGGGGGCCGATGTGCAGCCCCTCTGCAAACAACGTGCGATGCGGCACGGGGCTCCATTCATCCAGCAAGAACTGGATGATGGGAAGCAGCATGCGATCAGATGTTCCATCGGCAACCAGCGTAGCGGTGAGAGTTTTCATCGAGGATGCGTGACTTTCCTCAAGAAGACTGAAACAGATCAGCTGTCTCTGGCAGATGGTCTCTGACCAGCTTCGCCCCCCTGGACTTCGAGGAAAGCCGATTGCCAGACAGATAGGCATGCAATTCGCCGCGCGTGATAACACTGGGCGGCAATCCCACTGCTGATTTGGTTCTCCAAGTGCCATTGATCGGCTTGAAATTTGCGAAAGACTGTGCCTTGAATCGGACGGTTTCGGCGAACAAAAGCTCGTCGTCAAGCAACTCCGCCACCACCAGCGGGGAGTGCGTGTTAATGATCACTTGCCGAAGATTAAGCAGGCCAGCCATTTCCTGTGCGGACAGATCTGCGTCAGAGAGCTCTCTGACAAGCCGAAGCATTTCCGGGATTCGTTGCGGATGGATGCCGTTTTCAGGCTCCTCCAAGCAGACTAACCCGCTTGCATCAGGGTCGCTGGACAGAACTGCCAGTGCCAGAAAACGCAAAGTGCCATCAGATAGCGAACTGGCCGAGTAAGGGTGCTTGTCGCTCATCGTGACAGACAACGTTCGCTGTTGTCTGGTCTGGTCGGTATCGACATCGAGCGCTTCGACCCCCGGAATCAGGTCTGCCAGGCGATTTGCGATGTCACCGTAGTTTCCCAGTCGAAATAGAGTGTTTGGCAGATGCTCGCCGGTTGGAGAAAGAGTGGACTCTCCAAAGATATCGTCTGGTGCTCGGAGCGCTGTTGGCTCCAGTTGCAGCATCCGCCAAGATTGCATCTCGCGGCGTGTGGCCAATGCGGTGGGATGCGACGACAGGTTGACCCCCGAGAGTACGGTCTGCGGACTTCTGCGAGCCGAGATCGTCTGTGGGTTGCCTCTGCCGCCTCCGTCTCCGCGCAGAAGAATCGCGATGTCTGCCGCGTTGGTGTCGGTCTCAATGAACGGGGATGTTCGAGGTCCCGGGCCGAAGATGATTTTCTTGTTCTTTGCGAGCGCACTTCCTCCCTCGAACTGCAAAAATCTTTGAGCTGTACTCGAAGGTTTGGCTCTCAGTTCTTCCTTCTCGATATAGACGGGGTCCTTGAAGGGGCCTGAAGTCGGATCAGGATTTAGACGAAGCACCAGTGAGTATTCAACCAAGGTTGCCGTGGGCTTTGCCTTGCGGTCAAAGTCATCCACAACTTCGTTTGGAATGATCAGTTCGGCAAGGAACTCCATGCGCAGGCCGTCGGAGTCCTTGTCCCGAAAAAACAGCGACGCAAAATCCGAGGCTCGACCATGAGTTCCACGCACATTGCTGCACGCCTTGATGATTGGCATTGAAGCCAGGTCGCTCAAAAACGTGATTGCATCAAACAAGTTCGACTTGCCGACGCCGTTTGCACCTGCAATGCACGTAAACAGGCCGAACTGAACATCGATATCGCGTAAGTTCTTGAATCCTGTCACTCTGAGACGGGTGAGCATCTTGTTCTCCAGGGCCAGATCAGCCAGATTTGCTAGACGGAGCGTTTGGGCGCAAAAAATATTCGTACGGGGAACGACCTATTCTGTGCCCTAAGCGGAGTTTTTTGTCCGCTCCAGCAGCATGGCGTCGCCATAGCTGAAGAACCGGTAGCCCTGCGCAATGGCGTGGGCATACAGCGCCATCACGCGCTCGTAGCCCGCAAGGGCCGAGACCAGCATCATCAGCGTGCTCTTGGGCAGGTGGAAGTTGGTCACCAGCAGGTCGACGTGTTCGAACGCGAAGCCCGGCGTGATGAAGATGCGCGTGTCGCCCGAGGCCTCGCCGCTCTTGGCCCACGACTCCAGCGTGCGCACCGTGGTCGTGCCGACCGCGACCACGCGCCCGCCGCGTGCCTTGCATTCGGCAATGGCGCGCTGCGTGGCCTCGGGCACTTCGTAGCGCTCGGCGTGCATGGTGTGCTCGGCGATGTTCTCGGTCTTCACCGGCTGGAAGGTGCCGGCGCCCACATGCAGCGTGACGCTGGCGCGCTGCACGCCGCGCGCTTCCAGCTCGGCCAGCAGGGCTTCGTCGAAGTGCAGTGCCGCGGTGGGCGCGGCCACTGCGCCGGGCACGCGCGCGAACACGGTCTGGTAGCGGCTCTCGTCGTCGGCCGAATCGGTGTGCGTGATGTAGGGCGGCAGCGGCACGTGGCCGCAGCGCTGCATCAGCGCATAGGGGTCTTCGCCCGCGTCGCTCTCAAAGCCGAAGCGGAACAGCGCACCGTCTTCCTCGGGCCAGCGCCCCAGCAGCGTGGCACGGAAGCCGCCCACCATCTGCAGCGTGGTGCCCACAGGCGGCTTCTTGCTCACCTTCATGTGCGCCACCACTTCCTGGCCCTGCAGCACGCGCTCGACCAGCAGCTCGAGCTTGCCGCCGGTCGGCTTCTCGCCGAACAGGCGCGCCTTGACCACGCGCGTGTCGTTGAAGACCAGCAGGTCGCCCGCGCGCAGCAGCGAGGGCAGGTGCTTGAAGATGCGGTCGACCGGTGCATCCCCTGTGCCGTCGAGCAGGCGCGAGGAGGTGCGTTCTGCCGCGGGGTGTTGCGCCACCAATTCAGGCGGCAGGTCGAAATCGAAGTCGGAAAGCGTGAAGGCGCGCATGGTGCTTGAGGGCCGGACAGGCCCGTGCCAAGAAGGCATGGGAAAAAGAAAGAAACGCGGGAGGGGGGCGATTGTCCCACGCCCGTAAAACCGCTTTGCCGCATGAGGTTGCGCGCGGGTTGCCAAGGCAGAATCGGCGCATGGTCGATTCACAAGCAGCGCGCGTTTCTCCGGGGCCCCAATCAGGCGTGCACCCCGGTCCGTCCGAAGGCGAGCTCTTCAAGAAGATCATGGGCAACACCTGGCTCGGCCTGCACCCCGACATTCGCCGCCGTTTCGACAAGAACCCCTCGCCCGGCAAGGCGCTGCATTACCTGGGCGCGTTGAGCGAGCTGCGCTGCTCGCGCTTCGGCAAGCTGCTGGGGTACCTCACGCAGCCGATGATCCAGGGCGCGCTGATTCCTTACAGCGACAGCAATTTCCCCGTCGAAATCCAGGTCTACGCCAAGCCCGACGACCCGGCCATCTACAAGCAGCGCATCTACCGCCTGCACGGCCGCAAGCCGATTCAGTTCACCAGCTTCATGCGCGAGAGCGAGCGCGGCGAGGTGCTGGAGTACGTGGGCATGGGCCTGGGCATGAAGCTGGTGCTGAGCGTGGAAAACGGCAGCCTGCATTTCCAGAGCGACGGTTACTTCTGGGACCTGTTCGGCTGGCGCATTCCGCTGCCCGGCCTGTTCACGCCGGGCAAGACCTTTCTCTGGCACCACAACGAGACGCCCGAGCGTTTCAACATCCGCATCGAAATCCGCCACTGGCTGATGGGCACCACCTTCACCCAGGTCGGCGTGTTCGAGGAAGTGCCCGAACCGAAAGCCACCGCATGATCGACACCCACCTGCTGGCCCTGCAGCTCATGGCCGCCCAGGGCGCGCTCGGCGCGTTCGACACGCTCTACCACCACGAGGGCACCGAGGCCCTGCCGCGGCGCGCCTCGGCAGGGCGCGAGCTGGCGATTCATGCCACGCGCTCGTCGATCTACTGCGCGCTGTTCATCGGCCTGTCGTCGTGGGCCTGGCACGGCGCCTGGGCCTGGGTGCTGCTGGCGGTGTTCGGCGTGGAGATCGTGCTCACGCTGTGGGACTTCGTGATCGAGGACCGCACCCGCCTGCTGCCGCCCACCGAGCGCGTGACGCACACGGTGCTGGCCATCAACGCCGGCGCGTTCATTGCGCTGCTGGCGATGAACGCGGTGGACTGGGCCGCGCAGCCTACCGCCATGGCCTGGCAGCCGTACGGCTGGCTCAGTGTCTTCCTTGCGCTGTGCGGCGTGGGCGTGGGCGTGTCGGGGCTGCGCGACGGCCTTGCTGCGCGCGCGATCTTCAAGCGCCAGAAGCAGGCGCACACGCGCGACGCCCAGGCGCCGGTGCGTTTCGGCACGAAGCCCCAGCGCGTGCTGGTGACGGGCGGCACCGGCTTCATCGGCCAGTTGCTCGTGCGCCAGCTGCTGGCCGACGGCCATGCGGTGACGGTGTGGACGCGCGACGCGCGCGCTGCCGCCTGGGGCTTTGGCGGTGCGGTGCGTTGCGTGCAGTCGCTCGACCAGGTGCCCGCGGCCGACGACATCGACGTGGTCATCAACCTTGCGGGCGCGCGCATTCTGGGCCTGCGCTGGAGCGAGCGGCGCCAGCAGCAGCTGCTGAAAAGCCGCGAGGGCCTCACGCAGCAGCTGGTGGCATGGATCGCCACGCGGCCGCGCAAGCCGTGGCTGCTGCTGTCGGGCTCGGCCATCGGCTACTACGGCGTGCAGCCGCAGGGCGATGCCACCGAGCTCGCGGAAGACGCGCCGCCACAGGCCATCTTCATGTCGCAGCTGTGCCAGCGCTGGGAGCAGGCGGCGCATGCGGCCGCCGCGCACGGCGTGCACGTGGCCTGCATGCGCTTCGGTTTCGTGCTGGGCCATCAGGGCTCGCTGCCGCAGTTGCTGCTGCCGGTGCAGCTGGGCTTTGGCGGGCGGCTGGGCAGCGGGCGGCAGTGGCTGTCGTGGGTGCATGTGCACGATCTGGTCCGTGCCATGGCGCATGTGTGGACGGTGACCGAACAGGCCGTCGTCGCCGCGACGGTGCAAAGGGCCGCCCCCGCGACGGTGCAGGCCTTCAACTTCACCGCGCCCGGCGCGCTGAGCCAGGAAGAATTCACCCGCGTTGCCGCCAGCGTGCTGCACCGCCCCTGCTGGATGCCCACGCCCGCCGCGCCCGTCAAGCTGCTGCTCGGTGAACAGGCCGACCTGCTGCTCGAAGGCCAGCGCGTGGTGCCTGCGCACTTGCTGCGCACCGGCTTTCGCTTCATGTTCCCCGATGCCCGCAGCGCCTTGACGGACCTTTGCCGCCCGCGCTAGAAGCCCTGCCCGTGCCGCCCAAGAAAGCCCCGTCCGCCACACCGGCCGCGAACGCCGCAGCGTCTGCACCGGCGCCCGCGCCCGCGGGCCCGCCCGGCACCGGCCTGAGCCTGGTGCAGCGCGCGCTGCGCAAACTGGGCCTGGTGCGCGACATCGACTTCGCGCTCTACCTGCCGATGCGCTACGAGGACGAGACGCGCGTGGTGCGCCTGGCCGACACGCGCGACGGCGACATGGCGCAGGTCGAAGGCGTGGTCACCGAATGCGAGGTGGTGTTCCGTCCGCGCCGCCAGCTGATCGTCACCATCGACGACGGCTCCGACACCTGCCAGCTGCGCTTCTTCAACTTCTATCCGTCGCAGCAAAAGCAATTGGCCGTCGGTGCCAAGGTGCGGGTGCGCGGCGAGATGCGCGGCGGCTTCGTGGGGCGGCAGATCATGCATCCCACGGTGAAGGCGGCCGGCACCGCGCTGCCCAATGCGCTCACGCCGGTGTATTCGACCGTGGCCGGACTTGCGCAGCCGGTGCTGCGGCGCGAGGTGCGCTCGGGCCTGGCGCGCGCGGTGCTCGACGAGACCATTCCAGTGCAGATTGGCCTGCGCGGCGCGTGGGACCTGCGCGCGTCGCTGAGCTTCTTGCACTACCCGACGCCCGACGTGTCCATTGCCGCGCTGGAAGACCACAGCCACCCTGCGTGGCAGCGCATCAAGGCCGAGGAACTGCTGGCGCAGCAGCTATCGCAGTTGCAGGCGCGCATGGAGCGCGCGGCGCAGCGCGCGCCGGTGCTGCCTTCGTCCGCCGAGCCCGATGCGGCGTCGCTGCATGCGCAATTGCTCGCCGTGCTGCCCTTCGGCCTGACCGGTGCGCAGCAGCGCGTGGGCGAGGAGATCACCGCCGACCTGGGGCGCCACATTCCTATGCACCGCCTGCTGCAGGGCGACGTGGGCTCGGGCAAGACCGTGGTGGCCGCGCTGGCGGCGGCGCGCTGCATCGACGCGGGCTTTCAATGCGCGCTGATGGCGCCCACCGAAATTCTGGCGGCCCAGCATTTCGGCAAGCTGGTCGGCTGGCTCGACCCGCTGCTGGCCGCGCGCGGCCAGCGCGTGGCGTGGCTCACGGGCAGCCAGAAGAAAAAGGAGCGCGACGAAATGTCGGCGGCGGTCGAGAGCGGACAGGCCGCGCTGGTCATCGGCACGCACGCGGTCATCTCGGAGAAGGTGCGCTTCAAGAAGCTGGCGCTGGCCATCATCGATGAGCAGCACCGCTTCGGCGTCGCCCAACGGCTGGCATTGCGCGGCAAGGCTGGCGGCGAGCTGGAGCCTCACTTGTTGATGATGAGCGCCACCCCCATCCCGCGCACGCTGGCGATGAGCTACTACGCCGACCTGGACGTGTCCACGCTGGACGAGCTGCCGCCGGGCCGCACGCCCATCGTCACCAAGCTGGTGGCAGACCACCGGCGCGACGAGGTCATCGAGCGCATCCAGTCGCAGATTGGGCAGGGCCGGCAGGTGTACTGGGTGTGCCCGCTGATCGAGGAGAGCGAGGCGGTCGACCTGCGCAACGCCACCGAGACGCGCGAGGAACTGGCCGGCACGCTGGGCGAGCCGGTGCATGTCGGCCTGCTGCATTCGCGCATGCCCACGGCCGAAAAACAGGCGGTGATGGCGGCCTTTACCGCCAACGAAATCCAGGTGCTGGTGAGCACCACCGTCATCGAAGTGGGCGTGGACGTGCCCAACGCCTCGCTGATGGTGATCGAGCATGCCGAGCGCTTCGGCCTGTCGCAACTGCACCAGCTGCGCGGGCGCGTGGGGCGCGGCGCGGCGGCCTCGGCCTGCGTGCTGCTCTATGCGCCGGGCGACAGCGGCCGCGTGGGCGAGGCGGCGCGCGCGCGGTTGAAGGCCATGGCCGAGACCGGCGACGGCTTCGAGATTGCCCGGCGCGATCTGGAGATTCGCGGGCCCGGCGAGTTTCTGGGCGCGCGCCAGTCGGGCGCGCCGCTGCTGCGCTTTGCCGACCTGGCCACCGACACCTTGCTGCTGGACTGGGCGCGCGAGCTGGCGCCCGTCATGCTGGAGAAGCACCCCGCGCTGGCGCAGCGGCACATCGACCGCTGGCTCGGCACCAAGGCCGAATACCTGAAAGCCTGATGGTTTGAAAAGCTGAGCGGGGTCAGCCCGCTGGCCGGCGCGTGAAGGCCAGCACCAGCCCGAAGCCGACCATCATCGTGCCGCTCACGCGGTTGAACCAGCGCATCGCGCGGCTGCCGTCGGCCAGGCGGCGCATGCGCGCGCCGAGCATCGCGTAGAGCGCGATCGCCACCACCTCGAACACCAGAAAGGTCACGCCCAGCAACAGGTAGCTGCTGGCGTAGGCGCCCGGCGCCACGAACTGCGGAAAGAAGGCGGTGAACACCAGAATGGCCTTCGGGTTGCCCGCGGCCACGGTGAACTCCTGCCGCGCCAGCGCACGCAGCGAGGGCGGCGAAGGTGGCGCCCCCGCGTCGCGCTGCTGCACCTCGGCCGTGGGCGCCGGTGCGCGCAGCAGGCGAATGCCGATCCACACCAGGTAGGCCGCGCCGATGTACTTGATGACGTCGAACGCCATCTCCGACGCCACCAGCACCGCGCCCATGCCCAGCCCGGCAATGGCGATCATGATCGCGAAGGCCACCAGCCGGCCGCTGGCCGCCATCACCGCGGGCGACACGCCATGTTTGGCGCCGTTGGTCACCGACAGCAGGTTGTTGGGGCCGAAGGCCATGTTGATGGCAAAGCAGGCCGGCAAAAAGAGCAGGTAGGCAGACAAGGTCATGGTGGGTCCGTCGGTCAGTTGTCGAAGTCGCTTTCAGGCATCTGCCGCGCGTACACCGCGAGCACGATGCGTTCGGAGTGAATCAGGTACTCGTTCAGCGCCACCGAGCCCTCGGCAAACTTGCCGGCCTCGATGAGCTCCAGCAGCCTGGTGTTCATGTCCACATAGGGCGCGTGCAGAAACTCCGGGTCTTTCAGCAGGCCGAAGGCCAGCCGCAGCTCGACCAGGATGTGGGCGAACAGCACGTTCAGCCGCTCGCTGTCCGCCAGCTCCACGATGCCCTTGTGGAACTCCATGTTGGCTG
Organism: Variovorax sp. H27-G14; assembly: GCF_046156345.1. Lineage (NCBI taxonomy): Bacteria > Pseudomonadati > Pseudomonadota > Betaproteobacteria > Burkholderiales > Comamonadaceae > Variovorax > Variovorax sp. H27-G14. Next base: position 342,095 of record NZ_JAYLVN010000004.1, read on the forward strand.
TGCCCACGCCCAGCCAGTCGCCGGCGTCGCGGCAGCGCAGCGCCAGTTCGACGGCCTCGCGCATGTGCTTCTTGGCCGGGTGGCGCGGGTAGGCCTGCGCCAGCGCCTGGCATTCGATGAGCCGGCGCACGCGGTAGATGTCGATGATCGACGCGATGCTGGGCACCGCCACGAACACGCCGCGGTTGGGCGCGTGCTTGAGCAGCCCTTCCTTGGTCAGCGTGCGGAACACCTCGCGCAGGGTGTTGCGCGAAATCTCGAAGCTGTCGGCCAGCGCGGCCTCCGACAACCGCTGCCCCGGAGAGAACTCGCCTTTCACGATCTTCTGGCGAATCAGTTCGGCGACCCGGTCGTTGAGCGTCTGCGTGCCGGCGGCCGGCGCGGCAGGGGAGGTCGGGGAAGCCAGTGGGGTCATGCCGGGGAGGGAGATGGAAAGCCGAAGGAGCGGGAAAGCCGCGCGTTTTTAGCAGATTCCGCCCGCCGGGTCGCCCTTTGCCCGTTGGTTTGCCTGCCGGTTTTCCATGGCGCCTGCACGCGCACCAAACGCGCCCGCGCTCAGGGTTTTCATGGGGTCGGCCAGGCACTGTTGTTGGGCACACTCCCCACAATTGTTCAACAATCGTGGATAAATGAGTGATTCAGAAGAAATCAATTGCTCATTCATTGGCACGAGGTTTGCATCAAGCGAATGGCCGGCGCCCCCGCGCAAGGTGTCTCTGAATCCCGAAACGAAAGACCAACATGACTCCTGACATCCCTCATTTGTGGCCGCTGATCGGCGTGGCCGTGATCATTGCGGGCTTCATCCTGCGCTTCAATCCGATGCTGGTGGTGATCGTCACGGCCATCGTGACGGCGGCCGCGGCGGGCTTCGGCCCCATGGCCATCCTCACGGCCATCGGCACCGGGTTCATCAAGACGCGCAACCTGCCGCTGATCATTCTTCTGCCGCTGGCCGTCATTGGCCTGCTCGAGCGCCATGGCCTGCGCCAACATGCGCAGAACTGGATCGGGCGCATCAAGTCGGCCACCGCCGGGCGCCTGCTGATCGTGTACCTGGCCGCGCGCGAACTCACGGCCGCCGTGGGCCTCACCAGCCTGGGCGGGCACCCGCAGATGGTTCGCCCGCTGCTGGCCCCCATGGCCGAAGGCGCCACCGAAACCCGCTACGGCAAGCTGCCCGATCGCCTGCGCCACAAGCTGCGCGCCTATGCCGCGGCCACCGACAACGTGGGCCTGTTCTTCGGCGAAGACATCTTCGTGGCCTTTGGCGCCATCGTGCTGATGAGCACCTTCCTGCACGAGGCGGGCATCGACGTGGAGCCGCTGCACATCGCGATGTGGGGTATTCCCACCGCCATTGCCGCCTTCGTCATTCATTCGTGGCGCCTGCGCCGGCTCGACCAGTCGATTGCGCGTGAGATGCAAGGCGTGAAGGACGAACCGTCCGTGAGCGCCGTTGCCGCGCAGGAAGGCCGCTGATCATGATTCTCTCGATCCAGCACCTCTACATTCTGGTGGGCCTGATCCTCGCGATCACGGCCATCATGACGCTGACCGACCGCCAGCACCCCAAGCGCTACACCAGCGGCCTGTTCTGGGCGCTCTACGCCATGGTCTTCCTGGTGGGCGACAAGCTGCCGCCGGCCTGGGTCGGCGTGGGCGCCATCGCCATGGCCGTCATTGCCGGCCTGCGCGGCGTGGGTGCGGGCAAGCACCGCGAGCCCACGCCCGCGCAGTACCAGGCCAGCGCCACGCGCCTGGGCAACAAGCTGTTCATGCCCGCGCTGGCCATTCCGCTGGTCACCGTGATCGGCACCGTGCTGATGAGCAAGGTGAAGATCGGCGACGCCTTTCTGCTCGACCCCAAGAACACCACGCTGGTGAGCCTGGGCGTGGGCTGCGTGGTGGCGCTGGCGCTGGCCTGCTGGCTGACGCGCGAGACCCCGGTGCAGGGCATGCGCGAGTCGCGCCGCCTGACCGACGCGCTGGGCTGGGCCGTGGTGCTGCCGCAGATGCTGGGCATGCTGGGCCTGGTGTTCTCCGACGCGGGCGTGGGCAAGGCCGTGGCGTACATCACCACTAGCTACATCAACATGGACATCCGCTTCGTGGCGGTGGTGGTCTACGTGCTGGGCATGGCGATCTTCACCATCATCATGGGCAACGGCTTCGCGGCCTTTCCGGTGATGACGGGCGGCGTGGGCGTGCCGGTGCTGGTGGGCGTGTACCACGGCGACCCGGCCGTGATGGCGGCCATCGGCATGTTTTCGGGCTACTGCGGCACGCTGATGACGCCGATGGCGGCCAACTTCAACATCGTGCCCGCGGCGCTGCTGGAGCTGCCCGACAAAAACGCGGTGATCAAGGTCCAGATACCGACCGCCGCGGCCTTGCTGGTGGTCAACATCTTCCTGCTGTACTTCCTGATGTTCCGTTGAGGTGCCGCACATGAGCACCAAAGCCACCCAGGTCGACACCCCGCGCGTGCTGGTCGCGGGCTTCGAGCCCTTCGAGAACGACCCCGTCAACCCTGCCTGGGAGATTGCGCGCGCGCTCGACGGCTGGGCCTGCGAAGGCGCGGTGGTGCAGGCGGTGCAACTGCCCTGCGTGTTCGGCCGTGCCATCGACACGCTGGACGCCGCGCTGGTGGGCCCCGCGCCCCGCCTGGTGCTGTGCGTGGGCGCGGCGGGCGGGCGCACCGAAATATCGATGGAGCGCGCCGCGCTGAATGTCGACGACGCGCGCATCCCGGACAACGCCGGCTACCAGCCCATCGACACCGAGGTGGTGGCCGGTGGCCCGGCGGCGTACTTCGCGACGCTGCCGATCAAGGCCATGGTGCGCGACATGCGCGCCGCGGGCCTGCCGGCGGCGGTGTCGAACACGGCCGGCACCTTCGTGTGCAACCACATCTTCTACGCGCTGATGCACCGGCTGGCCACGCAACCCGCGCTCGCGCACACGCGCGGCGGCTTCGTGCATGTGCCGTACCTGCCCGAACAGGCCGCGCCCAAGCCGGGCGTGGCGAGCATGGCGCTGGCCGCGCAGGTGGAGGCCTTTCGCGTGGCGATACGCACCGCGCTGACGGTGCGCCACGACGTGCGCGAGACCGCCGGGCGGCTGCACTGAAGCTGCACTGAAGCTGCGCTGACCTTGCACCGAACCGCATTGACCCCTTGAGGCGTGCCACACCGCACGCCGGAGAACACGATGAACATCGACCTGAACAGTGACCTCGGCGAGAGCCTGGGCGTGTGGCGCATGGGCGACGACGCCGCCATGCTGTCGCTGGTGAGCAGCGCCAACGTGGCCTGCGGCTTCCATGCGGGCGACCCGGCTGGCATCCTGCGCACGCTGCGCCAGGCCAAGGAGCGCGGCGTGGCCGTCGGCGCCCACGTGGCCTACCGCGACCTGGTGGGCTTCGGGCGCCGCAACATGGACGTGGACAGTGCCGACCTGCGCGCCGACGTCATCTACCAGATCGGCGCGCTCAAGGGCCTGGCCGCCGCCGCCGGCACCACCGTGCGCTACGTGAAGCCGCACGGCGCGCTCTACAACACCATTGCCCACGACGAGCGCCAGGCGCGCGACGTGATCGCCGCCATCCGCGAGACCGACCCCGGCCTGTGCCTGGTGGCGCTGGCGGGCTCGCCGTTGCTGGGCTGGGCGCGCGGCGAAGGCCTGCGCGCGGTGGCCGAAGCCTTTGCCGACCGCGCCTACACGCCGCAGGGCACGCTGGTGTCGCGCCGCGCGCCCGGCGCGGTGCTGCACGACGCCGACCAGGTGGCCGAGCGCATGCTGCGCCTGGCCACTGATGGGGTGGTCACGGCCATCGACGGCAGCACGGTGCGCATCGAGGCCGAGTCGGTCTGCGTGCACGGCGACAGCCCGGGCGCGGTCGAGATGGCGCGCCAGGTGCGCGCACGGCTCGAGCAGGCCGGCGTGACCATCGAGCCCTTCGTGGACGCCGCATGACGATGCGCTTTCTGCCCGTCAACCTCGACGCGCTGCTGGTCGAACTCGACGACCTGCCGCAGACCCTGGCGCTGCTGGCCTCGCTGCGCGCCGAGCCCATCGCGGGCATCGAAGAGCTGGTGCCCGCCGCGCGCACCTTGCTCGTGAGCTTTCGCCCGGCCGCCATCACGGCGGACGAACTCGTGCGCCGCATCGGCCAGCGCAGCCTGGACGCGCGCGAAACGCGCATCGACAAGCGCATCGAAATTGCCGTGCGTTACGACGGCGAAGACCTGGCCGAGGTGGCCGGCCTGCTGGGCATCACGCCGGAAGAAGTGGTGCGCCGCCACACGGGCAGCGACTACACCGTGGCCTTCACCGGCTTCGCGCCCGGTTTCGCCTACCTCTCGGGCGGCGATGCCAGCCTGAACGTGCCGCGCCGCGCGGTGCCGCGCACCCGCATTCCGGCGGGCGCGGTGGGGCTCGCGGGCAGCTTCAGCGGCGTGTATCCGCAGGCCAGCCCGGGCGGCTGGCAGATCATCGGCATCACCGACGCGCCGATGTGGGACCTGTCGCGTGCGGCCCCCGCGTTGCCCGCGCTGCTGCAGCCGGGGGACACGGTGCGCTTTGTGGATGTCACGTCGCAACCGCGCGCCGAAGCCGAACCCGAACCCGAACCCGAAACCCAACCCGCCGCGATCGCTTCGCCATCGCAACCGCTCGCACCGACCAGTGGTTGCGCCTTCGAAATTCGCGCGGCCGGGCTCCAGGCCCTGCTGCAAGACGCTGGCCGCCACGGCCAGGCGAAGCAGGGCGTGTCCGCCTCCGGCGCGATGGACCGGCGCTCGCTGCATGCGGCCAACCGGCTGGTCGGCAACGCGTCCGGCACGGCCTGCATCGAGATCGCCTATGGCGGCTTCCAGCTGACCTGCCGTGGCGACGCGGTGGTGGCCGTCACCGGCGCTAACGGCCCAGTCACGCTCAAGCGCGCCGACGGCACTCAGTTGCCGCTGCCGCGCTACCAGCCCATCGCGCTGGCCGACGGCGACGTGCTCACGCTGGGCGAGCCGCGGGCCGGCATCCGCAGCTACTTGGCCGTGCGCGGCGGCTTCGACGTGGCGCCGGTGCTGGGCAGCCTTTCCAGCGACACGCTCGCGCGCATCGGCCCGCCGGCCTTGGCCACGGGCGACGTGCTGCCTGTGCGTGCGGTCGGCAGCGGGGCCCTCGTGGGCGCCGCCGAAACACCGCCCGCCGACTTGCCCACCGTGCAGCAAGAGGTGGTGCTCGACATCGTGCTCGGCCCGCGCACCGACTGGTTCACAAGCGATGCCGTCGCGCTGCTCTGCAGCCAGTCGTGGGCGGTCACACCCCAGTCGAACCGGGTGGGCATCCGCCTGGCGGGCGAGCAACCGCTGGCGCGCGCCAACCATGCCGAGCTGCCCAGCGAGGGCACGGCGCATGGCGCCATTCAGGTGCCGCCCAGCGGCCAGCCGGTGCTGTTCCTGGCCGACCATCCGCTGACCGGCGGCTACCCCGTGATCGCTTCCGTGGCCACCTACCACCTCGACCGCGCGGGGCAGATCCCGGTGAACGCGCGCGTTCGCTTCAACCCTGTCGCCGCGCCCGGCCCCGTGGCCCCCAGCGCTTCCGTTGTTTCGTGAAAGCCTTCCGATGAAAAAACTCCTGATCGCCAACCGCGGCGAAATTGCCGTGCGCATTGCGCGCGCCTGCGCCGACCACGGCGTGCAATCGGTGGCCGTGTATGCCGACGCCGACCTGAACGCGCTGCATGTGCGCAGGGCCGACGAGGCCTACGGGCTGGAGGGCGACAAGCCCGCCGACACTTACCTGAACATCGGCAAGCTGCTCGCGGTGGCAAAGCGCGCCGGTGCCGACGCGGTGCACCCGGGCTACGGCTTTCTGTCGGAGAGCGCCGCCTTCGCGCAGGCCGTGATCGACGCGGGCCTGACCTGGGTCGGCCCGTCGCCCGCGGCCATTGCGATGCTGGGCGACAAGGTGCAGGCCCGCAAGCTCGCGCTGAAGGTCGGCGCGCCGCTGGTGGCGGGCACGGCCGACCCGGTGAGCAGCGCGGCCGAGGTGCTCGCCTTTGCCGAGAAGCACGGCCTGCCGGTGGCCATCAAGGCCGCGTTCGGCGGTGGTGGGCGCGGCATCAAGGTGGCGTGGCGGCTGGACGAGGTCGAGGGCCTGTATGAATCGGCGGTGCGCGAGGCAGTCACGGCCTTTGGCCGCGGTGAATGCTATGTCGAGCAGTTTCTCGATCGCCCGCGCCACGTCGAGGCGCAGGTGCTGGCCGACACGCACGGCAACGTCGTGGTGCTCGGCACGCGCGACTGCTCGCTGCAGCGGCGCAACCAGAAGCTGGTGGAAGAGGCGCCCGCGCCCTTTCTGAGCGACGAGCAGCGCGCGCGCATCCACCAGTCGGCGCGCGACATCTGCGTGGCGGCAGGCTACACGGGGGCGGGCACGGTCGAGTTCATGCTGAGCACCAGCGGCGCCATCTCCTTCCTCGAAGTGAACACGCGGTTGCAGGTGGAGCACCCGGTGACCGAGGAAACCACGGGCATCGACCTGGTGATCGAGCAGCTGCGCATTGCCGAAGGCCTGCCGCTGTCGGTCTTGGAGACGCCCGCGCCACGCGGCCATGCGTTCGAGTTCCGCATCAACGCGGAGGACGTGGGGCGCGGCTTTTTGCCGTCGCCGGGGCCGGTGAGGGTGTTCGACGCGCCTTCGGGGCCCGGCGTGCGGGTGGACACGGGCGTGGACACGGGCTCGCAGGTGCCGGGCACCTTCGACTCGCTGATGGCCAAGCTCATCGTCACCGGCGCCACGCGCGAGCAGGCGATTGCGCGGGCCCGCCGCGCGCTGAAGGAATTTCGCATCGAGGGCCTGCCCACGGTGCTGCCGTTTCACCGCGCGGTGATGGCGCACCCGGACTTCGTCTCGGGCGACAGCTTCAAGGTGCACACGCGCTGGATCGAGACCGACTTTGCCAATGGCGAGGCCCCCGCCATGCGGCCGGACCCGCTGCCCGACACGGCGCTGCTGCGCACGGCGATCGAGGTGGACGGGCGGCGCATGGCGCTGGGCCTGCCGGGCGTGCTGCTCAGCGGCCTGTCTTCGGTGGCAGGCAGTGGCGGTGCTGCCCAGCCCGACGTTGCAGTGGCCGATGCCGCCGCCGTGGCGGCGCCCGTCTCGGGCACGCTGCAGGGCTGGAAGGTGGCCGACGGCGACGAGGTGGCGCAGGGCGCGGTCGTCGCCGTGATGGAGGCGATGAAGATGGAAATGCAGGTCGTCGCGCACCGCGCGGGGCGCATCGCCTTCGCGGTGGCGGCGGGCGGCTACGTGGCCGCGGGCTCGGCGTTGGCGACCATCGGCTGAGGCCATGCAGCACCCCGCCATCACCCGCCGGTTCTTTGCGTTGCTGGCGTGCGGGGCCGGGGCGCTGTGCGCGCTGCGCCCTGCAACGGCCTCCACCGGCGCTACCGTCTGGCGGCTGGCCACCGGCTACCCGGCGGAGAACTTCCACACCGTCAACCTGGTGGCGATGGCCCGGGAGGTCGAGCGCGCCACCCAGGGGCAGCTGCGCATCGAGGTTCATCCGCAGAACACGCTGTTCGCGCTGAACGCCATTCGTGCCGCCGTGCAGGAGGGCAAGGTGGAGGCTGGCGAGGCCATCATGAGCAGCATGGTGGCCGAGGTGCCGCTCGCGGGCGCCGACTCGGTGCCCTTCATCACCCGCGGCTACGACGACGCACAGCGGCTGTGGCGCATCCAGCGCCCGTTGATCGAAAAGGCGTTCGCGCAGCGCGGCCTGCATGTGCTGTATGCGGTGGCATGGCCGCCGCAGGGCCTGTATGCGAACCGGCCGCTGGGCGCCATGGCCGACCTGCGCGGCATGCGCATGCGCGCCTACAACGCCACCACCGCGCGCATTGCCACGCTGATGGGCGCCGTGCCCGTCGACGTGCCGGCCACCGAGCTCGACAAGGCCCTGGCCGACGGGCGCATCGACTGCATGATGACCTCGGCCGTCACCGGCGTGGAAAGCCGGGTCTGGCAGTCGATGCGGTTTTTCTACGACATCAACGCCTGGTTTCCGAAGAACCTGGTGTTCGCCAACGGCAAGGCCTGGGACGCGCTGTCCGCGCCTTCGCGCGACGCACTGAGCGCGGCAAGCGCAGCCGCCGAAACGCGCGGATGGGCAGCCAGCGCGGCTGCGGCGGCCCGCTCGCTGGACGAGCTGCGCCGCAACGGCGTGAAGACCGAAGCGGTGTCCTACCTGTTCGGGCGCGAGCTGCAGCGCCTGGGCGAACACTTTTCGCTGGACTGGGTGAAGCAGGTGGGCGTGGGTGCCAATGACGTCTTCATTCCGTACTTCGACAGACGCTGAGAACCGCAACTTTTGGTTAACTTTTGTTTCAAATTGTCTTATGATCTTCGGGTTTTACCCTGCATTTCTGAGCAATACATCCATAAATCGCTTCAAGCGTCGACAACGCGGGCCAACAGGCCGGGTCGAGGGAGGATGGCTTTCTGTGCAGTTCTTCGGTTCGATGACTGCCGGTGTGCAAGATGCAAGACGCGTGGATGGATGGAAAGAGTCGCAGTGGGGACGGTGCCTTTGCAGAGCCTGAAGACGAGGGGGTTGTGTTGCCACTGCCCCTCATGGCTGCGGAGTCGGGCACCCATTTGCCCCCGGAGTTGCGCGCCCTCGACGGCACCTTCGCCACGCTGACGCTCGACGCCGCAGGCCGCGTGCTGCGGGCCAACGACCACTTTCTGCGCACCTGGGGCTACGCGCTCGCCGAGCTGCAAGGGCGCGACTTTCTCGACATCAGCCCCGACAGCGGCCTGTCCGACAGCCCTGCCGTGATCTGGCGCGACGTGCTGCGCGGCGAGCCGCGTGTGGTCGAGCGCATGCGCCTGCGCAGGGACGGCGCGCAGCGTTGGGTTCAGGCCTCTTACACGCCGGTGGCGGACGCGCAGGGCGTCGTGCGGCAGGTGGTGGAAATTTCGAGCGACATTTCCTCGCGCGTGCTCAAGGCCGCCGACGACCGCGGCCAGATCCAGGCCATCAACGTGTCGCAGGCGGTGGTCGAGTTCGCGCTCGACGGCACCGTGCTCGACGCCAACGCGCGCTTTCTCGACGCCATGGGCTACAGCCTGGGCGAGGTGGTGGGGCGGCACCACCGCATGTTCGTCGACACGGCCTACGCCCGGAGCGCGGAGTACGCCGGCTTCTGGGCCGCGCTGGGCAGCGGCAGCCACCATGCGGCCGAATATCGGCGCCTGGGCAAGGGCGGGCGAGAGGTCTGGCTGCAAGCCACCTACAACCCGATCTTCGACCCCACGGGGCGGGTGCGAAAGGTGGTCAAGTACGCCACCGACACCACGCTGGAAAAGCTGCGCCAAGCCGAGTTCCAGAGCCAGATCGAGGCCATTCACAAGTCGCAGGGCGTGATCACCTTCGGCGTGGACGGCACCATCCTGGACGCCAACCCGAACTTTCTAGCCACCCTGGGCTATGCGCTGGACGAGGTGGTCGGACGCCACCACCGGATGCTGCTGGAGCCCGGCGTGGCCGAGACCGAGGCGTACGCGCAGTTCTGGCAGACGCTGCGCGCGGGCAAGTTCGTGTCGGGGCGCCACAAGCGCATTGGCAAGGACGGGCGCGCGCTGTGGCTGCAGGCCTCGTACAACCCGGTGTACGACCTGAACGGCAGGCTCACGCGCATCATCAAGTTCGCAAGCGACGTCACCGCCGACGTGGCGCTGGCCCTGGCCTTCGAGGACGCCCAGCGCCAGGCGCAGCACGACGCGGCCACCTCGCTGCCCAACCGCACGCGGCTGTCGGCGTTCATGGCCTCCGCGCTCACGCACCCGCAGGCGCGCCTGGTGGTGCTGTACCTGGACCTGGACCGCTTCAAGCCCATCAACGACACCTATGGCCACCCGGTGGGCGACAAGGTGCTGGGCGAGGTGGCCGACCGGCTGCGCCGCTCGCTCAAGAGCGACCAGCTGGCCGCGCGCATCGGCGGCGACGAGTTCGTCATCGCCGCGCCCAACCTGGCGGACGAAGAAATCGATGCCTACTGCCAGCAGGTGCTGGAGGCCATTGCCGAGCCCATCCGCAACGACGTGGGCCTGCTGGAGGTGGGCGCGTCGATCGGCGTGGCGGTGTCGCCGGCCGACGGCACCACGCCCGACGAGCTGCTGCGCGCCGCGGACACCGCGCTCTACCGCGCCAAGCACAGCGGGCGCAACGCGTACTGCTTCTTCGCCAACGAGATGAACGACCGCGTGACGGCCAGCCGCCGCATGATCGAGGAAATGCGCCGCGGCATCGTCGCCGGCGAGTTCTACCTGGACTTTCAGCCGCGCTTCGATGCGCGCACGCAGTCGATCCGCAGCGCCGAGGCGCTGGTGCGCTGGGCGCATCCGCAGCGCGGGCGCATCGGGCCGGACGACTTCATTCCGCTGGCGGAAAAGAGCGGCCTGATCCTGCCGCTGGGCGACTGGGTGCTGCAGACCGCCTGCGAGGCCGCGGTGCAGTGGCCGGAGATCGGCGTGTCGGTCAATGTGTCGCCGGTGCAGTTTCGCGACGGCCGGCTGGTGCAGCGCGTGAAGGACGTGCTGGCGGGCGCGGGCCTGGCGCCCGAGCGGCTGGAGATCGAAATCACCGAAGGCGTGCTGATGGACGACGCCGAGGGCGCGGGCCTGGTGCTGCGCGAGCTGAAAGCGATCGGCGTGAGGCTGGCCATCGACGACTTCGGCACCGGCTATGCCTCGCTCAGCTCGCTGCGCAGCTTTCCGTTCGACGTCATCAAGATCGATCGGCAGTTCATTGCCGACATCGAGCTGCGCGACGGCAGCCGCGACGTGGTGAAGGCAATTTTGGCGCTGGGCAAGGCGCTGGGCCTGTCGGTCACGGCCGAAGGCGTGGAGACCGACGGCCAGCTGCAGACGCTGATCGAGGACCACTGCGCCGAGGTGCAGGGCTTCCTGCTGGGCCGGCCGATGACGGCGCCCAAGCTCATCGAGATGGTGGAGGACGTGGAGAGCGTGCGCTGAGCTGGCCGAGCAGGGCGGCTGGAGCCTGCCGCTTCTGCGGGGCCTTCCGACCCCGCGCCGGCCGGGTCCGCATCCCCTTGCGCATAATTGACGCAAGCTATGACTCTTACCGAACTCAAATACATCGTCGCAGTAGCCCGCGAGCGGCACTTCGGCAAGGCAGCCGAGGCCTGCTACGTGTCCCAGCCGACCCTCTCGGTCGCCATCAAGAAGCTCGAGGACGAGCTGGAGGTCAAGCTCTTCGAGCGCAGCGCCGGTGAAGTGACCGTCACGCCGCTGGGCGAGCAGATCGTGCAGCAGGCGCAAAGCGTGCTCGACCAGGCCGCCAGCATCAAGGAAATTGCCAAGCGCGGCAAGGACCCGCTGGCCGGCCCGCTGAACCTGGGCGTGATCTACACCATCGGGCCGTACCTGCTGCCCGACCTCGTGCGCCAGGTGATCCAGCGCACGCCGCAGATGCCGCTGGTGCTGCAGGAGAACTTCACCGTCAAGCTGCTCGAAATGCTGCGCGCCGGCGAGATCGACTGCGCCATCATGGCCGAGCCCTTCCCCGACACCGGCCTGGCAATGGCGCCGCTCTACGACGAGCCTTTCATGGCCGCGTTTCCCGCGAAGCACAAGTTTGCCGACCGCGAATCGGTCACCTCCGAAGAGCTGCAGAACGAAACCATGCTGCTGCTTGGCGCGGGCCACTGCTTTCGCGACCACGTGCTCGAGGTGTGCCCCGAGTTCGCGCGCTTCTCCAGCAATGCCGAAGGCATCCGCAAGAGCTTCGAGGGCTCGTCGCTGGAGACCATCAAGCATATGGTGGCCTCGGGCATGGGCGTGACGCTGGTGCCCCGGTTGTCGGTGCCGGCCGAGGCGCTCAAGCCCAAGGCCAAGGGCCGCAAGGACACCGAGCAGCTGGTGCGCTACCTGCCCGTGCGCGATGCGAACGACCGCGACCCCCCCACGCGCCGCGTGGTGCTCGCATGGCGGCGCACCTTCACGCGCTACGAGGCCATTGCCGCGCTGCGCAACGCCATCTATGCGTGCGAGCTGCCGGGCGTCAAACGGCTTTCATGACCATTCGCGAAATTGGCCTGCGCCGCTCGCGTTTTGAATCGTTGATCGCTGAGATAGAGTGACGCTGTTGCGAAGCCGCCCGCCGGCTTCCAGAATTCCGGTGCTCCTCCAACTTCAAGAAAGAACTCTCGCCATGGCCAAAGACCCGAAGAAATCGTCGCCCGCATCCTCCGCCGGCAAGGTGCCCAAGAAGGGCGGCACGGTGGTCGCGCAGGAGTCGGGCAGCCGCAACGCGCCGATCATCAACATCGGCATCGAGCGCCAGGACCGTGCCGCCATTGCCGAAGGCCTGAGCCGCGTGCTGGCCGACACCTACACGCTGTACCTCACCACGCACAACTTCCACTGGAACGTGACGGGCCCGCATTTCAACTCGCTGCATGCGATGTTCATGGGCCAGTACACCGAACTGTGGAACGCGACCGACGTGCTGGCCGAGCGCATTCGCGCCCTGGGCCACTACGCGCCGGGCTCGTATGCCGAGTTCAGCAAGATCGCCACCGTGCCCGACGTGCCGCTGAGCCCGCCCAAGGCGATGGAGATGGTGCGCATTCTCGTGAAGGGCCACGAAACCGTGTCGCGCATCGCACGCGAATTCATTCCCGTGGCCGAGGAAGCCGGTGACGACCCCACGGCCGACATGCTGACCGCGCGCTGCACGGTGCACGACCAAACCGCGTGGATGCTGCGCTCGCTGCTCGAAGACTGAGCACGCGGCTTCCCGACCAACCAGAGCGGCACAATGGCCGCTCTTTTTTTGCCTGATCCATGCTTGCCCGACGTTTTGCGCTGTACCTCGACCTGATCCGCTGGAACCGTCCCGCGGGTTGGCTGCTGCTGCTGTGGCCCACGCTGGGCGCACTCTGGTTCGCGGCCGGCGGCTGGCCGGGGTGGCATCTGGTGGTGGTGTTCACGCTCGGCACCTTCCTCATGCGCAGCGCGGGCTGCTGCATCAACGACGTGGCCGACCGAGACTTCGACCGCCATGTGAAGCGCACCGCGCAGCGCCCCGTGACCAGCGGCGCGCTGTCGGTGAAGGAGGCACTGGGGCTTGGCGCCGTGCTGGCATTGGCGGCCTTCGCGCTGGTGCTCACGACCAACCGCGTGACGGTGCTGTGGTCGTTCGCGGCCCTGGCCATCACGCTGATCTACCCGTTTGCCAAGCGCTTCGTGTCGATTCCGCAGGCGGTGCTGGGCATTGCCTTCAGCTTCGGCATTCCGATGGCCTTTGCGGCCGTGCAGTCCACGGTGCCCGTGCTCGCGCTGTGGCTGCTGGTGGGCAACCTGTTCTGGGTGCTGGCCTACGACACCGAGTACGCCATGGTCGACCGCGACGATGACCTGAAGATCGGCATGAAGACCTCGGCCATCACCTTCGGCCGCTTCGACGTGGCGGCGGTGATGGCGAGCTACGCCATCTTCCTGACGGTCTGGTGTTGGGCCGGCGCAAGCCATGCGCTGGGCGTGCTGTTCTACGTCGGCATCGCCCTGGCCGCGGCGCAGGCGGCGTGGCACTGGCGGCTCATTCATGAGCGCACGCGCGACGGCTGCTTCAAGGCCTTTCGCCTGAACCACTGGCTGGGCTTTACCGTGTTTGTCGGCGTCGTGGCCGGCTACGCGCTGCGCTGAAAGGGGTCGCCATGCTCGAATGGTTGAAACACAAGATCGGCCAGGAGGGGTTGTCCGACTGGCACTGCATCACGCAGGACATGGTCGAGCGCTACGCGGCGCTGTCGGGCGACGGCGAAGGCGAGTGGATCCACCTCGACCCCGAGCGCGCCGCGCGTGAAGCCGGCTACGGCGGCACCATCGTGCAGGGCTTCTTTCAGGTGTCGCACCTGATCCGGCTGACTGGCGAGGCCATGCGCACGCTGCTGCCCTTCGATTCGAACCACGCGCTGAACTACGGCTTCGACCGCCTGCGCTTCGTGCGGCCAATGCCGGTGGGCGCGCGCTTCAGGGCGCGGCTGCGCATCCTGGAGGTGACGCCCAAGCCCGGCGACAGCTTCCTGCTGAAGGAAGAGGTGCTGCTCGAGCTGGAGGACGGCACCGTCACGCTGGCTGCCGAGTGGCTGTTCTTTCTCGGGCCGGGCGCGTTGCCGCCGGCCTGACCTGCACCGGCTGCGGTCAGCCGCGGCCGAACTCTTCGCCCAGTTCGGCGGCGCGTGCCTGCGCGGCGCGAATGGCGGTCTTGAACTGCGCCTTCACGTCGGCCTGCTGCAGCGAGGTGATGGCGGCGTAGGTCGTGCCGCCCTTGGAAGTGACGCGTTCGCGCAGCACCGACGGCGGCTCCGTGGCGCTGTGCGCCAGCGCCGAAGCGCCCGTGAACGTGCCGATGGCCAACTGCTGTGCCTGCTCGGGCGTGAGGCCCATTTCCACACCGGCTTCGGTCATCGCCTCGATGAAATAGAAGACATAGGCCGGGCCCGAGCCGGACATGGCGGTGACTGCGTCGAGTGCCGGTTCGGCGTCCACCCAGACCAGCTCGCCGGTCGGCGCGAGCAGCTGGGCGACCGTCGCGCGGTCGGCGCTCTCGGCGCCGGGGCGGGCGTACAGTCCGGTCATGCCCTTGCCCACGAGGGCCGGCGTGTTGGGCATGGCGCGCACCACGCGTTCGGTGCCGAGCCAGCGGGCGATGCTGTCCGACGGAATGCCCGCGGCCACGCTCAGGTGCAGGGCGTCCTTTGCGAACGCGCGCACGGCGCGGGCGGCGTCGGCGAAGGTCTGGGGCTTGACCGCCCACACCACCACGCCGCAGCGCGACAGGGCCTCGCCGGCCTCGGCCTGCGCCACGATGCCGAACGACTGGGCGAGCTTGGCGCGGGCTTCCTCGAAGGGCTCGACCACCTCGAAGGCGTCGGCCGGCGTGCCTTGCTGGATCAGGCCGCCGATGATGGCGCTGGCCATGTTGCCGCCACCGATGAAGGCGACGGGCGGCAGCGGCGGGAGTGGCACGGGGCCAGTGCGGGGGAGGAAGGTCACGGCGATGGTCATGGTCGGCTGGCTCGGTCTGGTCTGTCTGTGTAGGCGAAGGCGGCGAACTGGGTCACTTGAAGCGGGTTGAAATTGTCGTCGCTCACGACCACCAGCATGCGCGTGCTGTCGGGCAGCGGCGGACCCCAGCACATGCCCTCGGTGTTGTCGAGGCGGGACAGGCCGAGCGTGGCGAAGTCGGCCACCAGCGTCTTGGCCGCCGGGCGGTGGTTGCCGGGCGCCAGCGGGTCGACCGCGAGCACGTCGCTGGCGTCGCGGGTGTCTATTTCATACAGGCGCAGCGAGTTGCCGGTGCCGGTGGCGTAGGCGCGCTCCAGCACCAGCATGCGGTCGGCGTCGAGCATCAGGATCTCGCTCACGCCGTTGTCGGCATAGGTGCCCGGAATCAGCGGGCGCAACGGAATGGCGTCGGGCACGTAGGCGATCTGGCGGTCGGCCTGGCCGGTCTGCAGGTCGATGCGGGTGAAGCGACAGGGGCCACCGGGCGCGTTCACGGAGGGCTCGGGGCCGTCCTGGATCAGCGCGTTTTCCATTCCCAGCCAGGCGAAACGGCCATCGGGCGTGAGGGTGACGCCCTCGAACGTGAGGTTGTCGCGCGGGCCGCGGCGCTGCGCTGGGTCGGGCTGGAACATCGCGGGCAGCGGGAATTCACGCAGAAAACGACCGTCGCGCTCCGACTCGTACAGCGCGGGGCCGAAGCCGCGGGCGACGTCGCCCTCGCTGGTCCAGAGCAGGGTGTTGGTGGCGGGGCGCAGCCGCAGGGCCTCGGGGTCGGGCACGGGCAGGCCGTCTACAGCGTGGCGCCGGTTCGGCCAGGGGCCGCCACCAGGGCGTTGCAGCTGAACCACGCCCAGCGGTTCGGGCGGCGTGGCCTGCGGCTGGGGCCAGCGGGCGATGTAGTAGCGAACGGGGTCTATGTCTGACCGGTCGTCGCTGATGAGCAGGTACTCACCTCGCACCGGGTCGTAGTCGATGCCCGAGAGGCCGCCAACCGTGGTGCCTTCTATATGCAGGCGATGCGCCCATCGGCCCTCCGCGATGCGGCGCAGCTGGCCGGCGGCGCCGGTGTCGGCATTCGGCGTCGCGCTCCTGCAGGCGGCCAGCCCCAGCGACAGAAGCGCCACACCGCCCGCGGTGCCCGCCAGGAGGCGCCGCCGCACGGGTGACAAAAGGAGGTTTTCAGAGGAGCGCACGCCCCGAAGTCTAGTGCCAGCGCGAAATGCTGTAATGGGGTTGTTGACATCGCCATAAGTGCGTGCCACAATCGCGGGCTTCGCTTCTAAAAGGCGAAGCTTTCAGCCCAAAGCGGAAGCGCCCCGAGTGGTTCGGGGTGTGGACGACGGGACCAAGACTGACCGCGGTGCCTCCCTCCTGGAGGTTCATCGGTACAAGTTGGGAATATCAAGAAATGATCCAAACTGAATCCCGGCTCGAAGTGGCCGACAACACGGGCGCGAAATCCGTCCTGTGTATCAAGGTGCTCGGTGGCTCCAAGCGGCGTTATGCCAGCGTGGGCGACGTCATCAAGGTAAGCATCAAAGAAGCTGCCCCGCGTGGTCGCGTCAAGAAGGGCGAGATCTACAGCGCAGTGGTGGTTCGCACCGCCAAGGGCATCCGCCGCGCTGACGGCTCGCTCGTCAAGTTCGACGGCAACGCTGCAGTGTTGCTCAACGCCAAGCTGGAGCCTATCGGCACCCGCATCTTCGGACCGGTCACGCGCGAACTGCGCACCGAGAAGTTCATGAAGATCGTGTCGCTGGCACCCGAAGTTCTCTAAGGACACAACGCCATGAACAAGATTCGCAAAGGCGACCAGGTCATCGTGTTGGCCGGTCGTGACAAGGGTAAGCGGGGCGTCATCTCGCTGCGCAAGGACGACTCGCACGTCCTCATCGAAGGTCTGAACCTCGTCAAGAAGCACACCAAGCCGAACCCCCTCAAGGGTACGACCGGTGGCATCGTCGAGAAGTCCATGCCCATTCACCAATCCAACGTGGCGATCTTCAATGCCGCGACCGGCAAGGCCGATCGCGTGGGCATCAAGGTCACCCAGGGTGCTGACGGCAAGCGCGTGGCTGTTCGCGTCTTCAAGTCCAGCGGCGACGAAATCAAGTTCGCCTAAGAGGTACTCACATGGCACGTCTCCAACAACACTATCGCGAAAAGATCGCGAAAGACCTGACTGAAAAGTTCGGCTACAAGTCGCCGATGCAGGTTCCGCGCCTCACCAAGATCACGCTCAACATGGGCGTGGGTGAAGCAGTCGCCGACAAGAAGGTTCTCGACAACGCTGTCGCCGACCTGACCAAGATCGCCGGCCAAAAGCCCGTGGTCACCAAGTCGAAGAAGGCCATCGCCGGTTTCAAGATCCGCGAAAACCAGCCCATCGGCTGCATGGTCACGCTGCGTGGCGTGCAGATGTATGAGTTCCTGGACCGTTTCGTGACCATCGCGCTGCCGCGTGTTCGCGACTTCCGCGGCATCTCCGGCCGTGCGTTCGACGGCCGTGGCAACTACAACATCGGC
Organism: Variovorax sp. H27-G14; assembly: GCF_046156345.1. Lineage (NCBI taxonomy): Bacteria > Pseudomonadati > Pseudomonadota > Betaproteobacteria > Burkholderiales > Comamonadaceae > Variovorax > Variovorax sp. H27-G14. The sequence continues at coordinate 359,729 of NZ_JAYLVN010000004.1, forward strand.
GTCAAGGAACAGATCATTTTTCCTGAAATCGAGTACGACAAGGTCGATGCCTTGCGCGGTCTCAATATCAGCATCACGACGACGGCCAAGACCGACGAAGAAGCCAAGGCGCTTCTTGCTGGTTTCCGTTTCCCGTTCAAGAACTGAGGCGAACTGTGGCTAAACAATCTTTGATCCAGCGCGAGCTCAAGCGCGACAAGCTGGTTGCCAAGTTCGCTGCGAAGCACGCAGAACTGAAGGCGGCTTCCAACGACATGAAGAAGAGCGAAGAAGAGCGCGCAGCAGCCCGCCTGGGCCTGCAAAAGCTTCCGCGCAACGCGAACCCGACCCGCCAACGCAACCGTTGCGCGATCACCGGTCGTCCGCGCGGCACCTTCCGTCAATTCGGTCTGGCTCGCGCCAAGATCCGTGAACTGGCTTTCGCTGGCGACATCCCCGGTGTCACCAAGGCCAGCTGGTAAGCCAGGCAGGAGCAAACAACATGAGCATGAGTGATCCCATTGCCGACCTGCTGACGCGTATTCGTAACGCGCAGATGGTGGCGAAGCCCACTGTGTCGATCCCGTCTTCCAAAGTGAAGGCTGCGATTGCACAAGTCCTGAAGGACGAAGGCTACATCGACGGCTTCGAAGTGAAGACCGATGCAGGCAAGTCCGAACTCGTCATCACGCTGAAGTACTACGCTGGCCGTCCGGTCATCGAACGTATCGAACGCGTGAGCCGCCCTGGCCTGCGCGTCTACAAGGCCAGCGCAGCCATTCCGCAAGTCCAGAACGGCCTTGGCGTTGCGATCGTCACGACCCCTCAGGGCGTGATGACCGACCGCAAGGCTCGCGCTACCGGTGTCGGTGGCGAAGTTCTGTGCTACGTCGCCTAACCGAGACATCGAGGAGTTACTGAAATGTCCCGAGTAGGAAAAATGCCGATCACCATCCCCGCAGGCGTGGATGTGTCGATCAAGGAAGACCAGATCAGCGTGAAGGGTACGGGCGGCACGCTCAACCTGGCTCGCAATGCCCTGGTCAAGGTCGTCAGCAATGACGGCAAGCTGAGCTTCGAGCCCGCCAACGAATCGCGTGAAGCGAATGCGATGAGCGGCACGATCCGTCAGCTGGTGAACAACATGGTGGTTGGCGTGACCAAGGGCTTCGAGAAGAAGCTCAACCTGGTCGGCGTCGGCTACAAGGCTGCAGCCTCCAACAACAAGTTGAACCTGCAAGTCGGTTACTCGCACCCGGTCAATATCGAAATGCCGCAAGGCATCACGGTGGCCACCGCGACCCCGACCGAAATCGTGATCAAGGGTGCTGACCGTCAGCGCGTTGGTCAAATCGCCGCTGAGATCCGCGCTGTTCGTCCGCCTGAGCCTTACAAGGGCAAGGGCATCCGTTATTCGGACGAGAAGATCGTGATCAAAGAGACCAAGAAGAAGTAAGGGGCAGCAAAATGATGTTGACCAAAAAAGCACAGCGCCTTCGCCGCTCGCGCCAGACCCGCATTCGCATCGCGACGCAGGGCGTGGCCCGTCTGACGGTGAACCGCACCAACCTGCACATCTACGCCACCGTCATCTCCGACGACGGCACCAAGGTGATTGCTACCGCATCGACGGCAGAAGCCGAAGTGCGTACCTCGCTCGGCGGTTCGGGCAAGGGCGGCAATGCCGCTGCTGCCACCGCCGTCGGCAAGCGCATCGCTGAAAAAGCGAAGGCTGCCGGCGTCGAGAAGGTCGCCTTCGACCGCGCAGGTTTTGCGTACCACGGCCGCGTCAAGGCGCTGGCCGAGGCGGCTCGCGAAGCCGGTCTGCAGTTCTAACCGGACACGAGATTCAAAATGGCAAAGATTCAAGCAAGAACGCAGAACGAAGGCCCTGAAGACGGTTTGCGCGAGAAGATGATCGCGATCAACCGCGTCACCAAGGTGGTGAAGGGTGGTCGTATCCTCGGTTTCGCAGCACTCACCGTGGTCGGTGACGGCGATGGCCGCGTGGGCATGGGCAAGGGCAAGTCGAAAGAAGTGCCTGCAGCAGTGCAAAAGGCGATGGAAGAAGCGCGTCGCAACCTGCTGAAGGTTGCAATCAAGAACGGCACGCTGCATCACCAGGTGCAAGGTCACCACGGCGCTGCAAAGGTCGTGATGTATCCAGCTCCCAAGGGTACCGGCATCATCGCCGGCGGCCCGATGCGCGCCGTGTTCGAAGTGATGGGCATCACCGACATCGTGGCCAAGAGCCATGGTTCGTCGAATCCCTACAACATGGTTCGCGCCACGCTCGACGGGTTGAAGAACTCGACGACCGCTGGTCAGGTGGCTGCCAAGCGTGGCCTCACCGTCGAAGAAATCTTCGCTTGAGCGCAAGCCTGAAAGAAGCATTCAAATGACGCAACAACAAACCCTCAAGGTTCAATTGGTCAAAAGCCCGATTGGTACCAAGGAATCGCATCGCGCGACCGTGCGTGGCCTCGGCCTGCGCAAGCTCAACAGCGTGAGCGAGCTGCAAGACACCCCGGCGGTGCGCGGCATGATCAACAAGATCAGTTATCTGGTCAAAGTTCTGTAAGAGAGACTGATATGGAACTCAATGGCATCAAGCCGGCAGCCGGCGCCAAGCACGCCAAGCGTCGCGTTGGCCGTGGTATCGGCTCTGGCATCGGCAAGACCGCGGGTCGCGGTCACAAGGGTCAGAAGTCGCGCGCAGGCGGTTTCCACAAGGTGGGCTTCGAAGGCGGTCAAATGCCTCTGCAGCGTCGCCTTCCCAAGCGCGGCTTCAAGTCGCACCTGCTGAAGTTCAACGCCGAAGTCACGCTGGCTGCTCTCGAGCAGCTCGGTCTGGCCGAAGTCGATGTCCTGGCGCTGAAGCAAGCCGGCCTCGTGGGCCAGCTCGCCAAGGTCGTCAAGATCATCAAGACCGGTGAACTCACCAAGGCCGTCAAGCTGACGGGCGTGGGCGCGACCGCTGGTGCCAAGGCTGCTATCGAAGCAGCCGGCGGCAGCTTCGCCTGATAACACCTTCGGACTGAAAGAAGTTCTTCGTGGCAACTAACGCGGCAACGATCGCAAAAACAGGCAAGTTCGGCGACCTTCGTCGACGGCTCGTGTTTTTGCTGCTCGCGCTCGTGGTCTATCGGGTCGGCGCTCACATTCCTGTGCCGGGTATCAACCCGGACCAGCTGGCAGCGTTGTTCCAGGGCCAGCAGGGCGGCATTCTGAGCCTGTTCAACATGTTCTCGGGCGGTGCGCTCTCGCGCTTCACCGTGTTCGCGTTGGGGATCATGCCGTACATCTCGGCGTCGATCATCATGCAGCTGATGACCTACGTGCTTCCTACCTTCGAGCAATTGAAGAAGGAAGGCGAGGCCGGCCGCCGCAAGATCACGCAGTACACGCGCTACGGCGCGTTGGGTCTGGCTCTGTTCCAGTCGTTCAGCATTGCAGTGGCGCTCGAGTCGTCGGCCGGCCTGGTCATCGCACCTGGTTTCGGCTTCCGCCTGACAGCCATGGTGAGCTTGACGGCAGGTTCGATGTTCCTGATGTGGCTTGGCGAGCAGATCACCGAACGTGGCCTGGGCAACGGCATCTCGATCCTGATTTTTGCAGGCATCGCGGCCGGACTTCCCAACGCCATTGGCGGCCTGGCTTCCCTGGTGACGACCGGTGCGATGAATCCCATCATTGCGCTCTTCATCATCGCGGTGGTGGTGCTGGTCACCTACTTCGTGGTGTTCGTCGAACGCGGTCAGCGCAAGATCCTCGTGAACTATGCGCGGCGCCAGGTGGGCAACAAGGTCTACGGTGGTCAGTCGTCGCACCTGCCGTTGAAGCTGAACATGGCTGGCGTGATCCCTCCGATCTTCGCTTCGTCGATCATCCTGCTGCCCGCAACGGTGGTTGGCTGGTTCAGTACCGGTGAAGGTGGTTTCCGCTGGATCAAGGACATCGCTGGCGCACTGCGTCCGGGTGAGCCGATCTATGTGCTGCTGTACGCTGCCGCGATCGTTTTCTTCTGCTTCTTCTACACGGCACTCGTGTTCAACAGCAAGGAAACGGCCGACAACCTGAAGAAGAGTGGTGCGTTCATTCCTGGCATTCGCCCGGGTGACCAGACCGCTCGCTATATCGACAAGATTTTGGTTCGCCTGACGTTGGCCGGCGCGGTGTATATCACCTTCGTCTGCCTGCTGCCGGAGTTCCTGATCCTGAAGTACAACGTGCCGTTCTACTTCGGTGGTACCTCCCTGCTGATCATCGTGGTCGTCACGATGGACTTCATGGCCCAGGTGCAAAACTACATGATGTCTCAGCAGTACGAATCACTGCTGAAGAAGGCCAACTTCAAGACATCGTAGGGCTGTGTTTTTCAGTATTGAGTCCGGGCGGTAGACCGCCACGTTAAACAGTTTTAGGAGAATGAAATGAGAGTTTCGGCTTCGGTCAAAACCATCTGCCGTAATTGCAAGGTCATCCGCCGTAAAGGTGTGGTGCGTGTGATTTGCACCGACCCGCGCCACAAGCAGCGCCAGGGTTGATTGAAGAGTATTAGAGGACGCACATGGCACGTATTGCTGGCATCAACATCCCGCCGCACAAGCACGCTGAAATTGGCCTGACGGCTATCTTTGGCATCGGTCGCACCCGCGCCCGTCAAATCTGCGAAGCGAGCGGCATCGAATATTCGAAGAAGATCAAGGATCTGACCGACGCTGATCTCGAAAAGATCCGCGACCAGATCGCTCTCTTCACCATTGAAGGTGACCTGCGTCGCGAGACGACGATGAACATCAAGCGTTTGATGGACATCGGCTGCTATCGCGGCTTCCGTCACCGTCGCGGCCTGCCGATGCGCGGCCAGCGCACGCGCACCAATGCCCGTACCCGCAAGGGTCCGCGCAAGGCTGCGCAGTCCCTGAAGAAATAAGGATAGACCAGCATGGCTAAAGCACCTGCAAACAACGCCGCACAGCGCGTTCGCAAGAAGGTTCGCAAGAACGTTGCGGACGGTATCGCCCACGTGCATGCCTCCTTCAACAACACCATCATCACGATCACCGATCGTCAGGGCAATGCCCTGTCGTGGGCTTCGTCGGGTGGCCAGGGCTTCAAGGGCTCGCGCAAGTCGACCCCGTTCGCTGCGCAGGTGGCTTCCGAAGTTGCCGGCCGTGCTGCTGTTGAACAAGGCATCAAGAACCTCGACGTCGAGATCAAGGGCCCCGGCCCCGGTCGCGAATCGTCGGTGCGCGCACTGGCAGCACTTGGCATCCGGATCAATTCCATTGCCGACGTAACGCCCGTTCCGCACAACGGTTGCCGTCCCCAGAAGCGTCGCCGCATCTGATCGTCAGCCTGCAAAGCGCAGCCGGCTTTGAATAGCGGCTGCGCATTTGTTTTTTATCTAAGCCCACCGCCACTCGCGTCTCGCAGGTGGCTCCCGCAGGCAACTGCGGCAGATACACAAAGGAAGAATCGTGGCACGTTACCTCGGCCCCAAGGCCAAACTTTCCCGCCGTGAAGGCACCGACCTGTTCCTGAAGAGCGCCCGTCGCTCCATTCAAGACAAGGCCAAGTTCGACTCCAAGCCCGGCCAGCACGGTCGCACCTCGGGTCAACGTACGTCCGACTACGGCCTGCAACTGCGTGAAAAGCAGAAGGTCAAGCGCATGTACGGCGTGCTGGAAAAGCAATTCCGCCGCTACTTCGAAGAAGCCGACCGTCGCCGTGGCAACACCGGCGCCAACCTGCTGTTCATCCTCGAAGCGCGCCTGGACAACGTTGTCTACCGCATGGGCTTCGGCTCGACCCGCGCCGAAGCGCGCCAGCTCGTGTCGCACAAGGCGATCACGGTGAACGGTCAGTCGGTCAACATCCCGTCGTACCTGGTCAAGACCGGTGACGTGATTGCCGTGCGCGACAAGTCGAAGAAGCAGAACCGCATTGTTGAAGCGCTTCAACTCGCCCAGCAAGTCGGTATTCCGGCATGGGTCGATGTGAACGCCGACAAGGCTGAAGGCACGTTCAAGAAGGTGCCCGATCGCGACGAATTCGCAGCCGACATCAACGAATCGCTGATCGTCGAACTCTATTCGCGTTGATTTTTCTACCCGCACCCGCCTCCAGGCGCGTGCGGGAGATTGTTATTGTTGTTCACGTTCCTGCTCCGCACTCTGCTGCGGATCAGGTGCTTCACCAGCCTTACCGGTGTAACGAGCCGGGGGTATTGAGAGGAAGTCTGCATGCAAACCACCCTGCTGAAACCCAAGACCATCCAGGTCGAGCAACTTGCGCCCAACAAGGCCAAGGTCACGCTCGAGCCTTTCGAGCGCGGCTACGGCCACACGCTCGGCAACGCGCTGCGCCGCGTTCTGCTGTCGTCCATGGTGGGCTACTCGGCCACCGAAGTCACCATCGCTGGCGTTCTGCATGAGTACTCGTCGATTGACGGCGTGCAAGAAGATGTCGTCAACATCCTGCTGAATCTCAAGGGCGTGGTGTTCAAGCTCCACAACCGCGACGAAGTCACGCTGAGCCTGCGCAAGGACGGCGAAGGCCCGGTCTTGGCATCGGACATCCAGACCCCGCACGACGTCGAGATCATCAACCCCGACCACGTGATCGCGCACCTGTCGCAAGGCGGCAAGCTCGACATGCAGATCAAGGTTGAAAAGGGTCGCGGCTATGTGCCCGGCACGATGCGCCGCTACGCGGACGAGCCGACCAAGTCGATTGGCCGTATCGTTCTGGACGCATCGTTCTCGCCGGTCAAGCGCGTGAGCTACACGGTCGAAAGCGCCCGTGTCGAACAGCGTACCGACCTGGACAAGCTGCTCGTCGAGATCGAGACCAACGGTGCGATCACCGCCGAAGACGCCGTGCGCGCATCGGCTAAAATCCTGGTTGAACAGCTCGCCGTGTTTGCGCAGCTCGAAGGCGGCGAACTCGCAGCATTCGATGCACCCGCACCGCGCAGCGCACAGCAATTCGATCCGATCCTGCTGCGCCCTGTCGACGAACTCGAACTGACGGTGCGTTCGGCCAACTGCCTGAAGGCCGAAAACATCTACTACATCGGTGACCTGATCCAGCGCACCGAGAACGAACTGCTCAAGACCCCGAACCTGGGTCGCAAGTCGCTCAACGAAATCAAGGAAGTCCTTGCTTCGCGCGGCCTGACCCTGGGTATGAAGCTCGAAAGCTGGCCACCGGCCGGCCTCGACAAGCGTTGATTTGAATTTGGCTCAGAAAAGAGCCAGTGCACCGGGCAGTACCTGACACGGCTGCCTGTTTTTATAAAGTAAAGGAAAAGCACCATGCGTCACGGACACGGACTTCGCAAACTCAACCGCACCAGCTCGCACCGCCTTGCGATGCTGCAGAACATGATGAATTCGCTCATCGAGCATGAAGTCATCAAGACCACGGTCCCCAAGGCCAAGGAACTGCGCCGCGTCATCGAACCGATGATCACGCTCGCCAAGAAGCCCACGCTCGCCAACAAGCGCCTGGCCTTCGACCGTCTGCGCAGCCGCGACAGCGTCGTCAAGCTCTTCGCCGATCTGGGCCCGCGTTTCGCGGCACGTCCGGGCGGCTACACGCGCATCCTGAAGATGGGTTTCCGCGTGGGCGACAACGCACCCATGGCGCTCGTCGAACTCGTCGACCGTGCTGAAATTAAAGATGACGCAGCTGTACAAACAGCTGCTGAATAAGCTATAATTTATACTTGCCGCGCGATGGAGCAGCCTGGTAGCTCGTTGGGCTCATAACCCAAAGGTCGCAAGTTCAAATCTTGCTCGCGCAACCAATTTAAAAGGCCCTTTGAATTTCAAAGGGCCTTTTTTCTTGGCCGGTAAATAGATCAAAAAAAGCCCTCGCAATGAGGGCTTTGTCGTTTCTGGCAATTGCATTCAGCCGTGCCAGGCCGAGCAGCGAATCACGCTGCAGAAATTGCCCCGGTGAAAGTGCGGCTCCTTGTCCGCAATCACGTCCGCCTTCACATTGCCGAAGGTGGTCTGCGGCTTGTGCCGAATGCCGTCGTAGAAGGCCTGGATGATGTCCTCCTTGAAGTGCTCAGTCCGTGGATGCGCGTGCACGACCTGCGTGCGCTCGGCCTCGCTATATTCTTTGTAAGTCAGCCCCAGCACGTCCATCTCGACGCCGGCAGTGACCAGCGCCACCACCGGATGCATGTGCTGTGGAATGCCCGGCGTGGTGTGCAGCGCGATCGCCGTCCACACCAGGTCGATGTCGTGCTGCGAGATTCCATGGCCGCGCAAAAACTCACGCGCCACGTTCGCACCGTCGACCTCGAAGCGCTCGTGCGCGCTGCTGTGCTGCTTCAGCAGGCCCATGTCGTGGAACATCGCGCCCGCATACAGCAGTTCCGGGTCGAAGCTCAGCCCGCGGCGCTTGCCGGCCAGCGCGCCGAAGTAATAGACCCGGCTCGAGTGATGAAACAGCAGCGGCGGCGCGGTGTCGCGAACCAGCTCGGTCACCTCGCGGGCCAGCTTGCTGTCGGGGATGCGCACCCCTTCGATATCGGTTGTCGTCAACGCCATGTGGATTTCTCCTGTGAACAGAAGATCGACTCTAGGGGTCGGCTACAGTGTCCTGAACCGTCTTAATGCGACGAATCCCGCCATTGCAGGACGGAAAGAGACACAGCCCACACCATGCGCAAAACCAAAACCAAAACCAAAACCAAAACCAAAACCAAAACCAAAACCAAAACCATCGCGATCCTCGCCATGCCCGGCGTCCAGTTGCTGGACGTGTCGGGGCCGCTGGACGTGTTCGCGGAAGCCAACGTACAAGCCCATGCGCAGGCCTACCGCCTCCAGGTCATTGCAAGCCGACGCGGTGCCATTCGCAGTTCGTCCGGCGTTCGGCTGATGCCCGATGCGGTCATCGGCGACGACATGCCCGAGCCGATCCACACGCTGCTCGTTGCCGGCACACCTCACGCGGCAAGCGCCGCAGCCGACCTCAACGTTGCCGCGTGGCTGCGCCAACTTACTCCCAAGGCGCGCCGCTTCGGCTCCGTCTGCAGCGGAGCCTTCGTGCTGGCGCAAGCGGGCTTGCTGAACGGCCGGCGCGTGACCACGCACTGGGCGGTGGCCGATCAACTCGCGCGTGACTTCCCGTCGGTCACCGTCGACGCCGACGCCATCCACGTGCGCGACGGCCGGTTGCGCACCGCTGCCGGCGTCACTGCCGGCCTGGATCTTTCGCTGGCATTGGTCGAGGAAGATCTGGGCCGCGAGATCGCCATGAAGGTCGCAGCGCAGTTGGTGATGTTCTTCAAGCGCCCCGGCGGCCAGATGCAGTTCAGCCGCAAGGGCGAAGCCGCGCCCGCGGGCCGCTCGGCCTTGCAGGAAGTTCAGCGCTGGGTCGCGGCGAACCCTGCCGCCGACCACAGCGTGGCCCACCTTGCGGCACGCATGGACCTCAGCGAGCGCCATTTCGCGCGGCTGTTCAGGCAGGAGGTAGGGGTCACACCCGCGGCATGGGTGGAAGACATTCGCGTGGCGGCTGCACGCGGCCTGCTGGAGGCCGGAGACGCCGCACCCAAGCAGGTGGCGTCCCTGTGCGGCTTTGCCGATACCGACACGCTGCGCCGTGCGTTCCAGCGCCAGGTCGGCATCACGCCGGCGGAATACCGCAAGCGCTTCGCGCACGCCGTCGTCTGAAGAAGAACGACGGCCTGGGCGAGAGGGGGGATCAGTCCGGCACGACCGCCGTCACTTCGATCTCGACCTTTGCACGGTGCTCAACCAGCGCAGCCACCTGCACGCAGGTCATGGCTGGAAAGTTGCGGCCCATCGCGTCGCGATAGACCGGGCCGAGCTCGGAAAGCCGGCGCGTGTACTCGTCGCGATCGGTCACGTACCAGGTCATGCGCACCATGTGCTCCGGGCCCGCGCCACCCGCGCGAAGCACCTCGGCGATGTTGCGCAGCGCCAGGCCGCACTGGTCGATGAAGTCGTCCGACTCGAACTGCTGCTGCGCATTCCAGCCGATCTGGCCGCCGACGAACAGCATCGTGCCGCGCGCGGCAACGCCGTTCGCATAGCCCTTGGGAGGCAACCAGCCTTCAGGCTGCAGGAGTTTGTTGATCATGGTGTTGTGTTGAGTTGTCTCAGTTTGAATCGCTGGAGCTTGCCGGTCTCGGTGCGTGGCAGCACCGTCACAAACTCGATCTCGCGCGGGTATTTGAATGGCGCAATCGTCGCCTTCACATGGTCCTGCAACGCCTTCACTAGCACTGCGTCGCCCTCGTGGCCGGGCTTGAGCACGCAGAACGCCTTCACGATCATGCCCCGGTCGGCGTCGGGCTTGCCGATCACGCCGCACTCGGCCACGGCCGCGTGCTTGAGCAGCGCGTCTTCGACCTCCGGTCCGCCGACGTTGTAGCCCGCGGTGATGATCATGTCGTCGGCGCGTGCCTGGTAGAAGAAGTAGCCGTCGTCGTCCTGCACGAACGAGTCGCCGGGGTAGTTCCAGCCGTTCTTCACGTAGTCGGTCTGGCGCGCGTCGTCCAGGTAGCGGCAGCCCACGGGGCCCTGCAGCGCCAGCTTGCCGACGGTGCCGCGCGGCACCTCGTTGCCCGCGTTGTCCACCACCTTGGCGGTGAAGCCGGGCACGGCCTTGCCGACCGCGCCGCGGCGCACGTCGCTGCCGGCCGCGGAGATGTAGATGTGGAACACCTCCGTGCCGCCGATGCCGTCGAGCATCTCTAGGCCCGAGGCGTCCTTCCACAGCTGTCGCGTGGCGTCGGGCAGGGCCTCGCCGGCGCTCACGCTGATGCGCAGGCTCGGCATGCCGTGCTGCTTCACGAACGGCGCCATCTGGCGATAGAACGTGGGCGCTGTGTAGCAGATGGTGGCGCCCACCTCGTTGATGAGCTTCACCAGCCCTTCAGGCGTGAACGGCGCATCGGCGAAGTAGATCGACGCGCCCGCCCACATCGGAAACACCAGCATGCCCCCCAGCCCGAAGGTGAAGGCCAGCGGCGGCGAGCCCACCACGATGTCGTCGCTGCGCGCGCGCAGCACATGGCGCGGCCAGGTCTCGCACATTGCGAGCACGTCGCGGTGCGTGGTGACGGGCGCCTTGGGCTTGCCCGTGGTGCCCGATGTGAACGCGAGCAGCGCAATGTCGTCCGATGCCGTGGGGCAGGCGGTGAACACGCCGCTCTTGCTCGCAGCGCGCGCGGAGAGCGAGTCGGGTGCATCCGGCTTGTTGAACGCGATCACGGTGGCAAGCACCGGGTACTCGCGCTGCGCGGTCAGGAGTTCGTCGAGCAGGCGGCCGTCGCACAGCGCGGCCACGGGCTGCGACTTCTCGATGATCTCGCCCAGCTCCTTGGCGCGCAGCAGCGGCATCGTCGCCACGGCGATGAGCCCGGCCTTCACCACCGCAAGCCACGACAGCGCCATGGCCACCGAGTTGCCGCCGCGCAGCAGCACGCGGTTGCCCGGCACCAGCCCCAGGTCTTGCGTCAGCACCTGCGCGATGCGGTTGACCTCGACGGCCGCTTGCGCGTACGTCAGCGTGCCTTGCGGCGAGCGCAGCATCGGCTTGTCGCCGAAGCCTTTGGCCGCTGCCTTGTCGAGCAGCTCCTCGACCAGGTTGAGCTGGTCGGGCAACTGCAGCTCGGGCAGCTCATAGCGAAAGACGGGCAACTGCGCGGCAGGCGGCAGGCGGTCATGAACGAAGCGGTCGACTTGGGCAGACACGGTATTTATCCCCGCAGAACGGATTTGCCAATGATCAGTTGTTGAACCTCCGTCGCGCCTTCGTAAATGCGCAGCGAGCGGATGTCGCGGTAGAGGCTTTCAATCTTCGTGCCAACTTTCACGCCAAGGCCGCCGTGCATCTGCAGTGCCATGTCGATCACGCGGCTCGCGTTCTCGGTGGCGCACATCTTGGCCATGGCCGCGGCGGCCGACACGTCGCCCACCGCAGGTGCACCGCGTTGCTCCGCATCGTCGCGCATCCATGCGGCGCGGTAGGTGAGCAATGCGGCGCTGTCGATCAGCGCGGCCATTTCGCCGAGCTTGGCTTGCGTGAGCTGGAAGTCCGCGAGCGTCTGGCCGAACATGCGGCGGTTCTTCGAATGCGAAATGGCTTCCGCCAACGCGCGGCGGCCCATGCCGAGCGCGGCTGCCGCCACCGATGCACGGAAGATGTCGAGCGTGCGCATCGCCAGCTTGAAGCCGCCGTTGAGCTCGCCGAGCTGCGCCGTGCGCGGCACCACGCAGTGGTTGAAACGCAGCGTGGCCAGCGGGTGCGGCGCCATCACGTCGATGTGTTCCGACGTGTCCAGTCCCGGCGTCGTCGCGTCGACGATGAAGGCGGTGATGCCGCGCGTGCCGCCCTTGGGGTCGGTCTTTGCGAACACGCAATAGAAGTCGGCGATGCCGCCGTTGCTGATCCAGGTTTTCTCGCCGTTGAGCACCCAGCCGTCGGCCGTGGCTTCGGCGCTCATCGCCATCGCGCCCACGTCGGAGCCGGCCTCGGGTTCGCTCAATGCGAAGGCAGCGATCTTGCTGCCCTTGGCCACGGCGGTGAGGTAGGTCGCGTGTTGCTCCGGCGTGCCCGCGAGCGTGATCGCGCCGCTGCCCAGGCCCTGCATCGCGAATGCGAAGTCCGCGAGCGGCGAGTGGAACGCGAGCGTTTCGCGCAGCAGCACCAGCGCGCGCGAGTCGAGCCGCTCCAGCGCGCCGCCCGAAGAGCCCGGCACGGCGTAGCGCAGCCAGCCGCCGTTGCCCAGGCGCTTCACCCAGTCGCGGCAAGCCGCGCGGTCGTCGTGTTCGTCGATCTCTTGCGATGCGGTCCAGGGCAACAAGCCTTCGGCCAGTTCATGGTGCGCCGCATCGAAGAAGGGCAACGCGAGGTGCGTCGTCGAAGGGGGCGTGGGGGCCTTGGTCATCATGGCTTCAGTCTCCGCCGAACACAGGCTTCTTCTTGGCGGCGAAGGCTTCGTAGGCGCGCTTGAAGTCTTCGGTCTGCATGCAGATGGCTTGCGCTTGCGCTTCGGCTTCGATGGCCTGGTCGATGGTCATCGACCATTCCTGCGCGAGCATGGTCTTGGTCATGCCGTGCGCGAAGGTGGGGCCTTCGGCCAAGTCGCGCGCCACCTTGGTGGCGGCCGAGAGCAGCGCATCGCTGTCGTGCAGTGCGTTGAAGAAGCCCCAGGCATGGCCTTCCTGCGCGGTCATGGCGCGCCCGGTGAACAGCAGCTCCGACGCACGGCCCTGGCCGATCACGCGCGGCAACAGTGCGCACGCGCCCATGTCCGCACCGGCAAGGCCCACGCGGGTGAAGAGAAACGCCGTGCGCGTCAACGGCGAGCCGTAGCGCAGGTCGCAGGCCAACGCAATCATGGCGCCGGCACCGGCGCACACGCCGTCGATGGCGCCCACGATCGGCTGCGGGCATGCGCGAATCGCCTTCACCAGGTCGCCCGTCATGCGCGTGAACTCGAGCAGCTCGGGCATGCGCATGCCGGTCAGCGGGCCGATGATTTCGTGCACGTCGCCACCGGAGCAGAAGTTGCCGCCCGCGCCGGTCATCACGATCACCTTCACGTCGGTGGCGTAGTTCAGCGCGCGGAACAGGTCGCGCAGCTCGGCGTACGAGTCGAACGTGAGCGGGTTCTTGCGCTCGGGCCGATTCAGCGTGATGGTGCCGATGCCGTTGTCATAGCTCCAGGCAAAGTGCTCCGCCTTGTAGGCTGCCTTGGCTTCGAATTGAGCGCGCATGGGGTTGCCCGCGCCGATGTAGTGCTTCATTCCGTCTCCACCATCGATTGGTTGTGTGAGTGTTGCTTGACCTTGCCGAGCAGCTTGTGCAGCTGCGCGATCTCCTTGGCGCTGAGGCCGGCGAAGGCCCCCACGATCCAGTCTTCATGCTGTTGCGCCATCTCGTTGAAGAGCTTGCGCCCGCGCGCCGTGAGCCGCACGCGCCAGGCGCGGCGGTCGCCCTCGACGTTGATGCGCTCCACCAGCCCTTCGGTCACCAGCTGGTCGGTAATGCCCGTGACGTTGCCGCCCGTCACCATCATGCGGCGCGACAGCTCGTTCATCTTGAGCCCCTCGGGCGAGCGCTCCAGTTGCGACATCAGGTCGAAGCGCGGCAGCGTGGTGGTGAACTGCGAGCGCAGTTCGTTGCGCACCTGCTTCTCGATGATCTGGGTGCAGGTCAGCAGCCGCAGCCAGAGCCGCAGGGCTTCGGGGTGTTCGCTGTGCGCGCGCGCTTCGAGGTCCATGTCAATGTGTCTCCTCGCTGTCCGGCGCGGCCGCCGCTGTAGCCGCCGCTGCCATCTGTTGCTGCTTGGCGATCTCGCGGTACATCTGGTCGCGCCCGCTCAGGTACTGCCTGGGCCAGTCGACATAGCGGCTTTGCAGCTTGGCGGCTTCATGCAGCGTCCAGGCCGGGTCGGCCAGGTGCGGGCGTGCCACGGCGCACAGGTCGGCGCGGCCGGCCGCGATGATGCTGTTGGCCTGGTCGGCGTCGGTGATGGCGCCCACGGCAATGGTCGCAATGCCGACCTCGTTGCGGATGCGGTCGGAGAAAGGCGTCTGGTACATGCGGCCGTACACCGGCTTGGCGGCGCGCGTGGTCTGGCCCGACGACACGTCGATGAAGTCGGCGCCGGCCTCCTTGAAGAGCCGCGCCATCAGCACCGCGTCGGCATCGGTGTTGCCGCCGGGTGCCCAGTCGTGCGCGGAGATGCGCACGCTCATGGGCTTGTCTTCGGGCCACACGGCGCGCATGGCGCGGAACACTTCGAGCGGGTAGCGGCAACGCGCTTCGATGCTGCCGCCGTATTCGTCGGTGCGCAGGTTGGTCAGCGGGCTGATGAAGGCCGACAGCAAGTAGCCGTGCGCGCAGTGCAGCTCGAGCCAGTCGAAGCCGGCCTCCAGCGTGCGGCGGGTCGCGTCGACGAACTGGTCGCGCAGCGTGTCCATCTGGGCGCGCGTGATGGCGGCGGGCAGCTGGTTCTGTTCGCCGTACGGCACGGCACTGGCGCCCAGCACCGGCCAGTTGCCACTTT
This sequence comes from Variovorax sp. H27-G14, assembly GCF_046156345.1. NCBI lineage: Bacteria > Pseudomonadati > Pseudomonadota > Betaproteobacteria > Burkholderiales > Comamonadaceae > Variovorax > Variovorax sp. H27-G14. Next base: position 374,781 of record NZ_JAYLVN010000004.1, read on the forward strand.
CGAGCGGCTCGTCGGTGCCTTCCCAGCCCACGCGGGTCGAGCCCTTGGGGCCGCTGTGGCCCAGCTGCATGGCGATCTTGGCGCTCGACTGCGTGTGCACGAAGTCGACGATGCGTTTGAACGCGGCCTGCTGCGTGTCGTTGTACAGGCCCGTGCAGGCCGGGGTGATGCGGCCTTCGGGCGTCGGGCTGGTCATTTCGACGAACACCATGGCGGCGCCGCCGAGCGCGCGCGCGCCCAGGTGCACCAGCAGAAAGTCTTGCGGCACGCCGTCGACCGCGCTGTAGGTGGCCATCGGCGACACCAGGATGCGGTTCTTCAGCGTGAGCCCGCGCACCTTGTAGGGCATGAGCATCGGCGGCATGGCCTTGCCGCCCGCAAGCCACTGCTCGTAGCCGCCCAGCCATTGCGTGTCGCGCACGCGCAGGTTCTCGTGGCTGATGCGTTGCGAGCGCGTGAGCAGCGAATAGGCGAACTGCTCGATCTGCATGCCCGTGTAGCGCGGCACGTTCTCGAACCACTCCGTGGAATTGCGCGCGGCGTTCTGGATCTTCAGCACCTCCACGCTGCGGCGGGCTTCGTAGCCTTCGAGCACATGGTCGAGCGTGCCGCCCTGCGTGAATTCATTGGCCAGGTCGATCGCGTCTTCCAGCGCGAGCTTGGTGCCCGAGCCGATGGAGAAGTGCGCCGTGTGCGCGGCGTCGCCCATGAGCACCACGGGCACCGAGCGGCCTTCGACGTCGATGCGGTGCGTCCAGCGCTCGCACACCACGCGCGGAAAACGGATCCAGTTGGCCGAGCCGCGCAGGTGCGTGGCATTGCTGATGAGCGAATGGCCGCCCAGGTATTTGGCGAACAACTTCTCGCAGAACGCAACGGCCTCGGGCTGCTCCATCTGGTCGAGGCCGTGGGCCTTCCACACGGCCTCGGGCGTCTCCACGATGAAGGTGGAGGTCTTGTCGTCGAACTGGTAGGCATGCGCCTGGAACCAGCCGTGCTCGGTCTGTTCGAAGGCGAAGGTGAAGGCGTCGAAGGTCTGGTGCGTGCCCAGCCACACGAAGCGGCATTCGCGCAGGTCGACGTCGGGCTTGAACACCTCGGCGTAGCGCTGGCGGATGCGGCTGTTCAGGCCGTCGCTGGCAATGACCAGGTCGGCGTTGTACTTCGCGGCAATGGTCTGGTCGTCGGTGGCGTCGGTCTCGAAGACCAGCTCCACGCCCAGCGCCATGCAACGCTCCTGCAGGATGTTCAGCAGCCGCTTGCGGCCGATGCCGCAAAAGCCGTGGCCGCCCGAGCGCACCTGGCCGCCCTTGAAGAACACCTGAATGTCGTCCCAGTGGTGAAACTCGTTGCCGATGAGTGCCGCCGTGGGGCCGTCGGCCGCGCGCAGGTTGCCCAGCGTCTGGTCGCTCAGCACCACGCCCCAGCCGAAGGTGTCGAACGGCCGGTTGCGCTCGACCACGGTGATCTGCAATGCGGGGTTGCGCGCCTTCATCAACAGCGCGAAGTACAGGCCGGCAGGCCCGCCGCCGATGCACAGGATGCGTTGAAGGTCCGAAGCGGGAGCGGATGTGACCGGGCTGAGGCTGTTCATGGTTGAATAGTTTAGACATAAACAATTTGCTGTCAATGAGGATTCGTAACCACGACGGAGCACCGCCCGGAGCCCCATCAGAGCCCACCCGGCGCACCGCTGCGGGCCCAGGCGGCCGGGCCCCTCATGCACGAACTGTGAAAAATCAATACCATCGGCCTCATGCAAAACTTGATACTGAAGATCGAGTCGCAGCTGGCCTCGCTGCCTGTTCCCATCGCCCTGGAACTGCCCGATGGCCGGCGCGTTGCCCAGGCGGGAGCCCGCGTCACGCTGGCTTTCAAGGAGTGGACGGTGCTCGCCAAGCTGGCCGCCCGCCAGGTAGGGGCCATCGGCGAGGCCTACGTCGAGGGCAAGGTGCAGATCGAGGGCGCCATGCGCGACCTGATCGACGCCACCGTGGGCATGCTGCCGGGCAACCCGGCCCAGACCGACACCAGCTGGTGGAGCCGCCTGCAGCACCGCACCAAGTCGCGCGGCTCGCATTCGCTGCGCAAGGACGCCGCGCAGATCGAGTTCCACTACGACGTTTCAGACGACTTCTACGCGCTATGGCTCGACCCGCGCCGCGTGTATTCCTGCGCCTACTTCCGCACGCCAGAGCTCACACTGGCGCAGGCGCAGGAGGCCAAGCTCGACCACATCTGCCGCAAGCTGATGCTGCAGCCGGGCGAGCGCTACCTGGACATCGGCTCCGGCTGGGGCGCGCTGCTGCTGTGGGCGGCCGAGCACTATGGCGTGGACGCCACCGGCATCACGCTGTCGAAGAACCAGCATGCGCACGTGCAGCGCCTGATCGAGGAGAAGGGCCTGCAGGGGCGGGTGCGCGTGGAGCTGCGCGACTACCGCGAGCTGCCCGACACCCAACCTTTCGACAAGATTTCATCGGTGGGCATGTTCGAGCACGTGGGCGCGGCCAACATGCCGACCTACTTTCGCAAGGTGCACGCGCTGCTCAAGCCCGGCGGCCTGGTGCTCAACCACGGCATCACCTCGGGCGAGCTCAACTACCGGCAACTGGGCGCGGGCATGGGCGACTTCATCGAGAAGTACATCTTTCCGGGAGGCGAGCTGATGCACGTGACGCATGTGCTGCGCGAAACGGCCGCGGCCGGGCTGGAAATGGTCGACACCGAAAGCCTGCGCCCGCACTACGCGCGCACGCTGTGGGCCTGGTCGGACGCGCTGGAGGCCCAGCTGGACGCCGCGCTCGAAGTGCTGCGGCGCAGCGGCGGCCACGCGGGTGAAAACGCCGAGCGCGTGCTGCGCGCCTACCGGCTTTACCTGGCGGGTTCGGCCATGAGTTTCGAGCAGGGCTGGATCTCCCTGCATCAGATGTTGTCGACAAAGCCTGACGGTAATGTAGGGCGCGCGGGCGTCTTGCGCGGGGCGCAATCGGTGTACCCTTTTGCCCGTGATTACATCTACAACAAGTGAGTGAGAAACACCATGCTCTATCGTTTTCAGTCCCGCGCCTCCGCTGATTTCGTCATGCTCGAAGTGCATGCCCGCCAACTGCTCGACATCGTCGGCAAGTCGGTTGCGCCGCAAGGCATCATCACGGTCGAGCAGATTCCCGGCGCCATTTCCGCGCTCGAGGCCGCCTTGGGCCGCGAAGGCAGCAACGCCCACAACCATGACGACTACGCCGTCGAAGGCCATGCCAACGACGCCGAGAAGCAGCATGTGGGACTGCACCAGCGTGCAGCCCCCCTGCTTCATATGCTCAAGGACTCGCTCGCCGAGAGCAAGGACGTGACCTGGAAGACCTGAGCCCGCTCAGTCGACCTTTGCGCCGGAGTCCTTGACCACCTTCGCCCACTTCACGTGCTCGCTTGCAATGAGCTTGGTGAAGTCGGCGGGTGAATTGCCGCTGGGCAGCGCGCCCTGCGCAAGCATCTTTTCCTTGATGGCCGGCGTGCTCAGCGACTTGGCCACTTCCTGCTGAATGCGGTTCACGATTTCGGGCGAGGTGCCGGCCGGCGCCAGCAGCCCGAACCACGAGCTCGCCTCGAAGCCCTTGAGCGCGGGGCCGCCCACCTCGGCCACCGTCGGAATGTCGGGCAGCGCGGGTGAGCGCTGCGCGCTGGTCACGGCCAGCGCGGTCAGTTTGCCGGCCTTGATCTGCGCCATCGACGAGGGCAGGTTGTCGAACATCACGTCGGCGTTGCCGCCCACCATGTCCAGCAGCGCGGGGCCCGAGCCCTTGTACGGAATGTGCGCCATGAACGTGCCCGTCATGCTCTTGAACAGCTCGCCCGCCAGGTGAATGGAGGTGCCGCTGCCGCTGGACGCCATGTTCAGCTTGCCCGGGTTGGCCTTGGCGTACTTGATGAAGTCCTGCACGTTGTGGATGTTCATCGTCTTCGCTTTTTCGGCGTTCATTTCCATCACGTTGGGCACGGCGGCCACCAGGGTGATTGGCGCGAAGTCCTTGATCGGGTCGAAGGGCAGCTTGGGGTACAGGGCGCGGTTGATGCCGTGCGTGCCCACCGTGCCCATCAGCAGCGTGTAGCCGTCGTTCGACGCGCGCGCCACCAGCTCGGCGCCCACGTTGCCGCCGGCGCCCGCGCGGTTGTCCACGATGAATTGCTGGCCGAAGGCCTTGGAGAGTTCGGGCGCAATGGCGCGCGCCAGGATGTCGGTGGTGCCGCCGGCCGCGAACGGCACGACGATGCGCACCGGCTTGGTCGGCCAGGTGCTCTGTGCCCACGAAGGGGCGGCCATCACGGTGAGTGCGGAAGCGACGGAAGCGGCCAGCGCGGTGCGGCGATTCAATTTGAAAGGTGAAGAAAAGTTCATGCGCGCGTTTGTACAGGGGCGCGGCGCCAGCGTCGCGGGTGAAAACCCCGTGAGCCGATGGGGTAGGCGCGCCGGCCTGTCGGCCCGCGAGTGCCTCAGCCCACCTGCATGCGCTGCGCAAAACGCTCCGCGCGAAACCGCTCCAGCACAAAGTCGACGAACACCCGCGTCTTGGGCGGCAGCAGTTTCTTGCTCGGGTAGTACAGCCACACCGCGCCCGCGTCCTGGAACCACTCGGACAGCAGCCGCACCAGGTCGCCGCTTCGCAAGCTTCGCTCCACGAAAGGCATCGGCAGCATGGCCACGCCCAGCCCCATCAGCGCGGCCTGTGCAATGGCCTCGGGGTCGTTGAAGATGGCGCGCGGGCGGGGCAGGTCGACGGTGGCCTCCTCGCCGCGCGCATGGCGCAGCGTCCAGCTGCGCACCCGGCCCGTGGGCGAGGAGCGGCGCGGCAGCGTGTCTAGCGCGGCCAGCTCCAACGGATGCAGCGGGCGCTTGCGGCCCTGCATGTACCCGGGCGAGGCCACCGCCACCACATGAATGCGCGCCAGCTCGCGCGCCACCAGCCCGGCCGGCAGCTCGATGCCCCCGCCAATGGCCGCGTCGAAGCCCTCGCCCACCAGATCGACCTGCTGGTTGTCGAAGTGCCAGTCCGGCAGGATGGCCGGGTAGCGCGCCAGAAAGTCGCCCATCAGCGGCAGCACATGCGTGCGGCCGAAGGCCTGGCCCATGCTCACCTTCAGCGTGCCCGCTGGCTGGCCGTCGTCGGTATTGATGCCGGCCACCGCCTCCTGCAGCGTGGCCAGCGCGCCGCCGATCTGCGCCAGAAAGCGCTCGCCGCCCTCGGTCAGCGTCAGGCTGCGGGTGCTGCGCTGGAACAGCCGCACGCCCAGGCGCGCTTCCAGCCGCGCCACGTTCTTGCTGACCGCCGCCGGGGTCAGGCCCAGGCGCCGGGCTGCGGCCGAAAAGCTGCCGCCCTCGGCGCTCTGCACAAAGGATTCGAGGTGATTGAGCGGTTCCATGAGCCACATTTTCAATCATTGGTTGAAATTGATTGGCCAAATTACCGGCTACCCGTAATGCAATCAAACGCCCAAACTCGAGCCCATCCAACCCCTGACCCAAAGGAAAAATCATGGCTTCGAATACCGTTTCTTCCGCTTCTTCACCCTCCGTGCTGACCGGCAAGGTCGCCTTCGTCACCGGCGGTTCGCGCGGCATCGGCGCGGCCATCGTGCGCCGCCTGGTGCGCGACGGCGCCGCCGTGGCCTTCAGCTACAGCAACTCGCAACCAGCTGCCGACGAACTGGTGCGCGCCATCGAAGCCGAAGGCGGCCGCGCGCTGGCACTGAAGATCGACAGCGCCGACGCCGACGCGCTCAAGGCCGGCATCGACCGCGCCGCCAGCCACTTCGGCGGGCGCATCGACATCCTTGTCAACAGCGCCGGCGTGTTGCACCTGGGCCCGGTCGACCAGTTCAGCCTGGCCGACTTCGACCGCACCCTGGCCGTGAACGTGCGCGCAGTGTTCGTCGCCATCCAGGCCGCGCTGGCGCACATGGGCACGGGCGGGCGCATCGTCAACATCGGCAGCACCAATGCCGAACGCATGCCGTTCGCGGGCGGCAGCGTCTACGCCATGAGCAAGTCGGCGCTGACCGGGCTGGTGCAGGGCCTGGCGCGCGACCTTGGCCCGCGCGGCATCACGGTCAACAACGTGCAGCCCGGCCCGGTCGACACCGACATGAACCCCGCCAACGGCCCGATGGCCGCCACCATGCACAGCTTCATGGCCATCGAGCGCCACGGCCATGCCGACGAAATTGCCGGCATGGTGGCTTACCTGGCGAGCCCGGAAGCCGCGTTTGTCACGGGTGCCGGCTTGAACATCGACGGCGGCTTCGCGGCTTGACGCGACCTGGCGCGATGGGCTCAGTCGGCGCGCTGCACCGCGTCGATCAGCTTGTCCAGCGTCGCGCCCAGCAGCGCCAGTTCGCCGGCATCGACACCGGCGAACAGCGCGGCCTCCCGCTCGCGGCCCAGGGCGCTCACCGTTTCGTGCAGCGCCTTGCCGGCCGCGGTGAGGTAGAGCCGGCTGCGGCGCTGGTCGGTCGGGTCTTCATGGCGGCGCACGCGCTGGTGGCGCTTCAGCCCGGCCAGCGCGCGGCTCACCGCCATCTTGTCGAGGCCGGTCTGCTCCGCGATCTGCGTGGCATGCAACCCCGGTTGCGCGCCCAGCACGGCCATGGCGCGCCATTCGTTCAGCGTGAGCTGGTGCTCGCGGCCCACGCGCTCGTGAAACGGCCGCGCCGTGAGGTTGACCACCCTCACCAGCTTGAAGAAGAGGGGGTCCATGCCCGGCGCTGCATCCGCCGCTTCAGCCGGCCAGCTTCTTCGCAGCCGCGACGATGGCCTCCACCCCCACGCGCGACTGCGCCTCCAGCACCGGCGCATAGCCCACCGGAATGCGCGGCGCACCCAGCCGCGCCACGCGGCAGCCCGTGGCCTCCGCCGCGCTGGCCGCAATCTCCGCGCCAAAGCCCGCGGCCTGCACCGCCTCATGCACCACCAGCAGGCGCCCGGTGCGCGCGCACGACGACAGCACCGTCTCGCGGTCCCAGGGCCACAGCGTGCGCAGGTCGATCAGGTCGACCGCAATGCCCTGGGCCGCCAGCGCGTCGCAGGCCACCGTGCAGGCCTGCATCTGCTTGCTCCAGCTCACCAGCGTGAGCGCGTTGCCCTCGCGCACGCGCGCCGCCTTGCCCAGCGGCACGGCAATGCCTTCGTCCACCGCGCCGCGCACGCCCCACAGCGCCTTGTGCTCGATGTAGACCACAGGGTCGCCGCACTGCAGCGCCGCGCGCAGCAGGCCGTGGTTGTCCTGCGGGGTCGACGGGCACACCACCACCACGCCCGGCAGGTGCGCGAACCACGCCTCCAGCGACTGCGAATGCTGCGCCGCCGAGGCGTCCCAGATGCCGCCCGGCATGCGCGCCACCAGCGGCACGCGGCCCTGGCCGCCGAACATGAAGCGGTTTTTGGCGGCCTGGTTCACCAGCTCGTCCATGCCGCACAGCGCGAAGTCGACCACGCGCATTTCCACCACCGGGCGCAGCCCCGCCAGCGCCATGCCCACGCCGGCGCCCATGATCGCGGCCTCGCTGATGGGCGTGTCGATCACGCGCTCGGCGCCGAAGTGCTGCTGCAGCCCCTTGTACTGGCCGAAGATGCCGCCGCGGCCCACGTCCTCGCCCAGCACCACCACGCGCGGGTCGGCCGTCATCTCGCGTTGCAGGGCGAGCACGGCGGCCTCGGCATAGCTCAGGTCTTGGGTCAGTGCCATTGGCCGGCTCCGGTGGTCTGCACGTCGGTGAAGGCGGCGCTGGCGTCGGGCCAGGGCGCCGCGTCGGCAATGGCCAGCGCGGTGTCGACCTCGTCGCGCGCCGCGTTCTCCAGCGCGTCGAGCGCCGCGGGGGCGACGCCCATCGACAGCAGTTGCCCGCGCGCCCGCGCGATGGGGTCGGTCTGCAGCGCGGCGGCCAGCTCGGCCGGGTCGCGGTAGGCTGCCAGGTCGACCGACACATGGCCCTTCACGCGGTACGTGAGCGCATGCAGCAGGCGCGGGCCGCTGCCGGCGCGCACCTCGGCCACCAGCGCGGCGGCGGCCTGGTGCACCGCGAACACGTCGTTGCCGTCGACCTGCGTGGCCGCGATGTCGAGCGCCGCGGCGCGTGCCGAGGCGCCTTCGCCCGCCGTCATCGGGCCGCTGGCGGTGGTGGCGCTCCAGCGGTTGTCCTCGCAGACGAAGAGCACCGGCAACTGGTACACGCGCGCCCAGTTCAGCGCTTCCAGAAAGGGCCCGCGGTTGATGGCGCCGTCGCCGAAGAAGCAGACCGTGATGTCGTCACGCGCTTTCAGCAGCTTCTGCGCGTGCGCCGCCCCCACCGCAATGGGCAGCCCCGCCGCCACCACGCCGTTGGCGCCCAGCATGCCGACCGAAAAATCGGCGATGTGCATCGAGCCGCCCTTGCCGCCGTTGAAGCCGGTGGCCTTGCCGAACAGCTCGCACATCATCCGCGTGAGGTCGGCGCCCTTGGCCAGCGTGTGGCCGTGGCCGCGGTGGGTGGACGTCAGGTAGTCGGTGGAGCGCAGGTGGGCGCACACGCCGGCCGGCACCGCCTCCTGTCCGGTGGACAGGTGCAGCGGCCCGCGCACCTTGGCCGCGCCGGCGGCCTGCTGGCCATAGGCGCTCACGCCGCCCTGGCTGGCCGTTTCGGCGGCGTTCTCGAAGGCGCGGATGCGCACCATGACGCGGTACAGCGCCTGGGCGGCAGCGCCGGATGTGACGGGGTTCATCTTGTCTCCAACGCCCTTGGAACGGGCGCTTTGGCAAAAATCGTATCAAGCGAGAGGGAATCGACGTTACCGGGCTAACCCTTCGATGGGCGAGCCGGTGCTTTCAGGGCATGTTTGGCGGGGCACGCAATGCTTGATATGATCCATATACGTTTCATATACAAAAATCCATCATGGGCATCGTCAAGATTTCAGACCTCATGCACGAAAACCTGCGTGTCGCAGGCAACGCGCTGAGCCGTTCCATCAACGCACAGGCCGAGCACTGGATGCGCATCGGCATGCTGGCCGAGCTGCATCCCGCGCTCGATCACCGCGACATCTGCCAGCTGCTGATTCGCGCCGAGCAGGCCGGCGGGTTCGACCTGGCGACGGTGTCGGCCCTGTCGGCCGCGCTGGCCGCACCGGTGGCGCCGGAGGTTCCAGTGCCACCAGTGCCCCCGGTGCCACCAGTGCCACCAGTGCAGCGGATGCCCCTGGCCCGCCCCGCACGTGCTGTCGCAGCGCCCCGCAAGGCCGGAGCGGCCGCATGAAAAGCGGCGTCACCCTCAAGTCGCCGGCGCAGATCGCCATGTCCCGCGCGGCCGGCCATCTGGCCGCCGAGGTGCTCGCCTTCATCGGCGAGCATGTGAAGCCGGGCGTCACCACCGAGGCGCTGGACGCCCTGTGCCACGACCACATCGTGAAGGTGCAGGGCGCCATTGCGGCCAACATCGGCTACCACGGCTTTCCCAAGACGGTCTGCACCTCGGTCAACCACGTCATCTGCCACGGCATTCCGTCGGCCAAGGAAACCCTGAAGGACGGCGACATCGTCAACATCGACGTGGCCGTCATCAAGGACGGCTGGTTCGGCGACTGCAGCCGCATGTACTTTGTGGGCGAGCCGAGCGAGCTGGCGCGCCGGCTGGTCGACACCACCTACGAAGCAATGCGCGCGGGCATTCTGCAGGTGCGCCCGGGCGCCACGCTGGGCGACGTGGGCTACGCAATTCAGAAGGTGGCGCACCGCGAGCACTTCAGCGTGGTGCGCGAGTACTGCGGCCACGGCATCGGGCAGATCTACCACGACGAGCCGCAGGTGCTGCACTACGGCCAGCCCGGGCAGGGCCTGCGGCTGGAGGCCGGCATGGTGTTCACCATCGAGCCCATGATCAATGCCGGCAAGCGCGACACCCGTGAGCTGGCCGACGGCTGGACCGTGGTCACGCGCGACCGCTCGCTGTCGGCGCAGTGGGAGCACATGGTGGCGGTCACGCCCGACGGCTTCGAGGTGCTCACGCCCTGGCCCGAAGGCACGGGGCACTACCCGGCCATCGCCTGAACAAGCGGTGAGCCGGGGGGCTCAGTGCCCGTCGGCCGTAGGCAGCAGGCTGCGCGGCGTCACGCCGAACGCGTTCTTGAACGCCCGCGAAAAGTGCGACAGGTCGTTGAAGCCGCACTGCAGCGCCGCCTGCGACACCTGGTGCACCCGGCCTTCCTTGAGCACACGAAAGCTGGCCTCCAGCCTGCGCTTCCACACGTGGTGCATGACCGTGGTGCCATGCGTCGCGAACACCCGCGCCAGCGTGCGCGGAGAAATGTGCACGGCCGCCGCGATGCCGTCGCCGTCGAGTTCGCTGTCCTCCAGGTGGGCGTCGATGTACTGGTTGGCGCGCTGGTAGGCCGAGCCGTAGCGCGAGCCTTGCGCGCCGTCGGCGGCGTGGGCGTCCTGCACTTCCATCGCTGCGCTCAGCGTGTCGAGGAAGGCGCCCGCCAGCCGCGCGCCGGCGGCACTGGGTGCGCTGCTCCCGGCTCCCGCACCGCTCTCACCACCCATGGAAAAGTCGAACGCCTCCTCCGCCATGCGCATCAGCAGCGTGGCCATCGAGCGGCCCTCGGCAATGCGCACCGTGGCCATGCCCTCGGCGCGTGCAAAGCGCGACAGCAGTTGCTGGCGCGGCATGCGCACCAGCAGCATCGAGGCCGGCGCCAGGTGGTGCAGAAAGGGGCGTGCCGAGTCGTACAGCACGATGTCGCCCGGGCGCACCTGCACGTCGCGCCCGCCTTGCTGCAGCAGGGCCGAGCCCTCCTGCATCAGCACCGCCACAAAGTCTTCCTCGGGTGCCACGCGCACATGGTGCGGCGTGCGGTCGAAGGTGTGCGGCTTCGAGCTCATGCGGCACACCGTGAGGTTGCCCAGCGTGTGGCCGGTGAGCGAGCCCTCGAAGTTGCCGGCATGGCTGAACTTGCCGGCCGCCGGAATCAGGCGCTTGCAGACCGACTCGGCCCAGTAGTCGAGCCGGCGGGCGCCGCTGACGTCCGTTGTGGAATAGCTGAATTGCATGGCTTCCTCTGGAGGGAACACGTGCCGCCCTGGCCGGGCGCCTGCTTTGCTGCGAAGGCAGCAAAGCGCCGCTGCAAAAAATGTACCCAGGCCCCTGGCCTCCCGGGCGTATGCGCCGGCGCATTCGATTGAAGTCGCGCGCCAGGGCCTTGTCGACAGGGAATCCCCCGGGGAGGGCCAAGCGCGCCTGCATGTCGCCCGCGTCCGACGCCAGCGACAGCCAATCCTGCATACCCGTGCAGGACAACGCCGCGTCCCGCATTTGGGGCCTCCCGCGGGCGCATGCGTGTGGCATCGTCGCTCCCCTATTGCGCCAAACCGCTGGCGCCTACCGTTCAAGCAGCAGGAGCACACCATGATCAAGATCGGCATCGTTGACGACCACGCCGTCGTCCGCACAGGCCTCAAGGCGTTCTTCTCCACCTTTGTCGACTTCCGTGTGGTCGGCGAGGCCGCCACCGGCCGCGAAGCCATCGACCTGGTGCGCACCTGCGACATCGACGTGCTCGTGATGGACCTGTCGATGCCCGGCCAGAGCGGCATCGACGCGCTGGCCATGGTGCGCGCCAAGGCACCCGACCTGGGCGTGCTCATTCTCAGCGGCTACCCCGAAGAGCATTACGCGGTGAACCTGATTCGCCAGGGCGCCTCCGGCTACCTCAACAAGGAATGCGAGCCCGAAGAAATTGCCAAGGCCATTCGCACCGTGGCACTGGGCCGCCGCTACATTTCGCCCTCGGTGGCCGAGCTGCTGGCCGGCCAGCTGGAGCGCAAGGACAACGCGCCGCCGCACAAGCACCTGTCGGAGCGCGAGTTCCAGGTGTTCCTGAAGCTGGCCAAGGGCGAGTCGGTGGGCGCCATCGGCGAGGCGCTGTCGCTGTCGGTGAAGACCATCAGCACCTACCGCACGCGCCTCATGGAAAAAATGAACCTGTCCACCAACAGCGACCTGACGTACTACGCGATCAAGACGCAACTGATCGACTGAGCAAGCCTTGCGTTTCGGCGTGCGCCACCGCGGCACATTCAAGACGGTCGCCTGGACTTTCATCCTGACGCTGGCCGCCACGCTGCTGGTGCTCAACCTGAGCAGCGGAGAGAAAAAGCTCGACGAGCAAGTCAAGCGCGAATACGCGCTGCACGACGCTCAGTACCAGCGCGCGCTGGGCGTGATGCTGGGGCCGCCCATCACCGAGGGCAACCGCTTCGAGGCCTTGCAGAACGGCGACCAGATCTTTCCGCCCATGCTCGCGGCCATTCGCGGCGCCAGGCAGAGCATCACCTTCGAGACCTACATCTACTGGTCGGGCGACATCGGCCGCACCTTTGCCGACGCGCTGTCCGAGCGCGCCCGCGCGGGCGTGAAGGTGCATGTGCTGCTCGACTGGGTGGGCAGCGTGAAGGTCGACGCCGACTTCGTGCGCGAGATGGAAGCCGCGGGCGTTCAGATCCGCAAGTTCCACAAGCCGAGCTGGTACGACATTGCCCGCATGAACAACCGCACCCACCGCAAGCTGCTGGTGGTGGACGGGCGCACCGGCTTCACCGGCGGCGTGGGCATTGCGCCCGCCTGGACCGGCCACGCGCAGGATGCGGACCACTGGCGCGACTCGCACTACAAGGTCGAAGGCCCGGTGGTGGCGCAGATGCAGGCGGTGTTCATGGACAACTGGGTGAAGGTGTCGGGCGACGTGCTGCACGGCGAGCGGTACTTTCCGGCCATTGCGCCGATGTCCCCGGCAGGCGACGGTGACAGCAAGGGCCGCGCCCAGATGTTCAGCAGCTCGCCTTCGGGCGGCAGCGAGAGCATGCACCTGATGTACCTGCTGTCGATTGCGGCGGCCACCAAGACCATCGACCTGTCGAGCGCGTACTTCGTGCCGGACGACCTGACCGTGGGCGCGCTGGTGGCGGCCATGCAGCGCGGGGTGCGCCTGCGCATCATCACGCCGGGGCCGATCATCGACTCGCAGACCGTGCGCGGTGCCTCGCGCGCGGCCTGGGGCCCGTTGCTGGAGGCCGGCGCCGAGATCAGCGAATACCAGCCGACCATGTTCCATTGCAAGGTCTTCACGGTGGACGGGCTGCTGGTGTCGGTGGGCTCGACCAACTTCGACAACCGGTCGTTTCGCCTGAACGACGAGGCCAACCTGAACATCTACGACGCGGCCTTTGCCGCCGCGCAGACGGAGCAGTTCGAGGCCGACCTGCGCGAGTCGAAGCGCCTGACCTTCGCGCAGTGGAAAGGCCGCCCGCTGCACGAGAAGGCGCTGGAGCACCTGTCCTCGTTGCTGTCGTCGCAGCTCTGAGCCGCGGCAGCGGTGTTCAGCTGGCGCATGCTCAGCTGGCGCGTGTTCAGCTAGCGCGTGGCCGGCACGCCGCGCGCACGATGCGCGCCGTCGGGTTCGGCTTCATGTCGCGGAACAGCACCGGCTTGGGCGCGTCGGCGTAGTGGGCCACATGGTGCGGCTCGCCCTGCCACATCGGCTCGGTGTAGTAGCGCGCGGCCATGTAGCTGGCGCGGCGCGACTGGCAGTCGAACACCACGCGCGACTCGTACGAGCGGTAGGCAATGCCGTCCCAGTTCAGGCGCGGCGAGGCGCGGTTCACGCGCAGGTTCATCGCCTTGTCGCTTGCCGCCACGGCCACGCGGTCGGGGTCGACCTGAACCGTGTCTGCCCCCTTGTCCAGCGGATCGCCCACCACGGTGAACCAGCCAGGCTGCGCGTGCGCGACGCAGCCGACCATGCCGAGTGCCATCAACCAGTGCCTCACAACCTTGACTCCCAAGGAAGGCCCACCAGAGGGCCGAAAAAAAGCCGGCTGGAACAGCCGGATGCGGAAACATCAATTTACATCGAACGCGGCCGCGCGCGTGTCGGACGGCGCCGAAGGCGCAGTGGCCCGTGCGGGGTTTGCGTTGGGCAAACTAAGGCGGTGAACACCCTCAAGCACCTTTCCATTTCCGTCGCGCCCGACCTCGCCTCCCCCGACATTTCCGTGTCCGCCATTGCCTTGTCGCCTCCTGCGCCCGAGGCCTGCCTCGTGCTCGCGCACGGCGCCGGCGCGGGCATGGCGCATCCGTTCATGCAGGCCGTGGCCGAAGGTCTTGCGCAGCGGCGCATCGCCACGCTGCGTTATCAGTTTCCCTACATGGAACAGGGCAAGAAACGCACGGACGCACCCGCGCTGGCGCATGCCACGGTGCGCGCGGCGGCGGCGTGCGCGACGGCGCGGTTCGACGGTGTGCGGCTCTTTGCCGGCGGCAAGTCGTTCGGCGGGCGCATGAGCTCGCAGGCCCAGGCGCTCGCGCCGCTGCCGGTTGTGCAGGGCCTGGTGTTCATCGGCTTTCCGTTGCACCCCTCGGGCTCACCCGAGGCCGCGGCCGCTCGCGCCGCGCATTTGCAGCATGTCGATGTGCCGATGCTCTTTGTGCACGGCCCGCGCGACACGCTGGCCGAGCCCGGCCCGTTCCACCTCGCCACGCAAGCGCTCGGCGCGCTGGCCACGGTGCTGGAAATCGACGGCGCGGACCACGGCTTTCATCTGCTCAAACGGTCAGGGCGCAGCGACGAAGAAGCAATGGACGAACTGCTCGACGGCATCGCGGTGTGGATGCAGGCCTGGCGCATCGGCTGATCGGCTGAGCGGCTGGGTGCGGCTGCGTGCGGCCAATCGACAGACTGGGGCCTTGCAGGCAAGGTCGTCCTTCACCTACGCCGGCTTGCCCGATGGGCCGACGCCATGCGCACGCCAATCTTCGGACCATGGGTTTTCGGTCAGCCACAAAGCAACTCAGAGAGGCTGACGACTTGCAACCCGTCCTGTCATGCAGACAGGCAATGAAAGGACTCCAGAGATGGCTTACAACGAAGCAACCAACGACACCCTGAACACCGGCCCGGTGCTGGCCAACGGCGACGTGGTGGACGTGTTGAACGACCTGCTCGAAAACACCCGCGACGGCGAATACGGCTTTCGCGCCTGCGCCGAAGAAGTGAAGAGCCCCGCGGCCAAAACGCTGTTCGCGAGCCGCGCCGTGCAATGCAAGACGGCCGAAGCCGAGCTGATTGCGCTGGTCACCGCTTACGGCGGCACGCCGGCCGACGGTGGCACCGCCAGCGGCGCACTGCACCGCGGCTGGGTGCACGTGAAGGGCACACTGGGCGCCAACAGCGAACTGTCCATTCTCGAATCGTGCGAGCGCGGTGAAGACACTGCCGTGGCCCGCTACCGCAAGGCACTGAAGAACAACCTGCCGGCCGATGTGCGCGCCGTGATCGCGCAACAAGCCGAAGGCGCGCAGCGCAACCACGACCAGATTCGTGACCTGCGCAACGCCGCACGCGCCAGCGAGTGACGAGGCTTGCTGAGCGCCCCTCGGCGCTCAGTGCAGTTCAGAAAAAGGCCGGGATCTCCCGGCCTTTTTCACGTGCGCGCTCACCGGGGTAGCGCACCTGCTGCAGCGCCTCGAAGCCCTTCTGCGTGACCGCCAGCACCTGCACCACGCGCAGGCCCGGCATCTTTGCGGTGTCGGCGGCCGAGGGCACCAGCGCGAGCACCAGGCCCGCGTCGCGCAGCTTCAACACCGCATCGACATCCTTCGTTGCGGACATCACCAGGGGCAGCCGCGAAGCGGCAATCTGCTTGAGCATTTCGGTCGACATGGTGGCTCCTTTGTGGGGTGTGGTGGTTGGGTTGCTCTTCGGGTTCGAGCGTTGGCCGGTCGGGAACATACCGATGCGCGCCAGCACGCCGCGTAGGACCGCGCCCAGCCGCGCGCAGGCAAAAACCGGCACCGTGATTGCCGCTTCGGGAAACCCCGGATGCCCACCGCCCCGCCGCGATGGGATAGTTAGTTCGCCCTTCAAACTAACTAATTTCTTACACCGTTGGTTGCTGCAGGGCGCACCAACATTGGAGAGACATCGATGCAACTGAAACACACCCTGGCCGCCATGGCCTTCGGTCTGACGGCGGTGGGCGCCATGGCGCAGACCGTGGTCGGCGTGAGCTGGTCCAACTTTCAGGAAGAGCGCTGGAAGACCGACGAGGCCGCCATCAAGGCCGAGCTGGAGAAGCTGGGCGCCAAGTACATCAGTGCCGACGCGGGTGGCTCGCCAGAGAAGCAGCTCGGCGACATCGAGGGCCTGATGGCCAAGGGTGCCAAGGCCCTCATCGTGCTGGCCATGGACAAGGACGCCATTCTTCCCGCCGTCACCAAGGCCACGCGCCAGAAGGTGCCCGTGGTGGCCTACGACCGGCTCATCGAGGCGCCCGGTGTTTTCTACATCACCTTCGACAACGTGGAGGTCGGCCGCATGGAAGCGCGCGAGGTGCTCAAGGTCAAGCCCAAGGGCAACTACGTGATCATCAAGGGCTCGCCCAGCGACCCCAACGCCGACTTCTTGCGCGCGGGGCAGCAGGAGGTGCTGGCCGACGCCATCAAGAAGGGCGACATCAAGATCGTCGGCGACGAGTACACCGAAGGCTGGAAGCCCGAGGTCGCGCAGAAGAACATGGAGCAGATCCTCACCAAGAACGGCAACAAGGTCGACGCGGTGGTGGCGGCCAACGACGGCACGGCCGGCGGCGCCGTGGCGGCGCTCACGGCCAAGGGCCTGCGCGGCATTCCGGTGTCGGGCCAGGACGCCGACTTTGCGGCCCTCAACCGCATTGCACTGGGCACGCAGACCGCGACCATCTTCAAGGACTCGCGCGAGCTCGGCCGCGAGGCCGCCATGGCGGCCGTTGCCATGTCGCAGGGCAAGCCCGTTGACAAGGCCGCGACCTGGGCCAGCGGCCCCAAGAAGGTGTCGCTGCAATCGCGCCTGCTGACGCCCGTGCCCGTCACGCGCGACAACCTCGAAGTGGTGGTCAAGGCCGGCTGGATCAAGAAAGACGAGCTCTGCAAGGGCGTGACGGGCGCCAGCGCGCCCGCGGCCTGCAAGTAACGCAACCGGCGCGTTCGGCTTAAAAAGCACAACGCGCCCCTTTCCCGCAATGCAGCCACCGGCCAGCCCCGCAAAGGGCCTGCCGCTGGCTGGTTGCGCATCCGCATTCCTGAGGGATTAAAAAAATGAGCGATCCAACACCGGGGTGGTGGCGCCGCACGGGCATCGACTTGCGGCTCATCCTGATGTGCCTGCTGCTGGTCGTCATGGCCGTGGTGTTCAGCGTGATGTCGGGCGGCGTGTTTCTCTCGCCCGAGAACCTCTACAACGTGGCGCAGCAGACGGCCGTGGTCGGCATCGTGTCGACCGTGATGGTGCTGATCATCGTGGCGCGCCACATCGACCTGTCGGTCGGTTCGGTGATGGGCTTCGTGGGTGTGCTCATTGCGTACCTGCAATACACCTCGGGCTGGTCGTGGCCCACCGCCTGCCTTGCGGGGCTCGCGGTGGCGTTGCTGGTGTCCATCTACCAGGGCTGGCTCACGGCGATGCTGGGCGTGCCTTCGTTCGTGGTGACGCTGGGTGGCCTCATGTCGTTTCGCGGTGCGGCCTTTCTGGTGGCCGACGGCAAGACGCAGCCGGTGAACGACGAGTTCTTTCAGCGCCTGGGCGGCGGCTACGACGGCGGCATTGGCGTAACGGCCAGCTGGGTGATTGCGGGCGTGGTGGCGCTGGTGCTGTTCGCGCGCATGTTCCAGAAGCGCCGCGCGCGTGCCCGCCACGAAATGCCCAACGAGCCGCTGTGGCTGGAGCTGTTGCTCACGGCGGTGCCGGCGGCGGTGGTGATCGGTTTTGCGGCGGTCATGAACCACTACAAGATCGACTCGAAGGACGCGCCGCAGGGCATTCCGATTCCGGTGCTGATCTGGGCGGCGGTGGCCATCGTGCTGTCGTTCATCGTGCACCGCACGCGTTTTGGCCGCTACATTTTTGCGATGGGCGGCAACCCGGATGCGGCGGCGTTGGTGGGAATTCCGGTGAAGCGTGTCACGTTGATGTTGTTCGCGTTGCTGGCGGTGCTGGTGACGATTGCGGCCATCGTGTCCATTGCACGTTTGAACGCGGGCACCAACTCGCTGGGCAACGGCATGGAGCTGTACGTGATTGCGGCGGCGGTGATTGGCGGCACGGCGTTGGCGGGTGGCAGCGGCTCGATTTTCGGCTCGGTGTTGGGCGCGCTCATCATGCAGTCTCTGGACAGCGGCATGCTGTTGCTGGACGTACCCATCGGCAAGCGCATGGTCATCATCGGGCAGGTTCTGATCGTGGCTGTCGTCTTCGACGTGCTGTATCGGCGCAAGTTCGGGGAGAGCTGAGGTGATGCTCTGCTTGTTCTGGGCGCGCTGCTGTTCAGGGCGCGCTCGCGAGGGCGGGGTACCTTGCTCCGCGAATGTCCCCCGGCCTGCGGCCTCCTCCTTTATTTCGCTGCGCAAGGCACCCCACCCTCACGAGCGTTATTCGGAGCAGTGGTTGATCGCGCGATCACCCAGAGCGTGCCCTGGTGCACAGGGCGTCGGGTGCTCCCCGCAGCGAAATAAAGGAGGAGGGGCGCAGCCCCGGGGGACATTCGCGGAGGGGAGTACCCGGCGGCCGGTGCACGCGCCCCGAAGGAATTTATGCCCCACGCACAGTTCAGCAGTCGTTCCACGAAAGAAACTGAGATGACAGCAGTAGACAAATCCAGCCCCCTGGTAGAGCTGAAAGACATTCGCAAATCGTTCGGAGGCGTCAAGGCGGTGGACGGTGTCAGCGTCAACCTCTACCCCGGTGAAGTGGTGGCCCTGCTCGGACACAACGGCGCCGGCAAATCCACGCTCATGAAAATGCTCGCGGGCGCCTACCCCATCGACTCGGGCGACACACTCATCGCAGGCGAAAAAGTCAATATTCGCACCCCCGCCGAAGCACAGGCCCAAGGCATCGAAACCATCTACCAGACCCTTGCGCTGGCCGACAACCTCGACTCCGTGGCCAACCTCTTCCTCGGCCGCGAGAAAATGACCGCCTGGAACACCCTGGATGACCACTTCATGGAAGTGCAGGCACGCAAAGTGTTCCAACGCCTGAACAAGAACTTCACCAACATCCGCATCCCCGTGCGCCGCCTCTCCGGCGGACAACGCCAGGTGGTCGCCATCTCGCGCGCGCTGTACTTCAACGCCCGCATCCTCATCATGGACGAGCCCTGCGCCGCGCTCGGCCCCGAAGAAACCGCCATGGTCGGGCGCCTTGTGAAGCAACTGAAGGACGACGGCGTGGGCATTTTCCTCATCACACACGACATGCCCGACGTGTTCTCCCTCAGCGACCGCCTCGCCGTCATGAAGAACGGCAAGCTCGTGGGCACCTACCGCACCGCCGACGTCACCGAAGACCAGGTGCTCGGAATGATCATTGCGGGCAAGCGGCCCGACGGCAAGGAACAGGCACCGCACGCCATCACCGCAGCCACAGCCGCATCGGCCTGACGTGACCACCATAGGCGACCAGCAGTTGCTCAAGCGCATGAACCGCAGCGTGCTGCTGCGCCTGCTGCGCGCGCAGCCCGGCCTGTCGCGTGCGCGGCTGGCCACCGAGAGCGGCCTCACCAAATCCACCGTGAGCCTGCTGGTGCGCGAGCTGATCGACGAAGACTGGCTCAGCGAAGGCGGCACCGCGATGGCCGACGGGCTCGGGCGGCCGTCGACACCGCTGCAGATCAACGTGGGCGTGCGCGCGCTCATGGGCGTGGAGATTGCCGTGGAAACCGTGCGCCTGGTCTGCGTGTCGCTGCAGGGCGAGGTGCTGTACTCGGACACCCACGCGCTCACCGATGGCACACCGGCCGGCGTGTGCGCGCAGGTGGCGCGCATGGCCGCCGCCGCCAACGTGCAGCTGAAGCAACGCAGGCTGCGGCTGTCGAGCATCGGCGTGTGCGTGCCCGGCGCGGTGGACGACTGCACCGGCGTCGTGCGCTTCGCGCCCAACCTCGGCTGGCGCAACGTGAGCCTGCTGCCCGCGCTGGAGCAGGCCTTTGCCGCCGTCGGCCTGCCGGGCGTCACCGTGCAGTTGCAGAACGATGCCGACGCCGCCGCGCTGGGCGAATACGAGTTTGCTGCGGGCGAGGGCGAAGACCCGCTCATCTTCGTCAACTGCGACGTGGGCGTGGGCGCGGGCGTGGTGCTGAACGACAGGCTCTTCACCGGCGCGCAGGGCATGGCGGGCGAAATCGGACACACCATCCTCGAGCTCGACGGGCCGCTGTGCTCGTGCGGCCGGCGCGGTTGCGCCGAGGCTTTCTTCGGCTCGCGCGTGCTGGCGCGCCAGGGCGCCGACATGGCGCGCGCCGCGGCGTTCTTCGGCGTGCTGCTGCAGAACCTGTGGGTCACGTTCAACCCACGCGCCATTGTGCTCGGCGGGCAGGCGTGCGCGGCGCATCGCGGCTTTGCGCAGGCGGCGTTCGAAAGCGTCAAGCGGCATGCCGACGGCGCGGGCATGCCGCCGCCCGAGCTGCGCACCGCGCGCTACGACGCGCTGGCGCCCGCTGTGGGCGCCGCCGCACTGGCCCTGCACGAGTACCTGCGGCCGCTGCAGCCCGACGCCAAGGCGCGCCGCGCGCGCGCGCTGGCCCACGCTGCGGTCTGATCAGTCGGTCGGTTCAAGCCGGTGCGGGCGCGGCATCTTCTTCCGTCTGCTGCCACCCGCGCAGCCGCCGGTACAGCGTGCCGCGCGACACGCGCAACTGCCGCGCCGCCTGCGACACATTGCCGCCGTGCGCCGCCAGCGTGTCCTCGATCAGCTTTCGGCTGTGCGCGCTCAGCGTTTCCGCTGGCGGCGCGGTGTCGTCGCTCACAAGACTCGCGCCCGCCGCAAGGTCCACAGCGTCCGGCCCGCGTTCGATGGCCATCGGCGCGGCATCGCCCGGCATCGCCACCGCATGCCTGAAGTCCGCGCCGTCCCGGCCTTTCAGGTGTGCCTGCACCCACACGCCCAGCCCGCTTGCAAGCCGCAGCGGCTGTGCGGCTTCTCGCCGCCCCAGCCGCAGCAGGCTTGCCAGGTCGTGCCCCAGCAGGCATTCGACGTCTCGCTCGTCCGCCGCCTCGGGCAGCCGGCCCAGCAGCCGCGCGCCGGCGTTGTTGAGCCAGGCGATGGTGCCGTCGGGCGCAATGCCCGCCAGCGCCTCCAGCGGCGTGCCCAGCAGCGTGGGGCTGGACTGAAAGCGCAGGATCAGGTGGTCGCGCGACTGCGCCTGCAGCAGCCGGTTCTCGATGGTGGTGGCATACAGCGCCACCATCGACGCCGCGTCGAAGCCAAAGCGCCGCGCCTCCGCCGTCAGGTCGAGCACGCCCGCGAGCTGCCCCGTCACGTCGCGTATCGGCGCGGCCGCGCACTGCATGTGGCACAGCACGTCGAAGTAGTGCTCCGCGCCGTCGACCGTGCAGGCCTGCCCGGTGCTGGCCACGATGCCCGGCGCCGTGGTGCCCACGATGCGCTCGGAAATGTTCACGCCCACGCGCGCCGTCTTGCGCAGCACCGGCTGGTGCGCGGCGGCCGGCTGCTCGGTGACGTGCACCACCACGCCTTCGCGGTCGGTGAGGATCACGCGGCAGTCGGTGCCCGCGAGCATGTTCTCCAGTTGCGCCAGCTCCAGGCGCGCCACCTCCAGCAGCTGGCGGTTGCGCGCCAGCGTGGCGTGCAACCGGCTGGGCGTGACCGCGTCGAAGGGCACGATGCGCTGGCGGTCGGTGTGCGTGCGGGTGCAGCGCAGCCACGACTGAATCACCGCCTCGCCCACCAGGCCAGAGGGGCGCACGCCTTCGTCGAAGAACTGCCGCCGCGCGAGCGCCACGCGCTGCGCCGGCGTGCTGGCAAAAAGCTGGCGCGGCGCATCCGCCGTGCCAATGGTGTCGAGGGCCATGGGGTTCGTTGCCTCCCTGAGCGGGGTCGGTGGGGACCACCACCGAATGTGTTCCGCAATGGAACAGCACCGGACTGGGGAAATCCCCAAGATGAACGCGAAGCCCGCGCAGACCATCCTTGCGGCACAAAGGAGACCTGCGATGACAAAAACACACTCCGGGCTGCGGATGCTCGCCGGCGCACTGCTGTGCGTGGGCATATCGAGCGTTGCCACGACCGCGGCCCAGGCCCAGGCCCAGAACGCACAGGAGCGCGCCGCAAGCGCCACCAAGCGCGTCGACGGCAGCTTCATCCGTGCCAACGCGGCGCAAAAAACCCCCGACTGGCCCAGCGTGGGCCTCGACTACGCGGAGTCGCGCTTCAGCAAGCTCGACCAGGTGAACGCGGCCAACGTGAAAGACCTGGGGCTGGTCTGGTCGTACAACCTGGAGTCGACACGCGGCGTGGAGGCCACGCCGCTGGTGGTGGACGGCATCATGTACGTCACCGCCTCCTGGAGCGTGGTGCACGCCATCGACACGCGCACCGGGCAGAAGCTGTGGACCTTCGATCCGCAGGTCGACAAGTCCAAGGGCTACAAGGGCTGCTGCGACGTGGTGAACCGCGGCGTGGCCATCTACGAAGGGCGCATCTACGTGGCGGCCTACGACGGGCGCCTCATCGCGCTGGACGCGGCCACCGGCCAGAAGGTCTGGGAGAAAGACACGCTGGACGGCCAGAAGGGCAGCTACACCATCACCGGCGCGCCGCGCGTGTTCAAGGGCAAGGTCATCATCGGCAACGGCGGCGCGGAGTACGGCGTGCGCGGCTTCGTGACCGCCTACGACGCCAAGACCGGCGACCAGAAGTGGCGCTGGTTCGTGGTGCCCGGCGACCCGAGCAAGCCCTTCGAAGACGCTTCCATGGCCAAGGCGGCCAAGACCTGGGACCCCAGCGGAAAGTACTGGGAGGCCGGTGGCGGCGGCACCGCGTGGGACAGCTTTGCCTTCGACCCCGAGCTCAACCTGATGTACGTGGGCACCGGCAACGGCTCGCCGTGGTCGCACAAGGCGCGCAGCCCCAAGGGCGGAGACAACCTCTACCTGGGCTCGGTGGTGGCGCTCGACCCCGACACCGGCAAGTACAAGTGGCACTATCAGGAGACCCCCGGCGACAACTGGGACTACACGTCCACCCAGTCGATGATCCTGGCCGACATGAAGGTGGCGGGCAAGGCGCGCAAGGTGCTGCTGCATGCGCCCAAGAACGGCTTTTTCTTCGTCATCGACCGCACCAACGGCAAGTTCATTTCCGCGAAGAACTTCACCGAGGTGAACTGGGCCACCGGCTACGACAAGAACGGCCGCCCCATCGGCGTGGCCTCTGCGCGCGACGGCACCAAGCCCAACGACGCCATTCCGGGGCCGTTCGGCGCGCACAACTGGCACCCGATGTCGTTCAACCCGCAGACCGGCCTGGCCTACCTGCCCTCGCAGCACGTGCCGATCAACCTCATGGACGACAAGGACTGGAAGTTCAACGAAGACGTGCCGGGCCGCCCGCACGCCGGCCTGGGCTGGAACCTGGCCAAGTTCGCGAACGTGGAGCCGCCCACCAGCAAGCCCTTCGGCCGCCTGGTGGCCTGGGACCCGGTGGCGCAGAAGGAGGCCTGGGGCGTGGACTATGTGTCGCCCTCGAACGGCGGCACGCTCTCCACCGCCGGCAACCTGGTGTTCCAGGGCACGGCCGACGGGCGCCTGCTGGCCTACAACGCCAAGACCGGCGAGAAGCTCTGGGAAACCCCCACCGGCACCGGCGTGGTGGCGGCGCCATCGACCTACATGGTGGACGGCAAGCAGTACGTGTCGGTGGCGGTGGGCTGGGGCGGCGTGTACGGGCTGGCGCAGCGCGCCACCGAAAAGCAGGGGCCGGGCACGGTCTACACCTTTGCGGTGGGCGGCACGGCCAAGATGCCCGACTTCGTGCAGTACCGCATGGACAAGCTGGTGCAGGGCGTGAAGTACGACCCCGCCAAGGTCCAGGCCGGCACCATGCTGTACGTGAGCAACTGCGTGTTCTGCCACGGCGTGCCGGGCGTGGACCGCGGCGGCAACATTCCCAACCTGGGCTACATGGACGCGGCGTACATCGAGAACCTGGACAAGTTCATCCTGAAGGGCCCGGCCATGGCGCGCGGCATGCCGGACTTCACGGGCAAGCTCTCGGGCGACGACATCGAGAGCATCAAGGCCTTCATTCAGGGAACGGCGGACGCCGTTCGGCCCAAGTAGGCCGGGCGTTTGTTGCCTAGCGGCCGCCGTACCAGTACAGGGTGCTGGCGGCCCAGGTCGACTTCGGGTAGTTCGCGTGCAGGGCCTGCAGGCCCTTGCGCGACCAGTCGCCCACCGTCTTGTCCTGGCAGGTGTAGCGCGCCATCTTCACCGCCACCGAGAGCGCCTGCGGCACCAGCGCGTCGGCCTTGTCGCGCTGCATCAGCGCCAGGCTTTCCTGCGTGAAGTAGACCGAGTCCGGTGGCACGGCACGCAGCCGGGCGACCAGCGCGGCCTGCTGGGTGCGCTCGGCCTGCGGCACGAAGGCGGGGGGCTCGAAGTCGGCGGCGGTGGCCGCCTGTCCACCGGATGCCTGCACGCCCGATGTCTGCGCGCCCGATGTCTGCACGCCGAGCGGGGCGCACCACTTGCCGTAGGTGCCGGGCGCCAGGTTGCGCTGCGCCGTCAGGTCTTGCGCCGGCGCAAGCGGCGTGGGCCGAATGTCCCATGAGGCGCCGGGCAGGTGCGGCGGTTGCAGCGTTTCGGTGGTGCTGGCCATGCGCTCCAGCAGCAGGCGGTGCCATGCGGCGGTGTCGCCCGGCGCCAGCGCGAGCGAACGGCGGATGCCGGCGATGGGGTCGGGGCCCTTGGCCGGCGTGGTCGGCAGCGAGGCCACGCGCATCTGCGCCGCGCGGCGGGCGGTGGCGTAGTCCTCGGCCAGCACCGCGCGGGTCCATGCGGTTTCCAGCAGCGTGTCGCGCAGCGCGGGCGCCAGCGCCGGGTCGGCGGCCAGGCGCAGCCACATCGCCAGCGGCGCGCGCGTGTTCAGGAAGCGCACCACGTCGTCGTCGAAGGCACTGGCCAGCGGCACCGCGCTGGGCTTGGCTTGCGTGGCCTCGGGGTCGCGGCGCGCCACCACCGGGCGAATCGCCAGGCGGCGCCATTCGTCTTCCGACGCGGCCGTGGGCAGCAGCAGCGCCTTCACCAGGTTCTGGCCCGAGAGGCTGTGCGCAATCAGCGGCGAGTCGGCCGCGCCGGCGACCAGGGCGCGCGCCTCCTTGAAGCGGCCCTGCGCAAACAGGCGCTGCGCGCGCAGTTGCGTGGCGGCGAAGCGGGCGGGGTGGTCGTCGGGCACGGCGGCCAGCGCGGCCTGCAGTTCGGCTTCGCGTTTGTCGTCGGCTGCAGTGCTGGCCGGCACCAGGCTCGCTGCGGCCATCAGCCAGGCCAGTTCGTGGGTGCGCTGGTAACTGCTCCAGCTGAATTTTTCGCGCCACTTGTCGCTGGCCGTGGTGGTGTCGGCAGGGCCGTCGAAGCCGCGCACCGTGCTGAGCCACTGCACCAGGTCCGACGGGTTCGCCGAGCCCACGTACCTGCAGCCGCCGATGGCGCAGGTACGGAACTCGTGGTTCAGCAGCAGCAGCCGGGCGGCTGCCGCATCGGGCGGGCCCATCGTCTTCAGGCTGTCGGCCAGGCGCTGCAGCCGCGTGCCGGGCGTGAGGTAGCGAATGCGCAGCGCCTCGGCCAGCCGGTGCACCGACGCGTGCAGCGCCTGCAGGCGCGGGTTTTTCAGCAGCGGCAGGGCGATGGCATCGACCTCCCTGGTGAGCGCGGCCTGCTGCTTCAAGGCCTCGGCGCTTTCCTTGCCCGGGCCGTCGCTCTCCGAGTAGGAAGGCTCACCGCCCGGGTTCTGGCGCGCCAGCACGCGCAGCCGCATGTAGGCGGCCAGGTCGCGCCAGGGGCTGGCCTTGTCCGCGGAGATGTCGGTGAACGCGGTGTCGGCGCCGTCGAGGTCGCCGGCGTAGAAGTGCTGCGCGGCCTGTTGGTAGGCGTGGTCGGCTGTGAGCCAGGCGGGCGAATTGACGGGAAGGGCAGGGAGGGTAGAGAGGGCAGCGGGGGCCGGCGCGGCGGCAGCGGCCGTGCCGGGCTTCTCGCTGCAGGTGTCGAACACCGCGTCCTGCGCCTGCAGCCAGTGCAGCACGAACGGGCCGGCGGCCTTGTCGCTTGCGGCGCGTTCCATGCGCTGGCCCAGCGTCTTGGTGGCGTTGCGAAAGGCGTCGCCATAGAAGCAGTTGGGGCTTGCCTGCAGGGTGTCTGCATTCCATTGCGGCGCTTGCTGCGAAGGCGGCGTGGCGGGTGCCTTGGCCACGGGCAGCGGATGGCCCAGCCGGGCATAGGCGCCGGTGCGGGCCTGGCGCCAGTCGGTCCAGGCCGCGTCGGCTTCGTCCATGCCGTTGTCTTCGCTCGGCAACTGGCCCAGCAACTCGGAGAAGGCGCGCACCGCCTCGGGTGAAAAGGCCTGCCCGTGCAGGCGCCAGTACCAGAACACCTGGTAGGGCACGAGGTAGTCGGTGTAGTAGCCGGCGGGCCGCTCGATGAACTCGCGCACCGGCTGGTCGGGCCGGGTGGTGGCGAAGAACAGGTCGACCGGCTCGTAGCCGCCGCTGGCGTGCGTGGCGGCGGCGGCGAGCGATGCGGTCAGCGTGAGCAATTTGAAGCCGTCGAGCAGTCTGAAGCCGGCGCGCAGCGCGCGTGTGTGTGAAGCCGTCATGGTGTCGTGTCCCTGGTGTCGAGTTTTTTGAAGTCTTCGTTCTTCCATGTGCCCGTGTGGAACACATAGCGCCGCTTCACGCCGCGCAGCACCGGCCAGGGCTCGCCCAGCAGCAGCCCCGCCGCGTTGCGGCAGGCCGGCACGCTGGCCGCGCCGGTGGCCTGCAGCCGCTGTCGGATGCGGGCGGATTCCGCCCCCATGCGGAAGTACATCGGCACGGTCTCGTCGAGCAGCCCGGCGGGCAGCCACGGGTCGCTCATGCACCACGAGGCCAGCGCCGTGGCCGACAGCCGCACGCCGCGCGCGCGCAGCGGCTGCAGGCGCCGCAGCAGCGCCACATAGGCCTCGCGCTGGCTGCGGCGCGCCTCGAAGTCGAGCTGCACCCAGCCCGACCGGCTGTGCGCCGCGGCGTGTTCCAGCGCGGCGGCAATGGCCTGCTGCTGCGCGTCATTGACGGGGGAGGGCGCGAGGTTGTCGAGCGTGATGTGCACCACCGGCACCACCACCACGCCGGGTGCGATGCGCAGCGGCCATTGGCGCCAGGTGGTGCGGCTCTGTTCGCCGCTCAGGCGCACCGTGGCGTGCAGGTAGGCAACGCCCACGCCTTCGGGCAGCGAAGTGAAAAGCTGGGGCCGGTCCCACATCCACAGCAGCGTGGGTGTGACGGGTTGGCCGGCGATGCCTTCATGCGTGAACAAGGCCAACAAGGCCGACAGGGCCGACAGGGCCGACAGGGCCAGCACAGGCAAGGTGCCGCGAAGACGCATGAATGAAAGGGGTGAGCGTGCGGGAAAGCCCGGCGAGCATAAACAAAAAAGCCGCCCGGCCCCGGGGGGCTCAGGCGGCCTTGCGGCTGCGTTTGTCGACGAAGGGAAAGGGGAAGGGCGATCAGTCCGCGTACACGCCGGCCGACTTGATGATCGGGCCCCACTTCGCAATTTCGGCCGCGACAAACTTCTTGTGCTCGGCCGGCTCGGTGCGCTTGTCGGTGGTGATCACCGCGCCCAGCGCTTCTTCACGCTTGATGAAGCCCGGGTCCTTCATGGCCGCGTTGATGGCTTCGTTCAGCTTCTTCAGCACCGGCGCGGGCGTGCCCTTGGGGGCGTACACGCCGTGCCAGATCGACACTTCGAAGCCCTTCACGCCCGACTCGTCCAGCGTGGGCAGGTCCTTCAGGGCCGGCGTGGTCAGGCGCTTGGCCGTGGTCACGGCATAGGCCTTGACCTTCTTGGCCTCGATCTGCGACGTGGTGTTGGTGGTCTGGTCGCACAGCAGGTCGATCTGGCCGCCCAGCAGGTCGGCAATGGCCGGTGCCGTGCCCTTGTACGGCACAGGCGTCATCTCGACCTTTAGCGCGCTCTGGAACAGCAGGCCGCACAGGTGAGACGCAGCGCCCAGGCCGGCGTTGCCCAGGTTGATCTTGCCCTTGTTGGCCGCGATCCAGGCCGTCAGTTCCTTGTAGTTGTTGGCCGGCAGCGTGGGCTTGCCGATGAGCGTCATGGGCACTTCATTGACCATGCCCAGGTACTCGAAGTCGGTCTCCACGTTGAAGGGCAGCTTGCGGTACAGCGCCGGCATGGTGGACATGCCGATGTGGTTCAGCAGCAGCGTGTAGCCGTCGGGGTTGGCGCGCGCCACCTTGGCGGTGCCGATGGAGCTGCCCGCGCCGGCGGTGTTGTCCACCACGATGGTGGTGCCCAGCGTCTTCTGCATGGCCTCGGCCAGGTCGCGCGCCACGCGGTCGGTCGGGCCGCCGGCCGCGAACGGCACCACCAGCGTGACGGTCTTGCCCGCGGGAAAGTCCTGGGCGTGGGCACCGGTGGCGGCGGCAACAGCGGCGGCGGCAATGGCCGCCAGGGCGAACAGTTTCTTCATGTCGTCTCCGATTCTTCTGACAGGGGTAAAAAGGCCGCGATCTTATCGGCTGACTTGCACCTGACCTATACCGAATAGCCCTTAGGAGAGCTTCGAGATTCGCACCGCGCTGGGGCATGATCGGCCCCGGCAGAGCGTGCCGGAGGGCGCGCAGAACAACCACAAACCAGGCGGCCCCGCAGGCCGCACAGAGGAGGAATTTCCAATGGATCCATGGGTCTATCCGCGCGAGCGCTGGCTCGGCAACATCACGCTCTGGCTCGGCCTGCTGGTGTGGGTGCTGCTGGTTCTGGGCACGCTGGGCATTGCGCTGGTCTATGTGCTGCTGGGCTTCATCGGCTATGTGTTCGCGCAGTCGGCGGTCATTGCCTGGATCAAGGGCACGGGCGTGAAGCTCTCGCCTACCCAGCTGCCCGAGCTGCATGCGCGCTTTGTGGCCTGCTGCGGCTTCCTGGGCATCGAGAAGCCGCCCGAGGCCTACCTGCTGCACGGCGACGGCATGTTCAATGCCTTTGCCACGCGCTTCTTCGGGCGCAACTTCGTGGTGCTGCTGTCCGACGTGGTCGACGCCATGGAGACCCAGCCCGACGGCGTCAACTTCTACATCGGCCACGAGCTGGGCCACATCCGGCGCGGCCACCTCACGGGCCACATCTGGCGCGCGCCGGTGCTGTGGCTGCCGCTGCTGGGCGCGGCCTATGCGCGCGCCAAGGAATACACCTGCGACCTGCACGGCGAGGCCTGCTGCGAAGAGCCCGACTCCGCGCCGCGCGCCCTGGTGGCGCTGGCCGCCGGCGCGCACCAGTGGCGCAACGTCAACCTGCAGGCCTATGCCGCGCAGTCGGCGGGCAACAGCGGCTTCTGGGCGTCGTTCCATGAGCTGATCGGCGGCTACCCGTGGCTCACCAAGCGCGTGGCGCGCGTGCTCGACCGCGAAGCCCCGCTGCCGCGCCGCAACCCGCTGGCCTATGTGCTCGCCATCTTCGTGCCCTACACGGGGCGCGCAGGCGGCGGCGCGGCGGGCGCGGTGATCGTCGTGGCCGTGGTCGGCGTGCTGGCCGCCGTGGCCATTCCGGCTTACCAGGAGTACACCCGCACCGCGGTCGTGGCGCAGGCCTGGACCGAAGGCGCCGCGGTGCGCGAGGCGCTGGGCAACTACTACACCGAGAAGGAAGAAATTCCGGACTCGCTGCAGGCCGCGCGCCTGCCCGACACGCTGCCCGGCGGCGCAAAGCTCACGCTCGATGCGCTGAGCATGGTGGTGGAGGCGAGCCTGCCCAAGGGCGTGAAGGGCACGCTGCGCATGGAGCCCTCGGAGGGCGAAAGCGGCATCGAATGGCATTGCCTGGCGGGCGACGATCTGGCGGAGAAGGCGCTGCCGAAGAGCTGCCGCAAGTAGCGGTTGCAGGCCAGGGTGCAGGCCCGGCGGTCGGCCTTCGTCTTGTCCGACAGGCGGACCCGACGCCGGACGATGCGGCAGAGCGCGAAGGCTTTTACGGTGAGGCATTGAACAACCCCTTGAAGGAGTGCTTTTCACATGCCCAACGCCCGTTCTTCGTCCGCTGCTTCGTCTGCTTCTGCGCCCGCTTCTTCGGCTACCTCTTCTCTCGATGGAATGAAAATCGCGATCCTCGTTGCCGACGGCTTCGAGCAGATCGAAATGACCTCCCCGCGCAAGGCGCTCGACCTGGCCGGCGCGCTCACACGCATCGTGTCGCCGGTCGAAGGTCAGGTGCGCGGCTGGCATCACCATGACCAGGCCGACAGCTTCCCAGTCGATGTGCCGTTGCAAAGCGCCTGCGCCGACGACTTCGACGCCCTGCTGCTGCCCGGCGGCGTGGTGAACCCCGACGCCCTGCGCATCGACGAGAAGGCGATCGACTTCATTCGCGCGTTCCTGGAGGCCGGCAAGCCCATCGCCGCCATCTGCCATGGCCCGTGGACGCTCATCGACGCGGGCGGCGTCGAGGGCCGCAAGATGACCTCGTGGCCTTCGCTGCGCGCCGACCTCACCAACGCGGGTGCGACGTGGAGCGACCAGGAAGTGGTGGTCGACCACGGCCTCGTCACCAGCCGCAAGCCTGACGACCTGCCGGCCTTCAACCGCGAGATGACCAAGCTGTTCGAAGTGGCGTACGAGTCGGAAATCCAGTGACCGGCGCGGGCCGCCCGGCGGCCGCACTCGCGCACTGAACCTACACGGCCCGCGCGCCGTCATCCGATACCCTCGCTGTGTTCGCATGCCCCAAGTGGCATGCCTGATGCAACGAGAAAGTATTTACATGCCGGTGACTCCTTCCTATGTGCGCGCGCTGCGCCTTCCCCGCGACTTTGTGCTGATCGCGGTCGGCCTCGACGCGGCCATGTTCGTCATCAACATGGCCGTGCTGTTGCTGCCTTCCACGCCGGAGGCCGAGGAGATGCGCAGCGCATACGCCTCGCCCGGCGTGTGGGTCACCCTGCTCGCCGGCCTGTTGATGTCCTGGGCAATAGCCGCCGTGCTGGCGTGGAGCCACGCACGCAATGCGCTCGAACGCCTGGGCATGGCCCGCGTGGCGCTGTCGCACGATGCGCGGCTGCGCTTCGGCGGTGTGTGGGTGGTGGCGTTGGTGCTGAACTCCTACGCGCTGACGCCGCTGTTCTATGAGTTCCAGGTGATGTTCATGCCGGGCGGCCGTCTGGAGAACGTCTTCGCCTATTCGCCGCGCATCTCCATGGGCGTGGCCATGCTGCTGCAGTCGCTCGTGCAACTGGTAGTGGTCGTGCTCGGCCTCTGGCTGGCGGCGCGCATCGCATTGGCGAAAAGCCGCGTCGCGCACAGTGCGGAGCCATATGCCGATGTGGCCGATGCTGTCGATGCGCCAGAGGCCTTGGGTGTGCCGCCACGCCGCGCCATCGCCCTGCTGATCGCCACCATGTTCTCGTCGCTCCAGCTGTGGGGCAGCCTGGCCGCGGCGCGTTGGGCGTTTCCGGTGCCCGACATGAACGTGCTGGTGTTGCTGCTGACCTGGGGCTTGCCGCTGGCGGTGGGCTTTGCGCTCGCCTACTGGGGCGGCTGGCTCGGCGCGCGGCGCGGGCTGCCGGTGGTGCGCCCGTTCAGGGCCGTGGCCGCGGCGGTGCTGTCCTTTGTGCTGGTGCAGGTGGGCTGTATCGTCATTGCACTGGCGTGGCTTTTTGTGGCGATGACCACGTCGAGCGGCTTCTACAGCGGCGGCGGCATCGTCGGCTTCATCGGTTTCATCGTGGCCCTGGTGCTGGTGTACCTGGCGCTGGTGGTGGCGCTCACGCGCACCGTCACGCGCCGGTTGTACCGGCGCTATTCGTAGTTCCCGGGTGTACCGGCGCTACTCGTAGTTCACACGGGTGTACCGGCGCTATTCGCAGCTCACGGTTGCGCCGGCGCTACTTGTAGCTGCGCGCGTCCTCGATCACCTTGCCATCGTTCGGCAGGCTGCCCGGCGCCACCAGTTCGATGGTGCCGCGCAGCTTGGTCACTTCGCGCACAGCGTCGGCAATGCGTGCGTCCAGCCCTTCGGGCGCACCGGCGCATTCGAGCTTCAGCGTCATCTTGTCGTCGCCCATCTCGCCCGACACCACCAGCCGCGCGCGCTGCACTTCAGGAAAACGCCGCGCCACCTCGGCCACTTGCGAGGGGTGCACGAACATGCCGCGCACCTTGGTGGTCTGGTCGGCCCGGCCCAGCCAGCCCTTAATGCGCTTGTTGGTCCGCCCGGTGGGGCAGGTGCCTGAAAGCACGGCCGACAGGTCGCCGGTGCCGAAGCGCACCAGCGGGTAGTCGGGGTTGAAGGTGGTGACGACGATTTCGCCGACCTCGCCGTCGGGCACCGGGTTGCCGGTGCCGGGCCGCACGATCTCGACCAGCACGCCTTCGTCGATCACCAGGCCTTCGCGTGCGCTGGTTTCATATGCAATGAGGCCGAGGTCGGCGGTGGCGTAGCACTGCGTGCCCTTCACGCCGTGCGCGGCAATCCAGTCGTGCAGGCTCGGCGGAAAGGCTTCGCCGGAGACCAGTGCCTTGGTGAGCGAGGGCAGCTGGAGCCCTTTCTCTTCGGCCTTCTCCAGCAATATCTTCAGAAAGCTCGGCGTGCCTGCATAGCCTTCGGGCTTGAGGTCGACCATGGCTTCGAGCTGTTGTTCGGTCTGCCCGGTGCCGCCTGCGAACACGGTGCAGCCCATGGCATGCGCGCCGCTTTCCATGATGGAGCCGGCGGGGGTCATGTGGTAGCTGAAGCTGTTGTGAATGAGCTCGCCGCCGCGAAAGCCCGCCGCATGCAGTGCACGCGCGGTGCGCCAGTAGTCGCGCGCTTCGCCTTCGGGCTCGTAGATGGTGCCGGGGCTCGCAAACACGCGTGGCATGCGAGGCCCGCGCACGATGGACGCGAACCCGCCGAAGGGGTCGTCGGCGCGTCGTGTCTTCTGCAGTTCCAGCAGTTCCGACTTGCGCGTGACCGGTAGTTTTGCCAGTGCGTCGCGTGTCGTGACGTCTGCGGGCTTGACGCCGTCGAGGATCTTCGCGAACGCGGACGTGGCGGTCTGTGCCTGGGTGATCTGCCTGGGCAATGCTGCCAGCAGGTCACGTTCGCGTTCTGTGGGGTCACGGGTTTCTAGCTGGTCGTAGTGGTCGGTCATGTCCGTACCCTTCATCTGGTCGTGTTCAGTTCTGTTCTGCAAATGGGCGCTTTGTTCAGGGCGCTTTGTTCAGGGCGCGTGCACAGGCCGCCGGGTACTCCCCTCCGCGAATGTCCCCCGGCCTGCGGCCTCCTCCTTTATTTCGCTGCGGGGAGCACCCGACGCCCTGTGCACCAGGGCACGCTGCTGGTGCTCGCACGATCAACCCCGGCTCTGAATAACGCACACGAGGGTGGGGTGCCTTGCGCAGCGAAATAAAGGAGGAGGGGCGAAGCCCCGGGGGACATTCGCGGAGCAAGGCACCCCGCCCTCGTGAGCGCGCCCTGAACAACGGCCGACAACATGCAAACGAGACATCAAGCCAGCCACCTCTTGCGCCGCTTGTAGCTCTTCACATCCCGAAAGCTCTTGCGGTCCGCACCGCCAACGCCCAGGTAGAACTCCTTCACGTCCTCGTTCTCGCGCAAGCCCTTGGCCTCGCCGTCCATCACGATGCGGCCGTTCTCCAGGATGTAGCCGTAGTCGGCGTAACGCAACGCCATGTTGGTGTTCTGTTCGGCCAACAGGAAAGTCACGCGCTCCTTGGTGTTCAGATCTTTCACGATCTCGAACACCTCCTCCACGATCTGCGGCGCCAACCCCATCGACGGCTCGTCCAGCAACACCATCGTCGGGTTGGCCATCAGCGCGCGACCGATCGCACACATCTGCTGCTCCCCACCCGAGGTGTAGGCCGCCTGCGAACTGCGCCGCGTCTTCAGCCGCGGAAAGTAGGCGTAGACCTTCTCCAGCGTCTGCTGCACCGCCGCCTTGCCGTCCGTGCGCGTGTAGGCGCCCGTCATCAGGTTTTCCTCGATGGTCAGGTGCGCGAAGCAGTGGCGCCCCTCCATCACCTGGATCAACCCGCGCTTCACCAGCGCCGAAGGCGACAGCGCCTCGATGCGCTCGCCGCGCAACTCGATGGTGCCCTTGGTGACCGCGCCGCGCTCGCCCGCCAGCAGGTTGCTCACCGCGCGCAAGGTGGTCGTCTTGCCCGCGCCGTTGCCGCCCAGCAGCGCCACGATGCCACCCTCGGGCACGCAGAGCGACACGCCCTTGAGCACCAGAATCACGTGGTTGTAGATGACCTCGATGCCGTTGACGTTGAGAAGGATGTTGGGTTCGCTCATTGGTGTGGTCCGAAGCATTCGAAAGCGCGGCAATAAAAAGGAAAAAGACGACCGCGCTGTCGAATGGCGGCTCCTGCGAGCCGCCACGGCGTTCACGACATCAAGACTGACAGTCGGCTGCCTCGCGGCGCGTCAGCTTCTTCTCGCCCGCGTACTTGTCTGCGGCGGCCTTGGCCATCGGCTTGATGATCTGGTCGTCGGCCTGGTACCAGTCGGGCGCAATGTTCCACTTGGCGCCGTCCCAGGTTTCCATGCGCGCCCAGGTCGAGCCGATGTGGTCCTGGCACGACGTGCTCACCGGGCGCATCACGCCGGCAAAGCCCAGTGCGTCGAGCTTCTTCTGGTCGAGCGCCAGGTTCTCCAGGCCCCAGCGCACCTGCTCGCCGGTCATGACCTTGCCCTTGCCGAAGCGCTCCTGCGCACGCTTGACCGCCTCCACGCCCAGCATCGAAATGATGGCGCCGCGCGTGTACAGCACCGAGCCCACTTCGTCCTTCGGACCGGTGCCCTGGCCCTTGTCGTGCACCTGCTTCAGGATGTCCTGAATCACCTTGTTGTCAGGGCCGGAGCCGTTGAGCGCAAGCGCGTTGTAGCCCTTGGCGTTGGCGCCCACGTCCTTCACGTCGGGCTCCGCGCCGGCCCACCACACGCCGTACATCTTTTCGCGCGGGAAGCCGGTGGCCACGGCCTCTTTCAGCGCGGTGGAGTTCATCACGCCCCAGCCCCACAGCAGCACGAAGTCGGGCTTCTGCTGGCGCACCTGCAGCCAGGCCGACTTCTGCTCCACGCCCGGCGCGGTCACCGGAATCAGCGACAGCTCGAAGCCGTTCATCTTGGCGCGCTCCTGCAGCAGCGGAATCGGCTCCTTGCCGAACGGCGAGTCGTGGTACACGAGGGCGATCTTCTTGCCCTTGAGCTTGTCCATGCCGCCCTCTTTCTTGCCCAGGTGCTGGATCAGGATGTCGGCCGCGGTCCAGTAGGAGCCCATCAACGGAAAGTTCCACTTGAACACGCCGCCGTCTTGCGAGGCGGCCAGGCCGTAGCCCAGCGTGACGAGCGGGATCTTGTCGGTCAGCACCTTGTCGGTCAGCGCAAAGGTGATGCCGGTGGCTTGCGGGTCGAACAACGCAACGCCGGGGCGGCCCTTCAGGCGTTCGTAGCATTCCACGCCCTTGTCGGTGGCGTAGCCGGTTTCGCATTCTTCAAACGTGATCTTCACGCCGTTGATGCCGCCTTGCGCGTTGACCAGCTTCAGGTAGTCCTGCTTGCCGTTGGCCCAGGGCGTGCCGTTGGGTGCGTAGGGGCCGGTGCGGTACACCAGCAGCGGGAAGAACTGCTCCTTGGCCTGCTGTGCCTGCGCGATCGATGGCGCGAGCAGCGCGCCGAGGGTGCTGGCCACCAGGGCGGCGGTCAGAGCGAGCGATTTCAGTTTCATGCCTGTCTCCTTATGTGGGCACCTCGGTGCCGGGTTTTTACGAACGCGAAAACTGGTTTGACGGCTTCAATGCGGGAAGGGCCAGAGCCGCAGCTTCTCTTTGGCCGTGGACCACAGCCGCGCCAGGCCGTGCGGCTCGACGATCAGAAAGAACACGATGAGCGCGCCGAAGATCATGGTCTCCAGGTGCGAGGCCAGCGCGGTGGAAATGGAGAAGCCCAGCCATGCGGGCAACTGGTTCAGAAAGAGCGGCAGCAGCACGATGAAGGCGGCGCCGAAGAAGCTGCCCATGATGGAGCCGAGCCCGCCGATGATCACCATGAACAGCAGCTGGAACGAGCGGTCGATGCTGAACGCGGCCGGCTCCCATGCACCCAGGTGAATGAAGCCCCACAGCGCGCCGGCCACGCCGACGATGAAGCTGCTCACCGCAAAGGCGGTGAGCTTGGCGTACACGGGGCGAATGCCGATCACCGCGGCCGCCACGTCCATGTCGCGCATGGCCATCCATTCGCGGCCGATGGCGCTGCGCACGAGGTTCTTGGCGAGCAGCGCGAACACCACCACGAAGGTCAGGCAGAACAGGTACTTTTGAATCGGCGATTCGATGGGCATGCCGAACACGTTGAGGCCTGCAACGCTCACGGAGCCGGACGACGAGTTGTTGGTGAACCACTGGATGCGCAGGAAGGCCCAGTCGGTGAAGAACTGTGCAGCCAGGGTGGCCACTGCGAGGTACAGGCCCTTGATGCGCAAGCTCGGAATGCCGAAGAGCACGCCGATGACGGTGGCGCACAGGCCGCCCAGCAGCAGCGAGGCGATGAGCGGCATGCCGTCGATGCGCACCTGGAAGTTGTAGGCCGCGTAGGCCCCCACGGCCATGAATGCACCGGTGCCGAGCGAGATCTGGCCGCAGTAGCCGACGAGGATGTTCAGGCCCAGTGCGGCGAGCGAGAGAATGAGAAAGGGCGTGAGGATGGCGCGCATCCAGTAGTCGGACACACCGAGCGGCACGACGATGAAGGCCACGAGCAGCAGCACGAGGATCGCGATGCGGTCTTGCGCAATCGGGAAGATCTGCTGGTCGGCGCGGTAGCTCGACTTGAACTGGCCGTTTTCTCTGTAGAACATCTTGTTTTTTCTTTGCGTTTTTGGGGGCGGGGTGCTGGTGTTTTTTGTGCCGGTGTTTTGGTGCCGGTGTTCAGGGCGCGTGCACAGGCCGCCGGGTGCTCCCCTCCGCGAATGTCCCCCGCTTCGCTCCTCCTTTATTTCGCTGCGGGGAGCACCCGACGCCCTGTGCACCTGGGCACGCTCTGTGTGCTCGCCGATCAACCCCGGCTCTGAAAACGCACACGCCGATGGGGTGCCTTGCGCAGCGAAATAAAGGAGGAGGGGCGAAGCCCCGGGGGACATTCGCGGAGCAAGGTACCCCGTCGGCGTGGGCGCGCCCTGAACAGCAGCCACACAGAGTTGAAGCACGAGGCGTCATGCTCAAACCCGATCGATGATCTTTTCGCCGAACAGCCCCTGAGGCCGAACCAGCAGAAACACCAGCGCCAGCACATACGCAAACCAGATCTCGATGCCACCACCCAGCATCGGACCAAGATAGATCTCCGACAGCTTCTCGCCCACGCCAATCAACAGCCCGCCGATGATCGCGCCCGGAATCGAAGTGAGGCCACCGAGGATCACCACCGGCAACGCCTTCAGCGCCACCAGCGACAACGAAAACTGCACACCCAGCTTCGATCCCCAGATGATCCCGGCCACCAGCGCCGAAAAGCCCGCCACCGACCACACGATCACCCAGATGCGCTGCAGCGGAATACCGATCGACTGCGCCGCCTGATGGTCGTCCGCCACCGCGCGCAACGCACGGCCCGTGGCGGTCTTCTGGAAGAAGATGGCCAGCACCACCACCAGGCCCGCGGCCACCATCGCCGCCACCAGGTCTTCCTGGCTCAGCAGCAAGCCGCCCTCGAAGGTGCCCTGCAACACCATCAACGGCTCCTTGGGCATGCCCACGTCGATCTTGTAGATGTCGTTGCCGAAGATCGTCTGGCCCAGGCCGTCCAAGAAGTAGGCGATGCCCAGCGTGGCCATCAGGAGCGTGATGCCCTCCTGGTTCACCAGCTTGCTGAGCGCCAGCCGCTCGATGAGCCAGGCCACCACGATCATCACCGCCATGGCCGCGATGAAGGCCAGAATGTTCGCGAGGATCAGGCTCTGAAAGCCGAACCACAGCGGGAACCACTCCGAGAAACGCGCCATGGCCAAGGCCGCGAACAACACCATCGCGCCCTGCGCGAAGTTGAAAACGCCCGAGGCCTTGTAGATCAGCACAAAGCCGATGGCGATGAGCGAATAGAGCATGCCGACCATGAGGCCGCCGAAGAGGGTTTCGAGGAAAAAGCCCATGGTCAATGTCTCTCTTGTTTTTCTCCCTCCCCTTCCGGGGGAGGGTTGGGGTGGGGGCACGCGGCGCTCGATGAAGAGCTGCGTTGTCGTGAGGGCCGCTGTGCCCCCATCCCAGCCTTCCCCCGGGAGGGGAAGGAGCAATGCGGATGCGTCAGGGCAATGTTGGGCATGGCGTCAATGCTCCACACCCAGATAAGCCCGAATCACGTCTTCGTTGTTCCGCACTTCGTCCGGCGTGCCGTCGCCGATCTTCTTGCCGTAGTCCAGCACCACCACGCGGTCGGAGATGTCCATCACCACGCCCATGTCGTGCTCGATCAGCACGATGGTCGCGCCGAACTCGTCGTTCACGTCCAGGATGAAGCGGCTCATGTCCTGCTTCTCTTCCACGTTCATGCCGGCCATGGGTTCGTCCAGCAGCAGCACCTGCGGCTCCATGGCCAGCGCGCGGCCCAGGTCCACGCGCTTCTGCAGGCCGTAGGGCAGACGGCCCACGGGTGTCTTGCGATGCGCCTGGATCTCCAGGAAGTCGATGATGTGTTCGACGAACTCGCGGTGGCGCAGCTCTTCGCGTTCGGCCGGACCCCAGCGAAAGGCCTGTGCGAGCAGGCCGCTTTTCATCTTCAGGTTGCGCCCGGTCATGATGTTGTCGAGCACGCTCATGCCCTTGAACAACGCCAGGTTCTGAAAGGTGCGCGCCACGCCCATCTCGGCCACCTGGCGCGAGTTCATGTGCTTGAAGGTCTGGCCGCGGAAGGTGATGGAGCCCTGCTGCGGCCAGTACACGCCGTTGATGCAGTTCAGCATCGAGCTCTTGCCCGCGCCGTTCGGCCCGATGATGGCCCGCACCTCGTGCTCGCGCACGTTGAAGCTGATGTCCGTCAGCGCCTTCACGCCGCCAAAGCTCAAGCTGATGTTCTGCACGTCGAGGATGACCTCGCCGATTTTTCTGTTGCTCATGCCGCGGCCTTCACGATGGGAAAGGTCTTCGCCTCGACAACCTTCAGCGTGGCGCTCACCGTGCCCGTGCGCCCGTCCTCGAACTTGACCTGGGTCTCGATGAACTGCTCGCTCTTGCCGCCGTACAGCGCATCGACCAGCACCGCGTATTTCTCGGCGATGAAGCCGCGGCGCACCTTGCGCGTGCGGGTGAGTTCGTCGTCGTCGGGGTCCAGCTCCTTGTGCAGCACCAGAAAGCGCGCCACCTGCGTCTCGCCCATGCCGTCTTCACTGGCCAGGTCGGCGTTGACCTTGCCGATGCACTCTGCAATCAGCGTCAGCACGTCGGGCTTGCCGGCCAGGTCCACATAGCCGCCGTAAGCCAGCCCGCGTCGCTCGGCCCAGTTGCCCACGGCCTCGAAGTCGATGTTGATGGCCGCGCACACCTCGTCGCGCGCATTGCCGAAGCACACGGCTTCCTTGATTTGCGGAAAGAACTTGAGCTTGTTCTCGATGTAGTTGGGCGCAAAGATCGCGCCGCCCACCAGCCGGCCCACGTCCTTGGCGCGGTCGATGATGCGCAGGTGCCCCTCGCTGTCGAGCACGCCCGCGTCGCCGGTGTGAAAGTAGCCGTTGGCGTCGAGCACCTCGGCGGTGGCGTCGGGGCGCTTGTAGTACTCCTTGAGCACCGACACGCCACGCACCAGCACCTCGCCGTCTTCCGCAATCTTCAGCTCGATGCCCGGTGCGGCAGTGCCCACGGTCTGCAGCTTGACCTTGCCGTCCTGCTGCAGGCACACATACGCGCAGGTTTCGGTCTGGCCGTAGAACTGCTTCAGGTTGACGCCAATGGAGCGGTAGAAGCGAAACAGGTCGGGCCCGATGGCCGCGCCCGCGGTGTACGCCACACGGATGCGGCTCATGCCCAGCACGTTGCGCAGCGGCCCGTAGATCAACAGGTTGCCCAGGCCGTACAGCAGCCGGTCGCCAGTGCTCACCGGTGCGCCGTTCAGTATGTCGGCGCCCACGCGCTGCGCCAGCGCCATGAACTTTGCATAGAGCCAGCGCTTGGGCGCGGCCGCGTCTTCCATGCGGATCGACACGGCCGTGAGCAGTCCTTCGAAGGTGCGCGGCGGGCCGAAGTAGTAGCTCGGGCCAATCTCGCGCATGTCGTTCATCACCGTCTCGGCCGACTCGGGGCAGTTGAGCGTGAAGCCGCCCACCAGCCACTGCGCCACGGAGAACAAATGGTCGCCCACCCACGCCATCGGCAGGTAGCTCATGATGTTGTCGCCCGGGCCGAGCTTGTCGGTCTGCACGCCGCCACGGCCCGCCGCAATGAAGCTCGCATGCGTCTGGCACACGCCCTTGGGGCGGCCGGTGGTGCCCGAGGTGTAGAGGATCACGCCCACGTCGGTTGCCTCGCCGCTTGCAACGGCGCGGTCGTAGTAGCCCAGGTTGGCCTTGTCGAACTCGCGGCCCAGCGCGCGCAACTGCTCGTAGCTGATGAGCCCGGGCTGGTCGTAGTGGCGCAGGCCCTTGGGGTCGTCGTAGACGATGTGTCGAATGGCCGGGTAGCGCTCCTTCTGGATCTCGCGGCACTCCAGCAGCTTGTCGACCTGCTCCTGGTCTTCGACGAACACAAACTCGATGCCGGCGTCTTCCAGCATGAACACCATCTCGCTGGCCACCGCGTCCTGATAGAGCGGCACGGGCACGCCGCGCAGGCTTTGCGCGGCGACCACCGCCATGTACAGGTGCGGACGGTTGGCGCCGACGATGGCCAGGTTGTCCAAGGCCTTGAAGCCGAGGCTCGCCAGGCCGCAGGCCATTTCGCGCACCTCCTGCGCTACGGCGTTCCAGGTCCAGGTTTGCCAGATGCCCAGGTCCTTCTCGCGCACGGCGGGCGACTCGGGTTGGGTCTGGGCATGCGCGAGCAGCAGACGGGGGAAGGTGGGGGCGGTTGTTTGCACAGTGGGCGGATCGTAGGTCTCACTTTGACGCCCGGTTGTCGTTCCAACGACAATCCTAGGGACACTACTCCCCGGAGTTTCCCGATGCCTCAGGGCAACCTCAACCCAAACAACATGCTCAGCGGTTCCATCAAGGACCGCGTGCGCCCCCCCAGCGGCACGGAGCTCGGCGGCATTCCCTGGCTGGGCACGCTCACGCCCGCGGAGCGCCGCCGCGCCGAGGCCACGCTGGTGGTGGGCGAGGCCGAGCCCGGCGACCTGGTGTGCCGCGTCGGGCGCTCGCCCACCTACTGGTTCGGCGTGGTCGAGGGGCTCTTGAAGATGAGCAACGACAACGCCGACGGCGGCTCGGTCACCTACACCGGCGTGCCGCCCGGCGGCTGGTTCGGCGAAGGCACGGTGATGAAGCGCGAGCCCTACCGCTACAACATTCAGGCCCTGCGCCGCAGCGTGGTGGCGGGCCTGCCCATCGAGAGCTTTCACTGGCTGCTGGACCACTCCATCGGCTTCAACCGCTTCGTGATGAACCAGCTCAACGAGCGGCTGGGCCAGTTCATTGCGGCGCTGGAGATCGACCGGCTCAACAACCCCGACGCCCGTGTGGCGCGCAACCTGGTGTCGCTGTTCAACCCGGTGCTGTACCCGGGCGTGGGCGAGGTGTTGCGCATCACGCAGCAGGAGCTGGCCTACCTGGTGGGCCTGTCGCGCCAGCGGGTGAACGAGGCGCTGAACGGCCTGTCCGCGCAGGGGTTGATTCGGGTGGAGTACGGTGGCCTGCGCGTGCTCGACCTGCCGGGCCTGCGCGCGACCGCGATGTCGAACAAGAAGAACTCACCCTGCGCGGAAACGCACACGCACACGCAAACCCCATGACCCTCAAAGACCAGATCCAGATCGTTGCCGCCAACGCACAAGGCGCCTTCGTGCCGCCGAGCGAGGCGCCAAAGAACACCAAGGCCGAAGACGCCGGCCCCACGCTGGCGGAAGCGCTGGCGCGCAACGAGCAACTAGCGGAAAAGATCGAGGCGCTCGACGCCGTGCTGGCCAAGCCGCTCAGCGAAATTCTTGCCGACCGCGAGAAGGCCGACGAGGCCGCGCTCGCCTGGGACCGCTTCGGCGCCATGTGGATGCTGTCGCAGCGCGCCATGCGCCGCGTGGCGCTCGACCTGGCCGCGCAGCTTGGCGTGAGCGAGGAAGACATCGTTGCGCGCGCCATGACCAACGCCAATGCGGTGCTCAACGGGGCGGACGAGGTCGACCTCGACGGCACCATCGCGCCCGCGCAGATGGCGCACATCGCGCGGCACCGCGCGTTCTTGCGCAAACAGTTCCGTACCGGTTGAGCCACGAGGCTTTTCAATACCCCTTAACCTCCCCGCCTTCGTTCCAGAAAGACCTTTCCCGATGACCACTGCCGCCGCCTCCCACCTCACCCTCATCACCGGCGCCTCGCGCGGCCTGGGCCACGCGATGGCCGAGCAACTGCTGCAGGCCGG
Organism: Variovorax sp. H27-G14; assembly: GCF_046156345.1. Taxonomy (NCBI): domain Bacteria; kingdom Pseudomonadati; phylum Pseudomonadota; class Betaproteobacteria; order Burkholderiales; family Comamonadaceae; genus Variovorax; species Variovorax sp. H27-G14. Next base: position 417,467 of record NZ_JAYLVN010000004.1, read on the forward strand.
CCATGTGGTGCTCGGCATTTCGCGCAAGCAATCCCCCGCGCTGGCCGAGGCCGCCGCTTCTGCCCAGGGCGCCGGCGCCGAGCTCACGCAATGGGAGCAGGACCTGTCCGACCCGGTGGCCGCCGCGGCGCGTCTGTCGGCCTGGCTGCAGACCCTGGACGGCCAGCGCTTCGACAGCGTCACGCTCATCAACAACGCCGGCACGGTGGGCAACCCCGCGCCGCTGTCGAGCGCGGTGGCTGCCGAGCTGTCGCTGGCCCTGCGCATCGGGCTCGAAGCGCCGATGCTGCTGACGTCCGCCTTCCTGGGTGCCACGCGCGAATGGCGCGGCGCACGCAAGGTGCTGAACATTTCGTCGGGCCTGGGCCGCAACGCCATGGGCAGCCAGGCACCGTACTGCGGCGCCAAGGCCGGCATGGACCACTTCTCGCGCGCCGTGGCGCTCGAAGAGGCGCAGGCAGCCAACGGCGCGCGCATCGTGTCGCTGGCGCCGGGCGTGATCGACACCGACATGCAGGTGCAACTGCGCGGCGCCTCGGCCGAGAAATTTCCGGACCGCACGCGCTTCGAGAAGATGAAGAACGAAGGCATGCTCGACAGCCCCGACACGGCCGCCACCAAGGTGCTGAAGTACCTGGCGCGCGCGGACTTCGGCGCCAACCCCGTGGCCGACGTGCGCGACCCGGCCTGAGCGCGAACACACCCACGCACAGAACGGGACGCACACCATGGCCACAAGCAAGTCGATAGACACCGGCGACTACAAGCTCTTTCCGTCGCCGAGGAACGTGCACCGCGTCATCTTCGAGCACCAGGTGTTTGTGCCGTACCCGTACGCGCTGATCGTGATGGACGAGTTCTACTTCAAGGGCCGCGCCAGCCTGTTCTCGGCCTGCCGCATGAGCGACGGGAAGATGGGGCAGGTGGCGACGTTCGAGCTGGAAACGGACGTAGACATCTTCAACACGAAGTTCGTGCCCGACTGAGCACGGGCCCCTGATGCCTTGTCCCCTCTCCCCTTGGGGAGAGGGCTAGGGTGAGGGAGGCGGCTTGAAAACATCGCGCAGCCTCGATCGCCGCTCACCCTCACCCCAACCCTCTCCCCAAGGGGAGAGGGGGCAACAGCCAGCGCCGTGCGCTCCCCCTGGGCACGTCACGGCTGCATCGCAAACCTGTCCCGCTGCGCCTGCGCGCACTCCCCCATCACGCTCAACGCCCGCTCCACCGCTGGCGTTCCCATCACGAACGGATTGGCCTGCGCGGTTGACGCAGCGCCCTGCTGGCGCAGCGCCGCCAGCTTGCCCTGCGAGCCGTCGATGTTCGAGTGGTTCGACAGCATCACGTCGATCTGCTGCGCCGACACCACCGTGCCCATGCGCCGCGTGGCCTCCACATAGCTGTTCAGCCGCGGCACGTCCTTGCCGAAGTTGAAGCCCGTGCCGCCCCACAGCATGGCGCGGTGCTTCTGCCCGCCCGACGTCACGTCGAACACCGGCGACAGCGTGCCCATGGTGTGGCCCGGCGTGAGGTACAGCGTGAGGGTGGTGTCGCCCAGCGTGAGGCGGTCGCCGTCTTTCACCGACATGTCGCGCGGTCCGCGCTTGGGCGGCGCGCCCCAGATCGGCGTGGCGAACTCGAGCTTGGTTTCGGTCATGGTCCAGTCGGCCTCGCTCATCACCACGTGCGCGCCGTACTTCTGCGCCAGGTAGGGCGCGCCGCCGTAGTGGTCGCCGTGGCCGTGGGTGACCAGCACGTACTTGATCTGCGCCGGGTCGAGGCCCAGCTTGCGCATGCCGCCTTCGATCAGCGCGGCGGCCTCCACCTGGTTGTTCAGCGCATCGATGAGGATGATGCCGTCCGAGGTCTTGACCGCCCACGCGCTGACCCAGTCGGCACCCACGAAGTACAGGTTGTCGAAGGCCTTGCCGGGCGGCGGCGCGGGCTTGTTGATGAGGGCGGTGAGGCTGCGGTCGAGTTCGGCCTGCTGCGGGCGCGCGTCAGGCGCGGGCTTGCACAGCGTGAGCAGGGCGCCAAGGTCGGGCCCCGCGGTGCGGGTGGCCGCCGCGACGTGGGCGGCGACGGTGGCGTCGGAGGGTGCCTGCGAGGCCGGCGTTTGCGCGCAGCCCTGCACCAGGGCGGCAACCGCTGCCAGGGCGGCTGTCTTTGAAAAAGAGGAAGGCAAAAAGGAAGGAACCATCGGTGTCTCCGTGCCGTCGGTGCGGCTTGTTCTGGAGGCGCTATTCTGCGGCGCGCCGGGTGTTGTCGGCGCACGTGCAGATGCGGGAAATCAATTCGGCTCGGGCGTTATTTCGATGCAATTAAAAGGCGGTGAATTAACGTTGTATTGATTTGCGTGCAATTTGGTTTGAAGGATTTAAGCAAATTATCAGATGCGGCGCGTTTTAAATGCGACAAGTCTGATTGATCTTCGGGTGGAGCATGGCTAGCATTTGCACCCATGCGAAAAATCTCATTGAACGATACACACCCTTTTCCCGCCTGCATCGCGGCCGGAGATCAAATGGAGTTGCGTGCCATTGTCAAAGCCAATGCCAGCGCATTGCATTTCTTGATAGACGCGAACAAAGCAAATCTGATTCAGTGGCTGCATTGGCCCAGATTCGTCAATGCGCTCGAAGACACGGTCTATTTCTGCAATTCATGTGAAATAGGCATGCAGAAAAAAACCCAGGCAACCTATGGAATATGGCGCCATGAGCAGCTGGCCGGGGTCGTGTCTTTCAATACGATCGATCTTGGCAATGAATCGGGCGAAATCGGGTATTGGCTGGACGCGCAGACCCGTGGAAAAGGCATTGCTTCAATTGCCGTGAGGGCAATGGTGCGGGCTTTTGCACAACAGCGGGTGCTGAGAAGATTCGTGATCAAGTGCGCGGTGGCCAATGCGCGGAGCCGAGGCCTGGCGGAACGGCTTGAATTTTCGCGCGAGGGGCTGCTCAGCCTGGCGGAGCAAATTGGCGACACCCACCACGATCAGCATCTGTACGCGCTGACATTGAACGACAGCGCGGATCTGCCGGCGTCCTGGCCGCTGTAAGGCCAGGGCGCGCGGCCTGGCTTATTCGATGGTCGCGCCCGAGGCTTGCACGATGCCCTTCCACTTGTCGTAGTCGGTCTTCAGCAGCGTGCCGAACTGCGCCGGCGTCATGCTCTGCGGTTCGGCGCCCTGGGCAATGATGGCGGCCTTCATTTCAGGCGTGGCCAGCAGCTTGTTCACTTCGGCGTTCAGCAGGGTGACCACGTCCTTGGGCGTGCCGGCCGGCACGAAGATGCCGTACCAGGTGCTCACGTCGAAGTCCTTGTAGCCGAGCTCGGCCACGGTGGGCGTGTCGGGCAGCGAGGTGCTGCGCTTGGCCGAGGTGACGGCCAGCGGACGCAGCTTGCCGGCCTTGATCTGCGCCATGGCCGAAGGCACCGACGACACCATCAGGTCGACGTTGCCTGCCAGCACGTCCATCATGGCCGCGTTGGAGCCCTTGTAGGGCACGTGGCGCATCTTGATCTTGGCCGCGCCATTGAAGATTTCGCCGGCCAGGTGAATGGTGGTGCCGTTGCCGGGCGAGCCGTAGGTGATGGTGTCGGGCGCGGCGCGCGCGGCCTTCACCACGTCGTCCAGCGTCTTGAACTTGGAGTTGGCCTGCGTGACGATCACCACCGGCGTGTAGGCCACGTGGGCCACGGCGGTCAGGTCTTTCACCGGGTTGTAGCTCAGGTTCTTGTAGAGCCAGGGCGCCACGACCATGTTGTCCTTCTGGCCCATCACGATGTCGTAGCCCGTGGGCGCGGCACGCGCGGCCTCGGCAATGCCGATGGTGCCGCCGGCACCGGCGCGGTTGTCGGGCACCACGGTCCAGTGGTTGGTTTCAGTGAGCTTCTGGGCCACCAGGCGCGCCAGGATGTCGGTGCCGCCGCCGGGCGGGAAGGGCACGATCATGCGGATCGGCTTGGCGGGGTAGGCGGCGGTTTGCGCCTGCGTGGCGACCGAGGCGAAGGCCAGCGGAATGGCCAGCGCGACGGCCAGCGAACGGGTGAGTTTGCGGATCATGGGTTTGTCTCTTTGTGGGGGGCGATGCGGGGTTGCAGTCGTTGTCTTCACTGCACCAGGGGTGCAGTGTGCCGCAAGGCCCGCCCCACGGATTTCTTCATTGGCGATGGGGCCCGTATCGACCCGCGGTGGGCCACCGGGCACCCCTTGCCCGCATGGCCACCGGCTGAACCCGGCCGGCGCGGTGGCCGGCCGGTCAGCGCAAGGCTCAGCCGAAGTTCTTGGCCGCGAAGTCCCAGTTGGCCAGCTTGGCCAGGAAGGTTTCGACGAACTTCGGGCGCAGGTTGCGGTAGTCGATGTAGTACGCGTGTTCCCACACGTCCACCGTCAGCAGCGCGACATCCGCGGTCGTCAGCGGCGTGCCGGCGGCGCCGGTGTTCACGATGTCCACCGAACCGTCGGCCTTCTTCACCAGCCACGTCCAGCCCGAACCGAAGTTGCCCACGGCCGACTTCACGAAGGCTTCCTTGAACGCGTCGTAGCTGCCCCACTTGGCATCGATGGCCTGGGCCAGCGCGCCGGTGGGCGCACCGCCGCCTTGTGGCTTCATGCAGTTCCAGAAGAAGGTGTGGTTCCAGATTTGCGCGGCGTTGTTGTAGATGCCGCCGCTGGCCTTCTTGATGATTTCTTCCAGCGTCAGGGCTTCGAACTCGGTGCCCTTCTGCAGGTTGTTGAGGTTCACCACGTACGCGTTGTGGTGCTTGCCGTAGTGGTATTCGAGCGTCTCTTGCGAGTACTCGGGGGCCAGTGCGTCCAGCGCGTACGGCAGGGGTGGGAGCTTGTGTTCCATCGTGGTTTCCTTTTGGTTGTGAAAAAACGCAGTCAGGCAGGCGCTTGCGCGTCGGCCTTGGGTTGAACGCGGTAGGCGCAGCGGCGCGCGCCCGCGAGCACATGTTCGACGCGGCTGACGCTCACGTCGGGCCCCAGCACCGCGTCGAAGAGTTGCAGTTCACTGCGGCAAAAGCCCGTGCAGGCCTGCGCCGCGGTGCAGATGGGGCAATGGTTTTCGATGAAGAGAAACCCGTTGCCTTGGCCTTCTCCTGCCTCGTCCGCCCGGAACTCGGCCATGTAGCCCTCGCGGCTGCGAATTTCCGCCAGCCGCTCCAGCCGCGTTCGCAGGTTGCGCGCGCCGCGCATGGCCTCTGTGTAGTTGGCGCGCATGGTGGCCTCGCGCGCGTCGATGAGCTGGTTCATGCCCTTCTCGCCGAACACGCTGATGACGGCGCTGATCATCTGCACCGTCATTTCGGCGTGCGTGTCGGGAAAGCGCTTGTGGCCCTCGCCGGTGAGCCGCCAGATCTGCGTGGGCCGGCCGCGGCCGCTGGAGCGGCTCTCGGCGTCGACCAGGCCTTCGGCCTCCAGCTTGGTCATTTGCTGGCGCACCGCCTCCACGGTCACGCCCAGCACCTTGGCGATGTCGGGAATGCCGAGCGCGCCGCGCGTCTTGAGCGTGGAGAGGATGCGGTCTGCCGGCTGGTGCGGCATCCAGGCGGGCTTGGCATCTGGTGCGGACATGGCGAGTTCGGTCGTGGAGGAAAACGCTGTCATTGTCACGGGGTTGGCGCGCCCTTCATATCCAGGGGTGCTTCCACGGGTGCTTCCTGGGGTGGTTCCCATGTTGCCTGCCAGCCCCCGCCCACTGCCTTGTAGAGCGCCACCAGGCTGGTGAACGAGGCGGTTTCGGCCTCGGCCACGACGTCCTGCGCGCGCAGCAGGGTGCGCTGCGCGTCCAGCACGCTCAGGTAGGGCGCCGCGCCTTCGCGAAAGCGCACCTCGGCCAGTTCGCCCGCCCGCGCGCTGCGCTCCGACGCTTCCACCAGCCGCTGCAGCCGCAGCTGGTTCTGCCCGTAGCCGGTGAGGGCGCCTTCCACCTCCTCGATGGCGCGCAGCACGGTCTGCTCGTACAGCGCGCGGTCACCCTCGGCGCGCGCCTGGGCGCCGCGCACGCGGGCCTTCACCGAGCCCAGCTGCAGCGCGGGCCAGCTCACGCCCGGCGTCACGCTGAACGCGCGGCTCCGCGCGCTGCCCAGGTCGGCGCCGCGCAGTGCCACAAAGCCCAGGAACCCGCCGATGTCGAAACGCGGGTACAGCTCGGCCGTGGTGGCGCCCACGTCGGCCGTTCTGGCGGCCAGGCCGCGCTCGGCGCGCCGCACGTCGGGGCGGCGGCGCAGCAGGTCGCCCAGGTCGCCGATGGGCAGGCGCTTGTCGAGCACGCGCAGCGGGCGCGGCTGCAGCATCGGCTCCAGCTCGGCGGGGCGCAGGCCGGCCAGCACCGCCACGCGGTAGGCCGACTGGCGGCGCGTGGTTTCCAGCGCGGGCAACTGGCTCTCGGTGGTGGCCAGGTTGGCCTGCGCGCTGGCCAGGTCGCCTTCGAGCGCACGGCCGGTCTGCACCTGCGCCTCGGTCACGCGCAGGCTGCGGTGCAGGCTGTCGAGCGTGCGGCGCGTCACGGCCATGCGCTGCTCGGCGCCGCGCATCTCGTAGTAGTTGCGCGCCAGCTCGGCCACGGCCACGATGCGCACCTGTTCGAGGTCGGCCGCGCTGGCTTCGCTGCGCGCGGTGGCGGCCTCGTCGAGCCGCTTCAGGCGCCCGAACAGGTCGATTTCCCAGCCGGCATCGAAGCCCGCGCGGCTGCTCTGCGACAGCGAGCGCACGTCGGGCTGCGCGCCGCTGTTGCCCTGTGCAATGCCGCGCGTCTTGCTGGCGGCCAGCGTTGCCACCGGCAGCCGGTCGAGCTCGGCCTCGGTCTGCGTGGCGCGGGCTTCGAGCAGGCGGGCCTGCGCGATGCGAATGTCGTGGTTGCCGGCCAGCGCGCGCTCGACCAGCGCATCGAGCTGCGGGTCGTCGAGCTGGCGCCACCAGTCGCGCTGCACCGCGTCGTTGGCGAACAGCGCGCGCTCGGGCGCCGCGATGGCCACCGGCGCGTCGGCCGGCGCGGTGTAGGTCGGGCCGACTGCGCAGCCGGCGAGCACCAGCAGGCCGAGCGCGAAGGGCGCGGTGCAGGAGATGAGTCGGTTCATGCTCATGCTCCTTCGGCCAGCGCATCGAGTTCGGCCGCGCGTGGCGATCGGCTGGCCGGGCGGTGGTCGCGCGCCAGCAGCGTGTACATGGTGGGCAGCACGAACAGCGTGAACAGCGTGCCCACCAGCATGCCGACCACAATCACCAGCCCAATGCTGAAGCGGCTGTTGGCGCCAGCGCCGCTGGCGAACAGCAGCGGCACCAGGCCCATCACCATCGCGGCCGTGGTCATCAGAATGGGGCGCAGCCGAATGCGCGCCGCCTCTTCGATGGACGCGCGCCGGTCGAGGCCCTTGTGCATCTGGATCTCGTTGGCAAACTCCACCATCAAGATGCCGTGCTTGCTGATGAGCCCGATGAGCGTCACCAGCCCGATCTGCGTGTAGATGTTGATGGTGCCAAAGCCCAGCGCCAGCGGCACCAGCGCACCGCAGATCGACATGGGCACGCTGATCAAGATGATCAGCGGGTCGCGCAGGCTTTCGTACTGCGCCGCCAGCACCAGGTAGATCACCACGATGGCAAACACAAAGGCCATCACCAGCGCGGAGCCCTCCTGCGTGAACTGCCGCGCGTCCGACTGCCAGTCGAAGCTGAAGCCCGCCGGCAGCTTCTTCGCCTCTTCGCTCAGGAACGCCACCGCGTCGCCCATGGTCACGCCCGGCATCGGAATGGCCTGGAAGGTGGCCGCGTTGAGCTGGTTGAACTGCGTGAGCTTGTTCGGCCCCACGCTGGTCGACAGCTGCACCAGGTTGGCCAGCGCCACGGGCTGGCCGCTGGCGCTCTTCACGAAGTAGCGCGACAGCGCCTCGGCCGTCAGGCGCTGTTCGCGCGGCGACTGTGGAATCACGTCGTACGAGCGGCCGTCCATGCCAAAGCGGTTGACGTAGTTCTCGCCCACCAGCACCGCCAGCGTGTCGCCGATGGCCTTCATGGTCACGCCCATGCTGTTGGCCTTGGCGCGGTCCACGCGAATTTGCACCGTGGGGTTGTTGAACTCCAGGTCGCTGTCGACCACCGCGAACTTGCCGCTGTCGCGTGCCGACTTCTTCAGCGTTTCCATGGCCTCGAACACCGTGCGGTGGTCGCCCGCGCTGCGAATGACCATCTGCACCGGCAGCCCGCCAGTGGAGCCCGGCAGCGATGGCAGCTGAAACGCGAACACGCTGCTGCCTTCCACCTCGTTCATGCGGCCCTGGGTGTCGCCCTGGATCTGGTCGGCGTTGCGCTGGCGGTCCTTCCAGTCTGAGAGCTGCACGCCGCCGATGCTGTTCGACACGCCGTCCGAGCCGTTGATGAGCCAGCGCCCGGTGTTCTCGGGCAGCGTGGCAAACACCTCGTCCCATTTCTTGCCGAACTTCTCCACGTAGTCGATGTTGGCGTGCTGCGGCGACTTGATGGCCGTGAGCACCATGGCCTGGTCTTCGCCGGGGGCCAGCTCGCGCTGCGCCGCGTTGTAGAGCAAGGGCAGGCTCACCAGCACCAGCGCCGCAAACGCGCTCGTCACCCAGCGGTGGTGCAGCGACACGTCGAGCAAGCGGCCGTAGCCGTTCGACAGCCGGTGAAAGAACGACTCCGCGGCGCGCGACATGCGGCTGCCGGCGGCGTCCCGCGGCAGCAGAAAAGAGCTCATCACCGGCGACAGCGTGAGCGCAATCACGCCCGACACCACCACCGCGCCGGCCAGCGTGAAGGCGAACTCCTTGAACAGCGAACCGGTGAGCCCGCCCATCAGGCCGATGGGCGCATACACCGCGGCCAGCGTGAGCGTCATGGCAATCACCGGGCCGGCCACTTCGCGCGCGCCGACGAGCGCGGCCTGCACGCGCGACTTGCCTTCCTCGATGTGGCGATGCACGTTCTCCACCACCACGATGGCGTCGTCCACCACCAGCCCGATGGCCAGCACCATCGCCAGCAAGGTCAGCAGGTTGATGCTGAAGCCGAACAGCTGCATCAGCGCGGCGGCGCCCAGCATCGACAGCGGAATGGTCACCACCGGAATGAGCACCGCGCGCACCGAGCCCAGGCACAAAAAGATCACCAGCACCACGATGGCCACGGCCTCGAGCAGCGTTTGCTGCACCTCGTCGATGGAGGCCTCGATGAAGCGCGCCAGCTCGAAGGGCAACTGCACCTCCACGCCCGGCGGCAGGTTCTGCTTGATGCCGGGCAGCAGGTCGCGAATGCGCTTCACGATCACCAGCGGGTTGCCGTTGGGCGCAGCCTGCAGGCCGAGGTAGATGGCGGGCGTGCCGTCCATGGTGGCGCTGCTGTCGGCGCTGGCGGCGCCCAGCTCCACCGTGGCCACGTCGCCCAGGCGCACGATGGCGTCGCCATCACGCTTGACCACCATGTCGCGGAACTCCGCCACGTTCACCAGGTCGGTGTTCACGCGAATGTTCGACACCACGTACAGCCCCTTCACCTGCCCGGGCGCGGCCTGCACGTTGTTCTGGCGCAGCGCGTCGGCCAGCTCGCCGGCCGAGATGCCGCGCGCGGCCATGCGGTTGGGGTCGAGCCACACGCGCATCGCCAGCGTTTGCCCGCCCGACACCTCCACGCCCGACACGCCGGGAATGGAGGCGAACTGCGGCTGCACCACGCGCGAGAGGTAGTCGGTGAGCGCGGGCATCTGCATCGTCTTGCTGGAGAAGCCCACATAGGCCACGGCCGTGGCCTCGCCCGACGACTTCAGAATGACCGGGTCGAAGGCCTCGGCTGGCAGCCGGTACTTCACCTGGCTGACCTGCGCCATCGCCTGGGTGAGCGCCTGGTTGGCGTCGGCGTTGAGCTTCATGCGCACGCTGATCACGCTGCGGCCCAGGGTGGACGAAGACGACAGGTAGTCGACGTTCTCGATGGTTGCCACCGCCTGCGCAATGGGCTGCGTGACAAAGCCCTGCATCAGCTCCGGCGAGGCGCCGGGGTACTGCGTGGTGATGGTGAGCGTGGTGCTCTCGGTCAGCGGGTATTGGCGCACCGGCAGGTCGCCCAGCGCGCGGGCGCCCAGCAGCAATATCAGCGTGCTCACCACCAGCGCCAGCACGGGCCGGCGCACGAACAGGTCGGTGAACTTCATGGCTTGGGCTCCTGCGGGAGGCTCAGCGTGTCCTTGTCGGTCGGCGCCACGGCGGCTCCGGTGTACAGGCGCAACTGGCCCGAGGTAACGACCTTGTCGCCGGCCGCCAGACCCTTCTCGATGACGACCCGGCCGTTCTGCCGGTCGCCGGCCGTCACGAACACCTGCTGCGCGCTGAAGCCGTCGCCCTTCTCGGCGGCGCGCACCACGAAGACCGAGTCGCCGTGCGTGCTGTACGTGAGCGCCGTCTCGGGCACGGTGATGGCGTTGGCGCGCGCGGGCAGCGCCACCTTGCCGTTGACGAACATGCCCGGCGTGAGCGCGCCGTCGGCGTTGTCGAGGGTGGCCTGCAGGCGCACGGTGCGGGTGTCGTTGCCGATCTGCGGCTCTATGGTGCTGAGCCGGGCCTGGAACACGCGGCCCGGGTAGGCGTCGACCGCGAGCGCCACCGCCTGGTGGCGCTGGAGCGCGGGCAGGGCGGTTTCGGGCAGCGTGAGGTTGGCGAACAGCGTGCGGCTGTCGGTGAGCGACACCAGCGCATCGCCGGCGCGCACGAACTGCCCGAGGTTGACGCGGCGGATGCCCAGCACGCCGTCGAACGGCGCCTTCACGCCCTTCTGCTCCAGCACGGCCTGGGCCCGCCGCAGCTCGCCGCTGGCCTGGTCGAAGGCGGCCTGCGCCTGTTCGAGCTGTTCCTGCGTGGCGGCCTGCTGCGGCAGCAGGCGGCGGGTGCGCGCGAGCAGCGCCGCGGCATTGGCGCGCTGGGCCGTCAGGCGCTCCAGGTCGCCTTGCTCTGGCGCGTCGTTGAGCTGCACCAGCAACTGCCCGGCGCGCACCTGGGCACCGGGCGTGAAGAGGATCCTTGCGACGCGCCCCTCGGCTTCGGCCGGCACCTCGACCTGCCGGTGAGCCTCCAGCGTGCCGATGCCGCTCAGAAAACGCGCCACCTCGGTCTGCTGCGCGGCGGCCACCGCCACCTTGGCCGGCGGCGTGCCGCCGCCCTGCGCATGCGCGGGGCGGAGCTTGGCCACCAGCCCGTAGCCGGCGACCCCCAACACCACCACAGCCAAGCCGGCGCCGAGCCAGGCCTTTGAACGTGTCTTCATGATCGTATCGCTATTTATCAAAGTAGTTGCTTTGATTATTAGATGGCACTGTGAATGCTGTCGAGCACGACGCGGCAATGACCCTGGCAGGGGCGGGGCATGCGCTTGAAAACGTGCGGGGCCGGGCGAGAAAAAGGCGCGCGTTTTTACGCTTTCTTTATGCGGCCCCGCCGACTCTGTTCCCTGTTTTTACGCACCGATCCCGAGACTGAAGGCCTTGTGTTTCGCTCCAGGAGCAATTAATGGACATCGTCTGGATGGGCGCCTTGCTGGCGCTTTGGGCTGTGGTGGGGGCCATGGTGGTCGGGCTGAACAAGCTCGACGCGCCGAACTCACCGAAGGCGTCTAACGCCGCTGACGGAGCCGCACCGTGATCAGCCTTCAAGTGCTCTACGGCTTCGGCGCCTTGATTGCCGTGATCCTGTTCGCGTACCTCGTGTTCGCGCTGATCTGCGCGGAGGAGTTCTGACATGACCGCTTCCGCATGGGGCCTGCTGGCCCTTTTCCTCGCGGTGCTGGGCGTGCTGGCCTGGCCCGTCGGCAAGCTGCTTGCCGCGCTGTGCACCGATCGCCTGCCGCGCTGGATGCAGCGCGTGGAGGCGCCGCTGTACAAGCTCGCGGGCACCACGCCCGGTGAGTCGATGCACTGGCTGCGCTACGCGCTCGCGCTGCTGGCCTTCAATGCCATTGGCGCCCTCTTTCTGTACGCGCTGCAACGCCTGCAGGGCGTGCTGCCGCTGAACCCCGCGGGCATGACGGCCGTGTCGAGCGACTCGGCCTTCAACACCGCGGTGAGCTTTGTCTCCAACACCAACTGGCAGGGCTACGCCGGCGAGTCGACCATGAGCTATCTCACGCAGATGCTCGGGCTCACGGTGCAGAACTTTCTTTCCGCCGCGACCGGCATCGCGGTGGCGTTTGCGCTGGTGCGCGGCTTCGCACGCCGCGGAGAAGGTGGCGCGAGCAAAGGCCTGGTGGGCAACTTCTGGGCCGACATCACCCGCATCACGCTGTGGGTGTTGCTGCCGATCTCGTTCGTGATCGCCATGGTCTTCGCGGGCCAGGGCGTGATTCAGAACTTCGACGGCTACAAGACCGTGAACACGCTGGAGACCACCGCGTTCCAGCAACCCAAGAACGGTGCCGACGGCCAGCCGCTGAAGGACGACAAGGGCCAGCCGGTGATGGAAGACGCCACCACCGCCACGCAGACCCTGGCCATGGGCCCGGTCGCGTCGCAGGAGGCCATCAAGATGCTGGGCACCAACGGGGGCGGCTTCTTCAACGCCAACTCGTCGCACCCGTACGAGAACCCGACCGCGCTGGTGAACCTGCTGCAGATGATCGCGATCTTCTTGATCCCGGCCGCGCTGTGCTTCACCTTCGGCCATGTGGTGGGCGACATGCGCCAGGGCTGGGCCGTGCTGGCCGCCATGACGGTGATGTTCGTCATTGCCGTGATGGTCATCACGCCCGCCGAGCAGGCCGGCAACCCGCTGTTCGCGTCGCTGGGGGTGGACCAGGTGGCGGGTGCGCTGCAGTCCGGCGGCAACATGGAGGGCAAGGAGGTGCGCTTCGGCATCGACGCCACCGCGCTGTTTGCCGCCATCACCACGGCCGCCTCGTGCGGCGCGGTGAACGCCATGCACGACTCGCTCACCCCGCTCGGCGGCATGGTGCCCATGGTGCTCATGCAGCTGGGCGAGGTGGTGTTCGGCGGCGTGGGCTCGGGCCTGTACGGCATGCTGATCTTCGCGATGCTCGCGGTGTTCATCGCCGGGCTGATGATCGGTCGCACGCCGGAGTACCTGGGCAAGAAGATCGAGGTGCGCGAGATGAAGCTGATCTCCATCGCCATTCTGGTCACGCCCATTCTGGTGCTGGCCGGCACGGCGGTGGCGGTGGTGGCGGGTGCCGGCAAGGCCGGCATTGCCAACCCCGGCGCGCATGGCTTCTCGGAGATCCTGTACGCGCTGACCTCGGCCGCCAACAACAACGGCAGCGCATTTGCGGGCCTGTCGGCCAACACGCCCTTCTACAACGGCCTGCTCGGCCTGGCCATGTGGCTCGGTCGCTTCGCGATGATCGTGCCGGTGCTGGCCATTGCAGGCTCGCTGGCCGCCAAGAAGCGCCTGCCCGTCACCAGCGGCACGCTGCCCACGCACGGCCCGCTGTTCGTCTCTTTGCTGATTGGCACGGTGCTGCTGGTCGGCTTGCTCAACTATGTGCCGGCGCTGGCCCTGGGCCCGATCGTCGAACACCTGGTGCTCTGGAAATAAGAAGGAGCGCACCATGACCGCCAATACCAAAACCTCTCTCTCGCTGCTCGACGCCGCGCTGGTCAAGCCCGCGCTGTGGGCCGCCTTTGCCAAGCTCAACCCGCGCACCCAATGGCGCAACCCGGTGATGTTCATCGTGTACATCGGGAGCATCCTCACCACGCTGCTCTGGGTGCATTCGCTGAGCTTCCCGGGCGACACCGGCATGAAGCCCGGCTTTGTGCTGGCCATCACCGTGTGGCTGTGGTTCACCGTGCTGTTCGCCAACTTTGCCGAGGCCCTGGCCGAAGGCCGCAGCAAGGCACAGGCCGCCTCGCTGCGCGGCCTGCGCAAGGACACCTGGGCCAAGAAGCTGCAGTCGCCGCACCACGGTGCGCAGTGGCTGCCTGAACAGGCGCCCAACCTGCGCAAGGGCGACGTGGTGCTGGTGGAGACCGGCGACGTCGTGCCGCTGGACGGCGAGGTCATCGAAGGCGTGGCCTCGGTCGACGAGAGCGCCATCACTGGTGAGTCGGCCCCCGTGGTGCGCGAGTCGGGTGGCGACTTCTCGGCCGTGACCGGCGGCACCCGCGTGCTGTCCGACTGGCTGGTGGTGCGCGTGTCGGTGAACCCGGGCGAGTCGTTTCTGGACCGCATGATCGGCATGGTCGAGGCCGCCAAGCGCCAGAAGACGCCCAACGAAGTGGCGCTCACCATCCTGCTGGTGGCGCTCACGCTGGTGTTTTTGATGGTCACCGTCACGCTGCTGCCGTTCTCGGTGTTCAGCGTGGAGGCCGCCGGTGCGGGCACCGTGGTGTCGCTCACCGCGCTGGTCGCGCTGCTGGTGTGCCTGATTCCGACCACCATCGGCGGGCTGCTGTCGGCCGTGGGCGTGGCGGGCATGAGCCGCATGATGCAGGCCAATGTGATCGCCACCTCGGGCCGCGCGGTGGAAGCCGCCGGCGACGTCGACGTGCTGCTGCTCGACAAGACCGGCACCATCACGCACGGCAACCGCCAGGCCACCTCGTTCCTGCCCGGGCCGGGCATCACCAAGGCGCGTCTTGCACGCGCCGCCATGCTCGCCTCGCTGGCCGACGAAACGCCCGAAGGCCGCAGCATCGTGGAGCTGGCCCGGCGCGACGGGCTGGAGGCCACCGCCGTCGAAGGCGCGCGCTTCGTGCCCTTCACCGCGCAGACCCGCATGAGCGGCGTCGACCTGCCGGCCGCGCCCAACAGCCTGGACACCGACGACGTGCTGCTGCGCAAGGGCGCGGTGGAAGCGGTGCGCCGCTACGTGGAGGCCCTGAGCGGCACCATGGCACCCGAGGTGCTGCGCGCCGCCGAAGAAGCCGCGCGCCGCGGCAGCACACCGCTGGCCGTTGCCGAAGGCAACCGCGTGCTGGGCGTGGTGGAGCTCAAGGACATCGTCAAGACCGGCATCAAGGAGCGCTTTGCCGAGCTGCGCCGCATGGGCATCAAGACGGTGATGATCACCGGCGACAACAAGCTCACCGCCGCGGCCATTGCCGCCGAAGCCGGCGTGGACGACTTTCTGGCCGAAGCCACGCCCGAGGACAAGCTCGCCCTCATCCGCCAGTACCAGGCCGAAGGCCGCCTGGTGGCCATGACCGGCGACGGCACCAACGACGCCCCCGCGCTGGCGCAGGCCGACGTGGCGGTGGCCATGGGCAGCGGCACGCAGGCCGCCAAGGAGGCCGGCAACATGGTCGACCTGGACTCCAACCCGACCAAGCTGCTGGAAGTGGTGGAGACCGGCAAGGCGCTGCTCATGACGCGCGGCTCGCTCACCACCTTCTCGATTGCGAACGACGTGGCGAAGTATTTCGCCATCATTCCGGCGATCTTCGTCTCGACCTACCCGCAACTGGGCGCGCTGAACGTGATGCGCCTGGCAAGCCCGTCGTCGGCCATTCTGAGCGCGGTGATCTTCAATGCGCTGGTCATCGTGTTCCTGATTCCGCTGGCACTGAAGGGTGTGCGCTACCGGCCCGTGGGTGCCGCCGCGCTGCTGCGCCGCAACCTGGCCATCTACGGCCTGGGCGGCCTGCTGGTTCCCTTCATCGGCATCAAGCTGATCGACTGGCTGCTCGTTGCAGTCCACCTGGTCTGAGGAGTTCTTTCATCATGAACAACAACGGCAACATCGTTCGCCCCGCGCTCGTGCTCTTCGTGCTGCTGAGCGCGCTCACCGGCCTCATCTACCCCATGGCCGTCACCGGCGCCGCCAAGGCGGTGTTCCCCGCGCAGGCGGCCGGCAGCCTCGTCGTGCGGGACGGCACCACGGTGGGCTCCAGGCTCATCGGGCAGAACTTCAGCGACCCGAAGCACTTCTGGGGCCGCCCGTCGGCCACCGCGCCGCAGCCCTACAACGCCAGCGCCTCTGGCGGCTCCAACCAGGGCCCGCTGAACCCTGCGCTGACCGATGCGGTGAAGGCGCGCGTGGAAGCGCTGCGCGCGGCCGACCCGGGCAACACCGCGCCGGTGCCGGTC
This sequence comes from Variovorax sp. H27-G14, assembly GCF_046156345.1. Taxonomy (NCBI): domain Bacteria; kingdom Pseudomonadati; phylum Pseudomonadota; class Betaproteobacteria; order Burkholderiales; family Comamonadaceae; genus Variovorax; species Variovorax sp. H27-G14. The sequence continues at coordinate 433,514 of NZ_JAYLVN010000004.1, forward strand.
GACCTTGTCACCGCGTCTGCCAGCGGGCTCGACCCCGACATCAGCCCGGCCGCCGCGCAGTACCAGGCAGCGCGCGTGGCGCGTGTGCGCGGCATGCCGCTGGAGCGCGTTCGCACGCTGATTGCCGACAGCACGCAGGGGCCCACCTGGGGCTTTCTGGGTGAGTCGCGCGTCAACGTGCTGGCGTTGAACATCGCGCTCGATGCCGCTTCCGGTTCTTCCAGTCCTTCGACTCCGCGTTGAGGAGAAACACACCATGGCCTATGCCGCTTACAGAGAACACCCCGGCGTGCCGCGGACGCACGCACCCATGACCGCGCCGACCCGTGCGTTCTACGTGCTCGACGTCACCGTCTGCTGCGCCGACGCCCTGCGCGTGCGCCGCAGCATCGCCGGCTGCCCCGACGCGGGCGTGGTGCGCTGCGAGCCCTTGCTGCACGGCTGCTGCTCGCAGGAAAGCGACGCGCCCTGCGTGCGCCTGATGATCCGCCTGCCGCTCGCCAGCTATGCCGACGTGCTGCACCGGCTGATCGAATGCGTGCCCTCGGGCGAGATCGGCCGGCTCGTGAGCTGGCGCGAGCACCTCGCGCGCCGCGGGCTGCGCCATGGCCACTGACCTGTTGCTCGCGCTGCTGGCCATGGCGGCGCTGTTCGTGCCGCTGGGCTTTGCCTGGTGGGCGCTTTCGCGCACCGCGCGGCGCCATGCTGGACGCCGAAAAAACCGCCCCATGCGCTAATCTGCGCCACCCATGCTCGACGACCGCCCCGACCCCGACGCCCTGATCGCGCAGCTGCGCAACAGCGAGGCGCGCGCGCAGCGCGGCAAGCTGCGCATCTACTTCGGCGCCAGCGCCGGCGTGGGCAAGACCTGGGCCATGCTCAGCGCCGCGCAACGTGAGCGCACGGCCGGGCGCGACGTGCTCATCGGCGTGGTCGAAACCCACGGCCGCAGCGAAACCGCCGCGCTGCTCACGGGGCTCGATGCGCTGCCGCTGCGCGAGCTGCCGTACCGCGGTCGCACCCTGGCCGAGTTCGACCTGGACGCCGCGCTGGCCCGCAAGCCGGCCGTGCTGCTGGTCGACGAACTGGCCCACACCAACGCCCCCGGCTCGCGCCATGCCAAGCGCTGGCAGGACGTGCAGGAGCTGCTGGCCGCGGGCATCGAGGTGTGGTCCGCGCTCAATGTGCAGCACCTGGAAAGCCTCAACGGCACGGTCGGCGCCATCACCGGCGTGCGCGTGCACGAGACCGTGCCCGACACCGTGCTGGACGAGGCCGACGAGGTGGTGCTGGTCGACGTGACGCCCGACGAACTCACCGCGCGGCTGGCCGCCGGCAAGGTCTATCTGCCGCAGCAGGCCGAGCGCGCCGCGCAGAACTTCTTTCGCAAGGGCAACCTGATTGCGCTGCGCGAGATTGCGCTGCGCCGCACGGCCGAGCATGTGGAAGACGACGTGCGCGGCTGGCGGGTGGAGCAGTCGGGCACGGGCGGCGTGAACGGCAAAGGAAAAGGGCAGGGCCTGCAGGCCTGGAACACCTCGGGCGCCATCCTGGCCTGCGTGGGCCCGCACGAAGGCGCGGCGCAAACGGTGCGCACCGCCGCGCGGCTCGCGGGCCAGCTCAACGTGCGCTGGCACGCGGCTTACGTCGAAACACCGCGGCTGCAGCGGCTGGCCGCCGCGGAGCGCGACCGCATCCTGACCGTGCTCAAGCTGGCCGAAGAGCTGGGCGCGGCCACCGCCGTGCTCACCGGTGCCGACGTGGCCGAGCAGCTCGCCGAACAGGCGCGCCGGCTCAACTGCGCCACGCTGGTGCTGGGGCGCGCCGAGCCGGCCACCGGCTGGCGGCGCTGGTTGCCCGGCGCGGCGCAGCCCTTGTCGGGCGCGCTCGCGCGGCATGCGCCGGCGCTCGACATCATGGAGGTCGCGCGTTCAGACAGCTCGCGCCGCCTGTCTCGCGCGCCGCTGGAGGGCGCGCGCATCGACAGCGACGACCATGTGAAGGCCCCCACCCACTGGCCCGCCTACGCATGGGCCGCGGCCACCAGCATCGCGCTCACATTGGTCTGCACGCCGCTGGCCAGCGTGCTGGAGCTGTCGAACATCGTCATGCTCTTTTTGCTTGGCGTGGTGGGCGTGGCCATGCGCTTCGGGCGCGGGCCGTCGGCGCTGGCCGCGTTGCTCAACGTTGCGGCCTTCGACTATTTCTTCGTGCCGCCGCGCATGTCGTTTGCGGTGAGCGACGTGCAGTACGTGCTGACCTTCGCGATCATGCTCGGCGTCGGCCTGCTGGTGGGGCAACTCACGGCGGGGCTGCGTTTTGCGGCGGGCGTGTCGACCAGCCGCGAGCGGCGCGCGCGCTCGCTGTTCGAGCTCACGCGCGAGCTGTCGGCCGCGCTCGAAAGCTCGCAGGTGGTTGCGCTGGGCGGTGCCGCCGTGCAGGGCCATTTCGGCGGCCACGCGCTGGTGCTGGTGACCGACGCGGCCGACCAGCTGGTGCTGCCCGCCGATCCGCCCGAGGGCTTCGATGCACAGGTGGCCGACTGGGCCTTTCGCCACGGCCAGGCCGCCGGTCTGGCCACCGCCACGCTGGCCGCGCAGCCCTGGCACTACGTGCCGCTGCAGGCGCCCATGCGCGTGCGCGGCGTGCTGGCGCTGTCGCCCGCGCAACCGCGCTGGCTGCTCATTCCCGAGCAGGCCCAGCAGCTGGACACGCTGGCCCGGCAGATCGCCATTGCGCTGGAGCGCGTGCACTACGTGGAGGTGGCGCAGCAGGCCGTGGTCGAGATGGAATCGGAGCGCCTGCGCAACGCCTTGCTGGGTGCCATTTCGCACGACGTGCGCACGCCGCTCACCGCGCTCATTGCGCTGGCCGAATCGCTGCAGACCCTGCCGCCCGAACAACACGCCGAGGCCGCGCGCGCCATCGTCGCGCAGGCGCACGAGCTGCATGCGCTGGTGAACAACCTGCTGGACATGGCGCGCCTGGAAAGCGGCATTGCCGGCGGCGCGGTCAACCTGCGGCGCGACTGGCAGTCGGTGGAAGAAGTGGTCGGCTCGGCCATTCGCGCCGCGCGCACCTCGCTGGGCAGCATCGTCGTGCAGACCGCGCTGGCGGCCGACCTGCCGCTGGTCGAGTTCGACGCGGTGCTGATCGAGCGCGTGCTGGTCAACCTGCTGGAGAACGCCACCAAGTACGGCGCCTCGCCCATCGTGGTGGGTGCGCGCGCCGAGCCGGGCACGCTGGTGCTGACGGTGCGCGACCACGGGCCGGGCCTGCCGGCCGCGTTGCTGGGCCATGAGCAGAAGCTGTTCGACAAGTTCACGCGCGGCGAGGCCGAGTCGGCCACGCCGGGCGTGGGCCTGGGCCTGGCGATCTGCAAGGCGGTGGTGAGCGCGCACGGCGGTGACATTGCCGCGGACAACGCGCGCGGTGGCGGTGCAGAATTCACGGTCACCTTGCCCCGCCGCGAGCCGCCCGAACCGGCCGAAGCCCAACTCTGACCCCATGCCCGCACCCACCGCCATCGTGATCGAAGACGAGCCGCAGATCCGCCGCTTTGTGCGCGGCGCGCTCGAGGCCGAGGGCTGGGTGGTGCACGAGGCCGGCACCTTGCGCGACGGCCTGGCCGCGGCCGGCACGCGCCAGCCCGACTTGTTGGTGCTGGACCTGGGCTTGCCCGACGGCGACGGCGTGTCGTTGATTCGCGATGTGCGGGGGTGGTCGGCGGTGCCGATCATCGTTTTGTCGGCACGCACCGACGAGGCCGACAAGATTGCCGCGCTGGATGCGGGGGCGGACGACTATCTGACGAAGCCTTTTGGCACGGGCGAGCTGTTGGCGCGTGTGAGGGCGAATCTGCGGCGTCCGCGTGCGGCCGGTGGCGGCAACGACGAGCCTGCGGAGGCGCTGTTCCGTTTCGGCGAGATCGAGCTGGACCGCGCGGCGCGTCTTGTTCGTCGTGCGGGTGTCGAGGTGCACCTGACGCCTACCGAATACCGGCTGCTGTCGGTGTTGGTCGCCAATGCGGGGCGTGTGCTGACGCAGCGCCAGTTGCTGCGCGAAGTGTGGGGCCCGTCGCATACGGACCAGAGCCACTACCTGCGGATCTACATGGGGCATCTTCGGCAGAAGCTCGAAGTGGATCCGGCGCAGCCTCGGCATCTGTTGACTGAGACTGCTGTGGGGTATCGGTTGGTGGTTTGAGTTTTTGGGCGGGTCCGTTTCAGGGCGCGTGCACAGGCCGCCGGGTACTCCCCTCCGCGAATGTCCCCCGGCTTCGCCTCCTCCTTTATTTCGCTGCGGGGAGTACCCGACGCCCTGTGCACTGGGGCACGCTGCTGTTGATCGTGCGATCAATTTCCGCTCTTTGAAACGCTCACGCTGTCGGGGTGCTTTGCGCCGCGTCATACGTTCAGGGCATGTGCACAGGCCGTCGGGTACTCCCCTCCGCGAATGTCCCCCGGCCTGCGGCCTCCGGCGGGCTCAACCCGTCGATGCAATGGTCTGCCAGAGTACCTCAGCAGGGTTGGCAAAGCCAAGTGTCTGTCTTGGTCGACCGTTCATTTCATTGGCGATGCGATCGAACTGGGCCTGCGTCATGTGGGAGAAGTCCTTGCCCTTTGGCAGGTACTGTCGAAGCAGCCGATTGGTGTTCTCGTTGGAGCCTCGTTGCCACGGACTCTGTGGGTCGCAGAAATACACATCCACATCCGTTGCGACGGAGAACTTGCGGTGAGCGGCCATCTCGCTGCCCCGGTCCCAGGTCAGGGTCTTCATCAGCCCGGCAGGCAATTTCTTGACCTGACGGGTCAAGGCGCTCACCACGCTGTTGGTGTCCTTGCCGTCCACCTTCACCAGGATGAGGTAACGCGAATGGCGCTCCACCAGCGTTGCCACCTGGCAGTTGAGCGTTCCGAACAACAAGTCGCCTTCCCAGTGGCCCGGCACCGCGCGGTCGTCGGCCTCGGGCGGACGCTCGCTGATGGAGACCAGGTCCTTGATGCGATAACGCGCAGGCGGCGGCGACTGCACACGGGGTCGTCGCATCCTGGTGTGCTCTCGAAGATAGGCCGTCAGCTCCTTCTTGAGGGCGCCACGGGCCTGGACGAAAAGCGTTCTGTAAATTGTTTCGTGCGAGACGTTCATGTCGCGATCTTCGGGGAACTGGCGCTTGAGCCATCCCGAAATCTGCTCGGGCGACCAGTACAGCCTGAGCTTGACAGCGACTTCCAGCGCAAGCGCGGGGCGGTGCTCCAGGTGAGAGCACTGCGGCCTCTTGGCCCTGTGCCAGGCAGCTTCGTCGGCATTGATCGCGCGATACCGACCCAGTCCGCCATTGCGCTGGATCTCTCGCGAGACGGTACTGGGACTGCGGGACAACCGCGCTGCGATCAAGCTTATCGACTCGCCCATCGAGAGTCCACGCGAGATCTCCTCGCGCTCACGCAGCGTCAAGGCGCCAGGCGCGCGACGGCACTCTCGAGGAGCGAATCCTCCTGCCTTGCCGATCCATGTCTGTATCGAGGGCACCGGGCGTCTCAGCGCCATGGCGATCTCGGCGATCCGTTCGCCTTGCTTCCATCGATCCTACATCTCCCGCTGCTGCGCAGCCGACGGATGAATTCTCTGACCTGTGCTCGTCGTCAATTAACACCTCGATTCTTCGTTGAAGTGTTGCATCGACGGGTTGAGCCCGCCCCTCCTTTATTTCGCTGCGGGGAGTACCCGACGCCCTGTGCACCTGGGCACGCTGCTGGTGATCGCGCGATCAATACCTGCTCTGTCCAACGTTCACCCCGTCGGCGTGAGCGTCGCCCTGAATGTCCCCCCGAAAGCCCCCAGCAGCTAAGCGTTAGACCGCCAGTTCCCATGAAAGCCGAAAGGCACCCGATGCGGCAGCCGCGCAACAGCAACCGCTCCAGCTCCCACATTCGTGGCATCGAACACCAGAAGGTCGCTGCGCCTTTCCTCCTCGCGCCACGCCACCGTCAGCAACCAGCCGTCGCCTTCTGCAGCGTCCACGGAGCGCGGCACGAACACAGGTTCGGACACCACGTCGCCCGGCGGCAACGTGTACATCTGGCGTTCGCCGCTGTCGAAGTCGAAGCGCGCCAAGCTGTCGTAGAGCACGCTTTCAGCGTCGTCCCGCGCACGCGACGTCGCATGGCAGGTGTAGAAGCCGTAACGGTTTCGCCGGCCCGTGTAGCGCTCGTCGATGCGCGGAAACTCGGCCGCCAGGTCGTCGAGGTATTCGCGACGAAATGTGGCGTGCTCCCCGGCCAGGTCGAAAGTCCAGCGGCACAGGCGGGCGGCCATTGCCTCGGGGTCACCCGGGCGGCCCTCGGCATCGGGCAAGCCGGGGGCCGTGTCCGACTGCATGACGTAAGCCACCACGGTGTCGCCGTCGTCCCACGCGTTCATCACATGAAACACGTGACAGGCGTCGGTATCGAACCAGCGCAAGGTGTCGGTGCTGCTGCCGCGCCGCATCACGCCGACATGCGTGCGCAGGCTCGCGTCCCATGCCAGCAGCGGCTTGCCGCGCATCGCGCGTTCCACGCTGAGCGTGAGCGGCGTCACGGGAAAAAGCACATGCCCACGTGTCACCATGAAGTCGTGCGCCATGCTGGCATACGGGGCGCTGAAGGACTGCAGCTGCGTCACTTCGCATTGGGCGTCCATCACGCCGTAGAGCATGGTCGGCGAACAGGGGCCATCGGGCGAGTACGCGAAGAAATGCAGCTCGCCGCTTTCGGGGTCTGGCTTCGGGTGCGCGGTGCAGCGCGAGTTCACGCGGTCGCCGAAGCTCTGGTGTCCCTTGGACGCCAGCGTGTGCGCGTCCAGCTCGAAGGGCTGGTGCGATTCCTCGAGAGCGAACAGCCGGTTGCCGTGCCACAGCATGTTGGTGTTGGCCGTGCCGCCGTTGCGCCCTTGCGCCAGCGGATCGCTGGTGGCGGGGTTGCCGAAGGTGCCGAACAGCGCGCGCCCGGCTTCATGCTCGAGCTGCCATTTCGGCGTGCGCGCCCAGCGGTTGCGGTACGACACCACGCCGGCATCGATGTGGAACGCATGCACCATGCCGTCGCCGGAAAACCAGTGGTAGTTGTCGTCGCGCGGCGCGTACTGCGGGCTCGGGCCCACGCGGTACAGGCTGCCCGAGAGGCCGTGCGGCAAGGTGCCTTCGATGTCGAGCGCCGCGATGTCGTGCTCCTCGCCGATCGGTGCGTAGTTGCCGGTGAAGAAGTGAGCGTTCGTTTGTGGCGTGGGGTTCACGGGGGCCTTGTGGAGGGGTTCAGGGAGAAAGCGGATGGCCGAGTCGCGCCATGGCCTGGCCGACATAGGCGGCCAGCGGTGCGTCGATGCCCGAGCCCGCGCGCAAGGCCGGGTCGTTGCGAAAGGCGTCTTGCAGCCGTGCGTGCAATGCAGCGTCACCGCCGGCCTTGGCCAGCGACAGCGCCTGCCAACGCAGTGCGAGCGCGCGCATCGCCGCGCCATCGACGGGCGCGCCGGCCAGCATCTGCTGCCGCACGTCGGCAATGAGCGGCGGCCAGGCATCGGTCTGTGCGACGTAGTGGCGGCGCAGCGTGGCCATGTCGTCGGCGTCGCAGTGGGGCGCGTACAACTGCAGGCGCGCGTACGCCATCGCATGCGAGATGTACCGGATGCCGGTGCGGTCGACGCCGGTCAGGGCATGCAGCGAGGGCTCGTTCCAGTGCATCGTGTAGAGCTTGATCAGCAGGCCCTCGTCGCCGCCGGCCTCGTCGAGCAGCATGGCGATCCAGCGCCGCGCCAACGCTTGTGCCTGTGCGCTCTCGGGCGATGTGTCGGCGGCGACCAGTTCGCGAAGCGATGCGGCCAGCGCCGCACGTTCGAGCGCGATGGCGACGGACGCTTCGTTGCGTGGCGTCGCCAGCGTGCGCAGTTCGTCGTCGCTGAAATACTTCGCTCCCGCGACCATGCTTTCCAGCGCGAGCAGCCAGTCGTCGAGGCCGGGCTCCTCGCTGGCTTGCAGCTGGCCCTGCATGGCAAGCAGGTGCATGCGCAGCGCCGACGCCTGACGGATCTCGCGCTCGAGCTGCGCCACCTGCTGCGCGACGATGTCCGCCAGACCGCTGTTCCCACCTGTTTGGTTGCCCCCGCCGTCGAGCAGGCGCTGTATCTCGGCCAGCGACAGGTCGAGCCGCCGCAGCGCCTGGATGCGGTAGAGCCGCGCTACGTCCTTGCGGTCGTACAGGCGGTAGCCGCCGTCGGACCTTTCAGACGGCGCGAGCAGGCCGATGTCGTCGTAGTGCCGCAGCGCACGCACGGTCAGTCCGGTGCGCCGCGCGAGTTCGCCAATCTTCAGGAACATGCCTTCTCTCTCCAGGTTGAAGGCATCCTAGAGGGTGCCGCAACGAGAGGGTCAAGCGCATTTTTGATGACGGGGCTACATCAGCGGCCAACGACGACCATGGAGTGTTGGGCTGGTGTTCAGGGCGTGTGCACAGGCCGCCGGGTACTCCCCTCCGCGAATGTCCCCCGGGCTTCGCCCTCCTCCTTTATTTCGCTGCGGGGAGTACCCGACGCCCTGTGCACTGGGCACGCTCGATGTGCTCGCCGATCAACGACTGTTCTGCGCAACGACCAAGCTGTTGGCGTGCGTCTGATCAACCAGTGCTCTGAAAACGCTCACGTCGATGGGGTGCCTTGCGCAGCGAAATAAAGGAGGAGGGGCGAAGCCCCGGGGGACATTCGCGGAGCAAGGCACCCCGTCGGCGTGGGCGTCGCCCTGAACGAACGACCCACGAACGAACGCAAGAACGAACGACCAACCAGCAGATCAGGCAGCCAAACCCTTGTTCGGATTCAACAAGAACTTCTCCCCGGTAGCCTGCTTGCCATACACCCCGATTGCATCGAGCTGCAGCGCTTCTACCAGCGACACCTCGCGCGTGTACTTGCTGGCAAACGTCGTCTTCAGCTCCGCAACAACACGCGCCTTCAAACGTTGGGCGCCCGCATCGCCGAGCTTGCCCAGGAACGGGAACAACAGCCATCCGCCCATGCCCCACGCCATGCCGAAGTTGCGCACAAACTCCGTCGGGCTGCGGTCGAGGCCGCCGTAGATGTACACCTGCTTGTGCGTGGTCGAGCCATAGCGGCTGTATTCCTTGGCGGTGCGGTTGATGGCGGCTTCCATGCAGCCGAGGATCTGACCCGCGAGCTTGCCGCCGCCGGTCGCGTCGAAGGCCAGCGTGGCGCCGGTCTCCACCAACGCCTGCGTCAGGTCCTCGATGAACGTGGGCGAACTCGCGTTGCACACGTACTTGGCGCCCAGCCCGCGCAGCAGGTCTTCCTGCTCCTGCTTGCGCACGATGTTCACCAGCGCAATGCCGTCCTTCTGGCAGATCTTGTTGAGCATCTGGCCCAGGTTGGACGCCGCAGCCGTGTGCACCAGCGCCTTGTGGCCTTCCATGCGCATCGTCTCGACCATGCTGAGCGAAGTCAGCGGGTTGACGAAGCACGATGCGCCTTCGGCCGGCGTGGTGCCCTCGGGCAGCTCCATGCACTGGGCCGCGGCCAGGCAGCGGTACTGCGAGTACATCGCGCCGCCAATGGCCGCCACGGTCTTGCCCAGCAGCGCCTGCGCGGCCGGCGACGAACCGGCCTTCACCACCACGCCGGCGCCTTCGTTGCCCACGGGCATCGACTCGTCGAGCCGCGCCGCCATGGCGGGGCGCGCGCGCTCCGGCACGGTGGCGGTGACGACGGGGCGCTCGGCGGTGCCCGAGGCCTTGGCGGTGCTCATGTCGGCGGCGCCGAACAACAGGCCCAGGTCCGACGGGTTCAGCGGCGACGCCTCCACGCGGATCACCACTTCGTGGGCCTGCGGTTCGGGCATCGGGTCGTCGTGCAGCGAGAGTTCGAGTTCGCCGTTGGCGCGAACGAGGGAGCGGATTTGCAGTGCCATGGAAGAGCTCTTTTCAGCAGGTTCGCAGATGGCCTGGGGCCACGGGGCGGCCAGTATAGGAGCGGGGTGCGAAAGCTGCTGGCGCGTTCAGGACACCACCGGAATCACCGGGGCATGCGCCAGCGCGTGGCGCATCTTCACGGGGTCGAGCCGCTCGATGTAGCGCGGAATGTTGCGCCACAGCGTGTGGTAGCCGTAGCCGCCGCGCAGCATTTCGTGGCGCGCGCTGTCCTTGTCCCACTGCTGCACGGCCATGCGGTACACCGCCGCCACCACGCCGGTGCGGTCGGCGCCGTGCATGCAGTGAATCAGCACCGGCCCGTGCTTCTGCGCCTCGCGAATGGCCGTGAGCGCGCGCAGCACCTTCGCATCGTCGATGGACCAGGTGTTGATGGGCACGCGCACCAGCCGAATGCCGCTGCCGGCAAACACCTTCTTGTCGTCGTTGAAGGAGCGCAGGCTCACCACCGTGCGAATGCCCAGCGACTGCAGCGCCGCCATGTCGGCACGGCGCGGCTGCGCGCTGCGGTACAGCGTGGGCGTGATGCGGTGCAGGTTCTCGACCTGCAGATCGTCCAGCGCGTCGGCCCAGTGGTCGGGGCGCGGGTCGTCGGACTTTTGTTCGTTCGTGTGCGTCTTCGTCATTTACTGCTGCGCCAGTGCCGCGTGACCAGTATCACCAGCGCCACCGCCAGCCCGCCCCAGTAGTCCACCGGCGCGCCCCCCACCCAGTGCTTGTGCCAGAACGCGTCGACCGGGTTGAACCGGGCCCAGCCGAAGGCCGGGTTGATGAGGAACCAGAGAAAGTCTTCGCACACCCAGAACACGATGAGCCCGGCCACCGCCAGGCCCACGTTGCGCCACGTCCAGCGCCCGGTGAATGCCAGCGGCGAGAAGAACACCAGCGCCATGAAGGTGAACACCCATGCGTGATAGCCCGTCATGGCGCGGCCACCCCAGAAGATGTCGAGCCAGATGCTGTTCTCGATACGCCAGGTGGGCAGCGACGTGGCCCAGCCCGCACCGCCTTCGATCTGGATCTCGGCATTGGCAAAGAAGAACGCCATGACGACCACCCAGGCGAGGTAGCCGAGCGTGCGCGCCACGCTGGTTTTTTCAGCGGGCTCGATCATGCCCTTGGTCGTGCCCTCGTTCATCCCGCTCTTCATGCCGCTCTTCATGCCGCTCTTCATGCCGCCGCTCCGTTCTCCGTCGCGCCCAGCACATGCTGCAGCACCGCACGCGCAGCCTGCGGCTTGCCCAGTGCGCGGCTGCGTGTGGCCATGGCCGCGAGCTTGGCGGGGTCGGCCATCAGGCGCGCGACCTTGTAGTCGAGCCCGATGGCGTCGTAGGCCAGCCAGGCCGCGCCTTCTTCCATCAGGAAGCCGGCGTTGTGTTCTTCCTGCCCGGGAATAGGCGAGATCAGCAGCATCGGCTTGCCCAGCGCCAGGCACTCCGACACCGTGAGGCCGCCGGGCTTGGTCACGACCAGGTCGGCCGCGGCCATCAGCTTGTGCATTTCGTTGGTGAAGCCAATGGCCACCATGCGCCCCGGGTAGCGCTTGGCCAGCGCGTCGAGCTTGCCGTGCGTTTCCACGTTGCGCCCGGCCAGGGCAATCACCTGGAAGTTGCCTTGCTGGCCGTCACCGCCGCCCAGGCCAAGGCCCAGGCCCAACACGCGCTCGACCATGCTGGCCAGGTCACCCACGCCCGCGCCGCCCGATGCCATCAGCAGCACCGGCCGCGAGGGGTCGAGCCGGAGCTCCGTCACGCAGGTGTTGCGCGCCAGCGCCGGCACATTGGGCTCGGCGAAAGCGGGCATCACCGGAATGCCGGTCACGTGGATGCGGTCCGAAGGAATGCCGCGGGCCCGCAGGCGAAACGCCACTTCTTCGGTGGCGGCCAGGTAGCCGGTCATGCCTGGCACGAGCCACATGTTGTGCAGGTCGTAGTCGGTGATCTGCAGCCACACGGGGTAGTCGATGCGTCCGCGGTTGCGTTCGCGCATGAGCAGTTCGGCGGGCAGAAAGTGCGTGCAGATCACCGCGTCGGGTTGCTCGCTGCGAATTTCCTTCACCAGCGCGCCGGTGCTGAGCCGTTCGATGCCGCGGCGCAGGCGTTGCGAGGGTGCGTGGTGCGGTGTGGCGTCGGTGCGTTGGTGCAGGTAGGACCACAGATCGGGGGCGCGGTTCACGAGCTGGATGTACCAGTCGGTGTAGACCTTGCGAAACCCGCCGGCCACGTGGGCCATGGCGTCGATGTGGACCGCTGTGCAGGGCGGGGTGAGGGACTGGGCGGTGGCGGCAAGCGCCTGTGCGGCACGCACGTGGCCGTTGCCGGCGCTCACGCTGAGGATCAGGAGTTTGGTCATGAATTCCGGTGGTTGCGCGGGATTATGGCTATGACTTGTGGCACTGACTCGCTTGTCGGATGCCGTTCAGGGCAACACTCCCGCCGACGGTGTGCTTCTTTTCTCGAATGTCCCCCGGGCTTCGCCCTCCTCCTTTATTTCGCGAAAAGAAGCCCACCATCGGCGTGAGTGTTTTCAGAGCCGTCGTTGATCAGCGGAACACACAGAGCGTGCCCCGGTGCACAGGGCGTCGGGTACTCCCCGCAGCGAAATAAAGGAGGAGGGGCGAAGCCCCGGGGGACATTCGCGGAGGGGAGTACCCGGCGGCCTGTGCACGCGCCCTGAACGAAGGCCCGTGCACACGCCCTGAATGACTCAAGGGGCCGAAAAACTCAGAGCGGTGCCCGAGAAGTAACGAACTGCCGAACCCCCGCCGCAGCCCTTTCCCGAATCGCCTCGAAGCTCGTGTTCTCCACGATGCGCCCGTTCTCGAACACAGTCTGAAGCAGGTCCGACTGCCCCGCACCAAGCGTCTCTTCACGCACTGTGCTCTCGACGCCGCCCGCACCGTGCACCAACGCCAACCGCCCCTTCTTCGACGCCTTGCTCATGTCGCCCACAGGCGACTTGTACACATCGCGCCACTCGCCGTTCACCTGCATCGCCGAGCACTTCATCGCCCACTGCATCGTGTCCCGGTTGACCTGCTGCAACAGCCCACCGCCCATGCCGAACGAAATGTTCTCGGTAGAAAAACCGTTGTGAAAAAAGTTGGACAGACACAACCGCAGCGAATCCAGATTGACCCCGTCGCCCTGAATGATGCGCACGTTGTTCAACACCCTGAAGCCCTTCGCATTGGTCGTGGTGCCGAAGCGCTCGGCCAGAATCTGCGCCACCTTCAACGTCGTTTCCACCGGGTCGCCCGAGTCCGGCCGCACCACCAGCGTCGAACCCGAAGCCACCACCTTCTCCTTCAACTCGTCGCCCCAGATCCGCGCACAGGCATTGAAGATGTCGTAGCTGTCGCTCACCACCGCAAAGGTCGCGCCCGGCTTGCCGAACTGGTCGAGCATGTTGCTGTACGCATCGGCTTCATGGTCGCGGCCCCAGCCCGTGATGGTGCTGTGCTCGGCCGCCGGAATCGAGAAGCCCGCCACGTCGCAGTCGTAATACCGGCGCGCCGCGACCAAGGCCGCCAGCGTGTCCGTCCCCATGAAATTCACCAGGTGGGCCATGCCGCCGAGCGCGGCCGACTCCAGGCTCGACACGCCGCGCGCGCCGAAGTCGTGCAACCGAAAGGCGATCTGCCCCTGCGGGTCGTCGCAGGTCGCTTCCAGGTAACGCAGCAGCGTGGTGCGCGCCGCGGCCGACAGCGTGGCCACCGTGGTCGGGTACCAGATGGCGCGCAGCAGCTCGGTCTCCAGAAAGCTCGTGACCCAGAAGAATTCGGGGTCGGTGTTTTCGATGGTGGCCAGCACGTTGTGCACCGGCGTCACGCTGCCTTCGGGCACCGCGCGAATGCGCACCGGCATCAGCCCGCCGTGCTTTTCAATCAGGCGCAGCCACCCTTCGCGGTTGAAGGGCTCGCCGTGCACCGCCATGAGGGCGCCGGCTTCTTCCACGTCGGCCAGCGTCACCGGGGTCTGCAGGTACTCGCGCAGGTAGGCCTGCAGGCCGAAGAACAGCGAGTGGCTGAAGATGCCGCCGCGCGACTCGATGTAGCTGTACACCGTTTGCGTGCCGGGCGGGTACTGCATCCAGTGCGACACCTTGTAGGAGTCGGTGCGAAGCAGCAGGTTGTTGCCCAGGGGCGTGGAGGTGAGGTTGCGGTTCATGTGTGAAAGCTCCTTTCACTTGGCACCCGTCAACCGGGTGCCGTGCTTGCTGAAAAAGCCTGGTCGTTCAGTTCTTGCCCAGGCCACCCAAAAAATGATTGGCAATGAAGAAGTGGTCTTCGTAGATGTGGTCCTGCATGTCCAGGAATTCTGCGATCGGCACCCAGCGCACTTCAGCCGCGTCGTCGTCGGCACGCACGTCGGACAGGCCCGTCCACTGGTTGTGCGCCAGCTCGAAGAAAAAGCCGTGCGTGATGGTGCGTCCGCGCTGCGAGCGGTCGGGCGCGTCGAACACATGGCTGGCCTTCATGCTGCCGTTGAGCACGGGCACGGGCACCTTCAGACGGGTTTCTTCCTTCAGCTCGCGAATGGCTGCGTCCTGCAGGCGCTCGTGCTGGCCGACGAAGCCGCCGGGCAGCGCCCAGGTGCCCTTGCCGGGATGGAACTTGCGCTGCACCAGAAGAATGTGCCCGGCCTCCACCACGATGGCGTCGACCGTGGTGTAGATCGGTGGAAAGCTGCTGCCCGCATAGCGGTACTTGTCGCGGTAGTCGGCCAAAAAGGCGCGCTCTTCGCAGAGCTCGGCGTAGTCGGCGGTGCGGGTGAACTGGTCGAGAAAGGCGGCGCTGCCATCGGGCAGGTCGGCGCGTGCCAGCTGGCCGCGGTTCTCGGGGTCGAAATACAGGTTGCGCACGTCGGTGGCGTTCAGGCTTTCCACGCTGTTCTGGCCGACGAATTCCCAATGCGGAAAGAGCTTGAGGTAGTAGCTCGACGCGTCCTTCAGATGGCCCACCAGCGCCACCTTGGCGCTGGCCGGCGCATGGCCGTCCTGCACGATGAGCCGGTCGACCGCCGACTGGATCGACGCGATCCACAGCTGGTCGTTGTAGGGCGAATCGCCCACGCCGACGACGCTCACGCGCATCTGCTCGGTGCCGCGCAAACAGGCGCGCACCATGCGTTCGCGTTCGTCGAAAGTGAAGGGGTTCTTGACGCTGCGTGGCTTGCGGTCGGAGCCGACCACCACGATGACTCTGTCGGCGGCGCGCAGGCCTTCTTCGATGAGTCGCTGATGTCCGAAATGAACGGGTTGAAAACGCCCGATGACGATGGCGTATTGAAACTTGCGCGTGTTGTGCGTGTTCTGTGTATTCGATGTGGTCACTTGGGAATCCCCCAAAAAAGGCACGATCAACTCGTGCCGTGGGGGCAGGATAGCATCGGCGCGGTCGTTCGATCAAGCCCTGCGGCACCTCTTGTGAGCACCTGATGACCCTGTCCTACAACCGTGTCCACGTCTGGATCGGCAGCAACTTCTGCGCCGATGAAGACTACCTGGCGTACTTCGCGCTGGACTATTCCGCGGAGGGCGACTTCGACGCTCCGGGCTACAAGCTGTGCGGCTTCTGCAGGGACATCGGCGTGCCCTGGTACGACGAAGATTTCATCGGCGTCATGCCCCGGCACCGCAACAACGTCTCGCTCGACGACATCCTGGTCGATGCCGCCGTCGACCGCGACGAATTCGACGCCGTGAAGCGGCGCTGCAAAAGCCTTGGCGTGACGCAGGCCAACGCCATCTTCTGGTACCAGGACGCCGAGTTGCGCATGCCCGAGCCCGTCAACGCCACTTTCAACGGGCTGACCTACATCGGCGAGTTCGAGGGCGACTGAGCAAGCGCCGCGCCGCGCCGCGCCCGTGCGTGTGGCTGTAGCATCTGTCCCCCCGCACACCGCCTGCCCCGCCCCCTTTCATTCCGCCCCCATGACCGAGCCTTCCTCCCCCCTTCATGCGCCCGTGCGCCTCAACAAGCGCATGGCCGAACTGAAAATGTGCTCGCGCCGCGAGGCCGACGAATGGATTGCCAACGGCTGGGTGAAGGTGAACGGCAAGCCGGCCGAGATGGGTGTGAAGGTCACGCCGTCGGACCGCATCGAGATCGACAAGGCGGCCAAGGGCCAGCAAGCCAACCAGGTCACCATCCTCATCAACAAGCCCATCGGCTATGTGAGCGGGCAGGCCGAAGACGGGCATGAGCCGGCGGTGACGCTGTTCACGCCGCCCAACCGCTGGGCCGAAGACAACGCGCGCTTCTTCTTCAGCCCGCAGCAGCTGCGCGGCCTGGCGCCGTGCGGGCGGCTGGACATCGACTCCATCGGCCTGCTGGTGATGACGCAGGACGGGCGCGTGGCGCGCCAGCTCATCGGCGAAGACTCGGTGATGGAAAAGGAATACCTGGTGCGCGTGACCTACCACGGCCTGGGCCAGCCCACGCCCCCGGGCCAGCTGGTGCGCATGGACGACGACGACCCCATCTCCACCAACGTGCAGGCGGTCTTTCCGCCGGCCATGCTCGCGCGGCTGCGCCACGGCCTGAGCCTGGACGGCCAGGCGCTGAAACCGGCGCATGTGGAATGGCAGAACCCCGAGCAGCTGCGCTTTGTGCTCACCGAAGGCAAGAAGCGCCAGATTCGACGCATGTGCGAGCTGGTGGGCCTGAAGGTGGTGGGCCTGAAGCGCGTGCGCATCGGCAACGTGATGCTGGGCAACCTGCCCGTGGGGCAATGGCGCTACCTGGGGCCGCACGAGAAGTTCTGAGGGCGCAAAGCGGGGCTTTCATGGCTTTAAGCCCCGGCTAACTCTGCACTCTTACGCTGCGCCCCGGCGCAGGCACTTCCGGTCATACCGATCGCGTGCTACCTTGCGGCCGAAGGAGTCGTCGCTATGCGCGTACTGTTGGTTGAAGACGATGAAATGATCGGGCGCAGCCTGAAGCAGGCCCTTGAAGGCGCGGGCTGGTCCGCCGACTGGGTGCGCGACGGCGAGCTGGCGCAAAGCGCGCTCGGCGACGGCGGCTACACCTGCGTGCTGCTCGACCTGGGCCTGCCCCGCCAGGACGGCACCGAGGTGCTGCGCCGCGCCCGCGAACGCGGCGACGCCACGCCCGTGCTGGTGCTCACCGCGCGCGACGGCCTGGACGACCGCATCCACAGCCTCGACCTGGGCGCCGACGACTACCTGCTCAAGCCCTTCGAGTTTCGCGAGTTGCTCGCGCGCATGCGCGCCGTGGTGCGACGGCGCGACGGCGCGGCGCATTCGCTGGTCGGCAGCGGCGCGCTGCTGCTCGACCTGACCACGCGCGAGGTGGTGGTCAACGGTGCGCGCGAGGCGCTCACCGCACGCGAGTTCGCGCTGCTGCACGCGCTGCTGGAGCGCCCCGGCGCCATCCTGTCGCGCGAGCAACTCGAAAACCGCATCTACGGCTGGGGCGAGGAAGTGACGAGCAACGCGATCGACGTGCTCATCCACGGCATGCGCCGCAAGCTGGGCGCTGATTCCATTCGCAATGTTCGCGGCCTGGGTTGGCGAGTAGCTGCATGACCGGTGCCACGCGCAGCGCCGGCCGCTGGTGGCGACCGCGTTCGCTGCGCACGCAGCTGCTGCTGTGGCTCATCACGCTGCACCTGGGTGCGGCCGTGCTCACGGCGTGGTTCTCCTTCGTGGCCTACGGCAACCTGGTGCACAACGCGCTGGACGACCAGATGCGCCTGGTGGCCGAGTCGTATGCGGGCAGCGATCCGCTGAAGCTGCCGCGCCCGCTGGACGGCGAGGCCGCGTTCTCGCGCGGCGCCTTCATCGTGCAGATCTGGAGCGCCGACGGCCGCACGTTGCGCGCCACCTCGTGGCCGGCGCTGCAGGTGCCGCTGCAACCGGGCATCGGCTTCAGTGACGTGAACACCGGCACCCATGCCGATTCGGCCTGGCGCGTGTTCACCGCGGAGCCGGGCGGGCGTGCCGACCCGCCGCGCGTGCAGGTGCTGCAGAACGAGGACTACCGCCGCCGCCGTGCCCTGCGCCGCGCACTGCTCGAAGGCCTGCCGATCACGCTGCTGCTGCCGCTGGCGCTGCTCATTCTTTGGATCATCGTGTCGGCGGCCTCGCGCTCGCTGCGCGCGGTGGCGCGCGACGTGGCCTCGCAGGACGAGCGCAGCCCCACCGAGCTCTCCCTGGCGCGTGTGCCCGACGAAATTGCGCCGCTGGTGGGCGCCTTCAACAACCTGCTGTCGCGCGTGCGCAGCGCCTTCGCCACGCAGCGGCGCTTTGTTCAGGACGCCGCGCACGAGCTGCGCACGCCCATGGCCGCCATCGGCCTGCAGATTGAAAACCTGCGCGCGCACGTGCCGGCCGGCGAGGCCACCGAGCGCTTCAACCAGCTCGAGGCCGGCGTCACGCGCGCGCAGCACCTCATCGAGCAACTGCTGCACCTGTCGCGCCAGGACGCGCCGCAGGGCAGCAATGCGCGCGAGCGTGTCGACATCGAGGTGCTGCTGCGCGAGAGCGTGAGCCAGCTGATGGTGCTGGCCGACGCACGCCGCGTGGACATCGGCTTCGAGGGGCAGGACCGCACGGGCGCCGTGGTGTTCGCGCCCGCGGCCGAGCTGCGCAGCGTGTTCGACAACCTCATCGACAACGCGCTGCGCTATGCCCCTGAGGGCGGCGTGGTCGACGTGAAGCTGCACCGGGTCGACGGGCATGCCGTGGTCGACGTGCTCGACAACGGACCCGGCATTCCGCCGGCCGCCATGGGCCGCGTGTTCGACCGTTTCTTTCGGGTGCCGGGCTCGGCGGCGGGCGGCAGCGGGCTGGGTCTGGCCATTGCGCGCACCGCCGCGCAGCGCCACGGCCTGCGCATCGAGCTGCACAACCGCGGCGACGGGCCGGGCCTCATGGCGCGCGTGCACCTGCCGTCCTTGCCAACGTAGAGTGGGGAGAAACGGGATGTGTCACTCACACCCGGCTAACTCTTCGCTCACCCGCCTGTCAGTCTGCGTGCCTAGAGTGCATTCAGGTCCTGCCACGCGCAGTTCGCTCGATGGCACGCGACCGGAGACAACCTGAACCCAGGAGCACACACTCATGCGCACTTCATTCAAGCTTCTTGCCGTCGCCTCTTTTGCTGCGCTGTCAGCCTTGGGCACGGTCAATGCGTCCGCCGAGACCATGGACGGTTCCGACTTTCATCCGCTGCAGATGAACTCGCCCGAAAGGCCCGAGGTTCAAGCCGGCGCCATGGCTGCAGCCCGCCCGACCGGCACCGAACCCATGGGCCAGTCGACCAGCGCTCCCGCGATGAACTCGACACTGCCGGTGGCCGACATCCAGGCCGGCGCCTATGCGGCGTCGCATCCGACCGGCACCGAGCCGATCGGGCAATCGACCTCGCTGCCGATGGTGAAGTCGGGCAGCGGCAGCTGAGCCTTCAGTCGTCGTTGTTGTTGCTGAGCAGGGCGCGGTAGATGAGCGCGCCGATCAGCGCGCCTGCGATGGGCGCCACCCAGAACAGCCACAGTTCCGACAGCGCATGGGACGGCCCGAACAGGGCCGGGCCGGTGCTGCGTGCCGGGTTGACCGAGGTGTTGGTCACCGGGATCGAGATCAGGTGAATCAGTGTGAGGCACAGGCCGATGGCCAGGCCGGCAAAGCCACCGGCCGCGCGCTTGGCGGTGGACCCGAGGATCACGATCAGGAACACGGCGGTCATCACCACTTCGCACAGCAACGCGGCCCACAGGCCGTACTTGCCGGGCGAGTGTTCGCCGTAGCCGTTGGTGGCGAAGCCGCCGATGTCCGCGCCCGGCTTGCCCGTGGCGATGAGGTAGAGCACGCCGGCCGCCGCGATGGCGCCGAGCACCTGCGCCACGATGTAGCCCGCGAGTTGCGAGGCCTTGAAGCGGCCTGCCGCGGCAAGGCCGATGGACACCGCCGGATTGAAGTGGCCACCGGAGATGGGGCCTAGTGCATATGCGCCCGTCACCACTGTGAGGCCGAAGGCCAGGGCCACGCCCAGAAACCCGATGCCCAAGCCGGGGAACCCCGCGGCCAGTACCGCGCTGCCGCAGCCGCCGAGCGTGAGCCAGAACGTTCCCACGAATTCGGCCGACCATTTCTTGTAGGTGCTGTGTTCCATCACGTTCCATCCTGAAGTTGAGAAATTGCACAGGGCTGTCGGCCTTGCGCGGGCGGATTCTGGAGCGGGAAATGTGGAGCGTTGTGCAGCGGTTTGTCTTGAGCGGCATCTGTTCACGAATCGTTAAATTTTGTGCTTGCGGCCAGTGTTTTGCATGGGTGCCCTAGCGCCTTGCGAACGCGCCCGGTGCGCGGCGCGGTGCGGTCGCCCCCACTGTGCCGGCCCTTCGGGCTCCCCTGCGGTGCTCGCGTTTCGCGGGGTCTCGCAGAACTCGCTTCGCTCAAACAGCTGCGAGCCCTGATCCGCGAAACGCTGCGCTCCTCGGCGGCACAGAGGGGGCGCCCACCCCGCGCCGCACACCGGGCTCAGCGGTGGAGTGTTTGCCCTGCGGCGTCCACGGCGGTGGGGGGTGTGTCCCCGGGCGGCCGTTGAGGCACCGCCGAGCAGCGCAGCGACAGGCGGATCAGGGCTCGCCCTTGTTTGAGCGAAGCGAGTTTGGGCGAGACCCCGCCTGTCGTGAGCAGCGCAGGGAAGCCCGAAGGGCCGGTGACGTCGGCCGCCCGGGGACACAGCCCCCATCGCCGCGCCCCCGTCGCGCCCCACCCTTGCCGAACGCGAGGCGGGCTATCCTGCGCCTTCGAACAACCCACCGCGCCCGCAGGAGAAGACAGCATGCGACCCTTTGCCATTCGCCACATCGCGGCCACCGCCGCATGCATGGGCGCTGCCGCAGCCCTGCTTTTTTACGCGCCGAACGCCGCCGCCCAAGGCACGGTCAACGCGCTGTGCAGCACCGACGCGGGCTGGTGCGAAGCCGCCGCTGCGGCCTTCACGCGCGAGACCGGCATCAAGGTGCTGCAGGCCCACAAGGGCACTGGCGAAATCGGTGCCCAGTTGCGCGCCGAGGCGGCCAACCCGAAGACCGACATCTGGTGGGGCGGCACCGGCGATCCGTTTCTGCAGGCCGCCGAACAGGGCCTGCTGGAGCCCTACCGCCCGGCCTACATCAACGACCTGCACGACTGGTCGGTGCGCCAGTACGCGATGTCGCAGAACATGGTGGGCGGCTTTTACACCAGCGCCATCGGCTTCGGTTTCAACACCGACCTGCTGAAGAAAAAGAAGCTGCGCGAGCCGCGCTGCTGGGCCGACCTGGTCAAGCCCGAATACAAGGGCGAGATCGAAATTTCGCACCCCGCCTCCAGCGGCACGGCCTACACCATCATCGCGGGGCTGGTGCAGCAGATGGGCGAGGACGCCGCGTTCGACTACCTGAAGAAGCTCAACGCCAACGTCACCAGCTACACCCGCAGCGGCCAGGCGCAGGCGCCCAACGTGGCCAAGGGCGAGGTGGCCGTCGGCGTGAGCTTCATCTTCGGTTTCGAGCGCTGGCGCTACGACAAATTTCCGGTGAAGACCGCCGCGCCGTGCGAAGGCACGGGCTACGAAGTGGGCGGCATCGCCCTGGTGAAGGGCGCACGCAACAAGGACAACGCCAGGCGCTACTACGACTGGCTCATGAGCCCCGCGGGGCAGGCCATCGGCGGCACGGTCGGCAGCCTGCAGTCGCCGGCCAACAAGACCTTCAGGCCCGACCCGCGCATTCCCTCGATGGCCGATGTGAAGCTCATCAAGTACGACTTCGAGAAGTACGGCAAGGCCGCCGAGCGCAAGCGCCTGATCGACCGCTGGACGCGCGAAGTCGAGTCGCAGCCGCGCTGATTAGCTGCAGGCCTTGTTGTGCGAGGCGTGCATGCCTTTGGTTTTTGCATCGGCCTCGCTCAGGTACTCGCCCTTCTTGGTCTTGCCGTAGTAGCGGTCGCCCATGCAGTGGTAGACCTTGGTCTCGTCGTTGGCCCACACCTTGCCCGCGCCGCCGCCCGGTGCGGCGGCCATCTTGGTGAGGTCGGGCGCGCCCGGTGTGCGGGTGGCCGTGCCGGTGCTGGGAGCCACGCCGGTCTTGTCGACCTTGGCCGACTGGGTTTCCACGGCCGGCACCGCGGCCATGGGTGCTGCACCAGGCGCTGCTCCAGCCGCTGCAGCAGCGGGCGCGGCGGCCTTGCCGTACCAGGTCTTGATGCCCTTGTGGCCGCGGCAGGCGCCGGACTTGGTGTCGGGCGAGGCGTAGCTGTCGTCCTTGCACTGCACGGTGGTGCCGGCGGGGGCGTCGGTGGGCACCTGGGCCTGGGCGTTCAGCGAGGTCAGCGTGGTGAGCGCGGCCAGGCCGACGCAGGCGGCGACCCAGAGCATCCGGGGGGTGTTGTTGTTCATGCAAAGCTCCTGAAGGGTGAAGGGAAGATCCCTGCCGCAGCTTTGGGGCGCGATCCCAGCGCCAGCTGACTTGGCGCCATTTCAGGGCGAACTGGCCGTGAACGTGACCTGCCCGTTGTAGACGCCGGCGGGCCGGTTCGTGAGGTTGGCGTACGAGAAGGTCCAGTTGGCCGCTTGCTGCGTCACCAGGGTGCCGAACGCGGTGGGCGTCACGGTCACGGACGCACCGGCGCCCGCGTTGGGAATGGCCGGCGCGGGCAGCGCGGGGCTGTCGCTCGCCACCGTGATCTCCGACATGGGAATGGTGCTGGCGCTGGTGGTGCTGGTCAGCGGCGTGCTCGCCGTGGCGTACAGGCTCACCTGTCCCGCGTTGCTGCGCACCTCCACCGCCAGCTTCACGCCGGCCGCGGGCGAGACCGTGAACGTTGGCGCCGCGCCGTTCCAGTTGGCGGCCGTGTTGTTGGCCACGACCGGCGTGGTCGGCCCGCCGGGAATGGTGGGCGTGAGCGTGAAGGCCGCGCTGTCGATGGTGCCGCTTTGCACGGGAAAGACGCCGGTGCCCAGCCTGAAGAACACGAACTTGTCGATGTTGACGGTGAACTTCAGGTTGGCGTTGGCCGGCACGCCGAGCGTGAGGCCGGTGGACTGGTCGGCCCAGGCCCGGTTGCTGAAGCAGGCCAGGCCGGCCAGACCTGCTGCGGCGAGCGCCGCCGTCCAGCGCACCGCCCGTCGCCGCGGCCGCACGCGCCGCATCAACGGAACTCCGCGTTCACCTTGAAGCCGCCTTTCTCCCATTCGAGCGTGCCTGCGGCTTTCAGCGGATACACCGGCGTGCTCGCCTTGCCGTCGCTCGCGGGCTTGGCGCTGAGCGGAATCTGGCGCGTTTGCCCCGGCAGCACGGGCGTGCCCTCGGGCACCAGCTCGAAGCGCGTGCCGGCCGCGTCGGTGGCGTCCAGGCTGCCGTCGAGCCGGCCGTGCGCGTCGCCGCTGTTGTTCACCGTGACGTAGGGCGTGCGCTGGCCCCGCACCTCGTGCGTGCCGACCTGGCTCAGCGTGAGCTTGGGCTCGGCGCCGTTCAGCAGCACATACACCGCCACTGCGATGCGCCCCGTGACCGGCAGGCTCAGGCTGGCGCCGCCTTGCCCGATGGCGGCGCGGTAGGCCGGCTCCACGCCCTCGATGGCCAGCATGAAGCGGCACTCACCGCGCGGCGCATCGGCCGGCGGCTCGATCTGGAAGCGAAAGCTGACCTTGCCGCGCGCGGGCAACCGCACCGTCTTGCGCTCCAGCAGCACCCACGGGCGGCAGCTGCCGGGCTGCAGCGCGTCGAGGTAGGAGATTTCGCCTTCGGGCGAATAGCCCCAGTCGATGGTGCGCAGCGACACCTCTGTGGCGGTGCTGCCCACGTTGTGGATGTCCAGCGACTGGCCCAGCCGCGTGCCGCTCTTGGCGGACAGCTCGAAGCGCGACGGCATGATGGCGATCTCGAACGGCGCGGCCGCCGCGCCGGCGCATGCAGCGGCGGTGGCCAGCGCGAGCAGGGCGCGAGCGAAAGTCGAGGGCGTGATGGCGGTCGGGGTCGGGGTCGTTCGTGTCATGGCAATGTCTCTATCTCGAAGTAAGCCTCGAAGCCCAGCGGCATGCCGCGTGACAGCCGCACCTCGCGTGCGTCGACCTGCCAGGTGAGGTCGAGCGCCTCTGTGATCCACGCGTCGCGCACGGTGCCGCTCCACACCGGCACGCGGTCCCCGGGGCGGCCGCTGCCGGCGGCAAACAGGCCGTTGGTGCGCCAGCTCACCTGCAGACCGGCGGGCGAGCGCAGGCCCGGTATGGCCATCGGCAGCACGTAGTAGATGCGCGCCTGGCGCCCCATGTAGCGCGCCGTGGCCAGCCGGTAGTGCACACGGCCGAAGGCGATGCGCACCACGGTAGAGGCGGCACCTTGCGCGGTTGCCGGCGCGGTGACCGGTGCGTTGTCGTTGCCTTGCGCGCGCACCTGCGCGCTGGGCGAGGTCGAGTCGTCGAGCCGCTCGACCAGCGCGTGCGCCAGGCCCGGGGCCGCCCCCAAAAGGGTCAGGCAGGTCAAGCAGGCCAGGCACCGTGAAAGACAGGAGCGGGCGGCGGCGTTCATCGTCAGAGCATCGTGGCCGTGAAGCGCACCGTGCCGCTGTAGCTGCCGGCCGGGTACACCGTGGTGTTGGCGTACTTGAAGGTCAGGGTGTTGGCCATGAAGCGCGTGTCGCTGTTCACCAGCAGCACGGTCGCGGTGGCGGCGTTGAAACTGGCGAGCGACTGCGTGGTGCTTGGCGCGAAGCTGCCGTTCTGAATGTCGCCCTCGTTGGGGCTGGTCGCATTGGTCGACACCCAGCTGATGGTGCTGAACGGAATGATGTTGCTCCCGCAACTGGCGGCCGTGGTGCAGGTGAGCCCTGCGGGCACGGTGGCGGTGAGCGTCACCGGCCGCGTTTCCGCCAGCAGCCGCGCCGGGCGGGCCGGGCTGACGCGGATGGTGATCGATTGCGAGCCGGCCAGCGCGGTGCCCGTGGCAAGGCCCGCGTTGGTGCCGGTCGCGTTGAACACCACCTCGTCGATGGCCGTCGCCGAGCCCACCTGCAGCGTGATGCCGTAGGGTGCGTCGGTGGGGGCATAGGTGAACACCGCGCCAGCGCGCGGCGCCATGCCTGCAAGGAGCGCGACCGCCAGCGCCGCGCGCAGCGCGTCAGACACTGGTGGCGGTGTAGATGATGGTGGTGGTGTAGGTGCCCGGCGTCCACGTGAGGGCCGTGCCGGTCAGCGAGAAGGTCCACGTGCCGGTGACGAGGGTGCCGGTCGCGAAGGTGCTCGCCGCCGCACCCGTGGCCACCAGCGTCGCGCCGCCCGGGTGCGCCAGACCCGCGCCGGACGCCACGCCGATGTTGGCGAGCAAGGGGCCGGTGGTGGGCGCGAAGGCCGCGGCCGTGTAGCTCAGCGAGCCGCCGCCCGAACTGTTGGTCCATGCGTAAACCGGCACGGCCGCCGGGTTGGTCACCGTGCCGAGCGTGGGCGCGGTGCCGTCCCAGTTGGCGGCCTGGTTGTTGTTGACAGTGATTGCCGGCGCGGTGGCCCAGGTGATGGGCGCGGTCCAGTTCAGCGTGTCGCCGCCGCCGGCCTGCGCGCCCACCCGCAGCAGGATCAGCTTGGGCACCGTCACGCTCAGGTTGAGGTGGGCCTGGGCCGTCACGTTGGGCGTGCCGGTGCCGTAGCCGTACTGGCTTTCCGCCAGGGCCACGCCGCCGGCCATGGCCAGGGCGGCACCGGCGGCCACGGTGAGCAGTCTCGGGGTTTTTCTCATCTCGGTTTCCTTTGCGTTGCGGTGGAACAAACAAGAAAGGTGGTCACTGCCCGACCTTGATCACGGGGATCGAAGTGCTGGCCTGGCCACGCAGCGGAACATCGACGCTCGCGCCTGCGTCGCGCGCCGGGCCCCAGGGCAGCGGCACGGTCTCTGGCGTGAGGGTGAGCTGGTGGCGCCCCGTGGTCACCAGCGGAAATTCGAAGCGCCCGTCGCGGTCGGTCATGGCGCGGTAGCGGCCGTCCAGCAGCACCTCGACATTGGCGACGCCGCCTTCGCCGATCTGCGGCTGGCCGTCGCTGTTGGCGTCGTAGAACACGCGCCCCGTCACGCTGCCACTGCCCGCATTGCCGGTGCGCGCACCGGCGGTCTGGTAGGCCGAGCCGGCGGAGCCCTCCCAGCGCAGGTAGACGTACACCGTCTTGTCGGTGGTGCGAAAGAGCGACGGCTCGTTCAGCGCCACCGGCACCGTGGTGGCGCGTGCCTGGTTCAGGTTGGCGGCCACGCCGGCGCGCCAGCCGGGTGCCAGGTCTTTCTCGGCGCTGAGCGTGCCCGACAGCCCGCGGCTCGTGTAGAGGCCGCCGTTCTGCGAGGTGTAGCGCAGGTTGCCCGTCACGCTGAAACCGCTGGCCACCCAGGCGCGAAACTGCACGCCCGCCGTGGGGTAGTGGCGCACGCTGGCACTGCTCTGGTCGCGCGCGTAGCCCAGCGTGGTGGTGAGCTCGGGGCGCATCGTTTCGAAGCGCCCGTCGATCCAGTCCTGCTCCCACTGCAGCTCCTGCCCGGTGGCCGTGCCGTCGCCCAGCACGATGGCCTCGTTGCGCCGCACCGAAAGGTTCAAGCGGCTGCGCGGCCAGTCGAAGAAACGCGTTTGATAGAAGGCGTTGGCGTAGAGACTGCGAAAGCGGTTGCCCTGGCTGCCTTGGCTGGCAGGGCCGGCCACGCTGTCGTCGTAGCGCGTCTGCATCAGGTTCAGGCTGCCGCCGAACGAAGTGTTGCGGTCCACCAGGTACTGAAAGTTGCCGCTCGCGCCGGCACGCCGATAGCCGAAGAGGCTGAAGTTGTCGCTTGGCGCGGCGCGTTCGAAGTCCAGCGCGGCGCCCCAGTTCAGGCGGTTGTCGCTGCGGTCGAGCCGCCAGTACGCGCCGCGCGTGCCGGTGGCCAGCGGCTGGTCGCCGAAGTACAGGTTGGGCCGCGCCGCGTATGCGCCCAGCTCGTGCCGGTAGGCGTCGGTGCGCGCACTGGCCTCCAAGAACAGCCCCTGGGAACTGCCCGTGGCTGTGTTGCCCGGCGCGATGGTGCTGGTTGTGCTGCTGGTGCGGCTGCTGACCAGCGTGGCGCGGCCCTTGACGTCGCCATCGCGCAGCAGCTCGCTGCCGTAGCCGATCGACGTGGCCGCGCTGGTCACGTCCTTGCGGCCGACGCCCAGCGCGGTGACCGGGTCGAGGTAATAGGCCGGAATGTCGCGCGCCTGGTCGAGCTGCAACGACGCGAACCATCGCTCGCCCAGCCGCTTGGTAAGCCCGAGCCAGCCCAGCGTGCCCTGGCTCTGCTCGAAGCCCGGGTACGGCCCGCCCGTGAGGTTGCCGCGCTGGCCGAAGCCCGCGCGTACGTCCAGGTCGGAGCTGAAGATGCGCGTCGATGCGCCGCGCACCGTGGTCGAGCCCAGCGAGAGCCGGTAGTTGCGCGCGAGCCCGTCGGTGAGCTCGCTGTAGATGTCGCCCACCGCGCTGTCGGCAAAGGTCTGCGTGGTCAGCGCAAAGCCCAGGTTGCGCAGCGTGAAGCGCCCGCTGGTGGCGTCGCGCGCATACCCCAGCGAGCCGATGCCGCCGCCGCCCAGGGCGTTGTCGCCGCTCAGGTGGCGGGCGTCGGCCTGCAGCACGAACTCGCCGTAGTTCAGCGTTTCGCGCCGGTATTCGAAGCGCTGGCCGAACTCCGCGGCGCGCTGGCGACCGTAGCCGGTGCTGCTGGCATCGCCGAAGCCGATGCGGCTTTCCACCAGCCAGGTGCGAAAGCCCTGCGGCTGCTCGACCTCCGGCACGGCTTCGCCGGTGGCGAGCGTGTCGGGGTTCATGAAGCGGTCTTCGTAGGCCTTGGGCGCGGCGTCGATGAGCGCCTTCAGCCGCGCCTGTTCCGCCTGCGCGCGATCGATGGTTTCAATGCGCGCGTCAGACACAGCGGGCGCGGGCGCAGCCGCTGCGGGGTTCTTGGACGGCGGGGGCGTGGTCTGCGCCTGCGCGCCAGACACAGGGGCCATGCCCGCAAGGCAGGTCAGGGCGGTTGCGCATCCGAGCCGCCAGCCGGGCGCATGGGTCGGGCGCCGGTGTGCACCGGCGGGACCGACCGCAGTCCACAGCGTCACTCGAATCATCAAACGACATCCCTGTTTTCCCGGGGCGCTGACGCCCTGTTCCGAATCGAGGAACAGGATATTTCAGATTTGTTATCTATGGTAACTTTTGATGTCTGGAGGCATTTTCCCCAAGTGGCGCGTTGGTTTTTGTCCTTCAGCAATGCACAAAATGGAGCCTTTCGATTGCGTCGACTTCTTGATGAAGTCGAAGGACCTCCCCACCTGATAAGTTGGCTTGGCGTCACCTTGCGGACGCCTTGCCGGCTTAGAATTTTTTGGCTTCGATATTTCTCATTCCATGGCTGATTCCTCCAATACCAAACTCCCGTTCCAGGCCGAAGTGGCGCAACTGCTGCACCTCGTCACGCATGCGCTGTACTCCAACAAGGAAATCTTTCTTCGCGAGCTGATCTCCAACGCGTCGGACGCGTGCGACAAGCTGCGCTTCGAGGCGCTCGACCACCCCGAGCTGTACGAAGACCAGCCCGAGCTGGACGTGCGCATCTCGTTCGACAAGGCCGCGCGCACGCTCACCATCACCGACAAGGGCATCGGCCTGTCGCGCCAGGAGGCCATCGACAACCTTGGCACCATCGCCAAGAGCGGCACCAAGGACTTCATGAGCAAGCTGAGCGGCGACCAGAAGGCCGACGCCCAGCTCATCGGCCAGTTCGGCGTGGGCTTTTATTCGGGCTTCATCGTGTCCGACAAGATCTCGGTGGAATCGCGCCGCGCGGGCCTGCCGGCCGAGCAGGGCGTGCGCTGGGTCAGCGGCGGTGCCGGCGACTTCGACGTGGCCGACATCACACGCGCCGCGCGCGGCACCAGCATCACGCTGCACCTGCGCGAAGACGCCGAGGAATACCTCAACGCCTGGAAGATCAAGCAGATCGTGGGCAAGTACTCCGACCACATTTCGCTGCCCATCCTGATGGAAAAGGAAGAGTGGAAAGAGGGCGAAAACGACCAGCCCGGCGACATGGTGAAAACGGGCGAATGGGAAACCGTCAACAAGGCCAACGCCCTGTGGAGCCGCCCCAAGAAGGACATCAGCACCGAGCAGTACGAAGAGTTCTACAAGAGCATCAGCCACGACTACGAGGCCCCGCTCGCCTGGAGCCACAACCGCGTGGAAGGCAGCACCGAGTACACGCAGCTGCTGTACATCCCGGCCAAGGCCCCGTTCGATTTGTGGAACCGCGAGAAGAGCGCGGGCGTGAAGCTGTACGTCAAGCGCGTCTTCATCATGGACGACGCCGAGGCGCTGATGCCCAGCTACCTGCGCTTCGTGAAGGGCGTGATCGACTCGGCCGACCTGCCACTGAACGTGAGCCGCGAGCTGCTGCAGGAAAGCCGCGACGTGAAGGCCATTCGCGAAGGCAGCACCAAGCGCGTGCTCGGCATGCTGGAAGACCTGGCCAAGAAGCAGAAGACCGGCCCTGAGAGCGGCGAAGGCAAGATCGACGTGAGCTCGGGCGAGTCGGTGCCGGCACCGGAGCCGACCGAAGCCCTGAGCGATGTCAGCGACGTGGTCGACAAGAACGCACCCACCGCCGCCGAAGCCGCCGCCGCGCACGCCGACGACTCGGGCAAGTACGCCAAGTTCTACGCCGAGTTTGGCGCGGTGCTGAAAGAAGGCCTGGGCGAGGACATGGGCAACCGCGACCGCATCGCCAAGTTGCTGCGCTACGCCTCCACCACCACCGACACGGTGAGCGTGAGCTTTGCGGACTACAAGGCGCGCATGAAGGAGGGCCAGGACGCGATCTACTACATCACGGCCGACACCCTGGCCGGCGCCAAGAACAGCCCGCAGCTCGAGGTCTTCAACAAGAAGGGCATCGAAGTGCTGCTCATGACCGACCGTGTGGACGAGTGGGCGCTGAACTACCTCAACGAGTTCGACGGCACGCCGATGCAGAGCGTGGCCAAGGGCGCGGTCGACCTGGGCAAGCTGCAGGACGACGACGAGAAGAAGGCCGCCGAGGAAGCCGCCGAATCGTTCAAGCCCATGCTCGAGCGGCTGAAGGAAGCGCTCAAGGACAAGGCCGAAGACGTGCGCGTGACCACCCGCCTGGTCGACTCGCCCGCCTGCCTGGTGGTGCAGGACGGCGGCATGAGCACGCAGCTGGCGCGCATGCTCAAGCAGGCCGGCCAGCCCGCGCCTGAACTGAAGCCCGTGCTAGAGGTGAACGCCGAGCACCCGCTGGTGAAGAAGCTAGAAAGCTCCGCGCACTTCGACGACCTGGCGAACATTCTGTTCGACCAGGCGCTGCTGGCCGAAGGTGGCCTGCCGGCCGACCCCGCGGCCTACGTGAGGCGCGTGAACGCGCTGCTGGTGTGACGCCGCGGCCGCGCGTCGTGCGTGCTGCAACCGCCTTCGCTTCGGCGGGGTTGTTGCTGCTGGCGGCGAGCGGCTGTTCGCACTATCACATCGGTATTCCGCTGGTGCCCGGGCTCTCGCTGGGGCTGGGCGCCACCAGGGACGGCAGTTTCTCGGTGGGCCTGAACACCGGCTTCGGCCCGCTGGGCGCCGGCGTTGCGGTGAACAACGGCGGGCTGGTGTCCGGCTCGGTGGGCGCGGGTGTGGGCGTGGGGCCGGTGTCCACCGGCATCGGCAAGGGCGCGGTGCTGTACGACCCGAAGGCCGCGCCAGCGGGCATCGTGGCCGCGGCGCCGGTGGTGCCCGGCACGGTGGCCGCGAACGCGGCGCCTTCTGCGGGACAGGCCCCGGCACAAGGGCCCGCGCCCGTGCTCTATTCGACGCCCGCGGATCCCTTCACACCGATCACACCGATCACACCGATCACGCCCGTGGCTTCCGCTCCGGGCGCCGCCGCCCGCCCGACACGGGCACCGCTCGTCAAGATCACGCGCCCCCCGCCGCAACCCGCGGCGCCCGCCGTGAACGTCACCTACCGCACGCCGGCCGTGGCAATTGCCCCGGCCCTGGCGCGCGACGCCGGCACACCCGGCAACCCCGTCGCGCCTTGATGGCCGCGCCCCTTTCCTCATCCGCGCGGCGGACCGGCGGGAGGCCGTGCCCATGAGCCTGCGAAACCGCTCCGTGCCGTTTCTCGCCACCATGGCGTGCAACGCGGCACCGCCCGCACCGTCGACGCACAGAACAACCTTGAAGCCAAAGTGAGGCCGCCGCAACGCATGTCCGACATCTCTTCCATTCCCGTCCCCAGCTCCTCCAGTTCCTCCGGCGCCACCCCCGCGCTGCAGACCACCCAGGTCCACCTGGACGGCCTGTTCGACGTGCTCGCCAAGCACCTGTACTCCACCCCCGTGGTGGCCGTGCGCGAGCTGATCCAGAACGCGCACGACTCCATCTCGCGCCGCCGGCTCGAAGACCCGGGCTTCACCGAGGCCGGCCGCATCGACGTGCTGGCCGACGAGGCCGCGCAGACGCTGGTCATTCGCGACAACGGCTCCGGCCTGACCGAGCCCGAGCTGCACCGCTACCTGGCCACGCTGGGCAACGGCTACACGCGCCAGCTGCGCGCGTCCGACAAAGAGGGCAGCGACGAGCTCATCGGCCTGTTCGGCCTGGGCTTTCTGTCGGCCTTCGTGGTGGCCGAGCAGGTGGTGGTGAACAGCACCTCGTACCAGTCGCCCGACGAAGGCTGGCGCTACCGCTCGTCGGACGGGCGGCGCTACGTGGTGCAGGCCATCGACGCACGGCCGGTGGGCACCGAAATTCACCTGGCCATGCGCAGCGACTTCAACCACCTGTGCTCGGCCGGCGTGCTGAAGAAGGTGCTGGGGCGCTACTGCGCGCTGCTGCGCGAGCCGCTGTGGTTCGACGCCGAGTGCGTCAACGCCGAGCCGCCGCCCTGGCGCGCCACGGCCAGCGGCGTGGTGGTGCACCCCACCGTGCTGCAGCGCCAGCGCATGGCCTTTGCCGCGCGCATGGAGCGCCACTTCGAGCCCATCTGCGTGATTGCGGTGGAGCCCGAGGGCGACAGCGACGCGCGCGGCCTGCTGTGGGTGCAGGACGGCGCCACCTACGGCACCAGCGACAACCGCCACATCAGCGTGTACGTGCGCGGCATGCTGCTGGACGACGAGGCGCGCGACCTGCTGCCGGTGTGGGCCGGCTTCATTGGCGGGGTGATCGAGTCGAACGCGCTCACGCCCACCGCCAGCCGCGAAGACCTGCAGCGCGACGACGCCTACCAGGCCACGCGCGCGCACATTCTGAGCGCGCTGATCCGCGGGCTGGGCGAGCTTGCGCGTTCGCAGGCGCCGGCCTGGAGCCGCCTGCTCACGCGCCACAACGAGGCCCTGCTGGGCGCCGCGCTGTGCGAGGACGAGCTCTTCACCATGCTGGCCGACGCCGTGCGCCTGCCCACCAGCCAGGGCGACCTGCCGGTGCGCAGCCTGGTGCGCGAGGGCCGCATCCACCTGAGCCTGGGCCAGAGCGGCGGCTTCGAGGACGTGCTGTTCCGCGCGCTGCAGGTGCCCGTGGCGCGCGGCGACCGCTATGCCGTGGCCGGCTTTCTGCGCCAGTGGGTGCACGAGCGCGGCGTGCAGCTCATCGAGATTGGCACCGCCGCCGGCAACGCCCGCATGTTCCGTACCGACGACCTGCCCGAGAGCGAGCTGGCCTGGCTGCGCGAGCACCTGGCCTGGGGCGAGCTGGTGGTGCCCGCGCGCTTCTTGTCGCCCGAGCTGCCGCTGATTGCCGTGCCCGACCGCGAGGCCCAGCTGAAGGCGCGGCTCGACGCCGACGACGCCAAGAAGCGCATGGCCGGCGCCGCGCTGAGCCTGGCGCGCGCGTTCACGCAACGCATCGACGCGAGCGTGTCGGCGCGGCTGTACGTGAACCTGGACAACCCCGCCATCCAGGCGCTGCTGCAAAGCCACCGCGAAGGGCGCGCCGTGCCCGCGCATGCGGTGGCGCTGCTGCGCAGCTTCAAGGCCATCATGGCGCCGGGTGGTGAAGAACTGAAGGGCCAGCCGCCGCTGGTCGACCTGTTGAGCGATTTCAGCCAGGCCGTGGCCGTGCTCTGCGCGCCGCCCACGGCTTCTTGAAAAACCGAAGAACCGAAGAACCCAAAAGAGAGGATCACCGCGATGGACAGTTTTGCCTGGGTCAATGACCTGTCGGACCGTTTGGAGGAAGAAGGCCAGCAGCGCCTGGCCCACCTGATTCACGACGTGCCTCACCAGCAATACCAGGGCAACCATGCGCTGGTCGAGGCGCTGGTGCCCGAGGCGCTCGCCACCGCACGCAGCCTGGACATTCCGTGGCTCGACGTGTACTTCAAGCACTGGCTGTGCGCCTCCCGCGTGGCGCGCCACCACGGTGAGGTGCAGCTGGGCGAGGTGGTCAGCGCCTACGAAAGCGCGCACCAGGACAAGACCCAGGGCTGCCCGCAGAGCGTGTGCGTCACGCAGGACCTGGTGGCCACCTATGCCAACGTCGACGGCCCCGGCTGGGCCCCCGAGCGCCTGGCCGCCTGCGACGAAACCCTGGCGCGCATCGACCCCAGCTGGAGCTGCTTCGGCTGCATCAGCATCGAACGCGCCAACGCCATGGGCGACCAGGGCCAGCCGCGCGAGGCCGTGCTGTACCTGAAGGACCAGCGCGAGCAGCAGCGCCGCGCCGGCGAAGAACTGACCACGCTGTTCGTCACCACCGAGGTCGAGCAATGGCTGGCCGCGGGCGAGCCGCGCACCGCGCTGAAGCTGCTCGACGACTCGGAAGACGACGCCGACGAAGACGACCGCCGCGAGCAGGCCACCCGCCGGCTGCAGCGCGCCCGCGCGCTCGCCATGGCGGGCGAGCCGCAGGCCGCATGGGAGCTGCTGCCCGCCTTCGAGAACATCGAGGTGGCCGAGTACGTGTCGTGGTGCCGTGCCGCCGTGGTGGCGGCGCGCGCCTTGCCCGAGCTGAACACGCCCGCGCTGGGCCATGCCATCTGGACCACGCTGGAGCACCTGCACACCGTGGGCAGCCACCGCCTGCTGACCGACCTTGCGGTGGCGCAGGTGGAGCTTTCTCTGGCGCGCCAGGTGCCCTGGCTGGCCGCGCTGGCCGTGGCGCGTGCGCGCGAGCATGTGCCGCTGCTGCGCGACGACTTCGGCGCCGGTGACAGCGTGCAGCAGGCCGCGCAGGCGGTGGCATCGGCATTGGCATTGGCCACGGTGCAGCCGGCGCCCTGCGGCCCCGAGCAGCTGAGTGCTTGGCTGCGCTCGCCCGAAGCAGAAGGCCTGTCGAACGAAACCGTGGTGCAGTGGCTGGAGCAGGCGCACCAGGCGCTGCCCGGCGACGAAGGGCTGGCGACGATGCTGGCCTCGGCCCTGTCCAACTACGGCTGCCATGCGCAGGCGCGCAGCCGGCTGCAGGCCATGGTGCTGGCCGCGCCGCAGTCGGTGGCGCTGCAGAACCACTGGTTCGAGCTGTGCGTGAAGGCCGGTGACCTGGCCGCCGTCGAAGAGCAGGCCCGCCGCATCGAAGCCGGCCTGCCGGCCATGGCCGCCTGGTACCGCGCGCAGGTGGCCGCCAAGGAAGGCCGTCATGCACAGGTCGGCCCGCTGATCGAACAGGTGCTGGCGCACGACCCCGAAGCCACGCCCACCCGCCGCCTGTGGGCCGACGCCGCCATGCAGCTGAAAGACTTTGCAACCGCCGTGACGCAACGTCGCGAGGTGCTGAAGGCCGAGGAAGCCGCCGGGGAAACACCCGCGCCCGGCCGCCGCTGGGAGCTGCTGATTGCCGCCACCGCCGCGCAGGAGTGGGCCGAGGTGCGCGCCCAGACCCGCGCGCTGGAGATGGAGCTGGAGCCCGGCGAACCCGGCGCGCCCGACGAGGCTGAAGACAGCCCCATCGAGGAAAACTGGGGCCTGGTCTACCTGCGCTACGACGAGAACGGCCGCGAGCGCGACGTGCTCGCGCGCCGCACCGGCCCGGCCACCGCGCGCATCGTGCAGCCGTCGCCGCGCGGCGTGCCGCAGCGCCTGGGCGACTGGGTGGTGTTCGAGCCCAAGCTGGCCGAGCAGCCGCCCGAGGACGAGGAAGAACTGCGCGAATACACCCGCGTGTTCACCGAGCCCGTGCACGTGCTGCAAAAGGGCACGCACGGCCCCAGCTACATGATCGACGGCGTGCACCCCGGCGAAGACCGCGTCACCGCCCTGCGCGACGCGCTGGACGAGGCGGGCTGGAGCACCTGGCAGTACAGCAACGAGGGCTACCGCGTGACCGACCCGGACGCCAGCGACGAGGAGGGCGATGAGGGCAGTGACGATGAGGGAGACGACGAGGAAGAAAGCGGCCTCTCTGGCCTCCCTGGTGTCTACCTCGCCGTGACCGCCCCCGCCGACGTTCCGCCGCGCGCCATTGCCGCCCGCTTGGCCACGCTGTGCCAGGGCCTGCAGCTGTGCTGGCTGGACCTGGCGCGCGCCGCCGGCGAGCCGACCGAGTGGCACGAGGCCATGCACGCGCGCTACGACCTCTGAAGCGGGCCTAACATGGCGGCTTCATCTCCTTCGGAGACCGACGCCCCATGACCCGCCGACCGCTGCTGCTGCGATGCCTGGCCATGGCCGCCCTTGCGGCGGCCGGGCTGCCTCGCGCGGGGAGGGCGCAAGCCGCCGACCCCTCCTCTTCCGGCTCTTTGGGCTCTTCCGGCTCTGCCTCCGCCTCGGACTACCCCGCCAAGCCGATCCGCTGGATCGTGCCGTACCCGGCCGGTGCCGGCGCCGACATCGTCGCGCGCAGCATCGGCGCGCAACTGGCCGTCGACGCGGGCCAGCCGGTGCTCATCGAGAACCGTGCCGGTGGCAACACCGCGCTGGGCGCCATCGAGGCCGCGCGCGCGCCGGCCGACGGCTACACCTTGCTGTCGGCCGACAACGGCATGCTGGTGTTCAACCCCGCGCTGTACCGCAACCTCAGCTACAACCCCTCGCGCGACTTCGCGCCCGTCACCCTGCTGGGCCGCCTGCCGATGGTGCTGCTGGTCGGCCCCGCCAGCGGCCAGAAGGACGCGCGGGCCTTCATCGAAGACGCGCGCGCCTTCCCCGGCAGGGTCAGCTTCGCCTCCGCCGGCACCGGCAGCCCGCAGCACCTGGCCATGGAACTGCTCGAACGCGAGGCCGGCCTGGCGATGGTGCACGTGCCTTATCGCGGCGCGGCGCCCGCGCTGGCCGACGTGGCCGGTGGCCAGTTGCCCGTGATGATGTGCGACCTGGCCGCGTCGCGCCGTTTCATCCAGAGCGGCAAGCTGCGCGCGCTGGCGGTGGCGCACCCGCAGCGCCTGAAAGAGCTGCCGGGCGTACCGACCTTCGCCGAACTGGGCATGCCGCGCGTGGAGGCCGCCGCGCTCATGGGCCTGGTGGTGCCTGCCAGCACGCCGGGCGAACTGGTGGCGCGGCTGCAGCAGTCGGTGGCCAATGCCATCCACAACCCGGCCGTGCAGCGCAAGCTGGCCGAGTTTGGCGTGGAGCCCGTGGGCGATGCACCGAGTCAGTTCGCGGCGCTGCTGCAGGGCGAGTCGGCGCGTTGGCATCCGCTGATTCGTGAGCTGAACCTCAGCCTGGACTGAGCGGCAAAGCGGCTGAGAGCGCCCTTTACGGCAACTTTGCGCGCACGCCGCGCTGCTCTCACTCGGCGCTAAGAGTGCCTGCCTAGATTGGCGCATCGCTCAGGAAAGGTCGGCGGGACGGTCTGCAACGGGCAGGCTGCCGCGCCCCAAACCGATGACCAATCGCCGGTTCCACCACGTCATTTTTGCGGACGATGTCTTCCGCTCCTCGGTCAACGGGCTGCAGTACCACGTTGCCAACCGGCGCTTTCTGCGCGCCTTCTTCGACACCGCGCTGGGCCGCCTCGGCCTGCCGCTGTCCGAGATGGCGCCCCTGTCCGAAGGTGGGCGCATCGACGTCGCGCGCCTGATGCATCGGCTGGCGCTGCCCTGCACGCCCGCCGGCTGGGCGCGCGCCTGCGTGGCCGACCTGGTGCCGTTGGCCGGGCGTGAGGGACTGCCGGTGTTCGAGCCGGGCTGCCTGGTGATCGGCTGGGGCCTCACACCCGCGCTGCAGCGCTGCATCGACCGGGGCGGCGCGAGCTACCTCGATATAGAGATCGATCCGCGTCGCTTCACCGAGCACCTGCATTTCTGCGCGCGCACCAACGACCCCGTGATCGAGGCCGCCCTGCGCGCGCGCCGTGTCGAAGAGGAGCTGTTCTGGAACCATGCGAGCGCGCTGAAGGGCCGCTTCGCGCGGCATGGCGCGGGCACGCTGTTCGACCCGCGGCTGCGCGTGGGGCTGTTCTTCGGCCAGAGCCTGGTCGACCTGTCGCTGGTCAGCGGCGGGCGCACCATGCACCCGGCCAGCGTGATTGCGCCGCTGCGCGAGCTGGCCCGCAGCGTCGACCTGCTGGTCGTGAAGCCGCACCCGTACGAGAGCGCGCTGCACGACCTGGCCCCCATTGCGCGCGCCATTCCCAACGTGGCATGGACGCACGAGAACACCTATGCGTTGCTGGCGGCCACCAACGTGCACTTTGCGGCGAGCCTGTCGTCGAGCGTGCTGAGCGAGGCACGCTACTTCCGCAAGCCCGCCCACGCCCTCATTCATGCCGACCGCAATGCGCCGGCGCAACTGCCGCGGGCCTGCTCGGGCTGGCTGCCGATGGACGCGTCGTTGGGATCGGTGGACTGCGTGGCAGCCCTGTGCGGCGACAGCCTGGCGCATGCCGCGCCGGGCCTGTCGGCCTGGCCCGCCGCGGGCATCGACAAGGCCTTTCAGACGCGCTGGGGCCTCGACGACCAGGCCCAGGGCCTGAGCGCGGTGGCCGAGCTGCAGATGGGCCGGCCCTATGCATTCAACCCCGGCAGCCCCGCCATGGGCTGGCTCAGCCATGGCTGGGTGGGCTTCGACGGCGTGGGCGCGCGCAGCGAGGGCGAACTGGCCTGCCTGGTGATTCCGCTGCCGTCGCTGTCGCATCCACCGGGGCAGGGTCACCAGCAGCCGTACCGGCTGGCGGTGCGCATCGATTACCGCAGCAATGCCAAGGCCACGAGCGTGCATGCGTTGTTCGACGGCATGGTGTTGCCGGGCCAGCGCGGCACGGGCGCGCGGCGGCGCAGCGTGGTGTTCGAGATCGAGCCCGCGGCGGGGCGCAAGTGCCTGGTGTTGCAGTTCGTCGTGGCCGGTGACACGGTGCGCGGTGGGTTGCGGCGCGCCTTGTCCCGGCCGGGGTTCACCCTTGGCAGGCTGCAGGTGTCGCTGAGCACGGGGCGGGGCGTGGTCTCCGCACCGCCGAAGGCTGCGACCCGGCGATGGCCCGAGATGCATCCGGTGCGGGCGATGACGCGTGCTTTTCGTTTGCTTGTCGATTCGGCGCGTGGGGTTGCCAGGTAGGGTTGCGCTGTTGTTCGGGGCGTCGCTCACGCCGACGGGGTGCTCCCCTCCGCGAATGTCCCCCGGCCTGCGGCCTCCTCCTTTATTTCGCTGCGGGGAGCACCCCATCGACGTGAGCGAGTTCAGAGCCGGGGTTTATCAGCCGCGCACAGGCAGCGTGGCCGTTGCGCAGAGCCGTTGTTGATCAGCGAGCACCAGCAGCGTGCCCAGGTGCACAGGGCGTCGGGTGCTCCCCGCAGCGAAATAAAGGAGGAGCGAAGCGGGGGACATTCGCGGAGGGGAGTACCCGGCGGCCTGTGCACACGCCCTGAACAACGCAGCCCTGAAAAAGCCCCCCAGAACTCGGTCACCCAGAAGCAGCAAGCCTCAACATCAAAGCAGTCCAGGGACGAAGCCTTTCAACAGCCGCCTGCCGCCCTTCCGATGCATCCGAAGGGCTCGAAGGCAGGGCCAGCAACTCACCCGATGCAACCGACACGGCCCGCGCAAACTTCTGTGCATCGCCGCGCCACACCACCACGCGATGCGCCAGCCCCAACTGCGTCGCGCGCCCCGCGTTCATCGCCTGTTCCGGTTGGTCCGTCAGCAACAGCAGAATGGGTTTGCGGTACACCGACGCAATCGACAACGCCGCCATGCCCGGCGCCGAAACAATGAACGCACTGTGTGCCGCCGCCTCGATCCAGCGCTCGTCGCGCGCATGCCAGTGCACACGTTGCGCATAGCCTTCACCGACCAGGTGCGCGGGCAGGCCCGCATCGGCCAGGCCCTGCTCCAGCCCGTCCGCGAGCGCCGCGTCCTTGAAATGCGGATTCAGGTAGACCGCCGCCACACGCCGCCCCGCATCGCCATGGTCCACCGCATCGACTATCGCGACAGGCGTGGCCAGCCGGTGCCCGCCATGCCCGTCGTGCGCCGGCTCGCCGTACGCAAAGTCATGCGCGATGCGCGCCTTGCTGCGGTCGATCTGCCACGCCACGATGCCGCCGAATACCTTGGCCACGGCGAGTGGCATGCGGCCCTTGAAGTTCGTCTCCAGCGCCTGCCGCAGGCTCGCGCCGTACACATGCACCACCTTGCGCCGCCAGAACGGCAACCAGCCCATCAACAGCAACGCCGGGTGGAACGAGTCGTTCACCACCAGGTCCGCATGGCGGAACCAGGCGCGCAGCCGCCACACGTCGCGCAACATGCGCCCCGGGTGAAACATGTAGTGCGCCACGTTGCGGTCGGTCTCGCGGCGCAGCATGTTCTGCTGCGCATCGAACTGCACGGCGTAATGGCGCGACAGCACAGGCGCGTCGATGCCGAAGCCGGCCAGAAAACGCGCGCCCTCGTCCGACGTGGTCAGCACCTGCACCTGCGCGCCGGCCGCGCGCAGCGCATGCGTGAGCAACTGCGCGCGCATCAGGTGGCCGCGCGCGTCCGCGGTCGCGAGGTAGACGATGCGCGGTGGCATCGCTCAGGCGTGCGCCGGGCGTGCCGCGCCAGGGCGCAGCCGCAGTGCCACGCCGGCCAGCCACATGCCCAGCGCGCCGGTCACGCCAAAGCCGCGCTCGGTGTCGCGCACCTCGCGCATCAGTTGCGCCAGCCGCGCCTGCTCGTGCGGCGCCACGCAGCGCTGCAGCGTGCGGCTGCACAGGCGAATGTGGCGGTCTTCGTCGGCCAGCACGCGCGTGAGCAGCGGGTGCAGCGCATGCTGCTCGCCAATCAGCGCGCAATGGCGCTGCAGGATGCGCGAGGCCATCTGCTCGGCCGACAGGCCGATGGCATAGGCCGGCACCAGGCCGCCGTGCGCAAAGTGCGGTGCATGGCGGCGAATGAGCGCCTGCCAGCGCGCGAGCTTGCGGCGGCTCAGCCAGTCGGGTCGCGGTGCTTCTTCTGGCGAGGCTGCGGCCTGCGCGCTGCCGCCGCGCTCGACGATGGCCTGCGCGAACAGGCGCGCATGCAGCTGCTCGTCGGCCAGGTGCTGGTCGAGTTGGCGCACCAGCCACTCGGGCGGGGCGATGCGCAGCTCGCGCTGCAGCGCCTGCTCGGAAGACTCTTCGCCCACCAGGTAGAAGCGCAGCAGCAGCATCTCGCCGGCATTGCTCGCATGCAGTTGGCGCAGTGCGGCGCGCTTCACGTGGTGCACCAGGCGCGCCTGCATCGCGGGCCAGCCGCGCAAGGTGGGCGGCGCGAGGCAGTCGAAGCCCGGCATGGCAGGGGCCGCGACAGCGACGGAGGGGTCAGCGTCCATGGGACTGCGCAACGGCCTTGGGCTGCTCGGCCTGTTGTTGCTGCCAGCCCAGCACCAGCCCGATGAAGCTGTCCTGCAGAAACGCGCGCGCGGCCGCATCGGCCCCCGCGAACTCGCGCTGCTGGCCGTCGTAGCGCACATAGCCCTTGCCATTGGTGGCACCCAGCACCAGCTTTTCGTTCTTGTGGAAGCCGCGCTGCAACAGCGGCTGCAGCAGCGACTGCGACTCGAGCCCGTACAGGAACAAGTCGCGCTGCACCACCTGGCGCGGAATCTTGCCGCTGAGCGCCTGCAGCTCCAGCGTCCAGTTGCCTTGCTGCATGGCCTGGGCCAGCTCGCGGCCCTTGGCAGGCGGTGCATGAAAGCGCGCACGCGCCACCGATTTCGAGGCCTTGCTCAGACCCAGGCCGATGGTGATGTCGGCGTCTTTTGCGCCGTCAGCGCGGTTGTCGTCCACCTGCACCAGCACGTTGGCCAGGCGCGCGGTCAGCGAGGGCTTGGCCAGCGCCTCTACCACCTGGTCGGCAGTGAGCACCGTGCGGTCGGCGCCCGCGTCGTTCACCACCACCTGGAAAGGATCGATGCGGATGTCGCTGAACTCGTCGCCGATGGGCGTGTGCGCATGGCTGCTCACCGACCACGCGGTGCCCGAGCGGCTCAGCAGCGCATGGAAGGTGAGCGGCACGCGCTGGCCGCTGCGTGCCTGGCCGGAGCCCTGCAGCAGCACGTCGCCGACGATGGTTTTCTCGGCGTAGCTGCGCGTGTTGGTGAAGCGAATGGTGTGCGCGGCGCTGTCGAGCGCGGCGCGGGTGTCGGCATCGTCGAGCGCCAGGCGGTTGCAGTCGTTGCCTGCGCCGGCCAGCGCGGCAAAGGGGCAGCCCGCGTCGGACCTGAAGTTGAAGACGCCGCGGCCGGTGAAGTCGGCCGCGCCGGCCAGCGTGCAGGCGCCCGCCAGGGCCAGGGCCAGGCCCAGGCCCCTCCCGCGCTTCTGTGCCAGGTGGCGGGTGGTGAAAAACGAGCGGATGTGCATGGTCTTGTGTTGTTGTTCTTCTGACTGAAGGAGAAAGAGAGAAAGCGCCCCGTGGCGTTCAAGGCTTGTGGTACGACAGCGCCTGCGCGTCCGCATGGGTCTTGCCGGTGGTGTGCCAGCCGATGCCGCGTGCCAACGCGCCCAGCATGTCGACCGCCGAGAAGCCCACGATGAGCGCCACGCCGCCCAGCCAGCGCAGGCCGCGCAGCGGCGGCAGGTCTTGGTGGTTCAGCGCCTTCACGCTGAAACCCAGGCGCGTGAACAGCACGGCCAGCGGGCCGATGGGGCCGCTCCTGGCCAGCCATTGCCAGCGCGCGGAGACATAGCTGCGCAGCAGGTGCGGCGTGAGCGAACAGGTGTCTTGTCCGCGCATCCAGCGCAGCTTGAGCGCCTCGGCGCGCGTGTCGGGCAGGCGGTGCTCGGTGTGGGCCTGCGCGGCGTAGTGAATCGGCACGCCGGCCGCCTTCAGCCGCATGCCCAGCACCTGGCAGTGCGCGCGGTACACGCCGTCCAGCGCCTGGTAGCTGTGCTGCGCGAACACGTCGCGGCGGAACACCACGTTGTTCGCGTAGAAGTTGCTGGTGGCGCCGGCATGGTCCGCGTTGGGGAAGTACATGAAGTCGATGGTGGTCAGCGCCGTGCCCACCATGTTGGCCGCGTAGCTGGTGCGCCCGGCCACCACCGCGGGGGCGTCGGTGCGCGTGAACGGCAGCAGCATCTGCAGCAGCCAGTCGTCGTCGGGCAGGCAGTCGGCGTCGGCAAACACCACGTGGGTGCAGCGCTGCGCGTCAGTGGCCTCGAAGCCGACGTTCTTGGCGTCGTAGTAGCCGGTGCTGTGGTCGATGCGAACAAAGTCGACCGGGCGGCCCGCGAGCCGGCTCACCGCCTCGCAGGTGGCGGGGCTCAGGCCGTCGTGCGTGATCACCACCTGGGCCAATGCCGTGAGCGGCAGCCGCTGTTTGGCGAGCAGGGCGACCAGGCGCTGCAGGCTGGTGCTGGTCCTGGCCTCGGCATCCGCTCCGCCGCGCAGGTTGTTGGTCTCCAGAACCAGAGCGCAACGCGCGGCAACTTGATCGGGCATCATCGAATTTTCCTGTCCAGACACGGTTTTGAAAGAATCCATCCTGCTTTTATCGCACAACCGCGCCGCCCACCAGTGCCCGCACCGTCACCCTGCAGGGGGCCGGCCATGAAGGTCAGCCTCTTCGGCGCCGGCTATGTCGGCCTGAGCTTTGCCGCCAGCCTGGCCGAGGCCGGCTACGAGGTGCTGTGCGCGGACGCGGATCTGGCGCGCATCGAGGGCCTGCAGCGCGGCCTGATGCCCCTGCACGAACCCGGCCTCGAAGCGTTGGTGACCGCCGGCCTGGCCGCCGGCACGTTGCGCTTCACCGCCGACGCGCACGCGGCCTGCCTGCATGGCGAGGTGCTCTTCATCGTCGTCAACACGCCGGCCGACGCGGAA
The DNA here is from genome assembly GCF_046156345.1 of Variovorax sp. H27-G14. Taxonomy (NCBI): domain Bacteria; kingdom Pseudomonadati; phylum Pseudomonadota; class Betaproteobacteria; order Burkholderiales; family Comamonadaceae; genus Variovorax; species Variovorax sp. H27-G14. The sequence continues at coordinate 476,692 of NZ_JAYLVN010000004.1, forward strand.
GGCCGGGTCGACCTGCGCCATGTGATGGCCGTGGCCGCGGGCATCGGCCGGCTGCGCGACCGCGAGGCGCTGGTCGTGTGCAAGTCGACCGCGCCGGTGGGCACCGCCGACCAGGTCGAAATGGTGCTGAACGGCGAGCTCTCGCGGCGTGGCGCGCGGCACCGCATCGCGGTGGCGGTGAACCCCGAGTTCTTGCGCGAAGGCTCCGCGGTGCGCGACTGCCGGCAGCCCGAGCGCGTGGTCATCGGCTCGCAGGACCCGTGGGCCATCGACCTGCTGAGCCGGCTCTATGCGCCGTTCATGTCAGACCCGTCGCAGTTGCTGGTGATGGACCGCCGCTCGGCCGAGCTCACCAAGTACGCCGCCAACGCCATGCTGGCCACGCGCATCAGCTTCATGAACGAAATGGCGCGCGTGGCCGAGCATGCGGGTGCGGACATCGAGATGGTGCGCCGCGGCATTGGTGCGGACCGGCGCATCGGGCCCGACTTTCTGCAGGCGGGCGCGGGCTATGGCGGCTCCTGCCTGGCGAAGGACGTGCGCGCGCTCACGCGCATGGCGCAGCGCGACGGCCACACGCTGCGCATTCTGTCGGCGGTGGAGGCCACCAACCACGAACAGAAGGGCCGGCTGTTCGACCTGATGACGCACCACTTCGAAGGCCGCATCGCGGGCAAGACCCTCGCGGTGTGGGGCCTGGCCTTCAAGCCCGACACCGACGACATGCGCGACGCGCCCAGCCTGGTGTTGCTGGAGCGGCTGTGGGCTGCCGGCGCGCGCGTGCAGGTGTACGACCCGGCGGCCATGCCGAATGCACGCGCGCTCCTTGGCGAGCGTGACGACCTGCGCTGGTGCGCATCCGCGCAAGACGCGCTGCACGGCGCCGATGCACTGGCGCTGGTCACCGAATGGCCGGAGTTCCGCCAGCCCGATTTCGCGCGCATTGCGCAGGCGCTGGGCTCGCCGGCGCCGTACATGCCGGCGCTCTTCGACGGACGCAACCTGTACGACGCGGCGCAGGTCGAAGCGGCCGGCATCGCGTACTACGGCATCGGCCGTGGCCGGTCATGCCTGCGGCGCTGAGGCGTCCCCGGTCTCCAGCGGCAGAAAGGCATCGCCGGGCGTGAGCGGTGCGTGCCGGTAGCTTGCCGGCGTGCGGCCGAGCTTCACCGGCGCGCCGATGCCGCGGTAGCCGCCGGGCATCTCGACCACCATTTCGCGGTGCAGCGTGTGCGGGTGCTGCAGCGCGGCGTCGACCGGCAGCACCGGGGCGGCGGGCACGCCGGCGGCCATGAGTTGCGCGACCAGTTCCCGGCCATCGAAAGCGGCCATGGCCGCCTCGAGCTGTTGCTTGAGTCCGTCGCGGTGCACGGAGCGTGCACCGGCCGTGCGGTAGAGCGGGTCGTCCGACAGCGCAGGCAGGCCGATGCAGCGGCACAGGCTGGCAAATTGGCGGTCGTTGCCCACGGCCACGAACACGGGGTCGGTGCCGGTGGCCAGCGCGTCGTACGGATAGATGTTGGGGTGGGCGTTGCCGGTGCGGCGCGGTTCGGTGCCGTCCATGAACCAGTTGGCCGCGTGCGGGTGCAGCAGCGACAGGCCGCTGTCGTACAGGGCGGCCTCGACGAACTGGCCGCGGCCGCTGCGGTGGCGCTCCTGCAGTGCGAGCAGCACGCCGATGACGGCGTTCAGCCCGGTCACCATGTCGACCACGGGCAGCCCCACGCGCAGCGGTCCGCCGTCGGCTTCGCCGTTGATGCTCATGATGCCGGTCATGGCCTGCACGGCGGCGTCGTAGCCGGGCAGCGCGCCCAGCGGGCCGTCGGCCCCGAAGCCCGACACGCGGCACCACACGAGGCGCGGGAAGCGTTGTGACAGCGCCTCGTAGCCGATGCCCCAGCGTTCCATGGTGCCGGTCTTGAAGTTCTCGATGAGCACGTCGGCTTGTGCCACCAAGGCAAGCAGTGCGGTGCGGCCTTCTTCTGTCGAGAAGTCGAGGTGTTGCACGCGTTTGTTGCGGTTGAGGCCGTGGTAATACGAGGCCACGCCTTCTTTGAACGGGGGGCCCCAGGTGCGTGTGTCGTCACCTTGCGGGGGCTCGATTTTCAGCACGTCTGCACCGTGGTCACCCAAGATTTGTCCGCAGTACGGGCCGCCCAGGATGCGGGAGATGTCCAGGACTCGGATGCCTGTGAGGGCGCCTTGTTTTGCTGTTGTCATTTCTGTGGTCCGTTTTTTTCAGTCGTTTGTTCAGGGCGCGTGCACAGGCCGCCGGGTGCTCCCCTCCGCGAATGTCCCCCGCTTCGCTCCTCCTTTATTTCGCTGCGGGGAGCACCCGACGCCCTGTGCACTGGGGCACGCTGATGGTGATCGCACGATCAACCCCGGCTCTGAACTCGCTCACGTCGATGGGGTGCTCTGCGCAGCGAAATAAAGGAGGAGGGCGAAGCCCGGGGGACATTCGCGGAGCAGAGCACCCCGTCGGCGTGAGCGTCGCCCTGAACAGCAAGACAAAAATCAATCCAGCTGCGCCCCAGACTTGACAACAACATCCTTCCACTTCAAAGACTCAGCAGCAATGAACTGCCCCAGTTTCTGAGGCGAAGTATCTGCAGGCACCTCGAGACCTTGCGAAGCAAACATCTGCTTCACCTTCGGCGAATTGAGTACCTCGGAAAACGCGTGGTTGAGCTTCGCAACACGGTCCGCAGGCGTCCCGGCCGGCGCGACGATGCCGAAGAAAACGCTCACGTCGTAGCCCTTGTAACCCTGCTCGGAAATGGTCGGCACATCGGGCAGGGCCTGCGAACGCGCCAGCGTGGCGACGCCCAGCGCGCGCAACTTGCCCGCCTTGACATACGGCAACGCAGTGAGGATGTCGGTGAAAGTCATGCTCACCTGATTGCCCAACAGGTCGTTCAGCGCCGGCCCCGTGCCCTTGTACGGAATGTGCTGCAGGTCGGTGCCGGCCACCGAGTTGAAGAGCACACCCGCCAGGTGCGACGACGCACCGTTGCCCGACGACGCATAGCTCAGCTTGCCCGGGTTGGCCTTGGCATAGGCCACCAGCTCCGGCACGGTCTTCACCGGCAATGCAGGGTTCACCACGAGGATGTTGGGCAGGTAGCCGACCTGGATCACCGGCGCAAAACTCTTCACCGGGTCGTAGTTGATCTTGCGGTACAGGCTCGCGTTGATGGCCAACGGGCCCGAGGTGCCGAACATCAACGTGTGGCCATCGGCCTCGGCGCGCGCGACGTACTCGGCACCGATGTTGCCGCCCGCGCCCGCGCGGTTCTCCACGATCATCGGCTGGCCGAGACGGTCCTTCATCTCGGCGGCCAGCGTGCGCGCCATCGCGTCGGTAGGGCCGCCCGGCGGGAAGGGCACGACCAGCATCAGGGGCTTGGTGGGGAAGGCGTCCGCGGCATGGGCGACGGTGGCAAGCGGCACGGCCGTGGCCAGGGTGGCGCAGGTGGCCAGCAGGAAGGTGAGGCGTTTCAAGGGAGGTCTCCGTTCTTGTGAAATTTCGGGCAGGGGCTCAGACGAGCGCCGCGGCGGTTTGCACGGCGGGGCTGTTCCAGTCCGCGGGCATGGCGTCGGGCGACAGCGGGTCGCGTGGCAGCACGCGGTGCAACAACACCAGCTGCGCCCAGCGCAGGCGCGGTGCGGAGCCGCCGCGCGCGGCCTCCCAGGCCATCGCGATGGCGCTGGTGCAGTGGTAGAGCGCGGAGGCGGCCTGCCGTGCGAGCACGTCGCCGCCTTCGCGCGCGGCGGTTTCGGTCAGGGCGGCGGCGCGTGCGAGCGCGTGGTGCAGGGCCTTGGCAAAGCCCGGTGTCACGGCGCCGGTGAGGGCCGCGTCGGCGAGCAACTTGTCGCAGTGCGCGCGCAGCACGGGCAGCGAGCCTTCGCGCTTCACCGCGCGCACCACGTCCAGCGCCACGATGTTGCTGGTGCCCTCCCAGATCGAGCCCAGGTGCGCGTCGCGCACCAGGCGGGCGTCGCTCCATTCCTCGATGTAGCCGCAGCCGCCGCGCACTTCCATGGCGTCGCCCGTCACCTTGCGCGCGTCGCGGCATGCGCGGAACTTGACCAGCGGCGTGAGGATGCGCAGCAGCGCATACGCGTCGGGCTCGCCGGCATCGGAGCGCGCCAGCGCCACGGCGGTCTGGCACACCATGGTGCGCGCCTGCTCGGCGGGCAGGCGCAGCTTGTCTAGCTGGCGCTGCATCAGCGGCATCTGGTCGAGCGTGCGGCCGAAGGCGCGGCGCTCGGCGGCGATGAACTCGGCCTCGGCCACCGCGCGGCGCATCAGCCCGGCGGCGCGCACACCGTTCGACAGGCGCGAGTTGTTGACCATGTCGGCCATCTGCACGAAGCCGCGGCCGGCCTCGCCCACCAGATACGCGACGGCACCGTCGAGGCGAATCTCTCCGCTGGCCATCGAGCGCGTGCCCAGCTTGTCCTTCAGGCGAACGATGCGGTAGGCGTTGAGGTTGCCGTCGTCCAGCCGGCGCGGCAGCAGGAACAGCGACACGCCCTTCATGCCCGCCACACCGCCAGCTTGCGCGTCGGCGCGCGCCAGCACCATCGCAAAGTCGGCGTCGGGGTTGGAGCAGAACCACTTGTCGCCGGTAAGGCGCCAACGGCCGTCGGCCTCCTGGTGGGCCAGGGTGGCGGTGGCGGCAATGTCGGAGCCGGCGGCCTGCTCGGTCATGAACATCGCGCCCTGGGCCAGCTCTTCGAAGTCAGTCGAGGTCAGGCGCGGCAGGTATTTGGCGACCAGCTCGGGCGTGCCGAACTTCTTCAGCGTGCGCGTGAGCGAGTCGGTCATCGACACCGGGCAGCACAGGCCGAACTCGGCCTGCACGAACAGGTAGGTCAGCACGTATTTGACGAGCGGCGGCATCTTGCCCTGCCAGCCCAGCGTGTCGTCGCGGTGCGAGAGGGCGGCCAGGGCGAACTCGCTGAGCGCCAGGCGTTCCATTTCCACATAGGCAGGGTGCTTGACGACCTGCTGCTCATCGAGGCCGGTGCGGGTGCGCTGCTTCAGCGTGGGCGGGTTGCGGTCGGCGGTGCCGGCCAGTTCGTCGAGCAGGCCACCCGCCAGGCCGCCCAGGCGCTCGAAGTGGGGCTGCATGTGGCGGCGCAGGTCGTCGGGCAGGTAGAGCGCGACCAGGGCGTGCAGCTCGGGGTCGGTGGTGAAGAGGTTCTGGCCGTGGCGGTCGGGGATCGGATGGGCTGGGGCTAGGGCGGGGGCCTGGGCGTGGCCCTGGGCGTGCGTGGACATGCGCTTTGTCTCCATGGGTTTTCCTGGTTTGGCGCATTGTTGAAGCCACGACGATCCGTGTCTAATATCGATTTGGTCTTGTTCAATTCGATTTGACTATCCATGGAACTGCGGCACCTGCGTTACTTTTCTGTGCTCGCCGAAGAGCTGCACTTCGGGCGGGCGGCGCGGCGCCTGTCGATTTCGCAGCCGCCGCTGTCGGTGGCCATTCGCCAGCTCGAAGAGAGCGTGGGCGCGCGGCTGTTCGAGCGCAACAGCAAGGAGGTGCGGCTCACGCCCGCGGGTGACGCGCTGCGCGTGTCGGCGCGCCGCGTGCTGCTGCAGGCCGAAGAAGCCGCCATCGAGGCGCGCGACGTGGCGCTGGGCTCGGCCGGGCGGCTGCGCATCGGCTTTGTGGGCGCCATGCTGTACCGCGGCCTGCCGCAGGCGCTGCGCGCGTTTCAGGCGAAGCACCCGGCGGTGCGCATCACGCTGAGCGAGCTCAATTCGGGCGTACAGATCACCGAGCTGCTGAACGACCGGCTCGACCTGGGCTTTGCCCACACGCGCCGCGTGCCGCTGGAGTTGCAGCACCGGCTGCTGCTGTCGGAGCCCTTCGTGGCCTGCCTGCCGGTGGGGCTTGCGCTGGCGCGCAAGCGGGTGCTGGCGCCGGCCGACCTGCGCCATCAGCCCTTCGTGCTGTTCTCGCGCGAGTCTTCACCCGACTACCACGAGCGCATCCTGTCGATCTGCGCGGACGCCGGCTTTTTGCCGGAGGTGCGACACGAGGTGCGGCACTGGCTGGCCGTGGTGTCGCTGGTGTCGCAGGGCCTGGGCGTGGCGCTGGTGCCGCAGGCAATGCGGCATTCGGCGCTGCGCGGCGCGGTGTTCAGGGCGCTGGACCGGCCGGTGGCGCAGTCGGAGGCCTACGGCATCTGGCGCTCGGGGCCGAGCAATGTGCTGGTCGAGCGGCTGCTGCAGGGCGTGGCGGACAGCCTGTCGGCCTCCGCCACCTCAGCCACCCCAGCCACCTCCACCGCGAAAGATCAGGCGTAGAGCGGCTCCTCGGCCATCTGCTCGCACTGGTCTTCGAGCACCAGGATCTGCCCCTTCCAGTAGTCGCTGGAGCCGAACCACGGAAAGTTGATCGGAAAGATCGGGTCTTCCCAGCGCCGCGCCAGCCATGCGCTGTAGTGGATGAGCCGCAGCGTGCGCAGCGGCTCGATCAGCGCCAGCTCGCGCCGGTCGAACTCGCGGAACTGTTCGTAGCCGTCGAGCAGGCCCGACAGCTGCGAGGTGCGCTGCGCGCGGTCGCCCGACAGCAGCATCCACAGGTCTTGCACCGCGAAGCCGGTGCGCGCGTCGTCCAGGTCGACGAAGTGCGGGCCGCCGCCGGGGCGGTCGGTGGGCGTCCACAGGATGTTGCCGGGGTGCACGTCGCCGTGCAGGCGCAGCTTGCGCGGCTTGAAGTCGGAGGCCGGCGGCTGCAGCGCCAGCGCGGTGGCGCGCACCATTTCCAGCGCCTCATTGCAGGTCTTTTCCCATTCGCGCTGCATGTCGAGCGGGATCTTGTCGTTCTCCAGCAGCCAGTCGCGCGAGTCGAGGCCGAAGGTCTGCAGGTCGAGCGCGGGGCGGGCCTCGAAAGGCTTGGCGCTGCCCACGGTGTGGATGCGCGCAAGAAAGCGACCGACCCATTCGAGCACCTCGAAGTTGTCGAGCTCGGGCGCGCGGCCGCCGCGGTACGGGCTCACGCTGAACGCGAAGCCGGCGTGGTGGTGCAGCGTCTTGCCGTCGAAGACCAGCGGCGGCACGGCCGGCACTTCACCGGCGGCCAGTTCGAGCGAGAAGCCGTGCTCTTCGAGGATCTCGGCCTCGCTCCAGCGGCCGGGGCGGTAGAACTTGACGACCACCGCGGAGCGGTCTTCCAGAAACACCTGGTAGACCCGGTTTTCATAGGAGTTCAGGCCGGTGAGCCGGCCGTCGCCGTAAAGGCCGAGCGTCGCAAGCGCGTCGAGCACCACGTCGGGCGTGAGGGTCTCGTAAGGATGGGTGTTCGCGGGCGCCGTGGAAGATGGGGTCATGCGGCGATTGTCGCCACACGGCGCGCCCGCGCCGTCAACCGCCAGCGGGCTGCCTGCAAAGAGAAAGGACATGGCCGGTGCGCGGGTCGCCCTTGCCGGCCAGCACATGGGCATAGGCAGCCTGCACCGCGTCGGCGCCGTCCTGGTGTTCGGCATGCAGCCACGGGTTCTTCGCGTCGGTGACCGCGCCCAGAAACTGGTGCCAGGCCGCCACCATGCGCCGGCCGAATTCGTCGGCGCCCCACTCGCCGGTGCGCTTCTTGATTTGCGCGGGCGCAAAGAACAGCGTGGCGCGCGGGCCGGCCAGGTCCTTGCCGGCGCCCTTGGCCGCCAACTGCTCCACGTGCGTGCCGCCGATGGAGCTGCTGTACTTCAGGTTGGTGAAGCGTCCGTGGATGGCATTGCGCAGCGCGCCGTTGCCGGCGAAGTCCACATACACGCAGGGCGTGTCGGCGGCGATGCTGTCGAGCGCGTCGTAGGTCAGCACGCGGTCGTAGCAGCCCAGGCTTTCGCAGAAGGCCACGTTGCCGGGCGAGGTCAGGCCGATCACCTCGATGCCCTCGGTTTCATGGCGCTGGTGCAACTGAAACGCCGTGCCGTAAGCCGTCTTGCTCGATGCGCTCGACAGCAGCAGGGTCTTGGCGCCGAAGAAGTCGTTGTCGCTCATGAAGTCGTCGATGAGCCACGAGGTGATGAACAGCGGGCGCAGCAGGGCCTGCAGGTCTTCGGTGTCGGCGGTGTAGAGCGGGTCGCTGGCGCAGCGGAAGTACTGGTTGTACACAGCCGGCAGCGCCGCGCGGTGTTCGGCCATGTCGGTGAAGCGCTCGGGCGACAGCCGCCCGGGGCTCAGCACCGCGCCCGAGGCCATCGGCCAGTAGCCGTACAGCCGCTCGCCCACCGCCACGCCCGGGTTGAGCGACTGCACCACGCTCGCAAAGCCCCACACCGGAATGCTGCCCCAGCCCTCTTCGCCGGTGGGATAGAACTGCCAGTAGCTCATGGCGTCGCCGAAGGCGGCGTAGGTGATGTTGTTGGAGGTGAGCGCAAAGCTGTCGATGCGCACGCGCACCTGGCCGTTGGCCAGCGGCGCGTCGGTGGCGGTGTGCAGGCGCGTGGTGGCGAGCTGGTCCTTGCGGATGAAGAGGCTGGTGGTACTCATGTCTGAAGCTCCGGCAGTGGGTGTGGCCGCGACGTTAGCCATGCGCGGTGAAAGGCGCTACCGCGCGGCGCGTTTCGGCGTCACCCGTGAGACATCGGCGGGCATGAAAAAAGCGACCCGGCGGGTGGCCGGGTCGCTCTCTTCGGGAAGGAACGGATCCCTTCAAGCGAACACCGAGGAACCGGCTTTGCCGGGCCTCAGGTGTTGCCCCCGGTAGGGGGTTGGCGAAGCGACACGAAGTGCGCGAAGCCTGGGGGCGAGCTTAAGCAATGCTCAGTTCAACGTCGATGTTGCCGCGCGTGGCGTTCGAGTACGGGCACACCTGGTGGGCGGCGTCGACCAGCTTCTGCTTGGCATCTGCATCCAGGCCGGGCAGCGTGATCGCCAGCTTCACGGCAATGCCGTAGGCGGCGCCGCCGTTCGTCGGGCCAAGGGAAACGCTGGAGTCGATGGCGACGTCTTCAGGCACCTTCACGCCGATCTTCGGGCCGACGGCCTTCATCGCACCGATGAAGCAGGCGGCGTAGCCGACCGCGAACAGCTGTTCGGGGTTGGTGCCGGGCTTGCCCGAGCCAGGCGAGCTCAGCTTGACGTCGATGGCGCCGTCGCTGGACTTGCCTGCGCCGTCACGGCCGCCGACGGTGTGGGCTTCTGCGGTGTAGAGCACTTTGTCGAGCTTGGTGGTCATGGTGATTTCCTTTGGTGAGTGATGAAGGGACAGGGTGAGCAAGATCGCGTGTTCACGCGGCTTTCTTGATGCGGTCGCGCAGCGTCTGGATCTGCTGCGTGAGCGCAATGAGTTCCGGCACCGAGCATTCGGTGGCGGCCAGCAGGCAGGCCGGCACGTTGGCGGCCTTGGTCTTCAGCTTGCGGCCCGCGGCCGTGAGCGTGATGTGCACGCGCCGCTCGTCGGCCACGTCGCGCACGCGGGCCACGTAGCCGTTGGCCTCCAGGCGCTTGAGCAGCGGCGTGAGCGTGCCCGAGTCGAGCGACAGCAGCTCGCCCAGCGCGGAGACCATGGGGCCGTCCTGCTCCCACAGGGCGAGCATGACGAGGTACTGCGGATAGGTGAGCTGGAGCTTTTCGAGCGCGGGCTTGTACAGGCGCGTCATGGCCAACGAGGCGGAATAGACCGCAAAGCACAGCTGGTTGTCCAGCTTGAGCATGTCGTCGGTGGGGGCCTGGGCCTGGGTGGAGCGCATGGGTTGAATTGTAGCGAGCAATTGAATTGCGTGCAATGTAAATGGAAAGTGTCGGTTCGAAATTGTCGGTTCTCTTGGCCCGGGTGGCCGGGCCAAGGGGTTCATGCGGCCTTGCTGCGGCCGGCTTTCTTTTGGGGTTTTGCGCTGTCTGCCCGCGGCGCGCTGGCCGCCGTGGCGGCCATGCTGGCGTTGGCCTGGTCGATCCACAGCAGGGCATCGACGTACGACATGAACCGGTTGAGGTATTCCGGCGACAGCTCGCGCATGAGGATCAGCGCGCGGTGCACCAGGTGGTGCGAGTTGAGCGGCCCGGCGTTGTCGGGCACCTTGGCCAGCGACTGCGTGAGCCGGCGGTCGGCGCTGAGCTTGGACCAGGTGCTGCGGAAGTAGCGCAGCGTTTTCAGCTCGGGCGTGGTGCCCGCGGGTGCGGCGCCTTCGCCCAGGATCGGCGCGTGCAGCGCGAGGTGCTCGACGAGCGCCGCGAGCGCACCGGGCGTGGGTGTCGTTCCTTCCTGCACAGCAGCCGCGGCAGGCTCTTTGTCGAGCGCCTCGCCGTATGCCGCAAGCAGCTGCGCGATCCGCGCGTCCAGCAGGCGCCGCGCTTCGCCGCCATGCGCATCGGCACGCCGTGCCAGCGCCTCGATGAAGCGAAAGCGCACCGGGTCGACGCGGTCGTCGCCCCGCGCGCGCAACGCGGCCAGCGCCGCGCCGGCTTCGAGCGCGACGTCGTTACTCACGGGCCTTCGCGCCGGAGCCGGAGCCGGTGGCCGTTCGTGAAGGCCGCGGCGTGGGCGCCATCTCCACGCGCCGGTTCTTCGAGCGCCCGTCGGCATCGGCGTTCGAGGCCACGGCCTGCTCCGCGCCAAAGGCCGCCGCAAAGATCGACGACGACGGCATGCCCGCCTCGATCAGCGCGCGCGTGACGGTCAGCGCGCGCTGCGCCGACAGCTCCCAGTTGTCCGCGAACTGGCGTGCGTTGTCGCGCATCTGCCGGTCGTCGGTGAAGCCGCTCACCATCAGAATTTCGTCGCGCGAGCGCAGGTAGGAAGACAGCGGCCCCGACAAACTCTTGAGCAACTGCCGCCCTTCGGGCTGCAGGTCGGCCGAGTTGAAGGCGAACAGCACATTGCCGCTGATGCCGATGCGCCCGTTGTTCAGCGTCACGCGGCCCGCGGCCAGCGGCCCCGCCAGCGCCTCTTCGAGCGTCTGCCGGCGCTTGGCCTCGGCCTGGCGCTGCTGCACCTCCGACTCCAGCTGGGTTGCGAGCTCCAGCTGCATGCCCAGCGCGCACACCAGAATCAGCACGAACGCGCCCAGCAGGCCCGACATCAGGTCGCCGAACACTGCCCACACCGGCACGCCGGGTCCAACGCCCCCATCGCCACCGTCCAGGTCGTCCTGCATCACGCTTCGCTGCCCATGGCAGCCTGCCTGTCGGCAATCTGCTGCAGGTCTTCGACGATCTGCTTCTGCGACATGATGCTCAGGTCGATCACCTCGCGCGCCTGCGCCACGTAGTAGGCCAGCTGCTCGTCGCTGCGCGCAATCGACTTGCCCAGCGCGCCTTCAATGCGCTGCAGCTGCGCGGCCATCTTGTCGTTCGATTCGCTGAACAACTGCACCGCGAAGCCGAAGGCCTCGCCCATGCTGGCCACTTCGACGGCACCGCCGGTGATCTGCGCGGCCACCGTGGACATCTTGTTCGTCTCTTCGTCGACCTTCTCGGTGAAGCGGCTGCCCACGCGCTCCAGCACGTCGGCCGACGCGGCCACCAGCGAGTCGACCGCCGCGCGCTGCTCGGTGGAGGCGTGGTTCACCGCGTCCAGCAGCGTGGAGAGCGTCTCCAGGATGCGGCCGCGTTCTTCGAGCATCACGTTGTCGCGCGCCATGCTGTCCGACAGCTTCTGGCGCAGCTCGGCCACCACCTCGGCCGCGACGCGCGGCGCCTCGGAGGCGGCCTGCAGCAGCTGCGCGATCTCGGCGGTGGTGCTCTTGGCATGCGCGTCGTTCTGGGCCGACATCTCGCGTGCGGTTTGCGCCATGGTCTCCAGCAGTTGCTGCTGCTGGCCCAGCGTGCTCGCGCCCGCCTGCTGCCATTCGTTCTGCAGCGATTCGGCGACCGACGACAGCGATTGCGTCCAGGCCGACAGGCGCTGCTCGTCGCGCGAGGTCAGCTCGGTCTGCAGTTCGGCATGCGCCTGGCCCACGCTGCCCAGCAGCGAGGCCGAATGCTGCTCGAAGGTGGCGGCTGCCGCGGTGAGTGCGTGCTGCGTGTCGGCGGACAGCTTCTCGCTGGCCTGCCGGTGCTGCGCGAGCGCGCTGCCCCAGGTGTCGGACACGGTGCCCACGGCGCTTTCGAGCCGCGTTGCCACACCGTCGATCAGCGCGGCGGAGCGGTCGCTGAAGGCGTCGGCCAGGCGGTCGTGCGCGCCGCGCACTTCGGCGGACAGCGTTTCGGTGGTGCGCTGATGTTCGGCCAGCGTGGCCTGCCAGCTGTCCATGCTGTCGGCGAGTTTTTCGCGCAGCGCGGCCATCACCTCGCCCGCGACACGCGGTGCCTCGGCCGCGGCCTGCAGCAGCTGCGCGATCTCGGCAGTGGTGCTCTTCGCATGCGCTTCGGTCTGGGCCGACATGTCGCGCGCGGTCTGCGCCATGGTTTCCAGCAGGTGCTGTTGCTGGGCCAGCGTTTGCGCGCCGGCCTGTTGCCATTCGTGGCGCAGCGTCTCGGCCATCGAGCCCAATGACTGCGTCCAGGCGGCAAGCCGTTGTTCGTCGCGCGATGCCAGCTGCGTCTGCAGGTCGGTGTGCGCCAGGCCCACCGTGCCCAGCAGCGAGGCCGAGTGCTGCGCAAAGGTGGCCGCCGCGGCGCTGAGCGCCTGCTGCGTGTCGGCCGACAGCTGCTCGCTGGTGCGCTGGTGCTGTGCCAGTGCGCTGCCCCAGGTGTCGGACACGCTGCCCACGGTGCTTTCGAGCCGCGCGGCCACGCTGTCGACCAGCGCGGCAGAGCGCTCGCCGAAGGCATCGGCCAGCCGGTCGTGCGCGCCGCGCACTTCGTTCGACAGTGCTTCGGTGGTGCGCTGGTGCTCGGCAAGCGCCAGCTTCCAGGTGTCGGCCACGCGGCCCGTGGTGGCCTCGAAGCGGGTGGAGAGGCCGTCGAGCTGCTGCTGCACCGTTTGCGCCAGCGTGTCATGCAGCGAAGCGGTTTCACGCGCGATGCCGGCCATGGTGGCTTCCACCACCGGCTGGATGGCGGCGCTGGCGATGCGTGCGCTTTCGGTCAGGCTGTGCTGCAGCGATTTGTCGACGGACGTGGCCAGGCCGGCATAGGCGGCCTCGGTGCGGCCGTAGAAACCGTCCTGGCCTGCAGCCAGGCGTTCGTTCAGCGCCAGGCTCTGGCGTTCCATGGCGGCCATCATGTCCTGCAACTGGCCCACCAGCGCGGGCATGGCATCGGCCTGGCGTTCCAGCAGCTTGAAGGATTCTTCGCGCTGGTGCACCTGCGAATGCATGCGCAGCGTGGTCGCGATTCGGGTGTCGAGCATCTGCCCGGCCTGCATGCGCTCGCGCCGGCTCAGCGCCGACGCAAAGCCCAGCATGGCCGATGCGGCCACGCCCGCCACCGAGGTGCCGAAGGCCAGGCCCAGGCCCTTCACCGGCGCGGAGAGCGACGCGCGAATCGACTGCAGGTCGGTCGCGCTTTCAAGCGCGATGCCCGTGCCCTTCAGCGTGACGACCATGCCCAGGAAGGTGCCCAGCATGCCCAGCAGCACCAGAAAGCCGGCGAGGTAGGGCGTCATGGCCGGGCCGGGCAGGCCCACGCGTTCGCCCTCGATGCGAAGGCGCACCGCGTTCTGCAGGGAAGGGTGCAACTGGGCGAGCCAGGTGCCAAGGCTGGGAGGCGGGGCGGTGAGCTCGGTCACGGCCTTTGTCAGGGTGGCCGTGGCCTGGTGGAAGCGGTGGAGCTCCAGCGCGCCCATGACGTAGAACGCGCCGACCAGCAGCGTGACGGCCAGTGCCAGCGGGTTCGAGCCGATGTAGCCCGCGCCGGCCCAGGCCACCACGGCCAGGCCTGCGGCCATGACCGCGTGATGAAGGAATCTGTTCATTGAGGAGGAGGTTCGGTGTGCCGGGTGCGAAGGGCTTCGAGCAGCCCGTCGACCGGTTGAAATCGGAGGTCCAGTTCGGCCAGGAGCACGTCGCGTGCGTCCTGGTGGAACGCGTCGAGCCAGCCGTCGGGGGCGGCCTGGCGCAGGCGCTTGAAATGCTTTTCGAGCAGGGACGGCACGCTGCCCAGCAGGCTGCGCTCCTGCGTGCCGAGCACCTGCTCCATCACCACGTCCACCGCCGCCAGCCGTGCCATGGCGGGCGACTGGCCTGCCAGCCGGGCGCGCAGGCGGCCGCGCAACGGGCCCACGGCCGTGTCCATTGCCTGTTGCCGGGCGAGGTAGCGCTGGCGGTAAGGGGCAAAGTCGATCAGGGGAGCCGGTGTGTCGATGGCGGGGTTCTCGCAGCCGTCAGGGCCGGCCGCCGGAGCGGTGGCCGCTTTCGGCGGGGTGCGTGGGCGTGTGGACGTTGCGGTGGGGGCCCGCAGGAAGATGCTGTCTTGCGTGATGGCGGCCACCAGGGCGCTGCGCACGCGGTTGCATTCGTTTTCTTCAGCGCTGGCGGACACGCGTGTGCCGGACGGCGAAGCCGCCGGGGTGCCGTTCAATGCAGCGGACAACGAGATGGCGTCGGTCCACCCGAACCATTGGCTCAGGCGGTCCGCGGTGACCTGCGCTTGCCGGGGTGCGCGCACATCGACTTCGGCGAGCCGCGAAAGCAGGCGAGTGAGTGCCGAGCCGTTGAATTCTGTACGCCCAGAAACTTGCGCCATACAGCCAGATACCGCCCGTTCGAAAAACCTGGCAGTCTACACCGAAGACCCCCTGCGGCCGGGGCCGTTACAGCCCCTGACGCGCCCGTGGGACAGCGCCCTGGCGCGCCTTTTTCAGGCCCTGAAACGCTTGCGCGTGAGCGCCAGCGCAAGCCAGAACGCCGCCACCGCATACACCGCCAGCACCGCCGCGTGCCGCCACCAGCCGGCGGGCCACTGGTCCATGAACAGCGGGCGCACCAGCGCCACCGCGTTGGTCAGCGGCAGCCAGGCCGCCACCGCCTTCACGGCCGGGGGCAACTGCTCCAGCGGAAAGAACACGCCGCTCAAAAACATCATGGGCGTCATGAACAACGTGAAGTAGTAGGTGAAGAAGTCGTAGCCCTTGGCCAGCGCGTTGAAGATCAGCGCGATCGACGAGAAGGTGATGCCCGCGCCGCACAGCACCAGCCACGCCACGATGAGCTTGGGGCTGTGGCTGATGCCCAGCCCCAGCATCACGAACAGGATGGCCGTGACGGTGAAGATCGACTTGAACGCCGCCCACAGCATCTCTGCCATGACGATGTCGTCCAGCCCCACGGGCGCGTTCATGATGCCGTCCCAGGTCTTTTGCACGTGCATGCGCGAGAAGGCCGAGTACAGCGCCTCGAAGCTCGCCGCGTTCATGGCGCTCATGCAGATCGAGCCGCTGGCCAGGAACAGGATGTAGGGCACCTTCACCCCGTCGACCGCCACCTGGCCCACCAGCGCGCCCATGCCGTAGCCGAAGGCCACGAGCCAGATCAGCGGCTCGGCGATGTTGCCGATGAGGCTGGGCAGCGCCAGCTTGCGCCACACCAGCAGGTTGCGCAGGAACACGGGCCACCAGCGCATGGAGAGTTCGGGTGCGCGCCACACAGACGGTGGCGCCATGCTGGATACGTTGCTCATGATTGCTTGTCTTTCTTCTTCGTGGCCGGTTGCATCGCTTGTTGGTGATGACACCGGCGCTGTTGTTCAGGGCGAGTGCACAGGGCACGCTGCCGGCGATCGCGCGATCAACGACCGCTCTGGATAACGGTCGCGTCGATGGTGGGCTTCTTTTCGCGAAATTAAGGAGGAGGCCTCAGGCCGGGGGACATTCGAGAAAAGAAGCACACCGTCGGCGTGATCGCGCCCTGAACAGCAGCCCACCTCGAACCCAACAAACCAGGCCACCACTCATCCTTCCTCGCGAATTTTCCGGCCCGTGAGCTTGAGGAACAGGTCCTCCAGATTGGCCGGCCGGTGAAAGGTGCGCAGCCCGCCGTGCCGCGAGAGCGCGTCGAGCAGGCGCCGCGCGTCCTGCGTGTAGAAGAACACCGTCTCCCCGCTCACCTCCACGCGCGCCGCCAGCGCCTTCAGCTCGGCCGACTCGGCCAGCACCAGCGCACCGTTGCCATACACCTCGACCACGTCGGGCTCCAGGTGCTCGGCGATCAGGTCGCGCGGGCGGCCCTCGGCAATCTTGCGGCCGTGGTCGAGCACCAGCAGGCGCGAGCACAGGCGCTCGGCCTCGTCCATGAAGTGCGTGGTCAACAGAATCGACTTGCCCTGCTGCAGCAGCACCTGCAGCCGCTCCCACATCAGGTGGCGCGCCTGCGGGTCCAGGCCGGTGGTGGGCTCGTCGAGCAGCAGCAGCTTGGGGTCGTTCACCAGCGCGCGCGCCAGCGACAGCCGCCGGCGCATGCCGCCCGACAGTTCGCCGGGCTTGGCGTCGGCCTTGTGCGAGAGCGCCGCGAACTCCAGCAACTGCGGCACGCGTTCGCGCACCTGCGCCTTGGCAAATCCGAAGTAGCGGCCGTACACCACCAGGTTTTCGGCGCAACTGAAGTCGGGGTCGAGCGTGTCGAACTGCGTCACCACGCCCAGCTGCGCCTTGATGGCCAGCGCGTCGCGCGGCATCAGCAGGCCCAGTGCGGAGATCTCGCCGCCGTCGGGCGCGGTCAGGCCCAGGCACATGCGGATGGTGGTGGTCTTGCCCGCGCCGTTCGGGCCGATCACGCCCAGGCATTCGCCGGGCGCGATGTCGAACGACAGGTCGTCCACCACCGTGGTGTCGCCATAGCGCTTGCGCAGGTGGCTGGCACGGAAAAGGGGCGAAGGGAGAGGCGGGGAGGCCGGAGTGGAGGGATTGGAGAGTGTGGAAGGCGGCACGCGGCCATTCTGACGCAGGCATGAAAAACGAGGGCGAGCAGACGCCATGCGGCCATGCGGCCACGGCACAATCGACGCCGATCTGCATTTCGTCGGGGGGAGGCCCAAGGATGCTGCGTTTCCTGTTGGTGCTGCCGCTGTTGGCCGCGCTTGGCGCCTGTGCGCCTTTCCATCGGCCCCTGGCGGCCGCGGACCGGGGCAAGGTCCAGGAGGTCGACGTGCGTGTGGTGGTCGCGCAGGAGAGCTTCATGTTCTCCGCGCAGCCGCCCGGCGTGAGCGCCGCGCTCGGCGGCGGGCTGGTCGGCGCGCTGATCGATTCGTCGGTGCAGCAGTCGCGCCAGAAGGCCATGAGCGCCGAGGTGCAGGCCATCGTCGGACCGCTGCTCGACTGCGACTACCGCGTGGAAGCCGGCCAGGCGCTGAGCGCCGCGCTGGCCGAGCCTGCTGCCTTTCCCTTGAAGGTTCGCTCCACCCGCGTGCTTGCCGCCATGCCGACCAAGGCCGAGCAGGAGGCCCGCATCGCCGCCACGCAGGGCGGGCCCGCCTACCTGGTGCTGCTGGTGCAGTACGCGCTGGAGCCCGGCCTGGGCGCCTTCACCACCCGCACGTCGGCCTTGCTCTGGCAGGACGGGCGCGCCGAGCCGAGCTACCGCGCCGCGGCCATCTTTCAGACGCCCATTGGCGGCAGCGCGCGCGCCGCCGTGCTGCGCCGGCTCACGGCCAACGACGGCCAGGTGCTGCGCGGCGTGATGCGCGAGTCGATGACGCAGACGCTGCACGCCGTGGCGCTGGACATGGCCGGTGCGCGGTCGACCGGCGTGAAGACCGCGCGCTTCAACGTCAACGGCTCGTGGGTCACGCTGGCCGGCCAGAGCTTCGACGCGCAGCCCGGGCGCGTGCTGTTCCGCGACGAAGACGGCGCCTTGTATTCGGTGCGGAGCGCCGCGCCATGAGCGCACGCCACAAGACGGCATGGGGCCTGGCCGCGCTGTGCGCGTTGCCGGGCTTTGCGTGGGCAGTGAGCGAGAGCGAGCCGCTGCCGATGGTCTTCGAGACCGCGCCAGAGCCCGCCGAGCGGCCCAACGGCGTGCCTGTGGTGTCGCTGCGGATCGCGCGCAACTGCACGCTGTACCTGCCGGCAGTAGAGGACGTGCGCAGCAACAAGGCCAGCGTCGGCCACCTCACCGTGATGGAGCCCTCTGTGCACGCCACACCGCGATCGGTGCAGTCGCTGCGCAGCGGCGACGCCACGGCGTGGACGCGCGGCGCGCTGCAATCGATGAGCCGCTATGGCTTTCAACCGGTACTTGGCGTGGCGCCCGCGAGTAGCGATGCAGGTGCTTCAGGCTCCCGGCAGGTCACGGCCGACGTTGCGCTGCGCCTGGCGCACGCCTGGTCCAGCAATCTGAATTTGGTCTCGCACGTGGTGCTCCAGGTGCGCTACCGCATGCCCGGCGGGCAGACCGAGGCGCGCAGCTACCACGGCATGGGCACGCGCACCAACTTCGCGAGCGGCAACGGCGAGTTCATGACTGTGCTCAACCTCGGCCTTGAAGAGGCGGTGCACGCCCTGGCGCTCGACGCGGCCGCACTGTGCGACGGCAAGCCCTTGCCCACGCCGGTGCCCGTGCCATGAAGGACATGCTGGAACTGCACCTGACCTGCGGTGCGCTGCCCGACGGGCAGATCTCGTCGTTCGTCACGCTGTGCGAACAGGTCGGGCTGCGCCCGCTGCTGATCGACTCCCACCACGGTGAACCGCGTCGCCCTTCGGCCACTGCCTGGCTGCGCGCCGACCTGGAAGAGGCCAAGGCCGAGGCGATGGCGCTGGCCCAGTGGCTGGCGCGCGCGGGCATGGCCGTGCTGGGCGTGAAGGTCGATGCGCCGGTGCAGCACATGCAGCACACACAACGCCTGAGCCACGCCGGCCAGTACTTCGAGTGGCGCGGCATGCTGCGGCCGGTGTGCGGGCTGCAGGCACTGTCGGCATTGCGCGCGCTGTGCGAGGTGCACGGCGCGCAGCTCTCGCGCGACGGCCTGCGCGAAGAGGCCGACACCTGCTTCGTGACGCTGCGCGCACGCGGGTCGTTGTCGGCGTTCAGCGCCAGCGTGGCCGCCCTCACCGGGCAGCTTGCGCAAGACGGCTGGCTGCTGCTCAAGCAGCACAGCGAGATCTGCCTGCACGACAGCCGCGAACCGGCCGAGCCCGACCTGTTCGCGCCTTACATGCTGCCGCGCGACCCACCGCCTTCGGCCTGAACCGCGGCGTGAGTCAGGGCGTGGGCTATAGCTTCAGCCCGCTGAACTCCGTCTTCATCCACTCGATGAACGCCCGCGTGCGCGCCGGCAGCAGCCGCGCGTTCGGGTAGATCACGCTCACCGGCCGCGGCGGCGGCTCGAAGTCTTCCAGCACCAGAGCAAGCCGCCCCTGCGCCACGTGCGGCATCACCTGGTACGACAGGAAGGTGCCGAAGCCCATGCCCGCCGCGCAAGATTCCACCGCCGGCGCCAGGTGGTTGAACGCCAGCCGGGCTTCGGGCATGACTCTGATCGTGCGGCCCCCTTCATGGAACAGCCACGGCGCGGGCGCATCGACGCTGCCGCGCACGCAGGGCGCGCCCTGCAGCTCGCGCGGGTGGCGCGGCGTGCCGTGCTGCGCCAGGTACGCCGGGCTGGCGACCACCACGCGGCGGATGGTGCCCAGCGTTTGCGCCACCAGCGACGAGTCTTCCAGCGGGCTGATGCGAATGCCCACGTCGATGCCTTCTTCCAGCAGGTTCACCGCGCGGTCGTGCAGCAGCACGTTGCAGCGCACCTTCTCGTGGCGCTGCATGAAACGCACGATGGCCGGCGCCACGTACATGTGGCCGAACAGCACCGGCGCGGTGAGCGTGAGCAGGCCCGCCGGCTCGCTGGCCTCGGCCTTCAGCGCGCGGTCGGCGGCGTCGGCCGCGAGCAGCACGTCGCGCGCGCTGGGCAGGTAGTGGCGGCCTTCCTCGGTGAGCGACAGGCGGCGCGTGGTGCGGTGGAACAGGCGCACGCCCAGGTGCGCCTCCAGCGCGGCCAGCGCGCGCACCACCGCGGGCAGCGAGGTGCCCAGCGCCTCGGCGGCGCGGGTCAGGCTGCCCTGGTCGGCAATCTGCACGAAGGTCTGCATGGCCTTGAAACGATCCATCGCGCAATTAAACCGGAAAACACAGCAGTCAAATACAAAAATGGCTATTCATTCATTGCGTGCAAGAGAGAAGAATCCGCTCATCGCCCCACCACTGACTGAAGGAACTCCGCCATGAACGCCACCCACCCCGCCAACCCTTCCCACCCTGCCCAGCCCATCAAGCTCTACAGCTTCGCCCTCTCGGGCCACGTGCACCGAGTGCACCTGTTCCTCACCATGCTGGGCCTGCCGTTCGAAAGCATCGAGCTCGACCTGGCCCAGGGCGAGCATCGCGCGCCGGCGTTCCTGGCGCGCAACCTGTTCGGCCAGGTGCCGGTGATCGAGGACGGCGACCTTACGCTGGCCGACTCCAACGCCATCCTGGTCTACCTCAACGAGCGCTATGCACCCGACCCCGCGCGCTGGATGCCGCGCGACGCGGTGGGCGCGGCGCGCGTGCAGCGCTGGTTCTCGGTGGCCGCCGGGCCGCTGGCGTCGGGCCCTGCTGCCGCGCGCATCATGGCGCTGTTCGGCAAGGCCACCGACCCCACCGAGACGGTGCAGCGTGCGCATGCGCTGCTGTCGGTGATGGAGATGCACCTGCAGCGGCAGCCCTTTCTGGCCGGCCCCGGCGCCACGCTGGCCGACATTGCCAACTACGCCTATGTGTCGCACGCACCCGAAGGCAGCGTGTCACTCGACGGCTACCCCCACGTGCGCGCCTGGCTCGCGCGCGTCGAGGCCCTGCCGGGGTTCGTGCCGATGGCGCGCACGCCCATCGGGCTGGCGGCGGTCGCATGATCGCCGCGCCCTTCCATGCGGGCGAGCGGGCCATGCAGGCGCTCGGCGGTTCGCGCGAGCAGATGGAAGTGGCCGGCCCGCGCGTCATTCGCGACCACATGCCCGAGCAGCACCGCGCGTTCTTCTCGCTGCTGCCGTTTCTGGTGGTCGGCAGCCTCGACGCCAGCCTGCAGCCCTGGGCCAGCGTGCTGGCCGCGCCCGCCGGTTTCATGCATTCGCCCGACCCCACCCACCTGCGCGTGGATGCGCTGCCGCAGGCGGGCGATCCGCTGGCCGGCCAACTGGCGCAGGGCGCCCCGCTGGGGCTGCTGGGCATTCAGCCGCACACGCGGCGGCGCAACCGCATGAACGGCACGGTCGAGTCGCTCGACGGCGCGGGCTTCATGGTGGAGGTGCAGCAGAGCTTCGGCAATTGCCCGCGCTACATACAAGCGCGCGAGCCGGTGCTGGCCGCGTCCGGTGGCACGACTCCGCCCGTGCAATGGCTCGACAAGCTCGACCTGGCCGCGCACCGCCTCATCGGCAGCGCCGACACGCTGTTCATCGCCACCGCCTACCCGAACGAAGTGGCGGGCGGCGACGAGGCCGATGCAAGCTCGCACGGTGTCGACGTGTCGCACCGCGGCGGTCGCCCCGGCTTCGTGCGCATCGACGGCGACAACGTGCTGACCGTGCCGGACTTCAACGGCAACCGCTTCTTCAACACGCTGGGCAACCTGGCCGCGCATCCGCGCGCGGGGCTGTTGTTCGTCGACTTCGACAGCGGCGAGCTGCTGCACCTGGCGGTCACGGCAGAGATCGTGTGGGACGGGCCCGAGGTGGCGGCCTTCGAAGGCGCGGAGCGGTTGATGCGCTTCAACGTCACGCATGCGCTGCGCCGCCCGGCTGCGTTGCCGCTGCGCTGGGGCGACGCGCAGCTGTCGCCGCACCTGGCGGGCACGGGTCAGTGGAACACCGGAATGCGCGCATTGGCCGACGGCCGGTAGTGCCAGCCGCGCTTGCGCTGCGCATCGAGATCGGGCGCGCGGCGCAGCAAGGCCTCGAGCCCCGCCGCCGCCAGCGTGCAGGCCAGCGCCTGGCCTGGACAGACGTGCATGCCGTGGCCGAAGCCGAGCATGCGGCGCTGGGCGCGCACGAGGGTGAAGCGCTCGGGGTCGGGGTTGAATGCCGGGTCGCGGTTGGCCGCGCCCAGCAGCACCAGCACCGCGTCGCCCGCGACCACTGAAGTGCCTGCGATGGTGACGGGCGCCACCGCAAAACGCCGCGTGTTCTGCACCGAAGCGTCGTGCCGCGCGGTCTCTTCCACGATGGCCTGCAGCCCGTCGCGTGTGCGTGTGGTGGGGCGCAGCGATGGCATGCGCAGCAGCGCGACAAGGCTGTTGCCGAGCAGGCCCGCCGTGGCATCGCAGGTCTGCGAGAGAAGGCCGACCAGGTTCGCGAGCAGCGCGCGAGAGGGGGCAGCGTGCTCGGCCAGTACACCGGCCAGCAGCGTGCCGTGGCGCGGTGCCGCGTCGGCCACCAGCGCTTCGAAGCGCGCCATCAAGGCCCCCGCCGCCACGCTGGCGCCTTGTAGTTGATCGGGCGTGGACAGCGATGACAGGCACGCCACGAAGTCGCGCACCCACCGCTCGACCTGCGGCAACACGTCATCGGCAAAGCCCAGCAGGTGAGCCACGGATTGCACCGGCATCGAGAACACCGTGTCCGACAGCGCGTGTTGCCGCGGCACGCGCAGCGCCACTTGCAGCGCGGCCTCGCGCACCGTGTTCAGGTCCAGCTTGGCCAGCGCGTGTTGCAGTGCGGGCCTATGCGCCTCGTGTGCCGCGCCGTCGTTCATGCGCACCAGGTGGCCGAACACCTCGCCAACGGCGCTGCCGGCGATGGCATGCGGCACCGGCTCGGCGGCCGGCCGCACACGCAGCGCGCCGTGCCCCTGCAGCACCTGCGCGACCACGTCCGCGCGGCTCGCGACCCACAGGCGCAGCGGCGCGCTCCAGGCAAGCGACGGGCCTTCGCGCAGCGCGGCGTAGTACGGGTACGGATCGGCATGCGTGGCGGCGGCGACCGGGTCGGTGGGTGTGTCGTGTATCTGGTGAGCGTGCGGGTTCATGGCCGCAGTGTGCGATTGGCGGTGCCGCCACACTTCGCTCGCGGGCGAAGTGTGGCGTGCGTGGCGGTCTTACGATGCGCCCATGGACACCCTGCACACCCCGGACAGCCCCGACACCTCCGCCGACTTTCACCTGGCCCGCCTGGCCGGCGCCATCGCCGAGCCGGCGCGTGCCCGCATGCTGAGCTGCCTGATGGACGGCCACGCGCGCACCGCCACCGAGCTGGCCACGGTGGCCGAGGTGGCCGCGTCGACCGCCAGCGCGCACCTCGCGCGGCTGAAGAGCGAGCGCCTCGTCGAGCTGCTCGTGCAGGGCAAGCACCGTTACTTTCGCCTGGCCAATGACGATGTGGCCGCCGCGCTCGAAAGCCTGATGGTGGTGGCCGGCGCGCCACGCACCCCACACACCGCGCACACACCAGGCTTCGCGCCGAGCACGCCCAGCCGCCTGCGCAGCGCGCGCACCTGCTACGACCACATGGCCGGCACCGCCGGCGTGGCGCTGCACGACCGGCTGCACGCACAAGGCTGGCTCAGCGGCTTGCAGAGCGGTTCCTACGAGCTCACGCCCGACGGCGCGATCGCGCTGGAGAGCCTGGGCGTGGAGGTGGACGCGGTGCGCCGCGCGCGCCGCCGCTTCGCCTGCGCCTGCCTCGACTGGAGCGAGCGCCGCCCGCACCTGGGCGGCGCGCTGGGCGCGGCATGGCTGCAGTTGTCGCTGCGCCGGGGCTGGGTACGCCAGGCGCTCGACGGGCGGGCGCTCACGCTCACGCCCAAGGCGCGGCGCGAGATGCCCGAGCTCTTTGCCTGAGCCGCAAGGCGGGCTTCAGGCTCTCAGGCATTCGGGCTGTCAGGCCTTCAGCTTCAGCAGATAGATCAGCGGCCCGGCCATGGCCGTGTCCAGGTCCAGGAAGCTCTCGAAGTCCTTGCCCGCCATCCAGTAAGGGTCCCAGTTGTTGCGCTTGATGGTCTTTTGCCAGAGGTCGGCCGCGGTGGCGCGGCGCACGGCCTCCAGCAGCACGGCCCGGCGTTCGGTGGGCACCTTCTTGCCGGTGAGCACGCCGCGCCAGTTGGCCAGGTCGGCGTCCACGCCCTGTTCGCGCACCGACGGAATGCCCTGGAACGGCCGCTTGGACGACACGCCGATGGCGCGCAGCTTGCCGTTGGCCAGGTGGTCGCTGAACTCGCTGTAGCCCGAGATGCCCGCGGCCACCTTGCCGGTTTCCAGCGCCTCGACCACCTGCGCGCCGCCGGGGTGCGCCTGGTACACCAGCCCCGCCGTGGCGCCGGCCACGCGCGCCAGCATGCCGGCGTACATGTGGTCCACGCCGCCGGCCGAGCCGCCGGCAATGACGGTCCTGGCGGCATCGGCACGCAGCTGCGCGATCAGGTCCTTGGGGGTCTTGATGGGCGAGTCGGCCTTCACGGCGACCACCTCGTAGTCGCTCGTGAGGCGTGCCACCGGTGCCACCTGCGACAGCGTGACGGCGGGCTTTTGCAGCGCCACCGCGCCGACCATGACCATGCCGCTCATCAAGAGGGTGTCGGGGTCGGCGTCGTACTTCTCCACGTATTTGGCCAGGCCGATGGTGCCGCCCTTGCCGCCGATGTTTTCGTAGGCAACTCGCCCACTGCGCCCGACGCCAGCATGGCCGCGCCCAGCGCGCGGCCGGTCTGGTCCCAGCCGCCGCCTTCGTTGGCGGGAATCACGATGCGCAGCTTGGGCACCAGTTGCGCTTCGGCCGCGCCGGCCAGCCGGGGTCAGAGCGCGGGGGGCAGCATGCCCGCGGCGGCGGCCGACGCCATCCAGGCGGTGAGGCTGCGGCGGGAAAGGCTCCTTCCGGAAAGGCTCTGGCGGGAGAGGCCGACGGGTGCGGACTGCGGCATTTTGTTTCCAGTTGTCTTTAAAAGTAACCGGATGATGGCCGCAAACCGAGTCAATGCTTCACATTGGTTAACTAGGGAAAACCCGAGTCAACAGCCTCAGGCAGCCGGCGCCGAGCGTGTCGGCGCCGCCGCCAGATCAGGCTTTCAGCTTGAGTTGCTGAATAAGGGGGCCGGCCGCCGCCGCGTCCAGCGCGATGAAATTCTCGAAGTCCTTGCCTTCCAGCCAGAAGGCCTCCCAGTTGTTGCTCTTGATGGTTTTCTGCCACACATCGGTGGCCGTGGCGCGGCGCACCACCTCCAGCAGCGCGGCTTTGCGGTACGGCGGCACCTTCTTGCCGGTGAGCACGCCGCGCCAGTTGGCCAGGTCGGCGTCCACGCCCTGTTCGCGCACCGACGGAATGCCCAAGAACGGCCGCTTGGCCGACACGCCGATGGCGCGCAGCTTGCCGCTGGCCAAGCCTTCGGCAAATTCGCTGTGGCCCGAGATGCCCGCGGCCGCCTTGCCCGTGTCCAGCGCCTCCACCACCTGCGCGCCGCCGGCATGCGCCAGGTAGGTCAGCGACTGCGAGGCGCCCGCCGCGCGCGCCAGCATGCCGGCGAACATGTGGTCCACGCCGCCGGCCGAGCCGCCCGCGATCACCGTGCCCGCGGCGCCCGCCCGCAGCTGCGCGATCAGGTCGCTGGTGGTCTTCAGGGGGGAGTCGGCCTTCACCGCCACCACCTCGTAGTCGCTGGTGAGGCGGGCGATCGGCGTCATGTCGGTCAGGGTGACGGCGGGCTTTTGCAGCGCCACCGCACCGACCATGACCATGCCGCTCATCAGCACCGTGTCGGGGTCGGCGTTGTACTTCTCCACGTACCTGGCCAGGCCCAGGTTGCCGCCCACGCCGGGAATGTTGTCGTACACCACGCTGCCGACCGCGCCCGATGCCTGCATGGCCGCACCGAGCGCGCGGCCGGTCTGGTCCCAGCCGCCGCCTTCCTCCGCGGGAATGACGATGCGCAGCCGGTTGCTCAGCGGGGCGTCGGCGGCGTGGGCGCTGCCGGGCCACAGGGCCATGCCGGCGGTGCCGCCCGCACCGGCGGCGGCTGCGGCCGAGGCCGCGATCCATGCCGAGAAGCTGCGGCGCGAGAGGGGAACGGAACGCGACTGGGTCATCTTTTTTCCGGTTTCTGTGGGGTGAACCGGATGATGTCCGCGAAACGTCGCCATCAGGGCGCCGCGGCGGCAGGACAAACCCTGAGGTGCGTGTCCCCTGCGGCACACCCGCCGCAGCCTCTCAAGGCCCGCCTGCAGCCCTTCTTCTTACTGAAACGCCACTTCCGCAAAGCTGCGCAGCTTGCGGCTGTGCAGCCGTGTGGAGCCCTCTTCGCGCAGGATCTCGATGGCCCGCATGCCGATGCGCAGGTGCTGCTCCACGCGCTCGCGGTAGAAGTGGTTGGCCATGCCGGGCAGCTTGATCTCGCCGTGCAGCGGCTTGTCGCTCACGCACAGCAGGGTGCCGTAGGGCACGCGAAAGCGAAAGCCGTTGGCCGCGATGGTCGCGCTTTCCATGTCCAGCGCCACCGCGCGGCTCTGGCTGAAGCGGCGCTGCGGCTGGTTGCCGGGCAGCAGCTCCCAGTTGCGGTTGTCGGTGCTGGCCACGGTGCCGGTGCGCATGATCTTCTTCAGGTCGGGGCCGGTGTAGCGCGTGACGTCGGCCACGGCCTGCTCCAGCGCGAGCTGAATTTCCGATAGCGCCGGAATCGGCACCCACAGCGGCAGCTCTTCGTCGAGCACGTGGTCTTCGCGCACGTAGGCGTGGGCCAGCACGTAGTCGCCCAGCTGCTGCGTGTTGCGCAGGCCGGCGCAGTGGCCCAGCATCATCCAGGCGTGCGGGCGCAGCACGGCGATGTGGTCGGTGATGGTCTTGGCGTTGGCCGGGCCCACGCCGATGTTGGTCATGGTGATGCCGCTGTAGTCCTCGCGCACCAGGTGGTAGGCGGGCATTTGCGGCAGCCGCGGCGGCGCGGTGCCCTGGCTGCCGTCCAGCAGGTGCCCGAAGGTCTGGCTGGCACCGGCCGCCAGCCCGCGCCGGCGCGTGATGACGTTGCCAGGTTCGATGAACGCCACGTACTCGCTGTTCTCGTCGGCCATGGCCTCGTGGCCCAGGCGCACGAACTCGTCGATGTAGAACTGGTAGTTGGTGAACAGCACGAAGTTCTGGAACCACTCGGGCGCCGTGCCGGTGTAGTGGCGCAGGCGGTGCAGCGAGTAGTCGACCCGCGCGGCCGTGAACAGCGACAGCGGCTGTGCCTCGCCGTCGCGTGCCTCGTAGGTGCCGTTGGCAATGCCGTCGTCCATCACGCCCAGGTCGGGCAGGTCGAACACGTCGCGCATGAGCGCGCGGCGGTCGTTGCTCATGGTGCCTTCGATGTGGTCGTTCTCGGCAAACGAGAAGTGAATGGGAATGGGCTGCGTGCTGGTGCCGACCTCGAGCTCGACCTGGTGGTTTTCGAGCAGCAGGCGGAACTGGTCGAGGTAGTAGCGCGAGAACAGGTCGGGCCGCGTGAGGGTGGTCTCGTAGCGCCCGGGGCCGGCCACGAAGCCGTAGCTCAGGCCGGCGTTGGCCGGTGGTGTGTGGCGCGAGACGGTGTGCGTGTGCACCCGCACGAACGGGTAGCAGGCTCGCACCCGGCCGGGCAGTGCCTCGCCGGCGACGAAGCGCAACATCGATTCACGCAGGTGGGCGATACCGCCCTGGTAGATGGCCTTGACCTGGTCCAGCGCGGCGGCTGCGTCGGTGAAGCGGGCGGGGGCAACGAAGGTGGGCATGTAGGGCATGTCGTCATTGTGCAGTGCCTGTACTGGGTGCCTTTGTGCCGTTCTGCCGCGCTGTTCAGGGCGACGCTCACGCCGACGGGGTGCCTTGCTCCGCGAATGTCCCCCGCTTCGCTCCTCCTTTATTTCGCTGCGCAAGGCACCCCATCGGCGTGAGCGTTGGACAGAGCCGGGGTTGATCGTGCGATCACCAGCAGCGTGCCCATGTGCACAGGGCGTCGGGTGCTCCCCGCAGCGAAATAAAGGAGGAGGGCGAAGCCCGGGGGACATTCGCGGAGGGGAGTACCCGGTGGCCTGTGCACGCGCCCTGAATGAACGAATGCAGCAGCCCCCCGAACAACAGCAACTGTCAGCCCAGCAAACAGTCCAGCACCTTGCCCAACATGTCGTTCACATCCACAGCCTGCACAGCCCCCGGCAGCGCCACATCGCCATGCATCACGAACACCGGCTTGCCCCACTTCAGCCCCATCGCCATCTCCGACAACGTACCCATGTTGCCGCCGATCGCAATCAGACACACGCCACTGCGCGCGATGATCCCGTTGCGCATCTCGCCCATGCCCGTGGGGATCGCCACGCTCAACCATTCGTTGGCGTTGCGGTCGTCCTCCTCGGGCAGGATGCCCACCGCAATGCCGCCGGCCTCCACCGCACCGCGCGAGGCCGCGGCCATCACGCCGCCACGGCCGCCACACACCACCGCCATGCCCGCACCAGCCAACGCATGCGCCACCGCATAGGCGGCCTCGCACTCCGCCGGCCCGCCGTCGCCCGGGCCCAGCATCGCCACCGGCAGGCGGTGACGCTGTGGCCCCCACTGCTTCTGAGCCAGGCGCGTCAGCGCCTCAGTGACCGGCGCCGACAGCACCGCGCTCGCGCCTTCGCGTAAAGACATCGCCCACCCCCATCACGATCACACACACCACCATCAGCACCAGCGACAAAGCCGCCGCCACCGCGAAATCGGAACCGCCATCGCCCACCTGCGCCAACAGCATCAGCGGCAAGATGTTCAACTGCGTGCCCACCAATGCCAACGCCGTGCCGTAAGTGCCCATCGCAATCGCGGCCACCATGCAGGCGTTCGACAGCACCGAAGGCATCACCTCCGGCACCACCGTGTCCCAGAACGCGCGCGCCTTCGACGCACCCAGCGTGCGCGCCGCCTGCACCGGGCGCAGGTCGAGGTTGGCAAACACCGGGTACAGCGACAGCGCCACGCGCGGAATCAGGTAGTAGGCATAGGCAAAGCCCAGGCCCGACACGCTGTAGATCCAGCTGCCGATGGCCGCCGGGTCCGCGCCCAGCCCCGCCAGCAGCTGCGTGACGAAGCCCGCGCGCCCGAACGCCAAGATGAAGCCGTACGCAATCACCAGTCCCGAGAACGCCAGCGGCAAGCCCAGCAAAGTCATCATCCATTGGCGCCGCGACGCCGGTTGCCGCGCCAGCTCGATCGCAATGCACGTGCCCACCAGCGCCGACACCGCGCCCGCCGCCAACCCGAGCGCCAGCGTGTTGCGCAGCGCGCCAAAGAACAGCGGGTTGCCGAACAGCCGCCCGAAGGCGCTGCCGCCCTCGCCAAAGGCTTCGGGCAGCAGCGCCGCCAACGGCACCGCGAGAAACAGCGCCATGAAGGCCCATGCGGGCCAGGCGCCAAAGCGTCGCATCACGTTGCTTCGACCCGGCTCACTTGCCCAGCGCCGCCAGCGCCCAGAGCTTGTCGACCTCGGCCTTGCGCTCCGACGCCTTCACCACGTCGAGCGGGCGAATCTGCGGCGCGGGCGGCATCTTGGCGGCCACGTCCGCGGAAAGCGGCGTGCCCGGCACGGCAGGGCGCACGAAGCCCTGCGCAAACAGCGTCTGGCCGGCCTCGCTCATGGTGAAGTTCAGCCACAGCTTGCCCGCGTTGGGGTTCGGGCCGTTCTTCACCAGGCTGATGGCATAGGGCGCGGCCACGCTGGCCTCCTTCGGAATGACCACCTCCACCGCGTCGCCCATGCCGTCGACGTGCTTGGCCTTCAGGCCGTCGTTCTCGTAGCTGATCCACACCGGAATCTCGCCCTTCAAGAACTTGGCGTATGGCGTGGTGCCTTCCACGCGCAGCACGTTGCCGGCCGAATGCAGCTTGCCCAGGTAGTCGGTGCCGGGCTGCACGTTGTCCACGCTGCCGCCGTTGGCGTACGCCGCGGCAAAGGTCAGCACCTGGCCGATGCCGGTGGAGCGTGGGTCGAGGTAGACCACACTGCTTTTGAACTCCGGCTTGAGCAGGTCGGCCCAGCCGGTGGGCACGGTCTTCACCAGCTTCTTGTTCACCAGGAACGCGATGTTGAGCGTGTGAATGGTGAACCAGCGGCCCTCGGCCTCGCGGAACACCGGCGGCAGTTTGTCGAAGTTGACGGGCTTGAAAGGCGCGACCACGTCCTTCTTGGCGGCGTCCACGGCGGAGGCCGCGAAGTAGTAGGCGGTGTCGGCCTGCGGACGGCGCTTGGTTTTTTCGAGCGAGACCACGGTGGCGGCTGAGCCGATGTCGTTGTAGGTCAGCTCGATTTCGGGGTAGTGCTTCTTGAAGGCGGCGAACAGCGCCTTCCAGTTGGCCCACTCGGGCCCGGTGTCGAAGGACACGCACAGGCCTTCCTTCTGCGCCTCGGCGTACAGCGCCTTCTCGCCCGCGTAGAGCTCGGGGCCGTCGAAGGCGAAAGCGGTGCGCGCCGTGAGCGTGGCCAATGACAGCACGGGCAATGCGCCGGCGGCCTGGATCAGATGTCTGCGTTGCATGGTGGCTCCTTGGAAGGAAAAGGGTCGGAAGGTCTGAAGAACGAAAGGGTCAGTGGTCGAGCAGGCGAAGGTGTTCGGGCGCGATCGCAATCGCCTCGGTTGCCGGCAGCGCCGACTCGGCCAAGAAGGGCTTGACCGCGCCCGGCACCTCGAAGTCGTAGCGCGTGAGCGCGCCCAGGTAGCGTTGCGCGCCGGTGCGGCCCGCCAGGCGGTTCACCGCGTCGGGCGCCGGGTCGGGGCGAATGTGTTCGGGGCGCACCAGCACATGCACCGCGGCACCGAAGGCGCGCCGGCCGGTGGGCGCGGCAAGTTCGGCAAAGCCCAGGTCGAGCCGGTCCGCGCCGCAGACCTTCGCGCTCAGGATCGTCGAGAGCCCGACGAACTCGGCCACCGCGCGGCTCGCGGGGTTCTCGTAGATCTCGCGCGGCGTGGCAATTTGCAGCAGCCGGCCGTCTTTCAGCATGGCCACGCGGTCGGCCATCACCAGTGCTTCTTCCTGGTCGTGCGTGACCAGCAGCGTGGTGGCGTTGAAGCGCTGTTGAATGGCGCGAATCTGGTCGCGCAGATGGCCTCGCACGCTGGCGTCGAGCGCCGACAGCGGCTCGTCGAGCAGCAGCGCGCGCGGGTCGATGGCCAGTGCGCGTGCCAGCGCCACGCGCTGCTGCTGCCCGCCCGACAACTGCGCCACGGCGCGCTGCGCGTAGTCGCCCAGGCCCACGATGTCGAGCAGCTCCTGCGCGCGCTGGCGGCGCTGCGCCGTGCCCACCTTGCGCAGCTTGAGCCCATAGGCCACGTTGTCGAGCACGCTCAGGTGCGGAAAGAGCGCATAGCTCTGGAACACCATGCCGATGTGGCGCTGGTGCACCGGCGTGCGCGACATGTCGTCGCCGCCCAGCGCAATGCGCCCGGTGTGGCCCGTTTCCAGGCCCGCCACCAGCTTGAGCAGCGTCGACTTGCCCGAGCCGCTCGGCCCGATCACCGCCACCAGTTCGCCGGTGCGCACGTCGAGCGACACCTCGTGCAGGCCGTGCGTGCTGCCCGGGTAGTTGTAGCTGACGTTGTCGAGAAGGAGGCTCATGGGCGGGTCATGTGGGGTTCACGGTCGGTTCATTCGCGTTCATTCGCGTTCAGGCGCGTTGCTTCACCAGCGAGGAAGACAGCAGCGCCGACGCGCCCGCCAGCACCAGAAGAATCACCGTGGCCGCGCAGGCGAAGCCCGTGGCGCCGTAGAAGGCCTGCAGCAGCACCACCGGGTAGGTGCGGTTCTGAAAACTCGTGAGCAGGTTCGACACGCCGAACTCGCCCACCGAAATGGCCGCCACCATCACCAGCCCGCTGATCAGGCTCTGGCGCAGGCTGGGCAGCACGATGCCGGTGAACTGCTGCCAGCCCGAGGCACCCAGCGTGGCCGCGGCCTGCTCCAGCCGGCCCAGGTCGAGGTGGCGCAGGTCGGTCAGCAGCGTGTTGGTGAGGTAGGGCAGCGTGAGGATCGCGTGCGCCGCAATCAGCAGCGGCATCGAGCCCAGCCAGGGCGCCAGGTCGGTGTTGAACACGATCATGTAGCCGAAGGCCAGCGTGATGGCCGGCACCGCCACCGGCGTGGCGCTTACCAGGCGCGCCGCCATGCTGCCGCCGCGCCGCGCGCCGTGGTACAGCGCATAGGCCAGCGGCAGCGCCAGCACGGTGTTGATGGCGCAGGCCGCCATCGCCACCACCAGGCTGCTGACGAAGGCCTTGCGGAACGAGGTGTCGAGCCACAGGTCGACATACCACTGCCCCGTGATGCCCGTGGGCAGCAGCGTGTTGGTCCAGTTGCCGCCCAGGCTGCCGATCATCAGCAGCACGATGGGCAGCAGCAGGTACAGGCCGTAGATGAGCGAGATGCCGCGAACCAAGGTTGTCTCCAGTGTCATGCGCGCCCGGCATACTTTCCGGATGCGCTACTGTCTGCGCAGAGGTGCTGCAGCAATGCCTCGAATTCTAGGAATCGCACACCGGTTCATGGGTGAAAGTTGGATGACGACACTTGAGCAATTGGAAAATGTTTTTCACGCAGCTTTCACACGGCGCGGCCATGCGCAAGGGGGCCGCGCATGAAGCGTGACTGCCCCACCATCCAGGAGCTGCTGGCCTTCGACGCCGTGGCGCGCCACCAGAGCATCACGCTGGCGGCCGGCGCGCTGTGCATCACCGTGAGCGCGGTGAGCAAACAGATTGCGGGGCTCGAGGCCTTTCTGGGCCGCGCGCTGCTGCAGAAGAACGGGCGCGGCGTGCAGCTCACGCCGCAGGGGCGCGTGTACTGGCAAAAAATTTCGGGTGGGCTGCGCGCCATCGAAACCGCCACCTTCGAGGCCCGCTCGGGCGACGCCGGCGCCGGCCTGCTCACGCTGGCGAGCGTGCCCACCTTTCTGACCAAGTGGCTCATTCCGCGCCTGCCGGCCTTCAGCCAGAAAAGCCGCCACGTGATGCTGAGTTTCAGCCGCCACCTGGAGCCCAGCGACGGCATTCCGGCCGGCGTGGACGCGGCCATTCGCTACGGCCCCGACGGCTGGCCGGGCGTGGTGTCGGAGTACATCGCGGGGCGCGAGTTTGTGCTGATCGTGGCGCGCTCGCTGGTGGAGGGGCGCCACCGCATCGCGCAGCCCGCCGACATCCTGGGCCACACGTTGCTGCACCACGAGGGCGCGCCCACCGCCTGGCGCCAGTGGGCCGCCCAGCACGGCGTGCCTGAAGTGCAGACCGTGGCCGGCCCGCGCTTCGCGCAGTACTCCGCGCTCATTCAGGCGGCGCTCAACGGGCTGGGCATCGGCCTTGTGCCCAGGCTGCTGGTGCAAGAGGAACTGGCCGAAGGCGCGCTGCTGAGCCCCTGCGGCACCCCCGTGAGCGTGAACCAGGGGCACTATCTTTGCTACCGACCCGACAGGCTCGACCTGCCGGCCTTTTCGGCGTTTCGCGAATGGCTGCTGGCCGAAGGCGTGGCCTCGCGCGGTGCGGAGGCAGAAGCATGAGCAGCCCGCGGTGAGTAACCTCAGGGCCGAACACACACAAGCAAAGGATGAATCGATGAAAGTCGCAGTCATGGGCGCTGGCGCAGTCGGCTGCTACTACGGCGCCATGCTGGCGCGCGCGGGCCACACGGTGGTGCTGATCGGGCGGCCCGCGCACGTGGAGGCCGTCAACGCCCACGGGCTGCGGCTGCAAACCAAGGCCTTCGACGAACACGTGCCCATGGCCGCGAGCACCGAGCCCGACGCGGTGCAGGGCGCTGACTTGGTGCTGTTCTGCGTGAAGTCGACCGACACCGAAGCCGCCGCCGCGCAGATCGCCCCGCATCTCGCACCCGACGCGCTGGTGCTCACGTTGCAGAACGGCGTGGACAACGATGCGCGTGTGCGCTCGGTGCTGGCCAACGAAGTGGCCGCGGCAGTGGTCTACGTCGCGACCGAAATGGCTGGCCCCGGCCATGTGAAGCACCACGGGCGCGGCGAGCTGGTGATTGCGCCGTCGCGCCGCAGCGAAGAGGTGGCGCGGCACCTGGAGGCCGCGGGCGTGGCCACGCAGATATCCGGCAACGTACGCGGCGCGCTGTGGGCCAAGCTGATACTCAACTGCGCCTACAACGCGCTGTCGGCCGTCACGCAACTGCCTTACGGCGTGCTCATTCACGGCACCGGCGTGACCGACGTGATCCGCGACGTGGTGGCCGAATGCCTGGCCGTGGCAAAGGCCGAAGGCGTGGAAGTGGTCGGCGACACCGACGCCGCCGTGCGCGGCATTCCGCAGAGCATGCCGTCGCAATATTCATCGACCGCGCAGGACCTGGCGCGCGGCAAGCTCAGCGAAATCGACCACCTCAACGGGCTGATCGTGCGCCGCGGCGAGGCGCTGGGCGTGCCCACGCCGGCCAACCGGGTGCTGTTTGTGCTGGTGAAGCTGCTCGAGGGCAAGCAGGGCGCGGCGCGGGGCTAGCCGGGCATCGGCTCGCGCATGGTCACAAACTCTTCCGCAGCCGTGGGGTGGATGCCGATGGTGCTGTCGAACACCGCCTTCGTCGCCCCCGCGCGCATCGCTACCGCAAAGCCCTGCACCACTTCGCCCGCGTCCGCGCCCACCATGTGCAGGCCGACCACGCGGTCGCTGGCCTTGTCCACCACCAGCTTCATGAAGGTGCGCTCGCTGCTGCCCGACAGCGTGTGGCGCAGCGACTTGAACTCGCTGGAGAACACCGTCACCTCGCCGAACTTCGCGCGCGCACCGCTCTCGCTGTAGCCGCAGGTGCCGATGTTCGGGTGGGTGAACACGGCCGTGGGAATGAACTCGTAGTCGAGCCGGCGCTTGCCTTTGCCGAACAGCTCGTCGACCACCACCATGGCCTCGGCCAGCGCCACCGGCGTGAGCTGCACGCGGGTCGAAACATCACCCACCGCGTAGATCGACGGCACCGATGTGCGGTAGTGCGCATCGACCGCAATGGCGCCGCGCTCGTCCAGCGCCACGCCCGCCGCCTCCAGCCCCAGGCCCTGCGTGTTGGGCACGCGGCCGGTGGCAAACAGCACGGTGTCGGCCTCGACCTGCTCGCCGCGCGCCAGCGTCACGGTCAGCCCGTGCCCATGCGGGTTGCGCGCGATGGCCGCGGCCTGGCAGTTCAACCGCACATCGACGCCGGCCTTGCCCATTTCGTTGGCAACGAAGCGCCGCACGTCGTCGTCGAAGCCGGTGAGCAGATGAGCGCGGCGGTGCAGTTGCGTCACCTTGGCGCCCAGGCCGTTGAAGATGGAGGCGAACTCGCAGGCGATGTAGCCGCCGCCCACCACCAGCAGGCGCTTGGGGAAGGGGCTGAGGTCGAACATGGCGTCGGAGGTCACGATGTGCTCGCGCCCCGGAATGTCGGGCAC
The DNA here is from genome assembly GCF_046156345.1 of Variovorax sp. H27-G14. Taxonomy (NCBI): domain Bacteria; kingdom Pseudomonadati; phylum Pseudomonadota; class Betaproteobacteria; order Burkholderiales; family Comamonadaceae; genus Variovorax; species Variovorax sp. H27-G14. Next base: position 511,906 of record NZ_JAYLVN010000004.1, read on the forward strand.
GAAGGGCGTGCCGCCGGTGGCCACCAGCAGGTGGCGCGCGGTGTGGCGCTTGCCGTCGATTTCCACCGTGTGGGCGTCCACCAGTTGGGCCCAGCCGGTGATGAGCGTGACGCCCGAATTCTTCAGCAGCCCGGCGTAGATGCCGTTGAGGCGGCCGATTTCCTTGGCGCGCTGCTGCTTCAGGTGGGCCCAGTCGAAGCGCGGCTCCTCGGGCAGTGTCCAGCCGTAGCCGGCGCTTTCCTCGAAGGCCTCGGCATAGCCGGCCGCGTAGCTGTAGAGCTTCTTGGGAATGCAGCCCACGTTGACGCAGGTGCCGCCCAGGTCGCCGGCCTCGGCCAGGCCGACGCGGGCACCAGTCTGTGCGGCCATGCGCGCGGCGCGAACGCCACCGCTGCCGCCGCCGATGACGAAGAGATCGAAGTCGAATGTGCGCATGAAAGGCTCCTTGGCCGCCGACTTTAGCGGCGGGGTGAAGGCGGCGTTGCCGGCGGGGCTTAGGGGCGAAGGGCTGCCCCGCCGCGCACCGGCGCGCTCAGCGCGAGTCCGGCGAGGTCCACAGCCGGCTCGGGTCCTGGCCCGCTGGCTGCGCTGGCGCAACGCCACGCTGCTGCTGGATGGCGCGCAGCTGCGCTTCCTGTGCCTGGCGCATCGTGTTCTGCTGCGCCGCCTGCTGGGCTTGCACCTGCTGCTGCATCTGCAGGGCGCGCAACTGCATTTCCTGCTGCTGGCGAACCTGCAGCTGCTGCTGCTGCTGCTGGGCCTGTGCCGCCTGCTGCGTCATGCGTTGCTGCTGTTGGAGCAGTTGCTGTTGCTGCTGGGCCTGCGCCTGTGCGGCGCGCAGCTGCATCTGCTGTTGTTGCTGCTGTTGCTGCCAGCGGTCCTGCTCGGCGCGCTCGCGCCCGTCGCGCCGCTGTTGCTGCTGCTGTTGTTGCCAATCTTGTTGTTGGCGCTGCTGGCGCCAGTCTTCCTGCTGTCGCCATTCCTGCTGCTGGCGCCAGTCCTGGTCACGCTGCCATTCCTGCTGTTGCTGGGCGGCCTGTGCGGCGCGCTGCTGGTCTGCCCACTGCAGTTGCTGCGCCTGCTCGTACTGGCGCTGTTGTTGCTGCGCGATCAACGCCGCCGACGGCACCCGCACCAGCGGTGGCCGCGCGCCTGCGTAGCCCGACGAATCGTCGAGCCGGTTGCGCTCGGCCACCCAGGTGTCGAAGCCGCCGCTCTGCGTTCGCGTGCTTCTCACGGCCGCGAGGTTGCGCCCCGACACCGTGGTCTGCTGGCGGTCGCCCAGCCGTTGCGACGCGCCGTTCTGGCCATACAGCGCCAGCTGGCCCGAGGCCACCGCCACCCAGGTGGTGCCCGCGGCGGGGTCGGAGGCGATGCGGTAGTCGCCCGGCGCGCCGATCACCACCGAGGCATTGCCGGTGTCGACCGTCAGCCGCTGGCCCGCCAGAGCCTCGCGCACGCTCAGTTGCACGTCGCCGCGGTTCGCGGTGAGGTGCACGGTGTCGTCGTCGAGCTCGGAAAACTCCACCTGCGTCTGGCCGTCCAGGCGCAGCGCGGCCGAACCGATGTACACCTCGGCGCGCGCGTTGCGGTCGGTCCGCAGGCGGTCGCCCGCGGCAAGCTCGCTCTGGGGCCGGGCGGCGTACCAGCGGTCTTGCCCGGCGGGCGAGACGCTGACGGTGCCCTGCTGCACGTTCAGGCGCGCGATGGGGTCCTGCCGCTGCTGCGCGCTGGCGGCCAGGCCGGCGCACAGCAAGGCCATGCCGAGCAGCCATCGGCGGGGGGTGGAAAGCAATGACAAGGGGAATAGGTTCATGTGTTTGTTCTCTGATCCTCTGGGCGAACGCGCTGGATTTGTAACGCGCGAGAATCCGCTTCCGCTGTCACAGGCTGCCCATTTGTTGGTCAAGCGCACGTGCCATCGGCAACCGACTGTAAGGAGGAGCTCGCATGAAAAACCAATACAACGCACGCCCCGCAAGCGTACCCCGCGACCGGAACCATGGCCTGAGCCTGCCGTGGATGGCGCTTGCCACCACCTTGGCCGCCACGCTGGCGGCACTCCCTGCCGCTGCGCAGCTCGCGCGCAAGCCCTCCTACTACCAGCAACAGAACGCGCCGCAGCCCGAAGGCCCGGCCGCCCCACTGGTGCCGCGCCCCGCGGTGCCGTCGTCGCTGCCCACGCTGCGCAGCCAGGGCGACTTCGACCAGCTGGCGCGTGTGTACGACGCCGGCACGCCGATGCAACTGGCGCATGTGCTGTTCGCCATCGACCGCCAGGCCAGGCCGCCGCGCACGTACTACATCGACACGCCGCGCTACCAGCTTCATGTGCGCTTTCTGCGCGACACGCGGCTCGCGCCGAACACCGCCAAGCGCGACGTCGACCGCAACTACCTGGTGCCCGACAGGCGCTTTCTGTTCGGCACGCTGAGCTGGCAGCAGAACATCGGCAGCTTCACCTACGAGTTCTGGGAGGGCGACCGGCTCACCCCCGCGCTGCTGCGCCAGGCCGACGCGCAGGTGAAAGCCACCTTCTTCGCGCCCGTGAAGTTCAAGACCAACTCGACCCTGCACGAGCGCGTGGCGCAGGAAACCGGCATCGACTTCGTGAGCCAGGAGGCGCTGATTCGCGAGCAGCCCTACCTGCCGATGAACCTGGGCACCGCGACCGGGCGCGTGCGCATCGTGGACGACGAGGCGGGCCTGCATGCGCTGCTGCCCGACGACATCGCCGTGCTGCGGCAGGTGCCCATCGGCCTGGCGCCGGTGGCCGGCGTGCTGACCGAGCGGCCGTCGACTGCGCTGTCGCACGTCAACTTGCTGGCCAAGGGCTGGGGCATTCCCAACGCCTATGTGCGCGATGCGGCCACCGTGATGAAGGAACACGCGGGGCAGTGGGTGGCGCTGAAGGTGGCGGCCTCGGGCTACCAGGTGCGCCGGATCACGCCCGAAGAAATTGCGGCACTGCCGCCGCGCGCCGCCCGTGTTGCCGCGACTGGCGCGGTGCCCGGCGGCGCGCGCGCCGTTGCGCCCGACCTGCGCGAAACACGTCTGCTGCCGCTGGCCGCGCTGCGCGCCCGCAACAGCGCGCAGTGCGGCGTGAAGGCCGCGAACCTCGGTGCCATGCAGGCCGCGCGCATTGCGGGCACGTCGGTGCCCGACGGCTTCTGCGTGCCGTTTGCGCACTACGACCGCTTCATGCGCGCCCACGGCCTGACGGAGCGCATCGCGCGCATGCAGCAGCAGCCGGGCTTTGCCAGCGACCCGAAGATTCGGCAGCAGGCGCTGGCGCAACTGCGCGAAGACATCGTGCAATGGCCCGTCGATGCGGCCACCGCAGCGGCCTGGCGCGCGGCATGGCAATCGCAGTTGGGCGGTGGCGGCGTGTTCGTGCGCAGCTCGTCGAACTCCGAAGACCTGCCCGGCTTCAGCGGCGCGGGCCTGTACACCACCGTGCCCAACGTGAAGACCGGCGACACGCTCGAAGCGGCGGTGAAGAAGGTCTGGGCCTCGGTGTTCAACCCCGAGGCCTGGGAGGCGCGCAACGCCGCGGGCTTTGGCGCCGATGCGGTGCTGATGGGCGTGTTCGTGCAGACCGCCATCGATTCGACCAATGCCGGCGTGATGATCACGCGCGACCCGTTCGATGCGGGCCATGCGCATGTGACCTACATCTCGGCCAAGCGCGGCATCGGCATTCGCGTGGTCGAGGGGCAGCGCGTGGCGGAGCAGGTGATGTACTCGAGCTGGTCCAAGGCCGTGCAGGTGCTCAGCCGCTCGGCCGAAGACACGTCGCTGCAACTGGACAACAGCGGCGGCGTGAAGGAAGTGCCGGTGGAGGTGGGGCGCAACGTGCTGACAGACGCGCTGGTGGTGCGCCTTGCGAATGTGGGCGCGGCCGTGAAGCGCACCTTCAACGGCGTGGACCAGGACATCGAATGGGCCACGGTGGGAGAGCGCATCGTGCTGCTGCAGGCGCGGCCGTATGTGGAGCGGCGGCGATGAAAGTGCGATGAGGCGCGTGCGTCGGGGCTGACCGGTAAAACCCAGGTCATCGTCCTGGCGTTATGGTTTGGCCTGCCGGCCGCCATGTTGGCGCGCAACAACCCACTTCAAGAAAGCAAAGACATGACCGAACCCGTGGAGAACAAGGGCTACGCCGGCGACGTGACGCCCGAGCAGGCCGCCCAGTGGATGGCCAGCGGCGAGGCCGTGCTGGTCGACGTGCGCACCGACGCGGAGCGCGAGTGGGTCGGCTATGTGCCGGGTGGCGTGCCGCTGGCCTGGAAGCAGTGGCCGGGCATGGCGATGAACCCCGCGTTCGACGACGGTGTGCGTGCGGCTGCCGCGGGGGGCAAGAAGGTGGTGCTGCTGTGCCGCAGTGGGGTGCGTTCTGTTGCCGCGGCCAAGCGTGCTGCCGAGTTGGGGGTGGAGGCTTACAACATCCTGGAGGGGTTCGAGGGGAACCCGGATGAGAGCGGACACCGGGGGCAGATCGGTGGTTGGCGTAAGCGTGGGTTGCCTTGGAAACAGAATTAGGGTTACTTCAGGGCGACGCTCACGCCGACGAGGTGCCTTGCTCCGCGAATGTCCCCCGCTTCGCTCCTCCTTTATTTCGCTGCGCAAGGCACCCCATCGGCGTGAGCGTTGGACAGAGCCGGGCTTGATCGTGCGATCGCCAGCAGCGTGCCCAGGTGCACAGGGCGTCGGGTGCTCCCCGCAGCGAAATAAAGGAGGAGCGAAGCGGGGGACATTCGCGGAGGGGAGCACCCGACGGCCTGTGCACGCACCCTGAACAAAAGCCCCCAACCAGTCACCCAAAAAAGAACAGGCCCGCCGATTCCTCAGCGGGCCTGTTCAGCGATCAAGCAGCAGGTCAGCCCAAAGGCGGAATCCGCAGCTTCTGCCCCGGATAGATCTTGTCCGGGTTGCTCAGCATCGGCTTGTTCGCCTCGAAGATCGCGTTGTACTTGTTCGCGTCGCCGTAGTACTTCTTGGAGATGGCCGACAGCGTGTCGCCCTTCACCACGTCGTGGTACTGCGCAGGCGGCGCGGCCGGGGCCACCAGGTTGTTGTCGACACTGGTCACGTTGGCCACGTTACCCGCGGCCAAAGAGGCTTTCTCGCTCGCCTCCTGCGACGGCGCATTGCCCGCCAGCGTGACCACGCCGCTGCTGGCCGTGTACGTCACCACCAGCGCCGTGAGGCCGAGGTTCTGGGTCTCGATGTAGGTCTTGATGGCAGCGGCCGCAGCCGTGTCGGCATCGGGTGCGTCTGGCGTGGCGGCGTGGGCGGACGATCCGCCGAACAGCTTTTCACCGGCCTCCTTGATGAAACTGAGCAATCCCATGGTTCTCTCCTTGTGTGGTGTCAGGGAGGCGAATGGTGCGGCGTAACCCGGCGCATCGGCGTAGGCCCATGCCGCATATGCGACCGACCGCGCGAAGCCTCGCCAGCAACACCGGTCACAAAGTCGCAATAATCCCGCGCATGCCATCCCCCTTCCTCGCCATCGACATCGGCAACACCCGCATCAAGTGGGCGCTCTACGACTCGGCCCAGCCTGGCGCCGCGTTGCAGGCGCAGGGCGCCGAATTTCTTGATCACATCGAACGGCTGGCCGACGGCCCCTGGGCCGACCTGCCCGCACCCGCGTCCATGCTGGGCTGCGTGGTGGCCGGCGACGCGGTGCGACGGCGCGCCGAAGAACAGATCAACGAACGCTTCGACTGCACCCCTCGCTGGGTGATGCCGAGCGCGGGCGAGGCCGGCATCGTCAACGGCTACGACCACCCCACGCGCCTGGGCGCCGACCGCTTCGTGGCCATGATCGGCGCGCGGCATCGCATGCTGGCCGCGCAGGCCGACAAGGCCCCCCTGCCGATGGTGGTGGTGATGATCGGCACGGCGGTGACCGTGGAGGCCATCGACGCCAGCGGCAAGTTTCTGGGCGGGCTGATCTTGCCGGGCCACGGCATCATGCTGCGCGCGCTGGAGTCGGGCACGGCAGGCCTGCATGTGCCGACCGGCGAGGTGCGCGAATTTCCCACCAACACCAGCGACGCGCTGACCAGCGGCGGCACCTACGCCATTGCCGGCGCGGTGGAGCGCATGGTGCAGCACGTGCGCTCGCATTGCGGCGCGGAGCCGGCCTGCTACATGACCGGCGGCGCGGGCTGGAAGATGGCGCCCGTGATGAACGGGCACTTCGAGCTGGTCGAGAGCCTGATCATGGACGGGCTGCTCGTCATTGCCCGCGAACGGGCTTCTAGCTGACGCTGGTCTGCGGCTAAGGCCGCATCAGTGCCTCGCCCAGCGCCTGGAACGCGGGCAGCGTGAGCGGGTCGTTGGCGCCGTTGGCCGCCACCGGGTGCGCCGCGTAGCGCACGATCACCATTTCGGCCTTCGGGTCCACATAGATGCTCTGGCCGTGGATACCGCGCGCCATGAAGGCGCCGTGCGGGTTGTGCGACACCCACCACATGTCGCGGTACGACCAGCCCTTGAGCAGCGCATAGCCGGCCTTCTCGAACCTGGACGGATCGCCGCCGCGCTGAATGTCGTCGACCACCGCCTTCGGAATGGCCTGCTGCCCGTTGGACGCGCGCCCGCCGTTGCGCAAGGTTTCGCCGAAGCGGGCCAGGTCGCGCAGCACGGTGTTCAGGCCGCCGCCGCCCGACTCGGTGCCGATGCGGTCGACCATGAAGTAGGCGTCCTGCTCGGCGCCGATGCGCCGCCAGATCTTCTCGCTCAGCAGGTCGGCCAGCGACTGGCCGCTGGCGCGGCGCAGCACCCAGGCCAGCACCTCGGCATTGACCGTCTTGTAGGCGAAGGCATCGCCGTGCTCGCCTTCCTTCTTCAGCGTGGCCAGGAACTCGTAGAACGACTTCGGGCCGGTGTAGTTGGCGCCTTGGGTGAGCATGCCGCCGGCGCGCGCGTAGTCCCAGATTTCGGCCTTCGGGTCGGCGTAGTTCTCGGAGTAGTGCACGCCCACGGTCATGTCCATCACCTGGCGCACGGTGGCGTCGCCGTAGGCCGTGTCCTTGAGCTCGGGGATGTATTTGGTGACCGGCGCGGCCGGGTCTAGCTTGCCTTCGTCCGCGAGGATGGCCGCCAGCGTGCCCACGAAAGACTTGGTGACCGACATCGCGATGTGCGGCCGCTCGGGCGTGAGCGCGCCGAAGTACTTTTCATAGACCACCTTGCCGCGGTGCATCACGAGGATGCCGTCGGTGTAGGTGCCGGAAATCATCTGGGCGAAGTTCAGCGTCTGCTCGCCGCCGGCACTTCCAACGGGCTTGAAAGTGACGGCCTCGATCTGCACCGGCGACGTGGCCGCGGGCAGCGGGCTGGGCGCGCCGCTGCCACGCCACACGTTGGCCGTGGGCACGGTCTCGCGCACATGCGAGAAGCTCCAGCGCGTGCGCGGAAACACGCCGCCGGCCGGGTTGTCGAAGGTGATGAGCTTGTCGGGCGCGGGCGGAAAGCCCTTCATCCAGCCCAGCGCGTCCACGGAGGTGGCCGCGGGGTCGGGCAGCGCGGCGGGCGCAGGGGTCTGTGCGGAGGTGGTGTTCACTGCGAGCAGGGTGAAAGCGGCGGCCAGCGCCGTGCGAATGAAAAGAGACATGGTGGTGACGGCTGGTGCGGTTGATCAGCGGCCGCTGAAGCGCGCGGGACGGCGTTCGACGAAAGAGCGCACGCCTTCCGCGGCGTCCTCGCTGTTCGACAGGCGCTTCTGCGTTTCGATGAACTCCGACACGGCCGCCAGCGGACCGTGCTCGATGGCTTTCAGCACATTGAGCCGCGTGGCCACCACCGCCAGCGGCGCCTGGGCCGCAATGCGCTGCGCAATGGCCAGCGCCGCGTCCAGCTCCTCGCCGGCCGGCACCACCTTCTGCACGAAGTTCAGCCGGTAGGCCTCGGCACTGCCGAACTCGTCGGCCGTGAGCAGGTGCAGCATCGCGTTGCCCAGGCCGGCGCGCTCGGCCATGCGCAGCGTGGCGCCGCCCGTGGCCATGATGCCGCGCTGCACTTCCATCTGCGAGAAGCGGCAGTTGTCGGCCGCCACCACAATGTCCGCGCCCAGCATCAGCTCGATGCCCACGGTGAAGCAGATGCCCTTCACCGCCACCACCATCGGCTTGGTGCGGCGGCGGTAGTCGGGCAGGCCGAAGTCGTGCGGCTCCACCAGCCCGGCGGGAACGGCCTTCTCGCCGCGCTTCATATATTCGGTGATCGCGGGCAGGTCGAGGCCGGCCGTGAAGTGATCGCCAAAGGCATGCAGCACGCCCACGCGCAGGCTCGGGTCGTCGTCCAGCCGCGTGTAGGCCTCGGCCAGTTGCTTGAACATGGGCGCGGTCCAGCCGTTGCGCTTGGCCGGGCGGTTGATGCCGATGAGCAGCACGTGGTCGAGCACTTGCGTGTCGATGCAGCCTTCGGTGGGGGGTGTGGATGCGGTGGCGGTCATGGTGTTTGTCTCCTTTTGTTTTTGTCGGATCGCGCGGGTCAGTACGTGTACACGCCGCGGCCAGTCTTGCGGCCCAGCTGGCCGGCGGCGACCATTTCCTTCAGCAGCGGGCAGGGGCGGTACTTGGAGTCGCCGAACTGCTCCAGGTACACCTCCATCACGGCCAGGCACACGTCCAGGCCAATCATGTCGGCCAGCGCCAGCGGGCCGATGGGCTGGTTGCAGCCCAGCTTCATGCCCGCGTCGATGTCTTCCGCCGTGGCAATGCCTTCGGACAGCACGAAGAAAGCCTCGTTGATCATCGGCACCAGGATGCGGTTGACCACAAAGCCCGGTGCGTTCTTCACCGTGATGGGCGACTTGCCCAGCTTCACGGCCAGCTCCTTCACCGTGTCGTGCGTGGCGTCGCTGGTGAGGTAGCCGCGAATCAGCTCCACCAGCGCCATCATCGGCACCGGGTTGAAGAAGTGCATGCCGATGAAGCGGTCGGGGCGCGAGGTGGCGGCGGCCAGCTGGGTGATGGAGATCGACGAGGTGTTCGATGCCACGATCACATCGGGCGGCAGCATGTCGTCGACCTGCTTCAAGATCTTGAGCTTGAGCGCGTGGTTCTCGGTGGCCGCCTCGATGACCAGCTGCGCGCTCTTCAGGTCTTCGTAGTTGGTGGAGCCCGTGATGAGCGCCAGCGCGGCGGTCTTCTGCTCGGTGGTGAGCTTTTCTTTCTTGATCAGGCGGTCCAGGCTGCCCGACACGGTGGCCAGGCCCTTGTCGACCGCCGCCTGGGCAATGTCGACCATCACCACCTTCACGCCGGCCACCGCGCAGGCCTGTGCGATGCCGTTGCCCATTGTTCCGGCGCCGATGATGCCGACAGTCTGAATAGCCATGAGAGAACTCCTTGAGGAAACAAAAAAAGGGGGTGCACGCGGCGGGCGCCACGGCGAAAACATCGATTGTGAATCAGCCCCGGGGCCGCGCCGTTGCCGCGTGTGACACCGCTGGCGCGCGGGTCGCTTACAGTGCTGCGGTTGCTTTTTTCTCGCCTTTTTCTTCCTTTCCCTGATTCACTCGATCCCCGACCATGACCACCCTCGGCACCCCCCTTTCCCCCTCCGCCACCCGCGTGATGCTGCTCGGCTCCGGTGAACTCGGCAAGGAGGTGCTGATCGCGCTGCAGCGCCTTGGCGTGGAGACCATTGCGGTCGACCGCTACGAGAACGCCCCCGGCCAGCAGGTGGCGCACCATGCGCGCACCATCACCATGAGCGACCCCGCGCAACTGAAGGCGCTGATCGAGGCCGAGAAGCCCACGCTGGTGGTGCCCGAGATCGAGGCCATTGCCACCGGCATGCTGCAGGAGCTGGAAGACGCCGGCGTGGTGCGCGTCATTCCCACGGCCCGTGCCGCGCGCCTCACGATGGACCGCGAGGGCATTCGCCGCCTGGCCGCCGAGACGCTGGGCGTGCCCACCAGCCCTTACAAGTTCTGCGACTCGCTGGCCGAGTTGCAGGCGGCCATCGACGAAGGCATCGGTTACCCCTGCATCGTGAAGCCGGTGATGAGCAGTTCCGGCAAGGGCCAGAGCAAGATCGACGGCCCCGCCGACGTGCAGAAAGCCTGGGACTACGCGATGGCCGGCGGCCGTGTGAGCCACGGCCGCGTGATCGTCGAGGGCTTCATCGACTTCGACTACGAGATCACGTTGCTGACGGTGCGTGCGAAGGACGCGGCCGGCGCGGTGGAAACGAAGTTCTGCGAACCCATCGGCCATGTGCAGGTGAGCGGCGACTATGTGGAAAGCTGGCAGCCTCACGCGATGGCGCCTGCCGCGTTGCAGAAGGCGCAGCAGATCGCGCAGGCGGTTACCGCCGACCTGGGTGGGCAGGGGTTGTTCGGCGTGGAGTTGTTCGTGAAGGGTGACGAGGTGTGGTTCAGCGAAGTGAGCCCGCGCCCGCACGACACGGGCATGGTCACGATGGCCACGCAGTGGCAGAACGAGTTCGAGCTGCATGCGCGGGCCATCCTCGGTTTGCCGGTGGACACGTCGCTCAAGAGCCCGGGTGCGAGTGCGGTGATCTATGGCGGCGTTGACGCGACTGGCATCGTTTTCGACGGCGTGGCCGAGGCATTGCAGGTGCCGGGCAGTGACATCCGTCTGTTCGGCAAGCCAGAGAGCTTCACCAAGCGCCGCATGGGTGTGGCGCTGGTGCACGCGGCCGATACCGATACGGCCCGCACGTTGGCCAAGGAATCTGCTTCTCTTGTTAAGCCTCGCAAGGGCTGATTTTTTTGCTCTGTCGTTCGGGCGCTGCTGTTCAGGGCGCGTGCACAGGCCGCCGGGTACTCCCCTCCGCGAATGTCCCCCGCTTCGCTCCTCCTTTATTTCGCTGCGGGGAGCACCCGACGCCCTGTGCACTGGGGCACGCTCTGAGTGATCGCGCGATCAACGACGGCTCTGAACAACGCTCACGCCGATGGGGTGCCTTGCGCAGCGAAATAAAGGAGGAGGGCGAAGCCCGGGGGACATTCGCGGAGCAAGGTACCCCGTCGGCGTGAGCGCCGCCCTGAACAGCGCGCCCCAGAACAGCACACAAAACAGCAGTAGCCAGTTTCCGCAAGCCGCCCTCGCCGGTCACAGGCATGGTGCGGGAAGATCGAGGGACATCCACTCGACCCCCCCGGAGACTCCATGCTGCATCCCCAGGCGCGCGCCTTGCTCGACTTCATCGAGGCGCGCGGCGTTCCGCCCACCCACACCCTCTCGCCCACCGACGCACGCGCCTTCTACCGCGAGCGCCGCGCCGCCACACAACCCGCACCCGCCGAAGTGGCCGAGGTGCGCGACCTGGCCGCCGACGGTCCGCACGGTCCCATCCCGGTTCGGTTGTACCGGCCCCTCGGTTCGGGCGCCGGCCCGCTGCCCGTGCTGGTGTACTACCACGGGGGCGGCTGGGTCATCGGCGACCTCGACACGCACGACGTGCTGTGCCGCGAACTGGCCAACGGCGCCGGCTGCGCAGTGGTCGCGGTCGACTACCGCATGGGGCCCGAGCACCGCTTTCCCGCCGCGGTGGACGACGTGCTCGCCGCCACCCGCTGGGTACGCCGCGAAGCCGCCACGCTGGGGCTCGACGCGAGCCGCCTCGCGGTAGGCGGCGACAGCGCGGGCGGGAACCTAGCGGCCGTGGTCGCCATCGCCGCGCGCGATGCCGGCGACCTGCCCATCGCGTACCAGTTGCTGATCTACCCCGCCACCGACATGCGTCGCGGCCATCCCTCGCACCAGGCCAACGGGCAGGGCTACCTGCTGACCAGCGACACGATGGCGTACTTTCACGACCACTACATCACCGACCCCGCGCACGACCTCGACTGGCGCGCGTCGCCGCTGCTGCACACCAACCTCGCGGGCCTGCCGCCGGCACTGGTGATCACGGCCGGCTTCGACCCGCTGCGCGACGAAGGCGCGGCGTATGCGCAGGCGCTCACCGCCGCCGGCAACAGCGCAACTTACGTGTGCTTCGAGCGCGAGATCCATGGCTTCATCACCATGGGCAAGGTGCTCGACGAGGCCAACACGGCCGTGGCGCTGTGTGCCTGCGAACTGCGCCGCGCGTTCGCGTCGGCCTAGGGAAAGTCCCCGCGCAAATCGATGCCGCGCGCGCGGCCCGCGCCGCTACGATCCAGCCAACCCAGACGCCACCGCAGAGTGGCCGTCCACCGATTGCAGGAGACAAACACCATGCAGCGAACGAGGACGACGCCGCCACCGCCCATGCGGTTGAGCGGTGCCGAACGGCAGGGCGAGCGCCTCATGTGGCTCACGCCGCACCGCGTGTTCTACGCCGGCCTGCTCGGTGCGGCCGCCGAGCGCACGATGGGTGGCCACGGCGTGTGCGTGTCGCCCGCCGGTGCGCCGCCCAACCGCATTCGCATCGGTGGCGGAGCCTGGCAGAGCGGTGAGCTCATCGTGGTGCCGCCGCACGTGCCGCACCAGGTGGAGAGCGCGCACCCGCTCATCTTCAGCCTGCTCATCGAGTCGGAGTCGGTCGACCCGGCGCGCATGCCGGCCTTTCTGCAGCACTGCGGCCCGGTGGAGGCGCCGGCTTTCGTGCAGCGCGTGCGCGACGCGCATGCGCACCTGCTGGCGGCCTCGGGCCGCGGCACGGACTTCGAGGGCTTCGACTTCGACGCCCTGTTCTTCGGCCAAAGCCTCGCGCCGCGCGCGCTCGATCCGCGCATCCGCAAGGTGGCCGACGCCATCAACGACGACCCGGCCGCGCCCATGTCGGCCGAAGACTGCGCGGCCTCGGTGCACCTGTCGTTCTCGCGCTTCCTGCATCTGTTCAAGCAGGAGACGGGCATGGCGTTTCGTGCGTTCCGCGCCTGGAAGCGCGCGCGCAGCCTGCTGCGCTATGTGCGCCAGGCCAGCACGCTGACCGACATTGCGCTGGACACCGGCTACCCCGACTCCACGCACTTCAGCCATTCGATCCGCCAGGTGTACGGCCTCAAGCCCAGCGACATCCTGGCCGGCTCGCGCCGCCTCGCGCTGCACGACGCGGCCGGCGGCCTGCGGCACTGAGCACGCGAAGAAGGACCCATGCAGATCCTTCAACTCCTGCTGTCGGGCATTGCACAAGGGTGCATCTACGGGCTGATTGCGCTGGGCTTCGTGCTGATCTACAAGGCCACCGAAACGGTGAGCTTTGCGCAGGGCGACCTGATGATGCTGGGCGCCTTCGGTGCGTTCGCGGGCATGTCGATGTTCGGCCTGCCGTTCTGGCTGGCGGCCGTGCTGGCGGTGGTGGCCATGGCGGCCTTTGGCGTGCTGCTGGAGCTGGTGGTGATTCGCCCGATCCTGGGGCAGCCGCAGTTCTCCATCGTGATGCTGACCATCGGCATCGCCTACGTGGCGCGCGGCCTCATCACCATGGTGCCGGGCATCGGCACCGAGACGCATACGCTGGCCGTGCCCTACAAGGACCAGATCTGGAAACTGGGCGAGCTGGTGGTCAACCTGGAGCAGCTGGCCATCATCATCGCCACGGCTGTTTTGTGCGGCCTGCTGTTCGCGATGTTCCGCTACAGCAAGCTGGGCATTGCCATGCAGGCCTCGTCGCAGAACCAGCTGGCGGCCTACTACATGGGCATTCCGGTGAAGCGGCTCAACGGCCTGGTGTGGGGCCTGGCGGCGGCGGTGGCGGCCATTGCGGGCATGCTGCTGGCGCCCATCACCTTCGTGCACGCGAACATGGGCTTCATCGGGCTCAAGGCCTTTCCGGCGGCGGTGGTGGGAGGCTTCGGCAGCCTGCCGGGCGCGATCGTCGGCGGGCTGGTGATCGGCATCGTGGAGTCGTTCGCGGGCTTCTACCTGCCCGACGGTTTCAAGGACACGGCACCGTACATCGTGGTGCTGCTGATGCTCATGATCAAGCCGAACGGATTGTTCGGCGAAAAACTGCGCAAGAAGGTCTAGAAGAAATGCGCCCCCACACTCGTCACTTCGTGTACTCGCTGCCCCCCGGGGGGGTGCAGGTCCGCCTTGGGGCGGCCCGGCGGCGGACCTGACCATGCGCTTCATCTTCAAGACCAGCTACGACCAGGACATTCGCCTCGCGCGGCACGGCGGGCATGTGTTCTGGTACGGCCTGCTGCTGGCGTTCCTGGTGCTGGCGCCGTGGATCATCGAGGAGTACTGGCTCGCGCAGCTGACCTTCGTGCTGATCTACGGCATCGTCGGCCTGGGGCTGATGCTGCTGGCGGGGTTCACGGGGCAGTTCTCCATCGGCCATGCGGCGTTCCTGGGCACGGGGGCCTACACGCAAGGCGTGCTGACGAACCTGGGCGTGCCGTTTCCGTTGGCGCTGGTCGGCGCGGCCGCGCTGTCGGCGGCGGTGGGCGTGGTGGTGGCCTTGCCGGCGCTGCGCGTGAAGGGCATCTACCTGGGCATTGCGACGCTGTCGTTCGGCTTCATCGTGGAAGAGGTGTTTGCGCGGTGGGAGAGCGTGACGGGCGGCAACGCGGGCCTGCATGTGAAGGCGCCGCAGCTCTTCGGCTGGTCGCTGGGTTCGGGCGACGGCTTCTACTTTCTGTGCCTGGTGGTGGCGGTGCTCAGCACGCTGGGCATCCTGAACCTGCTGCGTTCGCCGACCGGGCGCGCCTTTGTCGCCATCCGCGATTCGGAGATTTCGGCGCAGAGCATGGGCATTCACCTGGCGCGCTACAAGACGCTGTCGTTCGCCATCTCGGCCGCGCTCGCGGGGCTCGGTGGTGCGTTGTACGCGCACAAGCTGAGCTTTATTTCGCCGGACCAGTTCAGCATCCTGCAGTCGATCGACCTGCTGCTGATGGTGGTGATCGGCGGGCTCGGCTCGGTGCACGGCGCGTTCCTGGGCGCGATCTTTCTGATTGCGATGCCGCAGCTCATTTCCATCGGCAAGGACTGGTTGCCCGAGGCCATCGGCCAGGCGCCGGGGCTGCAGGGGCTGGTGTATGGGCTGGTGCTGATCGCGTTCGTGCTGTTCGAGCCACTGGGGCTGTACGGCCGCTGGCTCAAGGTGCGCACTTGGCTGCAGCTCTTTCCGTTCTACCGCAAGGGGTTGTTCAAGCGGCAGAAATCGTTCACCAAGTCGGACCGGCTGCGATGAGCAACGACATCCTGCTTTCGGCCAGGGAACTGAGCGTGCGCTTCGGCGGCGTGCTCGCGGTCAACAAGGTGAGCTTCGACGTGCGGCGTGGCGAGGTGTTCACGCTGATCGGGCCCAACGGCGCGGGCAAGACGACGGTGTTCAACCTGATCAGCCGCATCTACACGCCGACCACCGGCGACATCACCTGGCACGGCGAAGAGGGCGGGCCGATCGCGCTGACGCAGCAGGCGCCGCATGCCATTGCGGCCCTGGGCATTGCGCGCACCTTCCAGAACATCGAGCTGTTCGAGCATGCGACGGTGCTGCACAACCTGTTGATCGGGCGGCACACGCACCGGCAGACGGGGTTCTGGAGCGAGGTGTTCTTCACGCAGGCCACGCGGCGCGCGGAGATGGCGGCGCGCGAGAAGGCGGAGCAGGTGATCGAACTGCTCGACCTGCAGCATCACCGCGACTCGATGGTGGCGGGGTTGCCCTACGGCGTTCGCAAGGTGGTCGAGCTGGCGCGCGCGCTGTGCACCGAACCCAAGCTGCTGCTGCTCGACGAGCCATCGTCGGGGCTCAATGTCGAAGAAACGGCCGACATGGCGTTCTGGATCCAGGACATCCAGCACGAGCTGGGCGTGTCGGTGCTGATGGTCGAGCACGACATGTCGCTGGTGTCGAAGGTGTCCGACCGCGTGCTGGCGATGAACATGGGCGAGGTGCTGGCGACCGGAACCCCGCGCGAGGTGCAGGCGGATGCACGTGTTGTCGAGGCCTATCTGGGGACCGTGGACGACGTGAGCAGCTTGAGGAGGGTGGCGGCATGAGTGCTTCGTTCGCTGCCTCTTTGAAGGCGCCCGGTGTGCGGTGCGGCGCGGTCGCCCCCACTGTGCCGGCCGCTGCGCGGCTCCCCTGCGGTGCTCGCGTTTCGCGGGGTCTCGCAGAACTCGCTGCGCTCAAACAGCTGCGAGCCCTTGTCCGCGAAACGCTGCGCTCCTCGGCGGCACAGAGGGGGCGCCCACCCCGCACCACACACCGGGCTTCGCAGTGGAGTGATCGCCCTGAGCGTGTCCACGGCGTTGGGGTCCCTGTCTGCGGCGGGCCGTTGAGGCACCGCCGAGCAGCGCAGCGACGGGCGGATCAGGGCTCGCCGCTGTTTGAGCGCAGCGAGTTCGGCGAGACCCCGCTCGTCGTGAGCAGCGCAGGGGAGCCCGAAGGGCCGGTGACGTCGGCCCGCCACAGACAGGGCCCCCAACGCCGCTCCCCGCCCTCTGCATGCATTCGGGAAACACGGAAGACAACGTCATGACCGACGTCGTCCTGCAACTGCTCAACGTGGAAAGCGCCTACGGCCCCATCAAGGCCATCCGTGGCGTGAGCCTGAAGGTCAAGCAAGGCGAGATCGCCACGGTGCTGGGCTCCAACGGCGCAGGCAAGACGACCATCCTGAAGACCGTCTCCGGGATCATCGATCCGCGCAAAGGCAGCATCGAGTTCGAAGGCAAGGACATCACCGCCAAGGACCCGGCCTACATCGTTCAGCAAGGCCTGAGCCACGTGCCCGAAGGCCGCGAGGTGTTCCCGCTGCTGTCGGTGAAAGACAACCTGCTGATGGGCGCCTACACCCGCAAGGACCG
The DNA here is from genome assembly GCF_046156345.1 of Variovorax sp. H27-G14. Lineage (NCBI taxonomy): Bacteria > Pseudomonadati > Pseudomonadota > Betaproteobacteria > Burkholderiales > Comamonadaceae > Variovorax > Variovorax sp. H27-G14. The sequence continues at coordinate 528,651 of NZ_JAYLVN010000004.1, forward strand.
CGATGGCGTCGCGAAGGACATGGAGACCGTCTACACCTACTTTCCCATCCTCAGGGAGCGCGCCACGCAGGACGCGGGGCTGCTGTCGGGCGGGCAGCAGCAGATGCTGGCCATCTCTCGCGCCATCATGGCCGCGCCGCATCTCATTCTTCTGGACGAACCCAGCCTGGGGCTCAGCCCCAAGCTGACGAAGGAAATCTTCGAGATCGTGGTGCGCATCAACCGCGAGCGCGGCACCACCATCCTGCTGGTCGAGCAGAACGCCAACATGGCGCTGAACGCGGCCGACCACGGCTATGTGCTGGAGAACGGCCGCATCGTGATGGAAGACACCTGCGAACGCCTGCGGGAGAAGGACGACATCAAGGAGTTCTACCTGGGCGTGAAGGACGACGGCGTGCGCGGCGAGCGGCGCTGGAAAAAGAAAAAGACCTGGAGATAACCGCCATGCAAGGACTCTGGGACCTCGACACCTTCGCCCCCCGGCTCGACGTGGTCGTGCCCGGCGACACGCTTTCCGCGATGTTCTGGAACGCGGTGCAGCAGCGCGGCGACGCCACCTGGATGCGCCAGAAAGAGCTGGGCATCTGGCGCACCTGGAGCTGGCGCCAGACGGGCGACGCCGTGCGCGAGATTGCGGCGGGGCTGCATGCCATCGGCTTCGTGCCGGGCGAGTGCGCGTCGATTCTGTCGAACACGGTCATCGAATGGGTGCTGGCCGACCTGGCCGTGCTGAGCTGTGGCGGGGTGTCCAACGGCATCTACCCGACCGACGCGGCCTCGCAGGTGCACTACCTGTGCGAAGACTCGCGCACCACGGTGCTCTTCGTTGAAGACGACGAGCAGCTCGACAAGGCGCTGGAGGTGCGCGCCGGACTGCCGGGGCTGCGCTGCATCGTGGTGTTCGACATGGAAGGCCTGCGCGACCTGGACGACGCGGCGGTGATGAGCCTGGACGCGCTGCGCACACTGGGGCGCGCGCACCTGGCCACCGACCCCGAGGCGGTGGCGCGCACCGTGGCGGGCTGCCGCCCGCAAGACCTGGCCATTCTGGTCTACACCTCGGGCACCACCGGCAAGCCCAAGGGCGCGATGCACAGCCATGCGGGGCTGGTGTACACCGCACGCGGCTACAACTCGCTCATTGCGCAGGACGAGACCGACGAGCGCATGTGCTTTCTGCCGCTGTGCCACATCGCCGAGCGCATGGGCGGCGAGTACTTTGCGATGTACACCGGCTCCATCCTCAACTTCGTCGAGAACCCCGAGACCGTGCCGGAGAACGTGCGCGAGATTGCGCCGACCGTTTTCACGGCCGTGCCGCGGGTGTGGGAGAAGTTCTATTCGGGCGTGATGATCGCGCTGAAAGAGGCCAGCCCGCTGCAGCAGGCCGCCTACAGCTGGAGCATTGGCGTGGGCGAAGACATCGCCAACCGCGTGCTGGCGGGCGAGCCGGTCGGTGCGCTGCTCAAGCTCAAGTTCAGGCTGGCGCGGGTGCTGGCGCTGGACAACGCGCGCAAGCTCATCGGCATTCACCGCGCGCGCTTTCTGGTGACAGGCGCGGCGCCCATCTCGCCCGAGCTCGTGAAGTGGTACTTGGCGCTGGGCGTGCCGATGCTGGAGGTGTGGGGCATGACGGAGTCGTGTGGTGCGTCCACGGCGGTGCCGGCCACGCGCATCAAGCCGGGCTCCATCGGGCCGGCCACGGGCTACAACGAGGTGCGCATCGACCCGGCCACCAGCGAGATACTGGTGCGCGGCCCCAACGTGTTCATGGGCTACCTCAACCTGCCCGAGAAAACGGCAGAGACCATCGACGCCGACGGCTGGCTGCACACCGGCGACGTGGGCGTGATGGACGAGGACGGGTATTTCCGCATCACCGACCGCATGAAAGACATCATCATCACGGCGGGGGGGAAGAACGTGACGCCCAGCGAGCTGGAGAACGAGCTCAAGTTCAGCCTCTACATCACCGATGCCGTGGTCATTGGCGACAAGCGGCCCTACCTCACGGTGATCGTCATGATCGACCAGGAGAACGTCGAGAAGTTCGCGCAGGACAACGACGTGCCGTTCAGCAACTACGAGAGCCTGACGCGCACGAAGGAAGTGCAGGCGCTGATACAGGGCGAGATCGAACGCGTGAACACCAGGTTTGCGCGGGTCGAGCAGATCAAGAAGTTCTTCTTGCTCGAGACGCAGCTCAGCGCCGAGGACGAAGAGCTCACGCCCACGATGAAGCTCAAGCGCAAGCTGGTGCAAACGAAGTACGCAGAGCGCATCGACGCCATGTACAGCTGACGTTGCAGCCCCGTTTTTTTCGCCAACCCGAGGAGACAACCGCATGAAGCTCAAGACACTGACGACGCTGGCCGTGCTGGGCCTGATCGCGACGCTTGCGTCCGCGCAGCAGCAGGGCGTGAGCAAGGATGAGATCCGCATCGGCACCATCCAGGACCTGTCGGGCCCGCTCGCGGGCTTCGGCAAGCAGGCGCGCAACGGCATGCAGCTGCGCGTGGACGAGCTTAACGAGCAGGGCACGTTGAACGGGCGCAAGCTCAAGCTGTTTGTGGAGGACTCGGGCTACGACCCCAAGAAGGCGGTGCTGGCCGCGCAGAAGCTGGTGAACCAGGAAAAGATTTTCATCATGGCCGGCCACATTGGCACGGCGCAGAACATGGCGGCCATGCCGGTGCAGTTCGACAAGAACATCATCAACTACATGCCCATTACCGCGGCGCGCGAAATGTACGAGCCGCTGAACCGGCTGAAGTATTCGTTCGCGGCCACGTACTACGACCAGATTCGCATCGCCCTGCCCAAGATGATCAAGGACAAGGGCGCCAAGAAGGTCTGCACCATCTACCAGGACGACGAGTTTGGCCTGGAGGTGCAACGCGGCGCCGAGGCCGGGCTGAAGGCCACGGGCATGGAGCTGGCCGAGAAGACCTCGTTCAAGCGCGGCGCCACCGACTTCAGCTCGCAGGTTGCGAAGATGAAGGCCGCCAACTGCGACCTGGTGGTGCTGGGCACCATCATTCGCGAGACCATCGGCACGGTGAGCGAGGCGCGCAAGACCGGCTTCAACCCGACCTTCATCGGCTCCAGCGCGGCCTACACCGACCTCATTCACAAGCTGGGCGGCAAGGCCATGGACGGCGTGTACGCCACCATGACCGTGCAAAACCCCTACACCGACGAGCAGTCGCAGCCGCTGCGCTTCTGGGCCAACAAGTACAAGACCAAGTTCAACGAAGACCCGACCGTGTTCTCGGTGTACGGCTACGTGATCATCGATTCGTTCATCAAGGCCGCCACCAAGGCCGGCCCGGCGCTGACGACCGACAGCTTCATCAAGGCGATGGACAGCATCACCTTCGAGCCCGACATGTTCGGCAGCCCGAAGAGCACCTACACCGCCACCAAGCGGCTGGGCAACGACCAGTCGCGCCTGTCGCAGATCAAGGACGGCAAGTGGGTGGTGGTCTCCGACTATGTGACACCATAACGGGCACCATGCCCACGACTACTGCCGCCAGCTATTGGTTGATGAAATCCGAGCCCGACGAGGTCTCGATCGATGATGCGCTCGCCGCGCCCGACGCCACGGTGGCGTGGACCGGCGTGCGCAACTTCCAGGCGCGCAACTTCATGCGCGACGGCATGAAGGTGGGCGACGGCGTGCTGTTCTATCACTCGAGCTGCCCGCAGCCGGGCATCGCCGGCATCGCGCGCGTGGCCTCGGGCGTGAAGCCCGACCCGACGCAGTTCGATGCCAGGTCGCCGTACTACGACGCCAAGTCGAAGCCGGACGATCCGCGCTGGCTGCTGCTCGACGTGCAGGCGCTGCGCAAGACGCGGCTGCTGGCGCTGCCCGAGTTGCGCGACAGGCCCGAGCTGGCCGAGCTGGTGGCGCTGCGCAAGGGCAACCGGTTGTCGATCACGCCGGTGGAGCCCGCGCACTGGAAGGTCATCGAGAAGATGCTGGGCTGACTTGCGCCCGTTGCTTCAGGTGCTTCAGGTGCTTCAGGTGCTTCAGGCGTTTCAGGCCGCCCTGGCCAGAATCGGAAACAGCTTGCCCAGCCCGTCCGCCATCACCTCGACCGCCAGCGCCGCCAGGATCAGCCCCATCAGCCGCGTCATGATGTTGATGCCCGTCTTGCCCAGCACGCGCGCGATGGGCTGTGCCAGCGAGAAGGCCAGCGCCGTGGCCAGCGCCACCACCACGCCGTAGCCGACCAGCACCCCCAGCTCCCACAGGTGCTGCGTCTTTTCGGCGTAGATCACCACGGTGGAAATGGTGGCGGGCCCGGTGAGCAGCGGAATGGTGAGCGGCACCACCGCGATGGACGCGCCCATCGAGGCCTTCACCTCGGTGGCGCGCAGCTCCTCGACGTTGGTCTTGCTCTCCGCGGGCTTGGCGTTGAGCATCGACAGCGAGCTCATGAGCAGCAGCAGCCCACCGCCCACCTGAAAGCTGGCAATCGAAATGCCGAAGAACGACAGCAGCTGCAGGCCCAGCAGCGCGCTCACGGCAATGACCACGAAGGCGCTGAAGGCCGACATGCGCACCGTGTGGCGGCGCTGCGCGTCGCTGTAGCCCTGCGTGTAGTGAATGAAGAAAGGCACGATGGCCAGCGGGTTGACGATGGCCACCAGCGTGACCAGCGGCTTGATGAGGTCCATCGAAGTGCTCATCGCTCAGCGCCCTCCGGCAACGTCCAGCAAGGCCATGGTGGTGTAGCTCGCCTCGGCCGAGAGCAGCCACAGGATGGCGCCCGCGATCTCGTCGGCGGTGCCGGCGCGCTGCATCGGAATTTGCGGGCCGAGCGCGGCGGCGCGGTCGGGCAGGCCGCCGGACGCATGGATCTCGGTGTCGATCACGCCGGGGCGCACCGCGTTCACGCGGATGCCCTCGTGCGCCACTTCCTTGGCCAGCCCGACGGTGAAGGTGTCGATGGCGCCCTTGCTGGCGGCGTAGTCGATGTACTGGCCCGGCGAGCCCAGCCGCGACGCGGCACTCGACACGTTGACGATGGCGCCGCCCGCGCCGCCGTGCCGGGTGCTCATGCGGCGCACGGCCTCGCGGGCGCACAGGAAGCTGCCGATCACGTTCACGCGGAACATGCGCTCCAGCCGGGCCGCGCTCATGGCGTCGACGCGCGCCGTCACGTCGACGATGCCGGCGTTGTTGACCAGCGCGGTGAGGCGCCCGAGCTTGGCGTCGACCTTCTCGAACATGGCCACCACCTGGGCCTCGTCGCCCACGTCGGCCTGCACGGCCATGGCGGTGCCGCCGCCCGCGCGAATGGCGCGCACCACCTCGTCGGCGGCCAGCGAATTGCTGGCGTAGTTGACGGCCACCGCGTAGCCGCGTTGGGCGGCCAACAGGGCGGTGGCGGCGCCAATGCCGCGCCCGCCGCCCGTGATCAAGAGCACTTGGTCCAAAACCTACCTCCTGCAGAGAAACTGCGTGTCAGTTAAAACCGTCGGCTTGGATTACATCATCGGGGGCACGCGCGTGAGCACTGACAAGACCATCGACTCCATCGACTCCATCGACTATTACTTTGCGCCACAGAGCCCATGGACCTATCTGGGGCATTCCCGCTTTGCGGCGATTGCCGCGTCCGCGGGCGCCTCGGTGCGCGTGCGGCCCATCGACCTGGGCAGTGTGTTCCCCGTGTCCGGCGGCTTGCCTCTGGGCAAGCGCGCGCCGCAGCGCCAGGCCTACCGGCTGGTCGACCTGGCGCGCAGCTCGCGCCACCTCGGCCTGCCGCTGCACGTCAAGCCGAAGTTCTTTCCGGTGGCCGGCGACGACGCGGCGCGACTGATCATTGCGGTCGACCTGCACGACGGCACCGAGGCCGCGATGCGCATGTGCGCGTCGATCTTCGCGGCGGTGTGGGCGCAGGAGCGCAACATCGGCGACCCGAACGTGCTCGAGGCGCTGGCCGTCGAAACCGGCCTGCCGGCCAAGCGCGCGGAGCAGTCGCAAAGCCAGGCGGTGCAGGAGCGCTACGAGGCCTACACACAGGAGGCCATCGACATTCAGGTGTTCGGCGCACCAAGCTACGTGGTCGGCGGCGAAATTTTCTGGGGGCAGGACCGTCTCGACTTTGTCGAGCGGGCGCTGCAGACCTGATTTCCCTTGCCGGGATTTCGGTATATCCGCATTCAGTCAGTCATTCATTCATCTGCCATCAAGGAGCAACACAACATGGGTCAATTCATCGATCTCACCGCCAAGGATGGCTTCACCTTCCCCGCCTACGTGGCCGAGCCCGCGGGCAAGCCGCGCGGCGCGGTGGTGGTGGTGCAGGAAATCTTCGGCGTGAACTCGCACATCCGCTCGGTGGCCGACGGCTATGCGGCCGACGGCTATCTGGCCGTGGCGCCCGCCACCTTTCAGCGCGTGAAGCCGGGCGTGGAGCTGGGCTACACGGACGACGACATGAAGAACGGCTTTGGCCTGAAGACGGCGGTCGAGGCGCTGCCCGCGCCCGGCGTGCTGCAGGACATCGAGGCGGCCATTGCCTACGCGGCCAAGGCCGGCAAGGTCGGCATCGTCGGCTACTGCTGGGGCGGCCTGCTGGTGTGGCGCGCCGCCGCACTGCTGCCGGGCCTGGCGGCCGCCGCGCCGTACTACGGCGGCGGCATGACCTCGCCGGAAGAAACCGCACGTGAACCCAAGGTGCCGGTGCTTGCGCACTTCGGCAACCAGGACCACTGGATTCCGCTGGACACCATCGAGAGCTTCAAGAAGGCGCACCCGGAAGTGGAAGTGCACGTGTACCCGGTGGGCCACGGCTTCAACTGCGACCAGCGCGGCTCGTACGACGCCGACGCGGCCAAGCTGGCACGCGAGCGCACGCTGGCGTTCTTCGCCAAGCACGTCGGCTGAGTTTTTTTGCCGCGCCATTGAAAAACCCGGCGCTGCCGGGTTTTTCATTTCAGGCGTGGCTCGGCTTGCGCGCCGTGCTGCCGGGCCCCACGCGGGTCTGCAGAAAGTCGAGCAGGGCGCGCAGCGCGGCGCTGTTGTGGCGCCGCTGCAGGTAGGCGGCCGACAGCCACATGTCCTTGCGCGCGTAGTCCTGCAGCACGGGCACCAGCTCGCCATGGTCGAGGTGTGTCTGCACCAGGATCGACGGCAGGTAGATCACGCCGAAGCCGTGCATGGCCACGCGGATCAGCGGTGCGCCTTCGGTGCAGTCCATGCGGCTTTTCACCGGCACGTCGAGCGGCGTGCCGTTGTCGTCGAAGCGCCAGACCGGCTGCTGGCCCAGCAGCGAGAAGGTCAGCGCCTCGTGGGTGGACAGGTCGCGCGGATGCTCGGGCTTGCCGTGCTTCTTCCAGTAGACGGGGGAGGCGCAGACCACCATGTTCATGAGGCGCAGCTTGCGCACGATCAGGTTGGCGTCTTCCACGGGGCCGCTGCGCAGTTCGACGTCGATGCCTTCCTCGGCCAGGTCGACGGTGCGGTTGGTCAGCTGCAGGCTGATCGTCACGTCGGGGTAATAGCGCATGAAGTCGGCCAGCAGGTTCGGAAACTCGCCGCTGCCCATGCCGTGCGGCGCCGAGATGCGCAGCCGCCCGCCGGGCTGGCTGGCGCGGTCCTGCAGCTCCGACTGGGTGAGCTCGATCATTTCGAGCATGGGCGTGCTGCGTTCCAGCAGCAGCTGGCCGGCGTCGGTGAGACTCACCGAGCGCGTGGAGCGGTTGAGAAGGCGCACGCCGAAGCGGGTTTCCAGCTCGGCCACATACTTGCTGACGGTGGCCTTCGACATGTCCAGCTTTTTGGCTGCCTGGGAAAAGCTGCCGTGCGAGGCAACTTCCCGGAAGGTTCTGATCAGGTCGAGACTGTCCATGAGAGTGGGCCCATTGTTTCCGTTTGGGTAACGCGATGGTTCGATTCTCCCGGGTTTTTCCTGACTGGCTTGGGCGACACTTCGGTTACACGCCGATGCCGCCAGCCAGGCTGGGTCGTTGGAAAGAACTGAAATGAAGACTTCGAACATTCTTGTTGCCGCTGCTCTCCTGCTGTCGGGCGCCTCGTTCGCCCAGGCCCAGGCCCAGCCCCAGGGCTTCGCGCCCGTGCAGCCGTTGAAGGCCCAGACCGACCGCGCCGACGTGGCGGCCGGCGCCGGCGCCGCGGCGCGCGGTGGCAACGTGTATGGCGACGTGGTGGCGCAGCCGCTCACCTCACGGCCCAGTGCCCGCGACCGGGCCGCCATTCGCGCCGAGGCGGTGGCCGCGGCCCATGCGCCGAACCAGAACCTGGACCGCCGCGCCTTCGTCAACAGCGAAGTGCCGCCGCAGTTCCAGCCCGCGCGGCCCTGAGGCGAAGTCAGCGCCAGCCAGCAGGCCGGGCCGGTGCGAACCGGGCCCGGCTTTTTATCGCTTGCATGCCTTCATGACGTGATTGTTTCAATAGAGGAAACACGGTGTCTCTGATCGAGGTGTTTTGACACATCCATTCGCCCGGAAACTCGTCGCACAGGCAAGCGAACCAGCAAGCCTGGTGGACGCAACATCCGACCGAACATATCTGGAGAACTGACAATGAAGACCTCGCACATCCTCGCCGCTGCCGCCCTGACCCTCCTGGCCGCCACCGGCGCCCAAGCAGAAACGTACCAAGGCGTGAACACCGCCGTGTCGACCAAGAGCCGTGACGACGTGAACGCAGAAGCCGTGCGCGCCGCATCGGCCCCCAACCAGAACGTGACCCGCGGCTCGCGCGGTGCTGAAACCGTTGCCGTGTCCAAGGACCGCGCCCTGGTCGAAGCCGAAGCCGTTCGCACCGCCTACGCTCCCAACCAGAACGTGACCGGCGGCTCGCGCGTGAACAGCAAGGTGGTCTCGAACATGCCCCACCCGATGGACGTTCGCGTTCAAGCCCAGCAAGGCACGGGCGCTACCACCAAGTAAGACGGCCGCCCTTCGGGGCTGTTGAATTGAAAAAGGGCCACGCTTTTGCGTGGCCCTTTTTCGTTGGCGCGCGGCGCCGGTGCGTCAGTGTTTTATCGTGTCCGGGCGAGATAGCGCTTGCGCCAGAAGATCAATACCAGCAGCAGCGCAATGACCAGCATCGACGTCATCGCGATCCAGAAGCCGTCGGCCTTGTGCACCAGCGGAATGAACTCGAAGTTCATACCGAAGATGCCGGCAATCAGGTTCAGCGGCAGGAACACGGCGGTGAGCACCGTCAGCACCCGCATGATGTCGTTGGCGCGGTGGCCCTGCACGCTGAAGTGCATCTGCACGGCGGTCTCTGCGTTCTGCTCCAGCCGGTGCACATGGTGCACCACGCGCTCGATGTGCTCCAGCACGTCGCGGCTGCGGATCAGGATGAGTTCGCGCTCGCGCTGGTCGGTTTCGCCCTTGGGCGCGGGCAAGGTTTCGAGCGAATCGATCCAGTCCTGCATGGCGGCGCGCTGGTCTTCGCAGATTTCGTCCAGGTGGTGCAGCGACTGCCGGGCCTGCATGAGCGCGCCCCAGTTGGTGAAGCGGCTGCGCGGATCGATCAGTTCGGTCTGCCAGTGGTCGAGCTGCTTGGTGAGCTCGCGCCGCAGGTCGAGGTAGCCGTCGACGATCTGGTTGATGACACGCAGCATCAGGTCCGACGGGCTTGCCGGCAGGCGCGTCGAGGTGGCGCGTGCGTCCAGCGCCGGGGCGCCGCGGTCGTCGGGCGAGCCGGCCGCGAGCAGCCGTGCCGCAAAGCCGTCGCGCACGGCGCCGTCTTCCGGGTGCACCGACAGCAGCACGCGGTCGAACACGGCGAACCCGACCGGGCGGGTGTCGACGCGGCGCAGCACGGGCGGGCCGCCGCGGGGCGGCGGCGTGCCGGCGGCCGGCTGGGGCTGGGGCTGAGGTTGGCCCACGGTCGGACCTTGCGCACTTTGCCCCTGGCCGTTCGCCAGGCGGCGGAACACCAGCACGTCGTACTGCGAGGTGTAGTCGTAGTGCGATGGCAACTGGTCGTTGAGCAGGTCGGCCACGTGCAGGTCGACCAGTTGCGTGAGGCACAGCGTCTGCAGGATCTGCTGCACCTCGGCCAGCGCGCCCCCGAATTCCTCGCGCGTGAGCGAGATCCACAGGTAGACGCCGGCGCCGCACGCGCCCGGCACGGTCAGGGGTGCCAGCGTGGCGTGTCCGCTGACCTGCGAACGGCCGATTTCAAAGATGCGCATGCCCGGTGCCTGCGCGCTGTCAGCGCTTCAGCAGGCGCACGGCATCGAGCGCGAAGTACGTCAGCACGCCGTCGGCGCCGGCGCGCTTGAAGGCCAGCAGGCTTTCGAGCACCACGGCGTCGTGGTCGAGCCAGCCGTTCTGGGCGGCGGCCTTGAGCATGGCGTATTCGCCGCTCACCTGATAAGCGAAGGTCGGCACATGGAACTCGTCCTTCACGCGGCGCACGATGTCCAGGTAGGGCATGCCGGGCTTCACCATCACCATGTCGGCGCCCTCGGCGATGTCGATCGCCACTTCGCGCAGGGCCTCGTCGCTGTTGCCGGGGTCCATCTGGTAGACCTTCTTGTTGCTCTTGCCGAGCCTGGCGGCCGAGCCGACGGCGTCGCGGAAGGGGCCGTAGAAGGCGCTCGCGTACTTGGCGCTGTAGGCCATGATGCGCGTGTGAATGTCGCCGCGGGCTTCCAGCGCCTGGCGGATGGCGCCGATGCGCCCGTCCATCATGTCGCTGGGCGCCACGATGTCCACGCCGGCCTGCGACTGGGTGAGCGCCTGCTTCACCAGCATGTCGACCGTCACGTCGTTCAGGATGTAGCCGGTCTCGTCGAGCAGGCCGTCCTGGCCGTGGCTGGTGTAGGGGTCGAGCGCAACGTCGGTCATCACGCCCAGGTCGGGAAAGCGCGCCTTCAGCGCGGCCACCACGCGCGGGATGAGCCCGTCGGGGTTGCAGGCTTCGTCGCCATTGGGTGTTTTCAGGCTGGCGTCGATCACGGGGAACAAAGCCATCACCGGAATGCCGGCTTCCACGCACTGCTCGGCCACGGGCAGCAGCAGGTCGAGGCTCAGGCGGTCGACGCCGGGCATCGAGGCGATGGCATCGCGGCGCTTCTCGCCCTCTTGCACGAACACCGGGTAGATCAGGTCGTGTGCAGTGAGCGCGTGCTCTCGCACCAGGTTGCGGGTGAACGTGTCGCGGCGCAGGCGCCGCGGCCGCCCGGCGGGAAACATGGCCAGGGGGGAGGTGGAAGACGTCATATGTCCAAAATTGTGCCTGAAGCAAGTTTTGGCGTTACTTTGTTGCACGCGTCCAGATGTCTGACAACTACGGAAAATCGTAGAACCAAGGTTCTCATTTTTTTGCTCCAAATGTCAAAGAAAGTGCTTCATGCGCTTGAAACCTTGTTTCGTCTTTGTTAAATTCTGAATCGGGCGGCTTGCCGCTCCCCGCTTTTCCTCCCTGAGCGGGTGCCTTGATGTGTGACAGCAAAAGGGCTTCCCAGCCCGACGTGCAGACGTCGGGCTTTTTTTTGCCCGCAGTTTCGGCGCGAAGGGGCAAAGCGGGGTGTGGCGCAAGGTGCGCCACTAAACTGCCCCGCATGCTCTGGGTCAAATCTCTTCACATCGTCTTCATCGCCAGCTGGTTCGCCGGGCTGTTCTATCTGCCCCGGATCTTCGTCAACCTGGCCATGGTGCCGCCCGAGTCGGTGGCCGAGCGCGAGCGGCTGCTGCTGATGGCACGCAAGCTCTTGAGGTTCACCACCCTGCTGGCGGTTCCCGCCATCGGCTTCGGCCTGTGGCTCTGGCTGGGCTATGGCATCGGGCGTGGCCCGGGCAACGGATGGATGCATGCCAAGCTGGCGCTGGTGCTGGTGGCCATTGGCTACCACCATGGCTGCGGCATGCTGCTGCGCCGCTTTGTGGCGGGCCAGAACCGTCGCAGCGACCGCTGGTACCGCTGGTTCAACGAACTGCCGGTGGTGCTGCTGCTGCTGATCGTGATCCTGGTGGTTGTGAAGCCGTTCTGAGGCCGGCGGGAAGGCGGGTATGCAGGACAGGGTGGACAATGTGGAGCGACCGCACAAATCCGCCGCGCTCCCGTTGGCGCTGGCCTATGCGGCGCTGATCGTCTATGCCAGCCTGTACCCGTTCGCGGACTGGCGCGACCAGGGCATCGCGCCCTGGGCCTACCTGTCGGCGCCCTGGCCCAAGTACTGGACGGGCTTCGACTTCGCCGTCAACGTCGTGGGCTACGTGCCCTTCGGCTTTCTCTGCGCGCTGGTGGTGCTGCGCACGCGCCCCGGCGCCGGCGTGGGGGGCGCGGTGCTGCGCGCCACCGTGGCGGGAGCGGCCATCGCCTTCGCGATGGAGACCCTGCAGAGCTACCTCCCCGCGCGCATTCCTTCCAATGTGGACTTGGGGCTGAACACCATGGGCGCCATCGTGGGCGCGATGCTGGCGGCGGGGCTCGAGCGCCTGGGGGCGGTCGCGCACTGGAGCCGGGCGCGCTCCCAGTGGTTCGTGGAGGACGCGCGCGGTGGCCTGGTGCTGTTGGCGCTCTGGCCGTTCGCATTGCTGTTCCCGGCAGCTGTCACCTTCGGGCTGGGGCAGGTGTTCGAGCGGCTCGAGGGCGCCATTTCGGAATGGTTGCTCGACACGCCCTTCATCGACTGGCTGCCCATGCGCCAGTTCGAGCTGGAGCCGCTGGTGCCGGCAGTCGAGCTTCTGTGCGTGTTGCTGGGCGCGCTGGTGCCGTGCCTGCTGGGGTATCTGGTGGCGCGCTCTGTGGTGCAGCGCGCCGTGCTGTTGCCGCTGATCCTGCTGGGCGGACTCGGGGCTTCGGCGCTGTCGGCGGCGCTGAGCTTCGGCCCCGACCACGCATGGGCCTGGCTCGACCTGCCGGTGCAGGTGGGCCTTGCGGCAGCGTTGTTTGCGGGCGTGCTGCTGCTGTTTGCGCCGCGCCGTTTGTGCGCGGCCTTGCTGCTGGTGGGGCTCGTGCTGCAGCTGAGCCTGCTCAACCAGGCGCCCGAAAGCGCCTACTTTGCGCAGACCCTGGCCACCTGGGAGCAGGGGCGCTTCATCCGCTTTCATGGGCTGGCCCAGTGGCTGGGATGGCTGTGGCCGTTCGGGGTGCTGGCCTATGTGGTGGCCGCGCTGTCGCGCCGCAACCGGCCGGACGCTGCCGCAACGACGTAACGACGTAACGGCGTAACGGCGTAACGGCGTAACTGCGTGCGTCGCCCTTAGGGTCATGGCGAGCGCCGCCTCGGGGTGCGGTCACTAAAATTGCCCGATGTCCAGCCCCACTCCCGCCGCACCGTCCGGCTACTACGGCCGCCACATCTTCTTCTGCCTCAACGAGCGCAAGAACGGCGAGGACTCCTGTGCCTTGCACAACGCGCAGGAGGGCTTCGACCGCTGCAAGGCGAAGGTGAAAGAAGAGGGCCTGTCCGGGCCCGGCAACGTGCGCGTCAACAAGGCCGGCTGCCTCGACCGCTGCGCGGGCGGGCCGGTGGCGGTGGTGTACCCCGAGGCCGTCTGGTACACCTTTGTCGACAACGAGGACATCGACGAAATCGTCGAGTCGCACCTGAAGAACGGCCAGATCGTCGAGCGCCTCGTGCTGCCGGCCGATGTCGGCCGCTGAACTTTTCAGCCGACCCCTCTCTCGTACCGTGCCCAGGCCGTACCCATGAATTCCCAGACAGAAAAACTCAGCCTCCAGGGCGCCGCCGGCGCGATCGAGGTGCAGCGCGACCAGCCCGCCGACGCAGCCACCCCGCGCGGCGTGGCGGTGATTGCCCATCCGCACCCGCTGTTCGCCGGCACCATGGACAACAAGGTCGTGCAGACCCTGGCGCGGGCCTTCGTGGCCTGCGGCTGGACCACGGTGCGATTCAACTTTCGTGGTGTGGGTGCCAGCGAAGGCGTGCACGACGAAGGGCGCGGCGAGCTGGAAGACATGCTGAACGTCGTCGGCCAACTGGCGCCCGAGGGTCCCTTGGCCATTGCCGGCTTTTCCTTCGGCGCCTTCGTGGCAAGCGGCGCGGCCCAGAGGCTCTGGAGCGAGCGCGACCTGCAGCAGATCGTGCTGGTCGGCACGGCCGCGGCGCGCAACACCGTGGCCCCGCTGCCGGCGGAGGCGCACGAGCGCGCGCTGGTGGTGCACGGGGAAACCGACGACACGGTGGCGCTCTCCGCCGTGATGGACTGGGCACGCCCGCAGTCACTTCCCGTCACAGTCATTCCCGGGGGTGGCCATTTCTTTCACGGACAATTGCCGCTGCTCAAAAGTCTCGTTGTCCGCCATCTGCGCGCGGGCATGGCCTGACAGCCTCGCAGGCTTGTTTTCGTCTCTTTCCAACCTCCCCATGATTCGTTTTCTTGGCGCGTTCCGTGCGCTGGTTTTTGCCGCCATTGCTTCCGTCAGCCTGATTGCCGCCGCCCAGGTGCCGGCGCCGCCCGAGATTGCCGCGCGCAGCTACCTGCTGATGGACGTGACCGCCAACCAGATCCTGGCGCAGAAGGACATCGACAGCCCGTTCGAGCCGGCCTCGCTGACCAAGCTGATGTCGGCCTATGTCGTGTTCGACGCGCTGCGGGCGAAGAAGATCACGCTGGCGCAGACGATGCCGGTCAGCCCGCGCGCCTCGAAGATGCCCGGCTCGCGCATGTTCATCGACCCCAAGATGCAGGTGCCGGTGGAAGACCTGATCAAGGGCCTGATCGTGCAGTCGGGCAATGACGCCACGGTGGCGCTGGCCGAAGGCGTGGGCGGCACGGTGGAGCACTTCGTCGAGATGATGAACGCCCAGGCCAAGGTGCTGGGCATGAAGAACACCACCTACAAGAACCCCGAAGGCCTTGCGACGCCCGGCCACACCACCACGGCGCGCGACCTGAGCATCCTGGCGACCCGCCTGGTGCGCGACTTCCCCGAGGAAGCCAAGTACTACGCCATCAAGAAGTACCGCTACCCGGGCACGCCGTCGACCAACGACACCAACCGCAACCTGCTGCTGTTTCGCGACCCGACCGTCGACGGCCTGAAGACCGGCCACACCGAGGCGGCCGGCTACGGCATGGTCGCCACCGCCAAGCGCGACTTTCCCAACCTGACCGGCGGGCGCCGCCTGCTGTCGGTGGTGCTGGGTGCCACCGGCGAGACGGTGCGCGCCAACGAATCGCAGAAGCTGCTGAACTGGGGCTACACCGCCTACGATGCCGTGCGCCTGTTCGACGGCGGCCAGCCGGTCGCCACGCCGGCGGTCTGGAAGGGCCAGGTCAACACCTTGAAGCTGGGCCGCCCGGAAGCCATCGTGGTTGCCGTGCCGGCGGGCAGCGCCAGCAAGATCAAGACGCAGGTGTCGCGCCCCGACCCGCTGGTGGCGCCGTTCACCAAGTACCAGGCGGTCGGCTCGCTCAAGGTCACGCTGGACGACCAGCCCGTGGCCGACGTGCCGCTGGTGGCCCTGGAACCGGTCGAGCAGGCCGGTGTCTTCGGCCGCGCCTGGGACGCCGTGCGACTCTGGATCAAGTAAGCCGCAGCGCCCGGAAGGGCGCTGGCGGGTCTTTTCCGCGGCGGGCGCTTGCTGTTTCAGGCTCGTTTGCTATACTCGTGGGCTTTTCGGAAATTTCCGAAGGGTTTCACGTTTTCGTCATCTCCCGGTTGTTCCTGCGTCACGACAGGAGCGGTTAATAGCCAGAGCCGGGCTGTTTTGGGACTTATTCATTCATGCCAACCATCAATCAACTGGTGCGTCAGGGTCGAACGGTCGAAAAGATCAATTCGAAGAGCCCTGCCATGCAGAACTCGCCGCAACGTCGCGGTGTCTGCACCCGCGTCTACACCACGACGCCAAAGAAGCCCAACTCGGCGCTTCGTAAAGTTGCCAAGGTCCGTCTGACCAATGGCTTCGAAGTCATCTCCTACATCGGCGGCGAAGGCCACAACCTGCAGGAACACAGCGTGGTGCTGGTTCGTGGCGGTCGTGTCAAGGACTTGCCCGGTGTGCGTTACCACATCGTGCGCGGTTCGCTCGACTTGCAAGGCGTGAAAGACCGCAAGCAGTCGCGTTCCAAGTACGGCGCGAAGCGCCCCAAGAAGGCTTAAGCCTTCCTGTCGAAAAACAAGCGGTGTTCGGTTGCCTTGGCTGGCACATCGAACGAAGTGACCCAATGTCGGGTCGAGTAAGTGAGAGCTCCAACTGGCTCTCGCGGTATCTGAAACGGTACCAACTGAAGCAAAGAGGTTAAAAAATGCCACGTCGTCGCGAAGTCCCCAAACGTGAAATCCTGCCGGATCCGAAGTACGGCAATGTCGAGCTGTCGAAGTTCATGAACGTGATCATGGAAGGCGGCAAGAAGGCTGTTGCCGAGCGCATCATCTACGGTGCACTCGAGTTCATCGAAAAGAAGAACCCCGACAAGGACGCCCTCGAAGCTTTCACCGTTGCCATCAACAACGTGAAGCCGATGGTCGAAGTGAAGTCGCGCCGCGTGGGCGGTGCGAACTATCAGGTTCCGGTCGAAGTGCGCCCCGTGCGCCGTCTGGCGCTGTCGATGCGCTGGATCAAGGAAGCTGCCCGCAAGCGCGGCGAAAAGTCGATGGCCCTGCGTCTGGCCAACGAACTGATGGAAGCCACGGAAGGCCGTGGCGGTGCCATGAAGAAGCGCGATGAAGTGCACCGCATGGCAGAAGCCAATCGGGCCTTCAGCCACTTCCGCTTCTAAAAATCAAACTTCGCTTGGGCGTTGGGTGTCGAGTTTCGGGCGTTGTGCCCGTGCTCGGGGCCCAGCGCTCAACGCATTTCAAATCGAAAGTAAATCATGTCCCGCAAGACCCCCATCGAGCGCTACCGCAACATCGGCATCTCCGCGCACATCGACGCTGGCAAGACCACGACGACCGAACGTATCCTGTTCTACACCGGTGTGAACCACAAGATCGGTGAAGTGCACGACGGCGCCGCCACGATGGACTGGATGGAGCAAGAGCAAGAGCGCGGCATCACGATCACGTCGGCTGCCACCACCTGCTTCTGGAAGGGCATGGCGGGCACGTTCGACGAACACCGCATCAACATCATCGACACCCCCGGCCACGTGGACTTCACCATTGAAGTCGAGCGCTCGATGCGCGTGCTGGACGGCGCTGTCATGGTGTACGACGCCGTTGGCGGCGTGCAGCCCCAGTCGGAAACCGTCTGGCGCCAGGCCAACAAGTACAAGGTTCCGCGCCTCGCGTTCGTCAACAAGATGGACCGCACCGGCGCCGACTTCCTGCGCGTGCGCCAGATGATGGTGGACCGCCTGAAGGCCAACCCTGTAGTCATCCAGATCCCGATCGGTGCCGAAGAGCACTTCCAGGGCATCGTCGACCTCGTGAAGATGAAAGCCATCATCTGGGACGAAGACAAGGGCGTGACCTTCAAGTACGGCGAAATCCCGGCCAACCTGGCCGAGGTGTGCGCCGAGTACCGTGAAAAGCTCGTCGAAGCCGCTGCCGAAGCGAGCGAAGAGCTCATGAACAAGTACCTCGAAGGCAACGAGCTGACCGAAGCCGAAATCAAGGCTGCGATCCGCCAACGCACCATCGCCGGCGAAATCCAGCCGATGCTGTGCGGCTCTGCCTTCAAGAACAAGGGCGTGCAGGCCATGCTCGACGCCGTCGTCGAATACATGCCCGCACCCACCGACATTCCGCCGGTCAAGGGCATGGACGAAGACGAAGTGCCGACGACCCGCAAGGCCGACGACAACGAGAAGTTCTCCGCGCTCGCATTCAAGCTCATGACCGACCCGTTCGTCGGCCAGCTGACCTTCGTTCGCGTCTATTCCGGCGTGCTGACCAAGGGCGACAGCGTCTACAACCCGATTCGCGGCAAGAAAGAGCGCATCGGCCGGATCGTGCAGATGCACGCGAACAACCGCGTCGAAGTGAGCGAAATTCGCGCCGGCGACATCGCTGCCTGTATCGGCCTGAAGGAAGTGACCACGGGCGAAACCCTGTGCGATCCCGCTGCCATCCTGACCCTTGAGCGCATGGTGTTCCCGGAGTCGGTGATCTCGCAGGCCGTCGAGCCCAAGACCAAGGTCGACCAGGAAAAGATGGGCATCGCCCTGCAGCGTCTCGCTCAGGAAGATCCCTCGTTCCGCGTCAAGACCGACGAAGAATCGGGCCAGACCATCATCGCCGGCATGGGCGAGCTCCACCTCGAAATCATCGTGGACCGCATGCGTCGCGAGTTCGGCGTGGAAGCCAACGTCGGCAAGCCGCAAGTGGCCTACCGCGAAACCATCCGCAAGACGGTCGAAGATGCCGAAGGCAAGTTCGTTCGCCAGTCGGGCGGCAAGGGCCAGTACGGTCACGTGATCCTGAAGCTCGAGCCGCAGGAAGCTGGCAAGGGCTTCGAGTTCGTCGACGCCATCAAGGGCGGTGTGGTTCCTCGCGAATACATCCCCGCGGTGGAAAAGGGCGTGATCGAAGCGCTGACGCAAGGCGTGCTGGCGGGCTACCCCGTCGTCGACGTCAAGGTCACGCTGCACTTCGGCTCGTACCACGACGTGGACTCGAACGAAATGGCGTTCAAGATGGCCGCGATCTTCGGTTTCAAGGAAGGCGCCCGCAAGGCCAGCCCCGTGATCCTGGAGCCGATGATGGCCGTGGAAGTCGAAACGCCTGAAGACTACGCCGGCAACGTGATGGGCGACCTGTCCTCACGCCGCGGCATGGTCCAGGGCATGGAAGACATGATCGGTGGCGGCAAGACCATCAAGGCCGAAGTGCCGCTGTCGGAAATGTTCGGCTACTCGACCACGCTGCGCTCGATGTCGCAAGGCCGCGCCACGTACACGATGGAGTTCAAGCACTACGCTGAAGCTCCCCGTAACGTTGCCGAAGCCATCGTGGCTGCTCGCGCCAAGTAAGTTTTCAAGAATGCGGGCCGCGCAGTGCGCGGCCCTCTTTGTCTGCGATCCGGTGCCGCCGCGTTCCCGTGCGAGGCGACCCAGCAATCGGGTGCAGACATAAAACCAATACACGGGACATGCTCTTTCAAGGATTGAAAAATGGCAAAAGGTAAATTCACCCGCACCAAGCCGCACGTCAACGTGGGCACGATCGGTCACGTCGACCACGGCAAGACCACGCTGACGGCTGCAATCGCAACCGTTCTGTCGGCCAAGTTCGGCGGCGAAGCGAAGGCGTACGACCAGATCGACGCAGCGCCTGAAGAAAAGGCCCGCGGCATCACGATCAACACCGCGCACGTCGAGTACGAAACGGCCAACCGCCACTACGCACACGTCGACTGCCCCGGTCACGCCGACTATGTGAAGAACATGATCACGGGCGCCGCTCAAATGGACGGCGCCATTCTGGTGTGCTCGGCCGCTGACGGCCCGATGCCCCAGACCCGTGAACACATCCTGCTGGCTCGCCAGGTGGGTGTGGGTTACATCATCGTTTTCCTGAACAAGTGCGACATGGTCGACGACGCCGAGCTGCTCGAACTCGTTGAAATGGAAGTGCGCGAGCTGCTGGACAAGTACGACTTCCCAGGCGACGACACCCCGATCATTCACGGCTCGGCCAAGCTCGCCCTCGAAGGCGACAAGGGCAAGCTGGGCGAAGAAGCCATCATGAAGCTGGCTGAAGCGCTGGACACGTATATCCCGACGCCCGAGCGCGCCGTGGACGGCACGTTCCTGATGCCCGTGGAAGACGTGTTCTCGATCTCGGGTCGCGGCACCGTTGTGACCGGCGCCGTCGAGCGTGGCGTGATCAAGGTCGGCGAAGAAATCGAAATCGTGGGCATTCGCCCGACGGTCAAGACCATCTGCACCGGCGTGGAAATGTTCCGCAAGCTGCTGGACCAAGGTCAAGCTGGCGACAACGTTGGCGTGCTGCTGCGCGGCACGAAGCGCGAAGAAGTCGAACGCGGCCAAGTGCTGTGCAAGCCCGGCTCGATCAAGCCGCACGTGCACTTCACCGCCGAGGTGTATGTCCTGTCGAAGGACGAAGGCGGCCGTCACACGCCGTTCTTCAACAACTACCGTCCGCAGTTCTACTTCCGCACGACGGACGTGACCGGCGCGATCGAGCTGCCCGCCGACAAGGAAATGGTCATGCCTGGCGACAACGTCAGCATCACCGTGAAGCTGATCAACCCGATCGCGATGGAAGAAGGCCTGCGCTTCGCCATCCGTGAAGGCGGCCGTACCGTGGGTTCGGGCGTTGTGGCCAAGATCCTCGACATCTAAGTCGCACGCAAAGGAAACACCATGGCTACCAAGCAAAAAATCCGCATCCGCCTGAAGGCATTCGATTACAAGCTGATCGACCAATCGGCCGCTGAAATCGTGGACACCGCCAAGCGCACCGGCGCGATCGTCAAGGGCCCCGTGCCCCTGCCGACCCGCATGAAGCGTTTCGACATCCTGCGTTCGCCGCACGTCAACAAGACCTCGCGCGACCAGCTGGAAATTCGCACGCACCAGCGCCTGATGGACATCGTGGACCCGACCGACAAGACCGTGGACGCGCTGATGAAGCTCGACCTGCCGGCCGGCGTCGACGTCGAGATCAAGCTGCAGTAATCCGACCCAGCGTCGTGTTCCGACAAAGCCCGCCTGCAGAAATGCAGGCGGGCTTTGTCTTTTGGTGCAGGGCTGTGGCATCCTCGCGCACCGGCATTCTTTGGTGCATTGGCCGGGGCTGAAAAGAGGGCAGCACAAGTTATGAGACAGAAGTTCTCCTTTGCGTCGGGCTTGGTGGCGTGCATTGCCGCAGCGGCTTTTTTGACTGCTTGTGGCGGAGGAGGCGGTGGCGGTGGCGGTGGCGGCGGTTTGCCGTTGCTTCCGATCCCGGCCCCCGCGCCCACGCCGGGCGCTGCCAATGTCACCCTGAGCGGCACGGCCACCTACGAGTCGGTGCCCAATGTCAGCGGTGCCCTGGTGTACGCCGACACCTCGGTCAAGCCGGTGCGAGGCGCCTATGTCGAGGTGCTCGATGCCAGCGGCAATCAACTGGTGGTGTCCTCCACCGACGACAACGGCGCCTATGCGGTCAGCGTGCCGGGCAACACGACCGTCGTCGTGCGTGTCCGGTCCCAGTTGACGCGGCCCGGTCCGGGGGCCACTTGGGACGTGACCGTGCGGGACAACACGCAGTCCAGCGGCATCTATTCCATGCAGTCGTCCGCGTTCTCGACGGGCACGGCGGCATTGACGCGCGACCTGCGTGCGGCCAGCGGCTGGGGCGGCGCGAGCTACACCAGCCAGCGCGTGTCCGGCCCGTTCGCCGTGATGGACACGGTCTACACCGCGATGCAGAAGGTGCTGTCGGTGGCGCCGACCACGTCGTTTCCGTCGCTCAAGGTGTTCTGGAGCGTCAACAACACCCGGACCGGCGGCAGCATCGCGCAGGGCCAGATCGGAACCACCTTCTTCATTGCGCGCAGCACAGGTGCCGAAATCTATGTGCTGGGCAAGGAGGACGTCGACACCGACGAGTTCGACGCGCCCGTGATCGCACACGAGTGGGGCCACTACTACCAGGCCTCCTTCAGCCGCGACGACTCGCAGGGCGGCGAGCATTCCACCAACGACCTGGTCGATCGGCGGCTCGCATTCTCCGAAGGCTGGGGCAACGGCTGGTCCGGCATCGCGCTCGGGCGCAGCACCTATGTCGACTCGAGCGGCCCGGGCCAACAGGACAGGATCGCGAGCCTCGACCTGTCGAAGGGGCCCACGTCCAACATGGGGTGGTTTCGCGAGATCTCGGTCCAGTCGATCTTCTGGAACCTGAACCAGCAGGTCGGCTTCAAGCCGATTCACGACGCGATGACGAGCACGCTGTTCAAGGGCGGTGCGCCGGTCACGTCCATTCATCCGTTCACGGCGGCGTTCAATGTGGTCGCGCCGGGCAGCGCGTCGGCGCTGTCCGCCTTGCTCACGGGGCAGGGCATCAGCGCAGCCTCCAACGATGCCTACGGCGTGCTGGAGGGAAACAACGGCGGCGTGCCGAGCGCGCTGCCCATGTACAAGGCGGTGACCGTCGGCGGCGGCACCACCCAGGCCTGCGTGACCAACAGCGCGGACCCTTCGCGGGCGGGCAACAAGCTCGGCAGCTTCGCGTATTTGAACTTCGTGGCGCCGACCAACCGTTCCTACCAGTTCGCGGTGGCGTCACCCGCGGGCGCCAGTCCCAGTTTCGCGATCTACCAAGGTGGCGTGGTCAGCCGCAACCCCGGTTCGGTGAGCCTGGCGCCCGGCCCTTATGTGCTGGTGATCAACGACCTCAACAATTCCGGCCCGAACACCTGTTTCGACGTCGCTATCCAATAGCAGTGGGGAAGACCGCCATGAACCTCCTGAATCTCCGATCCAGCGCGACGATGGCCGCCACGGCATGGCTGGCGCTTGCCGGCGTATGCGCGCCGGCCGTCGCGGACGGCGTGCCGGCAGCCCGTGCCACCAAGCACGCCTCCGTTCCCCGCACCGACCCGATGACCGTCGCAGTCCGCAAATCCAACGATTCCGGCGTCACCATCCAATACCGTGTCGACGGTGCAGGCCGGATCGGCCGGCCGGTGTCGGTCGCGCTGGAGTTCGACGGCGTGACCGATCCCGCGGGCGCCACGGTGCGCATGACGACCGATGCCAGCCTGACCTTGACGACCAGCAGCAGCCTCGTGCTGCCGGCCGGCCAGCGCACGAGCGCCACCGTCACGGTGACGAGCAACAGCGACGGCCTGGCTTACCTCAATGTCTTCGTCAGGCAGAACGGCGCCATGAGCATCGTGGCGATCCCCGTTCAGACCGGCGCCGGCTCTGCGGCGATGAAGCCCGCGGGCGAAATGAAGTCGTCGGCCGAGGGTGAAAAGGTCATCTCGATGCCTGCCAAGGAGCCGCTCAAAGAGTCGGTCAAAGAATCGGTCAAAGAGCCCACCAAGGAGCTGAAGGCGCCTTCAAAGTAGCCCCGGCAACGGGCTCTGGCGCCTGCCGCGCAGGCCAAATTGCAGCGCTTGCACTGCGCACGCATCGCGGGCTATAATCGCTGGCTCTGCCCTTGTTGCGTTCGCAAGGGTGTTGTTTGGGCAGAGATTTATCAACCTTCTTCCGTAGCCGGAGAAATCTGGCAAACGCTGTTGCCAATTGAAGTGGCAGTGGCGGAAGAGGATTTCCATTTTTGGAGAAAACATATGAGTCTGAGCAACTCCCTCGGGTTGCTGGGCCGCAAGGTGGGGATGATGCGTCTCTTCACCGATGACGGGGACGCAGTTCCTGTCACGGTGGTGGATGTGTCCAACAACCGTGTGACCCAGATCAAGTCCCAAGAGACCGATGGCTACGTCGCCCTGCAGGTGACGTTCGGTTCGCGCAAAGCATCGCGCGTGACCAAGCCCCAAGCCGGACACCTTGCCAAGGCAGGTGTCGAAGCAGGCGAAATCATCCAGGAATTCCGCGTCACCGCAGATACCGCAGGTCAGCACAAGGCTGGCGGCGTCATCGCGGCAAGCAGCGTCTTCTCGGTGGGCCAGAAGGTGGACGTGCAAGGCACTTCCATCGGCAAGGGCTTCGCAGGCACGATCAAGCGTCACAACATGAAGTCGCAACGCGCGTCGCACGGTAACAGCCGTTCGCACAACGTTCCCGGCTCGATCGGCATGGCACAAGACCCAGGTCGCGTGTTCCCCGGCAAGCGCATGACGGGCCACCTCGGCGACGTCACGCGCACGACGCAAAACCTCGACGTGTTCCGCATCGACGAAGCACGTCAACTGCTGCTCATCAAGGGCGCGATTCCGGGTTCGAAGGGTGGCTTTGTCACCGTGCGTCCCGCCATCAAGGCCAAGCCGCAAGCGGCTGAAGGAGCGAAGTAATGGAACTCGAACTCCTGAACGAACAAGGCCAGGCCGCGTCGAAGTACGACGCCCCCGAAACCGTGTTCGGCCGTGACTACAACGAAGACCTGGTTCACCAGATCGTCGTTGCATTCCAGGCCAATGCCCGCCAAGGCACGCGCGCCCAGAAGGACCGCGAGCAGGTCAAGCACTCGACCAAGAAGCCTTTCAAGCAAAAGGGAACGGGCCGCGCCCGTGCCGGTATGACGTCCTCGCCTCTGTGGCGCGGCGGTGGCCGGATTTTCCCGAACATGCCTGACGAAAACTTCTCGCAGAAGATCAACAAGAAGATGTACCGCGCCGGCATGGCCGCCATCTTCTCGCAGCTCGCTCGCGAAGGCCGTCTGGCCGTGGTGGATTCGCTGACCGTGGATTCGCCCAAGACGAAGCCGCTGGCAGCCCGTTTCAAGGCGATGAATCTCGAGTCCGTGCTCGTGATCGCCGAAGAAGTCGACGAAAACCTGTACCTTGCCTCGCGCAATCTGGTCAACATCCTCGTGGTCGAACCCCGTTACGCCGATCCGGTGTCGCTGGTTCACTACAAGAAGGTGCTGGTCACCAAGGGTGCCGTCGACAAGCTCAAGGAGATGTTCGCATGAGCCGCGTGAACCCTACCGCCGCTGAACGCAAGTTCGAAGAAGGCCGCCTGATGGCGGTGCTGGTCGCCCCGATCGTGTCCGAAAAGGCAACGATGGTCGGCGAAAAGTCGAACGCTGTCACTTTCAAGGTGCTGCAAGACGCCACCAAGCCCGAGATCAAGGCCGCTGTTGAACTGATGTTCAAGGTCGAAGTCCAGGGCGTGTCGGTGCTCAACACCAAGGGCAAGACCAAGCGCTTTGGCAAGTCCATCGGCCGCCGCGACAACGTTCGCAAGGCCTATGTGACGCTGAAGGCAGGTCAAGAGCTCAACCTCGTCGGGGAAGGCGCTTAATCATGGCCGTCATCAAGATGAAACCCACTTCGCCGGGCCAACGCGGCGCGGTGAAGATTTCGCGTGATCACCTGTACAAGGGTGCTCCTCACGCAGCCCTGCTGGAACCCCAGTTCCAGAAGGCCGGCCGTAACAACAACGGTCACATCACGATCCGTCACCGTGGCGGTGGTTCCAAGCACCACTACCGCGTTGTCGACTTCGTGCGCAACAAGGACGGCATCCCGGCCAAGGTCGAACGCATCGAGTACGACCCGAACCGCACCGCCCACATCGCTCTGGTCTGCTACGCCGACGGCGAGCGCCGCTACATCATCGCCCCGCGCGGTCTGGAAGCCGGTGCAACCCTGATGTCGGGCGCGGAAGCCCCGATTCGCGCCGGCAACACCCTGCCGATCCGCAACATCCCGGTTGGCTCGACGATCCACTGCATCGAACTGCAACCCGGCAAGGGCGCGCAGATTGCACGTTCGGCTGGCACGTCGGCGACGCTGCTGGCACGCGAAGGCGTCTACGCACAGGTCCGCATGCGTTCGGGTGAGGTGCGTCGCATCCACATCGAATGCCGCGCAACCATCGGCGAAGTGGCCAACGAAGAACACAGCCTGCGCCAACTCGGCAAGGCAGGCGCCAAGCGCTGGAAGGGCATTCGCCCGACCGTTCGCGGCGTCGTGATGAACCCGGTCGACCACCCGCACGGTGGCGGCGAAGGCAAGACTGGCGAAGGCCGCCATCCTGTCGACCCATGGGGCAATCTGACCAAGGGCTATCGCACCCGTAACAACAAGCGCACGCAGGTCTTCATCGTGTCGCGTCGCAAGAAGTAAGGGATAGCCAATGACTCGCTCTCTCAAAAAGGGTCCTTTCGTCGACCACCATCTGGTGGCCAAGGCCGACAAGGCTGTGACGAACAAGGACAAGAAGCCGATCAAGACCTGGTCGCGCCGCTCGATGGTTCTGCCCGAATTCATCGGTCTGACCATCGCTGTGCACAACGGCAAGCAACACGTGCCCGTGTACATCACCGACCAAATGGTCGGCCACAAGCTCGGCGAATTTGCGCTCACGCGCACGTTCAAGGGGCACCCCGCGGACAAAAAAGTCCAGAAGAAGTAAGGAACGACCATGTCTGAAACACGTGCAGTCCTCCGCGGTGTCCGCCTGTCGGTCGACAAGGGCCGTCTGGTCGCGGACCTCATCCGCGGCAAGAAGGTCGATCAAGCGCTCAACGTTCTGCAATTCACGCAGAAAAAGGCCGCTGTGATCATCAAGAAGGTGCTCGAGTCGGCAATTGCCAACGCCGAGCACAACGACGGTGCCGACATCGACGAGCTGAAGGTCACGACCATCTACGTCGAGCAAGGTGCAACGCTCAAGCGTTTCACCGCTCGTGCCAAGGGTCGCGGCAATCGCATCAGCAAGCCCACGTGCCATGTGTACGTGACGGTCGGCAACTAAGAAGGCCTGGAAGAAATATGGGACAGAAAATCCACCCAACCGGGTTCCGCCTTGCGGTTACCCGTAACTGGTCCAGCCGCTGGTACGCAAGCGACCGCGATTTCGCGGGCATGCTGGCCGAAGACATCAAGGTTCGCGAATACCTGAAGAAGAAGCTGAAGAACGCTTCGGTTTCGCGCGTCATGATCGAACGTCCCGCCAAGAACGCACGCATCACGATCTACTCGGCACGTCCGGGCGTCGTGATCGGCAAGAAGGGCGAAGACATCGAGAACCTCAAGCGCGAACTGGGCAAACAGCTCGGCGTGCCGGTGGCTGTCAACATCGAAGAAGTGCGCAAGCCTGAAATCGATGCACAGCTGATCGCCGACAGCATCACGCAGCAGCTCGAAAAGCGGATCATGTTCCGCCGTGCCATGAAGCGCGCCATGCAAAACGCCATGCGTCTGGGTGCCCTGGGCATCAAGATCATGTCGTCGGGCCGCCTGAACGGCATTGAAATCGCTCGTTGCGAGTGGTACCGCGAAGGTCGCGTGCCGCTTCACACCCTGCGCGCCGACATCGACTACGGCACCTCGGAAGCCAAGACCACTTACGGCGTCATCGGCGTCAAGGTCTGGGTCTACAAGGGCGACACGCTGGGTCGTAACGACCTGCCGGCCGTCGAAACGCCGCGTCCTGAAGAAGAACGTCGTCCGCGTGGTCCCCGCCGTGATGGTCGCCCTGGCGACCGTCCGGGTGGCGACCGTCGTGGTCCCGGCCCCCGTGCCGGCGCCCGTGGCCCGATCGGTGGCAACACCGCTCCCGCCGATGGCAGCGACAAGCCCGCAGAAGCAACCGGCGGTGCCGGTGCAGACTCGAAACCCGCCGTTAAGCGCGTCCGCAAAGCCGCGCCCGCTGCAGCAGCGGACGGTGCCAAGACCGAGTAATCGGTCGCTCCCGGGCGCGAAAGCGCCTGGGGCCCTCACGGAGTAATAAAACATGCTGCAACCTGCACGCAGAAAGTTCCGCAAGGAACAAAAGGGCCGCAACACCGGCGTCGCAACCACGGGTAACTCTGTTGCGTTCGGTGATTTCGGTCTCAAATGCACCGATCGCGGCCGCCTCACGGCACGCCAGATCGAAGCCGCTCGTCGCGCGATTTCGCGTCACGTGAAGCGCGGTGGCCGGATCTGGATCCGCGTGTTCCCGGACAAGCCAATCTCTACCAAGCCCGCTGAAGTGCGGATGGGTAACGGTAAGGGCAACCCCGAGTACTACGTCGCTGAAATTCAGCCCGGCAAGATCGTGTTCGAGATCGTCGGCGTGCCCGAAGAACTCGCTCGCGAAGCGTTCCGCCTGGCCGCCGCCAAGCTTCCGCTGCGCACGACGTTCGTCGCTCGCCAGCTCGGCGCCTGAGAGGAGAACACTGATGGCAACCCGTAAGAAAAAAGAAACCGTGGCTCCGGCCAAGGTCACCAAGGCCGCAACCCTTCGCACGAAGGATGTTGCCGGCCTCGAAACCGAAATCAAGAGCCTGCAGAAGGCTCACTTCGGTCTGCGCATGCAGAAGGCCACGCAACAGCTGTCGAACACCTCGACGCTGCGCGTGACGCGTCGCGACATCGCTCGCGCCAAGACCATTCTTGCTCAGAAGAGTCAAGAAACCCCCGCCGCCAAGTAAGGACTGAACATGACGGAACCTAAAAAATCCCTCAAGCGCACCTTGATTGGCAAGGTGGTCAGCGACAAGCGTGCCAAGACCGTGACCGTGCTGGTCGAGCGCCGTGTGAAGCACGAGCTCTACGGCAAGATCGTGGCCAAGACAAGCAAGTACCACGCCCATGACGAAAATGGCGTGTACAAGCTGGGCGACACCATCGAGATCACGGAAAGCCGTCCGATCTCGAAGACCAAGAACTGGGTTGTGACCCGTCTGGTCGAGAAGGCCGCTCTGGTCTGACAGCCAAGATACCCGGCGCGATACAGCGCACGCAAAAACGGCCCACAATGTGGGCCGTTTTTCTTTTTCCGGAGCACATAGATGATCAAAGTCGGCGACACCCTTCCCTCGGCCACCCTGCAGGAGTATTCGGAAGTCGAGGGCGAAGGCTGCAGCATCGGCCCTAACGCCGTGGACGTTGCCCAGGCTTCGGCCGGCAAGACCATTGCGCTGTTCGCGCTGCCCGGCGCCTTCACGCCGACCTGCTCGGCCAAACACGTGCCCGGCTATGTGCAGCACTTCGACGACTTCAAGGCCGCCGGCGTGGACGAGATCTGGTGCGTGAGCGTGAACGACGCGTTCGTGATGGGCGCCTGGGCACGCGACCAGAAGACCGGCACCAAGGTGCGCATGCTGGCCGACGGCAGCGCCGACTTCGCCAAGGCCACCGGCCTCACGCTCGACCTCACCAGCCGCGGCATGGGCGTGCGAAGCAACCGTTATTCGATGCTCGTGAAGGACGGCAAGGTCGCTTCGCTCAACGTCGAAGGCCCGGGCAAGTTCGAAGTCAGCGACGCTGACACGCTGCTGGCGCAAGCCCGCGGCTGAGCAGCCTAGAGATCCACCTTCAGGTAGTGGGCCCCGGCAACGGGGTTGTGATAGTAGGGCGGCACCTCCGCGAAGCCCAGGTCTTCGTAGAGGGCCCTTGCCGACTCCATGTCGTCCAGGGTGTCGAGCAGCACGCAGCCGTAGCCCGCGCTGCGTGCGGCGTCCAGCAGGGCCTCGGCCAGTTGACGGCCCAGGCCCAGCCCGCGAAAGCCGGGGCGCACGTACAGGCGCTTCATTTCCGCCGCATTGGGGTAGTCCACGTTGTCCAGCGGACGCAGTGCGCAGCATCCCGCCACATGCCCCAGCGTGCCATCGGCGCGCGTCAGCGTCGGTGCCTGGCGGCCCGCTTCTTCCTTCACGTTGACGGGATCGACCAGCGCCAGCAGCAGCGTGCCGCGCGGCTCGGCGTAGTCGCCGGGCAGGGCGGCCAGTTCGCCATCGAAATCCTGGAACGACAGGTCGACGCGCAGCGAGTTGGCGTAGTCACGGAAGATCGCGCGCGCGGCGTCGAGCTCGTGCGCCGTTTCGGGCGTGAGCAGAACGACAGCCGGCATCGCCGACAGCGGCAAGGGACGGGACACGGAAAAGCTCATATGCGCAAGGAAGTAACCCGGCAGGCCAGGCCCGCGCGCAGCGCGAAAAACCTGGACGGCCCAGAGCAAACGGGCAACGCCATCCACGGCGAGCGCCCGATCAGCGGAAGGCGCAGATTAGCAAAGTCCGGGCCCTTGCCTGCTTCGGGTTGTTGCTAGGCACCATGGGTGGCCACCTCGCAAAAAAAAGCGCTCTGTCTGGAGCGCCTTTTGTTTGGAACAGCCGAAGTTCAGGCTTCGGCCAGCAGCTTCTCGATCAGCTTGTGCAGTTCTGCGAAATCAGGCTCGCCCACATAGCGCTTCACGATCTCGCCGCGCTTGTTGACCAGGTAGGTGGTGGGCGTGAGCTTCACGTCGCCCCAGGCCTGCGCCACGCTGCCCGTGTTGTCGATGGCCACCTTGAAAGGCAGCTTGCGCGTTTGCGCGAAGTTCACGACATAGCTTGGCGGGTCGTAGCTCATGGCCACGGCCAGGGTGTCGTAGCCCTGTGCCTTGTACTTGTCGTAGGTGGCGATGACCTTGGGCATCTCGCCCACACAGGTCACGCAGCTGGTGGCCCAGAAGTTGACCAGGGTGACCTTGCCCTTCAGGTCGGCGGTGCTCTTTTGCGTGCCGTCGAGCAGCACGAAGGTGGAGGCCGGCGCGGCGGTGGCGCCGGAGCCGAAGTACACGCCCGCGCCGGCAGCCAGCGCGAGGAAGACGGAGGCAGCAGCAATGTATTTCTTCATGGCATTCGGAAGGAGAGGGGCGGCGCTAGTTTAGTTCCGCCTGCCCGATCGTGCTGCCGGCGTCTATCGTGGCCCCGGGCGCCTCCCCCGGCCGATAATCGCTCCCCCATGCCGCCGACCGTCCCTCGCCCCTTGCTCGCGCTGACCGCTGCGGCCCTGCTCGCCGCCTGCAGCCCCACCTTCAACTGGCGCGAAGTGCCCATTGCCGAGTCGGGCCTGACCGCGCTGCTGCCCTGCAAGGCCGACCGCGCCAACAGGGCCTTGCCGCTGGGCGCTGAATCGGTTCAGGTCGACATGACGGGATGCGAGGCCGGCGGTGCCACCTTCGCCATTGCGCATGCCTCCGCCAATGGACCAGCGCAGGCGCAGGCCTGGCTCGGCGCCTGGCGCGCCGCCACGCGCGGCCAACTGAGCGGCTCGGGTGGCGCGGCTGGCGCCGAAGAGCCCGCCGGCGCCCAGCTCACCGAAGCGCCCGCCACCCTGCAGCGCGCCACCGCCACGCCCGCCCCGTTGCGGCTCGACGCCCGCAAGCCCGGCGCCGGGCAGGTGCAGGTTCTCTGGTTCGCCCAGTCGCAAAAGGACGGCACCGTGGCGCTCTACCAGGCTACCGTTCTGGGCACGCCTTCGTCGAGCGAAGCCTCTCAGACTTTTTTCGAGGGGCTGCGCCTGCCATGACAGTGGCAAGCTGGCCCGTTTCACGCCGCACTGTCCGTCTTTCGGGGCTGCCGCGTTGTGTCACATATCTATCTACCCTGGGCGCCCCCGCATAATCGGCGCGTCGTCCTCCGTCCCGCATGAACAGCATCCTCATCATCGCCCACTCACCGTTCGCACACGCGCTGCGGCAGTGCGCGCTGCATGTGTTTCCCGATTGCGAGCAGGCCGTGGTCGCGCTCGACGTGTTGCCCAACGTGTCGCCCGAGGAGACCCTGGCCGCCGCGCGCATCACGCTCGAGCAGCAGTTGCGCACACCGCGCTCGCAGGTGCTCGTGCTGGCCGACGTGTTCGGCGCCACGCCTTGCAACGTGGCACAGAAACTCGTGGACGGCGCCCGTTCGCGGCTGGTGGCGGGGGTCAACCTCCCGATGCTGCTGCGCGCGGTCACCTACCGGCACGAGCCGCTCGAGACGCTGGTGCAGCGCGCCCTCGCGGGCGGCACCGCCGGCGTCATGCAGGTGGCGGTGGCCGCTCCCCAGAACCAGGCGAAGAGAAAGCACAGTGATCAAGAAATCCGTGACCATCAGCAATAAGCTGGGCCTGCATGCACGCGCATCGGCCAAGCTGACCAAGCTTGCCGGCAGCTTTCCCTGCGAGGTGTGGCTCTCGCGCGGCGACCGCCGCATCAATGCCAAGAGCATCATGGGCGTGATGATGCTGGCCGCGGGGCTGGGCTCCACCGTCGAGCTCGAAACCAACGGCGCGCAGGAAGAAGAAGCGATGAACGCCATCGTCCACTTGATGGACGACAAGTTCGGCGAAGGCGAATGAAATGGTCCACCCCCAAGCTTTTTCACTTCGTGTAAACGCCAACCCCCTTGCAGGGGGCGATGCCGCTCGCCCGGCAAAGCCGGTTCGACGGCATCTCACAGGCTAGGTCATGACCTTCGCAGTCCACGGCCTTCCCGTTGCCCGTGGCATTGCCATCGGGCGTGCGGTGATGGTGGTGTCCAGTCGCATCGACGTGGCCCACTACTTCATCAAGCCTGAAGAGATCGAGACCGAGATCGACCGCGTGCGCACCGCGCGCAATGCGGTGGCCGAA
Source organism: Variovorax sp. H27-G14 (assembly GCF_046156345.1). Classification (NCBI taxonomy): domain Bacteria; kingdom Pseudomonadati; phylum Pseudomonadota; class Betaproteobacteria; order Burkholderiales; family Comamonadaceae; genus Variovorax; species Variovorax sp. H27-G14. The sequence goes on from NZ_JAYLVN010000004.1 coordinate 560,532, forward strand.
GAGCTCGTGAAGCTGCAGGCCAGCGTGGCGCAGATGGGCCCGAACGACGCGCCGCACGAGCTTTCAGCCTTGCTAGAGGTGCACCAGATGCTGCTGCAGGACGAAGCCCTGAGCGGCGGCGTGAAGCACTGGATCAGCGAGCGGCTCTACAACGCCGAATGGGCGCTGACCACGCAGCTGGAAATCATCGCGCGCCAGTTCGACGAAATGGAAGACGCGTACCTGCGCGAGCGCAAGGCCGACCTCGAGCAGGTGGTCGAGCGCCTGCTGCACCGCATGAAGGGCACGGCCGCCGTGCTCGCGCCAAGCCCGCCGCGGCGCAAGCGCGCCACCACCGACGACGACAACGACGACCCCACCGCGGGCGACGGCATCGACGTGCCGCTGGTGCTCATTGCGCACGACCTGTCGCCGGCCGACATGCTGCAGTTCAAGAAGAGCGTGTTCGCCGGCTTCGTGACCGACGTGGGCGGGCGCACCTCGCACACCGCCATCGTGGCGCGCAGCATGGACATTCCGGCCGTGGTGGGCGCGCGCACCGCGAGCCAGCTGGTGCGCCAGGACGACTGGGTCATCATCGACGGCGACGCCGGCGTGGTGATCGTCGACCCCTCGCCGATCATCCTGGCCGAGTACGGCTTCAAGCAGCGCCAGGGCGACCTCGAGCGCGGTCGGCTCGCGCGGCTGCGGCACAAGCCGGCCGTCACGCTTGACGGCCAGCGCGTTGAGCTGCTCGCCAACATCGAGATGCCCGAGGACACCCTGGGCGCCGTGAAGGCCGGTGCCGTGGGCGTGGGCCTGTTCCGCAGCGAATTTCTCTTCATGGGCCGCGAGTCGTCCACGCGCCAGACCCGCTTGCCCGACGAAGAAGAGCAATACCAGGCCTACAAGCGCGCGGTGGAGGGCATGCAGGGCATGCCCGTCACCATCCGCACCATCGACGTGGGCGCCGACAAGCCGCTGGACAGCAAGTCGACCAACAAGCAGGAGCACCTGAATCCCGCGCTCGGCCTGCGCGCCATTCGCTGGAGCCTGGCCGATCCGGCCATGTTCCTCACGCAGTTGCGCGCCATTCTTCGGGCGGCGGCGCACGGCGAAATTCACTTGCTCATTCCGATGCTCGCGCACGCCAGCGAGATCCGCCAGACGCTGTCGCTGATCGACTTTGCGCGCACCGAGCTCGACCGCCGCGGCGCGGTGCATGGCGCGGTGAAGCTCGGCGCCATGATCGAAATTCCGGCGGCCGCGCTCACGCTGCGCATCTTCCTGAAGCACTTCGACTTTCTGTCGATCGGCACCAACGACCTGATTCAGTACACGCTGGCCATCGACCGTGCAGACGAGTCGGTGGCGCACCTGTACGACCCCGCGCACCCGGCGGTGCTGCGCCTGGTGGCCGACACCATCACCGAGTGCCGCCGCCAGGGCAAGGGTGTGTCGGTGTGCGGCGAAATGGCCGGCGACGTGGCCTTCACGCGCCTGCTGCTGGGCATGGGCCTGCGCAGCTTTTCGATGCACCCTTCGCGCATCCTCGCGGTCAAGCAGGAAGTGCTGCGCGCGGACACCAGCAAGCTCGAGGCATGGGCCAGGAGCGTGCTCGAATCGGACGACCCCGCCGCCACCATGGCGCTCTGAGCCATTCGCGAAACACCGAGGAGCCGGCTTTGCCGGGCCTCTGGTGTTGCCCCGTAGGGGGGTGGAGGAGCGACACGAAGTGCGCGCAGCCTGGGGGCGAGCCGAAATATAACGATACATGCCGCAACGGTGGCGAAAGGACTTGCGGGCCACCCGCAAGCACGATCAGGTCTTCTCTTCCAACCCAGAAAGAAAGGCCTGCATCATGAAGTTCATCTCCACCTCCGTCTCCTTCACCCAGATCATCGCCATCAGCTCGTTTGCCATGCTCGCCGCCGCGGGCGCCAAGGCCGAGAGCTACGAGGGCGTGCAGCCGGCCGTGTCGGCCCAGAGCCGCGCCGACGTCAACGCCGAAGCCATGCGCACCGCCTCGGCACCCAACCAGAACGTGGTGCGCGGCTCGCGCGGCCCCGAGACCGTGGCCGTCTCGATGGAGCGCGACCGCGTCGTCGCAGAAGCCATGCGCACCGCGGCCGCGCCCGACCAGAACGTGTCCTCCGGCTCGCGTGTGAACAGCAAGGTCATCTCGACCCTGCAGAACCCCGTCGACGCGCGCGCCGCGGCAGTCAACGCCAAGAGCAGCCGGCTGTAAACGGCCCCTCGGCCCGCAGCCACCCCCTCGCACCCCCTCGCAATAAAGCGAAACACGCCGATACCCCGGCGAGAGGACTTGGCCCGGTGCGCATCGCACCATCGAGCTTCCTCCTCACAAGACAACACCCAAGGACTTGATATGAAGCACTGGATCAAACGCACTCTCTTCGGTTTCGCTGGCGCCGCGATGGTGGCCGGCAGCATCGCCGGCTGCGCCGGTCAACGCCACGGCTGGGGCGGCGGCGACGGCGCCGAGTTCCGCGCGAAGATGGTCGAGCGCGTGGGCAGCAAGCTCGAGCTCGACGCCAACCAGAAGCAAAAGCTCACCGTGCTGGCCGAGAAGCTGCAAGCGCAGCGCGAAGCCATGCGCGGTGCTGGTGGCGCAGGCGACCCGCGCTCGCAGTTCAAGGCGCTGTTCGCGGGCAACAAGCTCGACCAGGCCGGTGCCACGCGGCTGATCGACGAGAAGACCACCGCCGTGCGCAGCGGCAGCCCCGAGGTCATTGCCGCCGCCGCCGACTTCTACGACAACCTGAACGCCGCCCAGCAGCAGAAGGTGCGCGACTTCATGGACCGTGGCGGGCGCCGCTGGAGCCACCGTGGCTGACCTCGGCCCATCCCTCGGCCGGTCCCTCGGCTCATCCTCGCGCTTCATGCCCTTCGTGGCGCGGCGCCCACCCCTTGCCAGCGAGCAACACCTGTGGGCCAGCGAAGCCGCCTCCGCGGCGGCGCGCGAACAGGCACTCGGCGCCACGGGCAGCGTGCGCACGCTGCTGCGGGCCGAAGGCGCGGTGGTGTTCGGCGTGGCGCTGGTGGCCTATGCCCAGTTTGGCGCGGGCTGGGGCATGTTCGCGCTCTGGCTGCTGGCGCCCGACCTCTCGCTGCTGGGCTACCTTGCGGGCCCGCGCGTGGGCGCGGCGCTCTACAACGCGGCGCATTCGTACGCAGGGCCCGCGCTGCTGCTGGCGCTCGGCGTGCTCGCGCCCATGCCGTGGGCGCTGGCCGGCGGGTTGATATGGCTGACCCACATCGGGCTGGACCGCGCGCTGGGCTACGGCCTGAAGTACGCGGCGGGATTTGCCTTCACGCACCTTGGGCGCATTGGTCGCATCGGGCGGGCCGATCCATGGTGAGTGTCATGCCTGTCGTGCCCAGCCACGCACGGCCACCCTCGCTTCCCGCGGCGGCCCTGACCTGGACGGTGCGATGCCACCCGGTCTGATGGTCAGCGAAGTCATCCGCCATTTCCTTGCCAGGAGGCACAATCCCGCCATGCCGCGCATCCTGTTGATCGACGACGACGAACACCTCGCCGCGCCGCTGACCACCTACTTCGCACGCTTCGGCTGCATCCTCGAAAGCGCCGTGCGCCCGAGCGAAGGCCTCGCCAAGCTGCGGGCCGGCCAGTACGACGCCGCCATCCTCGACGTCATGCTGCCCGAGATGGACGGCTTCGAGCTGTGCCGCGAGATCCGCAAGGAAAGCGACATTCCCATCGTGATGCTCACCGCCCGCGGCGAAGTGATGGACCGCGTGGTCGGGCTCGAACTGGGCGCCGACGACTACGTGCCCAAGCCCTTCGAGCCGCGCGAACTGGTGGCGCGCGTGCAGACCATCCTGCGCCGCCAGCGCAGCGCGCCGCCGGCGGCCACCGGCACGCAGCAGCGCGTGTTCGACGGCCTGTCCATCGACCTCGACCGGCGCCAGGTGCTGCGCCACGGCGAGCGCGTGGAGCTCACCGGCACCGAGTTCGAACTGCTCGCGCTGCTGGCGGCCGAGCCCGGCAAGGTGTTCAGCCGCGACGACATCCTCAACCGCCTGCGCGGCCATGAGGCCGAGCTCTACACGCGCGCGGTCGACATCGTGGTGAGCCGCCTGCGCAAGAAGCTGGAGCCGCTGGACTGCATCAAGACACTGCGCAACGCCGGCTATGCGCTGGCCGTGGCGCGCAGCGAGCCCGCATGAGCTTCAACCGGGCGGACCACCGCAGCGCCATGCGCGAGATGCGGCGTCGCATGGCGTGCCACGACGAGGTGTCGCGCGAGGAATGGCGCACCCAGTGGCACGCGCGCTGGAACGAAAAAGTGCAGGGCAAGCGACGCTGGCGTCGCTCGCTGCGCGTGCGGCTGGTGCTGATGTTCGTGGTGCTCGCGCTGGTGATGGCGGCGGTGTTCATGGGCGGCATGAAGAAGTCGTTCTCCACCGGCTGGGCCGAGGCCGCCAAGCCGATGCTGACCGACTACACAGACCGCCTGGTCGCCGAAATCGGCACGCCGCCCGACGTGGCGCGCGCGCAGGCGCTGGTGGCCCGGCTGCCCATCACCATCCGCATCGTCGGCCCCACCGTCAACTGGGACTCCAACCCCGGCGGCGCCAACAGCCCCGGCGGCTGGATGCACGACCGCGACGAGCTGCTGGGCAACGACAAGTGGTTCATTCGCTCCACCGCCGACGGGCACCGCGTGGTCTTCGGCTGGGCGCCCAAGCTCTGGCAACTGGCGCCGCGGGTCATCGGCTGGGCCACGCTGGGCGTGCTGCTGTCGTGCGTGCTGCTGGCCTATGGCTATGTGAGCCGGCTGCTGCGCCCGCTGATCGACATTCGCGAAGGCGCGCAGCGCTTCGGCCGCGGCGAGTTCACGCAGCCCATTCCCGTGCGCCGCAACGACGACCTGGGCGACCTTGCGCAGCGCATCAACACCATGGCCGACGACATTCAAGCCATGCTCGACGCCAAGCGCGGCCTGCTGCTGGCGCTGAGCCACGAACTGCGCTCGCCGCTCACGCGGGCCCGGCTCAATGCCGAGCTGCTGCCGGCCACGCCCGACGGCCAAACCGAGCGCGAGGCACTGCTGCGCGACCTGAACGAGATGCGCGACCTCATCAGCGACCTGCTCGAAAGCGAGCGCCTCGCCAGCCCGCACGTGGCGCTGCTGCGCGAGCCGGTCGACCTGGCCGTGCTGATCCGCGAGACCGTGGCCGAGATGCCCGATGCGCGGCATGTGCACCTCGACCTGGCCGAGGGTCTGCCGCCGCATGCCGTGGACCGCATGCGCGTGCGGCTGCTGGTGCGCAACCTGCTCGACAACGCGCTGCGCTACAGCGCCGACGCGCCGCGCCCGCCCTGCGTGTCGCTGCGCGCCGTGCTCGACGGGCGCAAGCAGGGCGTGGAGATCGAGGTGCGCGACCACGGCCCCGGCGTGGACGAGGAGCAGCTCGATCGGCTCACCGAGCCCTTCTATCGCACCGACGGCGCCCGCGCGCGCACCACCGGCGGCGTGGGCCTGGGCATGTACCTGTGCCGGCTGATCGCCGAGGCGCACGGCGGCGAACTGACGGTGCGCAACGCGCAGCCGGGGCTGCAGATCGTCGTGCGGATGGCCTGAAAGGTCGGGTGAGGCAGGGGCTGCAGAGGTGGCGCTGCAGAGGGCGCTGCAGAGGTAGCTGCAGAGGGTGTGCGCTGTCGCCTGCGCTACCAGCCGGGCCGGGGGCCACGGCTACGATGCCTCTCCCAGTCAGCGTCGGTCAATCAAGGAGACACCATGAGCAGCCCCCTCACCAACCACCAGGTCCGCCTCGCCAAGCGCCCCGAAGGCGCGGCCACGCGCGAGAACTGGAAATTCACCACCGAGCCCGTCGGCGAGCCGGCCGAAGGCGGCGTGCTGGTCAAGACCTTGTCGCTGTCGCTCGACCCCGCCATGCGCGGCTGGCTCAACGATGCCAGGAGCTACATCCCGCCCGTGGGCATCGACGAGGTGATGCGCGCCGGCGGCGTCGGCCGCGTCGTGGCCTCGAAGAACCCGCTGTTCGCGGTGGGCGACACGGTGTACGGCACGCTGGGCGTGCAGGAATACATCGTCATTGCGCAGGAAGAGCTGAAGCGCAACGGCCTCGTGAAGATCGACCTGAACGTGGGCAGCATCACCCAGTGGCTCAACGTGCTGGGCATGCCCGGCATGACCGGCTACTTCGGCCTGATGGACGTGGGCCAGCCCAAGGCCGGCGAAACCGTGGTGGTGTCCGGCGCGGCCGGCGCCGTGGGCCAGACCGTGGGCCAGCTCGCCAAGATCAAGGGCTGCCGCGTGGTCGGCATTGCCGGCGGCGCCGCCAAGTGCGAGTGGGTGGTGAAGGAGCTGGGCTTCGACGCCTGCATCGACTACAAGGCCGGCGAGGGCGCGGTGCGCGCGGGCCTGAAAGAGCACTGCCCCAAGGGCGTGGACGTGTACTTCGACAACGTCGGCGGCGAAATTCTCGACCACGTGCTGGCCAAGCTCGCGCGCAAGGCCCGCATCATCATCTGCGGTGCCATCAGCCAGTACAACAACGCCAACAGCATGCCCGCCGCGGGCCCGAAGAACTACCTGAGCCTGCTGGTGAACCGCGCGCGCATGGAAGGCATCGTGGTGTTCGACTACGCCGACCGCTACCCCATCGCCATCGCCGAGATGGCCGGCTATTTGAAGGACGGGCGCATGAAGAGCAAGGAAGACATCGTGAAGGGTCTGGAGACTTTTCCCGAGTCGCTCAACAAGCTGTTTGCCGGGGAGAACTTCGGCAAGCTGGTGCTGGAGGTGGCCGAGGCCTGAACAGGCAGAGGCCGTTCCGATGGGGGCTTCAACTCCCCACCTTGTTGGGGTCGCGCCAGGCCCGCTCGAATGGCAACCGCCACGCGTGCGGCGCAATCAGCTGATGCACCGGCTTGGGACCCCATGACCCCTGCTCGTAGAGCCGCACCGGCGGCGGCGATTCGAGCAGCTGGGTCGACACCTCCCACAACCGCTCGATGCCTTCGGCCGTGGTGAACAGCGTGCGGTCCCCGCGCATCGCATCGAGGATGAGGCGCTCGTAGGCCTCCAGCACCTCGCCGGCCAGGCCGGTGTCGCGCATCGCGAACTGCAGGCTCAGCTTGTCCAGCCGCATGCCGGGGCCGGGTCGCTTGCCGTAGAACGACAGCGACATCTTCGACGCGTCCGCCAGGTCGAAGGTCAGGTGGTCGGGCCCCTGCGCGCCCACGCCAGAGCCTGGCGGAAACATGCTCTTGGGTGGCTCGCGGAAGGCGATGGAAATGATGCGCTGGCCCTCGGCCATGCGCTTGCCGGTGCGCAGGTAGAAGGGCACGCCGGCCCAGCGCCAGTTGTCGATGTGGCACTTCAGCGCAATGAAGGTTTCAGTGTCCGAGTCGGGGTCGACGCCTTGCTCGCCCCGGTAGCCGCTGTACTGGCCGCGCACCACGTCGGTGGGGCTGATCGGCTCCATGCTGCGAAACACCTTGTTCTTTTCTTCGCTGATGGGCGCGGGCTCCAGCGCGGTGGGCGGCTCCATGGCCATGAAGGCCAGAATCTGGAACAGGTGCGTGACCACCATGTCGCGGTAGGCGCCGGTCTGCTCGTAGAAGCCGGCGCGCTTGCCCAGGCCCAGCGTCTCGGGCACGTCGATCTGCACGTGGTCGATGAAGTTGCGGTTCCAGATGGGCTCGAACAGCCCGTTGGCAAAGCGAAACGCCAGAATGTTCTGCGCCGGCTCCTTGCCCAGGAAGTGGTCGATGCGAAAGATCTGCGCCTCCTGAAACACCTCGTGCAGCTTGCTGTTGAGCGCGACGGCGCTGGCCAGGTCGGTGCCGAAGGGCTTTTCCATGACGATGCGCGAGCGCTCCACCAGCCCGGCCTCGCCCAGCGTGCGCACCACGGTCAGCGCCGCGCTGGGCGGCACGCTCAGGTAATGCAGGCGCTGGCATTCGGTGCCCAGCGAGGCCTCGGCCCGGTCGACCGCGGCGCGCAACGCGGCGGCACCGGCCGACAGCGGCACGTAGTCGAGGGTGGCGGCAAAGGCGTCCCAGTCGGCGGGGCTGGTCTTGCGGCTGCCGAACTCGTCGAGCGCCGAGCGGGCCGCGGCGCGAAAGCCTTCTACATCGAGCTCGTCGAGCGACACGCCGATGATGCGGCAGCCCGGAATGAAGCCGGCGCTGCACAGGTGGAACAGCCCCGGCAGCAGCTTGCGCCTGGCCAGGTCGCCGGTGGCGCCGACCAGCACCACCACCTGCGGAAAACGCGGGCCGACACCGGGAGGGATCTTCGCCATGTTGTCACCTTGGAGCTGTTGTGCCCAAGGCCTAGCGATTTCGGTGCCAGCCTGGGAAATCAGTCGGTCGCGGGGCGCATGGGCACGTCGCCCAGCGCCTCGTCGTCGCGCAGGCTGTGCGCGGTCTTCAGCAGTTCGATCGACAGGCCGTCGCTCTGGCCGGCAAAGCCCTTGGCCACGCCTTCGAGCACGGTGGACAGGCCGACTTCGCCGTCGGCGCGCGCGTCCATGCTCACGTTCAGCACCCGGGCCGCCATCTGGCGGTAGGTGACGGCGCCCGCGCTGTCCAGCGCGGCCACCAGGTCCAGGTACAGCGCCAGGTTCAGGTCGAACACCAGCTTGGGGGTAATTTCGAAATCCTCGTTCTTGTTCTTGTTGTCCATGGGTGAGCTCCTTTTTTCCTGAGCCTCGACTCTAGCCAGAAAACGCGGGCTAACCCGTCGGACACAGCCTGATTCAGTCGCGCCGCGCGCGCGTGCCCAGGAGCGCCGCCGAGATGATGAGCCCGGCCGCGAGCACGATGGTCCAGGTCAGCGGCCGGCCGGTGACCAGCAGCAACAGCGCGGTCGAGCCCAGCGGCGTGAGGTAGCTCAGGATGCCGATCTGGCGCGCGTCCCCGCGCTTGAGCGCCATGTCCCACACGAAGAAGGCCGTGCCCAGCGGGCCCAGGCCGCACAGCACCAGAAGCAGCCAGTCGCGGCCCGACAGCGCCACCGAAGGTTCGAGCAGCACATGGCAGGCCAGCGACAGCGCGCCCGACACCAGCCCGAACAGGCCGATGGCCGAGGTCGGGAAGGCCGCGACGCGTTTGGTTCCGAGCGAGTAGCTGGCCCAGACGAAGGCCGAGGCCAGCGCCGGCACGAAGCCCCAGTAACCCGTGCCTGCGCCGCTCTGGGCGGTGCCACCGCTGGCGCCCAGGATCGCCGCGGCCGCGCCCGCGAACCCCAGCAGCCCGGCCACGATGTGCAGCGGGCGCAGCCGCACGCCCGGCAGCACCACCGGCGCCAGCACCACCATGAGCAGCGGCCACAGGTAGTTGACCAGGTTGGCCTCCACCGGCGGCGCGTAGCGCAGCGCGATGAACAGCAGAAAGTGATAGCCGAACAGGCCGTAGATGCCCAGCGCCAGCGTGCCCGGTGGCACCTTCCAGGCGCGACGGTCGCGCAGCACCAGCGGCCAGCTCGGCACGCTGCCGATGATGAGCGCCAGGCCGGTGAGCAGGAAGGGCGGCAGGTGCGACAGGGCCGTGCCGAGCGAGGCAAGGGTGGTCCAGAGTGCGATGGCGAGCAGGGCGTAGACGGTCGAGGACATGGGCCGCGAGGCTACGCGATCCGGTCGTCGCGCAATGACGGTGCGTCGTCGCGCAACGACGGTGTGGGGTTTGCTCCTTCCCCCTCTGGGGGAAGGTTGGGATGGGGGCAGGCCGTCGATCAAGCGCCC
>NZ_JAYLVN010000005.1:0-291680 GCF_046156345.1 Variovorax sp. H27-G14
GCATAGGCGGCGCTCTTCTGCTGGCCGCGGCCCACACGGGTTGTGGCGGCGGAGGGGGTGGCGGGGGCGGGTTCTACCCGTTCCCCATCGCCGGCAACCCGCAGAACCCGCCGCCGGTTCCCCCGGGCGAGCAGGCCGACCCCTACGACCAGTTCATCGCCTACGTGCAGGCCCTGGTGACGACCATGCTCGACACCGAAGAGCCGGCCAACGTGGTGGCCTTCGATCCGCCGCCGACGTCGGAGACCAAAGACCCGGTCGCCACGCAGTAGCCGACATGCGCCAGCCCGCACTCGCCACCCCGTTCGCCCCCGTAGGGACCGCAAGGACCGCAGGGGCCGCATGGAAGGCCGCAACGGCGCTGGCGCTGGCCACGTTGTTCGCGCTGGCCGCAATGACGCCAGTGGTGGCGCATGCGGTGCCGCGCGTGCCCGCCGCCGACGGCGAGGTGGTGGAAACACTGCCCGCCGTCGCCGGCTGGTCCGGCGAGCAGCGCCGGCTGCGCCGCGAGCTGGCGCAACGCCCCAACGACGAGGCCACGGCCATTGCCGCGGCCACCACCTACCTGGACATGGCGCGCGAGCAAGGCGACGCGCGCTACGCCGGTTACGCCATGGGCGCGCTGCAGGCCTGGGAGGCCACGCCCACCGCACAAACGCCACCGGGCGTGCTCGTCATGCGCGCCACGGTCGCACAGTTTCTGCATGACTTCGACGGTGCCGAGGCCACCCTGAAGGCGGCACTCGCCCGGCGCCCCAACGACGCACAGGCCTGGATCACGCTGGCCACCATTCTTCGCGTGCGCGGGCGCTACAACGAGTCCGACGCCGCCTGCCGCTCGCTCGGGCGCGTGGGCCCCACTTTCTACGGCGTGGCCTGCCTGGCGGAAAACGCCGGGCTGCGCGGCCACCATGCCGACGCCCGGGACGCGCTGCAGGCGCTGCTGGCCGACCCCGCCTTGCGCGACTCTGGCCAGGCCGGCACGCGCCAGTGGCTGCTGACCAGCGTGGCAGAAGTCGAAGAGCTCGCGGGCCGCCCGGCCGAGGCCGACGCGGCCTACCGCAAGGCGGTGGCGGCGCAGCGCTCGGGCTACCTGCTGCTGGCCTACAGCGACTACCTGCAGCGTGCCGGCAGGCACGCCGAAATTCCCGCGCTGCTGGCCCGCGAGGCCCGCAGCGACGCGGTGCTGCTGCGGCTGGCCATTGCCGCCGCAGCAGCAACACCCTCCCCAACCTCGCCCACATCGACAACACCGGCGCAAAACAAACCCGCCCAGGCCGACGCCGACGAACTGCGCCAGCGCTTCGAAGCCGCCGCGCTGCGCCCCGGCACCACCGCGCTGCATGCGCGCGAGGAAGCGATGTTTGCGCTCGACGTGCAGAACGACCCGAAGCGCGCCCTCGAACTCGCGCGCCTGAACGTGAAGCTGCAGCGCGAGCCCATCGACCTGCTGGTGTTCGCGCGGGCCGCCACGGCCGCCAACGACCCCGCCGCGCGCGGCGAAGTGAAGGCCTTGATGCAACAGATCGGACTGAAGGATGCGCGTGTCGATGCAACGCCTTGAACGTGCGGCGCTGGCCGCGCTGCTGCTGGTAGCGCTGCTCTTCGGCGCCGCGCCCGCGCACGCCCACAAGGCCAGCGACGCCTACCTGCAGCTGCACCGCAGCGGCGACACGCTCGACCTGCGCTGGGACATTGCGCTGCGCGATCTCGACGCGCTGCTCGACCTCGACACCAACGCCGACCGCAAGCTCAGCTGGGGCGAGGTGCGCACGCGGCTGCCCGACATTCGCGCCTATGCGCTGGCACGCCTGAGCCTGCAGCAGGGAAGCTGCGCCCTCACCGAGGCCCAGCCGAGCGCGGTGGAAGACCGCATCGACGGCGCCTACCTGGTGCTGCGGCTGCAGGCGCAATGCAGCGCGGGCGCCGCGCTGAACATCGACTACCGGCTGTTCCGCGAGGTCGACCCCACGCACCGCGGGCTGCTGCGCGTGGAGGTGGACGGCAATGCGCAGCCCACGGTGCGCTCGCTCGACCCGTCGGGCGGGCCGGTCACGGTGGCGTGGCCAGGGGCTGGCGGTGCAACCGACGCTGCCGCCTTGTCCGCACCCGGGTCGGACACCAGCTTCTTTCGCGACGGCATCCACCACATCCTGATCGGCTACGACCACATCCTGTTTCTGGTCTGCCTGCTGCTGCCCGCCGTGCTGCGTCGCAAGCCCGAGGGCTGGCAGCCGGTGGTCACCTGGCGCGAGGCGGTGTGGCCGATGCTGGGCATCGTCACCATGTTCACCATCGCGCACTCGATCACGCTGGCGCTGGCGGGCCTGAAGGTGGTGACGATTTCGCCGCGCATCATCGAGCCGGGCATCGCCATCACCATCATGCTGGCGGCCATCGACAACATCTACCCGGTGCTGCGCGGCCGGCGCAAGCTGTTCAGCTTTTTGTTCGGGCTGATTCACGGCTTCGGCTTTGCGGGCGCGCTGGCCGAGCTCGACCTGCCGCTGCGCGACTTCGTCGTGGCGCTGCTTCAGTTCAACCTGGGCGTGGAGGCCGGCCAGCTCATGGTGGTGGCCGTGGTGCTGGTGGCGTTGCTGGCGCTGCGCAACTGGCGGCGCTATCCGCCGCTGGTGCTGCGCGGCGGCTCGGCGGTGGCGGTGCTGGTGGCGGCCATCTGGCTGGGCGAGCGGGTGTTCGACGTGAAGGTGCTGCCGTTCTCCTGAACCGGCTGCCGCACCTCACGCAAGAAAGACGCTGCGCCGCGCCGGCGCCGGCGCACAACCTCTTGGCTGCGTAGGCATTCGCCTACACCAACTGGCGCGAACCGGTATTGCCGGAATTCCTAAACTGCGGTTTGCAGCGGCTACGATCCGTCATGTGAAACGTCACTCGACGCATCTGGTCGCGCGCTTGTTCATGCAGCCCCGCCGTTTCACACGGACGCCCCCCAGAAAACCAAGAGGAACACCAATGAACACAGACCACCAGGCGCTGCTCGCCACCCTGCGCGAAGAAGACGCCAACGTCATCGGCAGCTGGCTCGACGAAGCCCATATCACCGACTCCGGCGCGCGCCGCGCGGCCCAGACCGAGGCCGCCGACATCCTGCGCCAACTGAGCGAAGGCCTGCAGGCCGGGGGGGACACCGCGCGCTTCGAGGCACCGGCATGGGCCGGCCTGCGCGAGACCCTTGGCGCGCTCTCCAGGACGCGCGCGGCCAAAGGGCAGTCGGCCGCCGACACCAGCCTGTTCGTGCTGGCGCTGAAGAAGCCGCTGTTCGCCGCCATCCAGCGGCGCCTGGGCACCGATTCCGCCGCCATGGCAGCCTCGCTGTGGGCCCTGTCGACCACGGTCGACACGCTGGCGCAGCACACCGTGGGCACCTACCAGCTGGCACGCGAGGAAATCATTCGCCGCCAGCAGGAAGAACTGCTCGAGCTGTCCACCCCCGTGGTCAAGCTGTGGGAAGGCGTGCTGGCGGTGCCGATGATCGGCGTGCTGGACAGCGGCCGCACCCAGATGGTCATGGAGGCCCTGCTGCAGACCATCGTGGAGACCGGCTCGGAGATCGCCATCATCGACATCACCGGCGTGCCCACGGTCGACACGCTGGTGGCGCAGCACCTGCTGAAGACGGTCACGGCCATCCGGCTGATGGGCGCGGACTGCATCATCAGCGGCATTCGCCCGCAGATTGCGCAGACCATCGTGCACCTGGGCATCGACCTGCAAGGCGTGCAGACCAAGGCCACGCTGGCCGATGCGCTGTCTTTGGCGCTCAAGCAGAGCGGCTGGCGCGTGAGCCGCGTGGCCAACGAAGCCTGATCGGCACGCCATGGACCGCATTCCAATTCTTCGCATGGGCGAAACCCTGCTGGTGACCATTCAGGTCGACATGCAGGACCAGACCGCCCTCATGCTGCAGGACGACCTGGCCAACCGCATTGCCGCGACCAGCGCCTCGGGCGTGATGATCGACATCTCGGCGCTCGAAATCGTCGACTCCTTCGTGGGCCGCATGCTCACCAGCATCTCGGGCATTGCCCGCATTCTGTCGGCCACCACCGTGGTGGTGGGCATGCAGCCGGCGGTGGCCATCACGCTGGTGGAGCTGGGGCTGTCGCTGGAGGGCGTGAGAACGGCGCTCAACGTGGAGCGCGGCATGGAGCTGTTGCGCCGCGCCCGGCTGGAGAACGTCCTTGGCCATTGAACCTACCGGCACGCTGCCGCTGCTGAACGAGCAGAACATCGTTGCCAGCCGCCAGATGGTGCGCGCCCTTTGCCAGGACCTGAAGCTCTCGCTGGTCGACCAGACCAAGATGGTCACGGCCGCCAGCGAGCTGTCGCGCAACACGCTGATTCACGGCGGCGGCGGGCGCATGCGCTGGGAGTTTGTGGAGCGCAACGGGCGCCGCGGGCTGCAGCTGCACTTTGAAGACGACGGCCCCGGCATTCCCGACATGGCCCTGGCGCTGACCGACGGCTGGACCAGCGGCAGCGGCATGGGCCTGGGCCTGCCGGGCAGCAAGCGCCTGGTGAACGAGTTCGACATTGCGTCGGCACCGGGCCAGGGCACCCGCGTGAGCATCACCAAATGGAAGTAGGCGCCACGCTCCTCGGCTGGACCCACAAGGCCTTTCCGATGGACGACCCCAGCCGGGTCGGCGAGGCGCGGCGCCATGCGGCGCAGGCGGTGGCCGACATGGGCTGGGGCGAGGTGGACGCGGGCCGCCTGGCGCTGGTGGTGACCGAACTGGGCACCAACCTGCAGCGACATGCCCAGAACGGCCGGATGCTGCTGGCGGCAATGCCGCAGTCCGGCGAGTTCGAGCTGATCTGCATCGACAACGGCCCTGGCATTCCCGACTTGGCGCTGGCCATGCGCGACGGCCACTCCACCGGCAGCACGCCCGGCACCGGCCTGGGCGCGGTGCGCCGGCTGGCCAACCATTTCGACATTCATTCCGAGCTGCCGCACGGCACGGTGAGCGTCGCGCGCTTGCGCGCGGGCCCGCCGGTCGACACCACGCCGGGCCTGCACGTGGGCGCCATCCGCCTGCCCGCCCCGCACGAAACGGTGTGCGGCGACGGCTGGGCGCTGGCCACGCAAGGCACGCAGACCACCGTGCTGATGGCCGACGGCCTGGGCCACGGGCCAGAGGCGGCCAAGGCCTCGCAGGCCGCCACCACCGCCTTTGCCGAGGCCCCGCACGGCGACCTGCGCGAGACGCTGCAGGCAGTGCACCGCGCGCTGCAGACCACGCGCGGCGCGGCCGTGTGCGCGCTGCGGATCGACATGGCCGACCACATCGCAGGCAACAGCACGGCAGGCAACACCGCCGACAGCACGTCTGACGCCACGGCTTGCGGCACCGTCAGCTACACCGGCGCCGGCAACATCGTCGGGCGCGTGCTGTCGGGCGTGTTCGACAAGTCGGTCATCACCCAGCACGGCACCGCCGGCATGCAGATTCGCAAGCCCGACATCACCTCCCTGGCACTGCCGGCGCATGCGCTGGTGGTGCTGCACAGCGACGGCCTGGAGACGCGCTGGAGCGTCGAGCGCATTCGCCCCCTGCTGCAAAGGGATCCCACGCTGGTGGCCGCGGTTCTTTTGCGCGACCATACGCGGCACCGTGACGACGCCACCGTCGTGGTGATCCGCCCAAAGGAACAACCATGAACAGCACCGGCCTGGCCGACTGTGAAGACCGCGACGACGCGCTGACCACCAGCCGGCGTGAGGTCGACGAACTGCGCGCGGAACTCGAAGAAACCAACCGCGGGGTGGTGGCGCTGTACGCCGAGCTCGACGCCCAGGCCCAGCAGCTGCAAAAAGCCACCGAGCTCAAAAGCCGCTTTCTGGCCTACATGAGCCATGAATTCCGCACGCCGATCAGCGCCATCCGCAGCATTGCGCGCCTCCTCAGCGACCGGGTGGACGGCCCGCTCACGCCCGAGCAGGAAAAGCAGGTCGGCTTTGTCGACACCACCGCCACCGAGCTGGCCGAGATGGTCGACGACCTGCTCGACCTGGCCAAGATAGAGGCGGGCCGGGTCGACATTTCTCCGGCGTGGTTCGAAATGGTCGACCTGTTCTCCGCGCTGCGCGGCATGTTCCGCCCGGTGCTGCACAACCCGTCCACCGCGCTGATCTTCGAGGAGCCCGAAGGGCTGCCCAAGCTCTACACGGACGACCGCAAGCTGTCGCAGATCTTGCGCAACTTCGTCTCCAACGCGCTCAAGTTCACGCCGCAGGGCGAGGTGCGCGTGAGCGCCATGCGCGTGGGCGACGACGCGGTGCGGTTCTCGGTGTCGGACACCGGCATCGGCATTGCGCCGGAGCACCACGCGGCGGTGTTCGACGACTTCTCGCAGGTCGACTCGCCCATGCAGAAGCGCCTGCGCGGCACCGGCCTGGGCCTGTCGCTGTGCCGGCAGCTCTCGGTGCTGCTGGGCGGGCACGTGGAGGTGCAGAGCGAACTCGGCAAGGGCTCGGTGTTTTCCGTCACGCTGCCCGTGCAGCTCCAGGGCCAAGGCCCAGCGCAGCAGGCGCAAGAAAAGGCGCAAAAAGAGGCGCAAGAGCAGTAGCAGCCATGTCGTCCGAACCCCTGATCAACACGTCCATCGACCGCTCGCGCCACACCGTGCTGGTGGTGGACGACAACCCGACCACGCGCTACACCACGGCGCGCGTCATTCGCGCCGCGGGCTTCGAGACACGCGAGGCCGGCACCGGCGGCGAGGCGCTCGCGCTGGCCTCGCAGCACATCTCGGCCGTGGTGCTCGATGTGCACCTGCCCGATTTCAGCGGCTTCGAGGTGTGCCGCGAGCTGCGCATCAAGCCCGCGACCTCCACGCTGCCGGTGGTGCACCTGTCGGCCACCTTCGTGCGCAACGAGGACAAGGTGGCCGGCCTGAACGCCGGTGCCGACGCCTACCTGGTGCACCCGGTGGAGCCGCCAGTGCTCATTGCCACGCTGCAGGCGCTCATTCGCGCGCGCATGGCCGAGGAAAAGCAGCGCAGCAGCGAGGCGCGTTTTCGCGCCATCTACGACCATGCGCCCACGGGCATGGCGCTGATCGACGTCGACGGCCGCTTCGCCGACGTCAACCCCGCCATGGTGGCCATGCTCGGCCAGTCGCGCGACGCGCTCATCGGCCAGCCGGTGAGCGCCTTTGCGCCGGCCGAATGGACGGCGTTCGTGAAGGTTCACACCGCGGGCACGCAGCCGCCGGCCGCGTCGTGGAAGGGCGAGTTCCCGCTGCTGCGCCAGGACGGCTCGTGGATCCGGCTCGAATGGACCATGTCTGGCCCCATCGAGCCCGGCCTGCGCGTGGGCATTGCGCTGGATGTGTCCGAACGCTTCGAGCTGGAGGGGCGCCGGCGCGAGGTGCTGGAGCGCGAGCAGGCCGCCCGCGTGTCGGCCGAGCGACTGAGCCGCACCAAGGACGACTTTGTGGCCGTGCTCTCGCACGAGCTGCGCAACCCGCTCAACGCCATTGGCGGCTGGGTGCATGTGCTGAAGGTGGGCAACCGCTCGCCCGAGCAGATGGAAAAAGGGCTCAACGCCATCGACCGCAGCGTGAAGGCGCAGACGCGGCTCATCGCCGACATTCTGGACGTGTCGCGCATCAGCTCCGGCAAGCTGCGCCTGCACCGCGAATGGGCCGAGCCGCGCGGGCTGGTGAGCTCGGCCGTCGAGGCGCTGACCGCGCCGGCCGCGGCCAAGCGGCTGGACATCGTGTTCGAGCGGCAAGAGGCCGACCCGCCCGCCTGGCTGGACGCCACGCGCTTCCAGCAGATCGTGTGGAACCTGGTGTCCAACGCCATCAAGTTTTCCGCCGAAGGCGGGCGCATCGTGATCGAACTGCGGCGCGAGGGCGAGCTGCTCGACCTGTCGGTGCAGGACTTCGGCCGCGGCATTCGCGCCGATTTTCTGCAGCACCTGTTCGACCGCTTCTCGCAGAGCGACTCGCCGGACAACCGCTTCCACGGCGGCCTGGGGTTGGGCCTTTCGATCGTCAAGAACCTGGCCGAGCTGCACGGCGGCAGCGTCTCGGCGCACAGCGCCGGCGAAGGCCAGGGCGCCACGCTGCGCGTGGTGCTGGGCGTGGTGCCCTCGGAAGACTCCCCGCTGGTGCTGCTGGACACGCTGGACGCCGCCGCGGCGCGGCCCGCGGCCCATGCCGACCGCGTGCTTGCCGGCCTGGACGTGCTGGTGGTGGAAGACAACGCGGACGCCAGCGAAATCATGACGGTGGTGCTGGCCGACGCCGGCGCCACGGTGCGCCTGGGCACCGACGTGGAGAGCGCGCTGGCGCTGTTCGAGCACAAGTGGCCCGACGTGCTGATCAGCGACATCGGCCTGCCGGGGCGCGACGGCTACGACCTGATCCGCGAGGTGCGCCAGCGCGAGCAGGCGCTGGGCAAGCCCCGGCTGTTCTCGGTGGCGCACACCGCCTTCACCCGGCCGCAGGACCATGCCAAGGCCACCGAGGCGGGGTTCGACGCGCACCTGGGCAAGCCGCTGCAGCCGCATGCGCTGCTGGCGCTCATCAGCGGGCGGCCGGGCGGCATCGTGGCGCCTGCGGCCGGCCCGAATCTGTAGCCGCTGTCTGACGGACAGCGGCGCCGCAAAGGCGCACGCTGGCCCTTTTCTTCCACCGGATGAGAAGGACCGACCATGTCCGCACACGACATCACGGACCCCGATGCGCAACAGCAGTTGCACCGGCGCCTGGCCAAGTTCAATGCCACGCGGCTGAGCCCGGGGCACCCTTCCCCGCAGTGGCAGGACGACCTGGTGCGCGAGCATGCCCACCGCGTGCGCGAGGGCGAGTTTCTGGAGGCGCTGCGTGCCCAGGTGCAGCCGGTGGCATCGGCTTGTGCCGGCAATGCCGCGCATATGGTGAACTGGTTCGAGTCGCTCGCGCAGACCGGCCCGGGCCAGCACCACCCATTTTTCGACTGGCTGGAAAGCGAGGCCAGCCTGGCGCAGATGCGCTGGTTTCTCACGCAGGAGGCGGCGGGCGAAGCCGGCTTCGAAGACCTGCTGGCCTACGCCCAGGTCAAGCTGCCGCCGCAGCCCAAGCTGGAGTGCGCGCGCAACTTCTGGGACGAAATGGGCCACGGCAAGCAAGGCGCCATGCACGGCCAGATGCTCGAGCAGATGGTGCGCGAGCTCGACCTGCACCCGGCCATCGACACCACCGTGTGGGAGTCGCTTGCGCTGGCCAACACCATGGTGGGGCTGGCCACCACGCGGCGCTACGGCTACCACGCCATCGGGGCACTGGGCGTGGTCGAACTCACTGCGCCGGGGCGCGTGAAGAAGGTGGCCGCGGGCATGCGCCGCCTGGGCCTGGGCGGCCACGCGAGCGCGTACTTCGACCTGCATGGCGCGCTCGATGTGTCGCATGCGCGCGCATGGATGCGCGAGGTGATTCACCCGCTGGTGCAGAGCGACCCCGTGTGCGGGCAGTTCATTGCCGAAGGCGCGCTGATGCGGCTGGTGTGCGGTGCACGCTGCTTCGAGCGCTACACCCATGAGTTGCGCGGCGAACAGGGCGGCGCGCAGGCTTCGAACGGTTGGATGGGGTCGAACATGCCGAACCGCATCGAGGCCACCGCATGCTGAACGCCGCCGCCGTGCTGCGCCGGGTGGCCGCCACCGGCTACCGCTTCACCGCCGTCACGCCGCTGACCCATCAACGCGTGCTGGCGCGTCGAGCGCGGGAGCCGGGCGCCACGCTGCGCGACATCTTCGGCTGGAACCTGTCCTTCGAGCCCGGCGCCGTGCCCGCGGCGCTGCTGGCGGACATGGAACACGCGGGCCTGGTGCGGCGCACCGGCACGCTGCTGCGCAGCAACGTGCGCATCGCCAGCCTGGGCAACGACCTGTTCCTGCATTCGGCCTACCCCACGGCGGAAGAAAACGCCGTGTTCTTCGGGCCCGACACCAGTCGCTTTGCGCGCTTTGTGCTGCATGCGCTGACCGAGCGCAAGGCGCAGCCGCGCGCACGCGTGCTGGACGTGGGCTGCGGCAGCGGCGCGGGCGGCATCGTGGTGGCGCGCGCGCTGGCGGCCACCGGCACGCCGGCCACCGTGGTCATGAACGACATCAACCCGCTGGCGCTGCAGTACACGGGCATCAATGCGGAAGTGGCCGGCGTGCCGATAGAGCTGGCGCAGGGCGACGCGCTGTCGGCGGTGGAAGGCGCGTTCGACCTGATCGTGTCCAACCCGCCCTACCTGGACGACGCCGCGCAGCGCGCCTACCGCCACGGTGGCACGCGGCTGGGGCGGGCGCTGAGTGCGCGCATCGCGGCCGAGTCGCTCAAGCGGCTGACACCGGGCGGGCAGCTGCTGCTGTACACCGGCGTGGCCATGGTCGACGGCGAAGACCTGTTCCTGGCCGAGCTGCGGCCGCTGCTGGAGGCCTCGGGCTTCGACTGGTCGTACGCGGAAATCGACCCCGACGTGTTCGGCGAAGAGCTGGAGCGCCCGGTGTATGCGCACATCGACCGCATCGCCGCCGTGGGCCTGGTGGTCACCCGGCCCCTGGAGAACGCGTGAAGGCGGCGGAACTCGACCTTCCCCATGACAGCGACCACCCCGGCGAGGTGCGTGCCTGCAGCGTGCTGGAGCGCATGCCCAAGTGGCTCATCTGCGTGCCGCTGGTCGTGCAGTGGCTGTGGCTGTCGGTGCGCCATGGCGGCGCCACGGTGCCCTCGGCGGCCAACCCGCACCTGACCTCCGGCGGGCTGGTGGGCGAGGGCAAGCTGGAGTACTTCCGCGGCATGGGGCCGCATGCGCGCTCGGTCACGGCCGACTACCGCGCGGTGTTCAACGACGGCATGGCCACCGAAGCCTTGCTGCGCCAGGGCATGGCTGAGAGCGGCCTGGCGTTTCCGGTGGTCGCCAAGCCCGACCTGGGCCTGTGCGGCTACGGCGTGCGCCTGCTGGCGGACATGGCCGCGCTGCAGGCCTACCTGGCCGCCTTTCCGGCCGGCGAAACCGTGGTGCTGCAGCGCTACCTGCCGCAGGAAGGCGAGGCCGGCATCTTCTATGCGCGCGACCCGCACACGGGCCAGGGCCGCGTCATCGGCCTGGCGCTGCGCTACTTTCCGCGCGTGACGGGCGACGGGCGCCGCACGGTGGCCCAGCTGGTGGCGGCCGACGTGCGCGCGCGCCGCATCGCGCGATCGCCGCGGCACCAGTGCAGCGTGGCGCCCGACAGCGTGCCCGCGGCCGGCCAGCAGGTGCGCCTGGCCACCATCGGCTCGACCCGCGTGGGCGGGCTCTATCGCAACGGAGCGCGGCTCATCACGCCGGAGCTGGTGCGCGCGATCGACGCGGTGGCGCGCGACATGCCGGCCTTTCACTTCGGGCGCTTCGACGTGCGCTACGACAGCCTGCGCGAGCTGGCTGCGGGGCGCGGCTTCACCATCATGGAAATCAACGGCGCGGGCTCCGAGGCCATCGAGGCATGGGACCCCGACATCGGCGTGCTGCAGGGCTTTCGCATGGTGTTCGCCAAGCAGCGGCTGCTGTTTGCCATTGGCGCGGCGCAGCGCAAGGCCGGGGTGCGGCCCATCGGGCTGCTGGCGCTGGCGCGTCTCAACCGGCGGCAGAACCGCCTGGTTGCGCGCTACCCGCCTTCCAACTAACGCGCGCCGGCCCGCCTTCATGCACACCGACACCACCACTGCCGCGCCGGCCCTGCAAACCCGCTGGGCCGATTGCGAAGAAGACGTGCGCGACGCCCAGCGCCTGCGCTACCGCGTGTTCGCGCAAGAAATGGGCGCCCACCTGACGCCGCCCGAAGGCACGCCCAGCGGCCTGGACGCCGACCGCTTCGATGCCTTCTGCGACCACCTGCTGGTGCGCGCCGTGGACCCGGTGCACGGCACCGGCCCGCTCATCGGCACCTACCGCGTGCTGACGCCCGAGGCCGCGTTACGCGCGGGCGGCTTCTACACCGACACCGAGTTCGACCTGGCCCCGCTCGCCCCACTGCGCGGCCGCGCGCTGGAGCTGGGGCGCTCGTGCGTGGACGCGCAATGGCGCTCGGGCAGCGTCATCATGGCGCTGTGGACCGCCCTGGGGCAGTACATGGCGCAGCACGGGCTGGACACCATGATCGGCTGCGCCAGCATCGGCCTGGACGACCAAGGCACCAGCGCCGCGCAGCTGTGGCACCGGCTGTGCCGCACCCATCTGGTGGAGCAGCGCTGGCGCGTGGCGCCGCGCATCGCGCTGCCGCTTCACACGCAGGCGCACGCCGATGCGAACGGCGCCGCCGCGGCCACCTGCCCGCAGGCGCCGCCGCTCATCAAGGGCTACCTGCGCTGCGGCGCGCGCCTGCTGGGGCCGCCCGCGCTTGACGTGGCCTTCAACACCGCCGACCTGCCGCTGATGCTGCGCATGCACGACGTGGCGCCGCGCTACCGGCAGCACTTCTTCGGCATGAACTTCGGGGTGAATGTCGGCGTGAATGTCGAGATGGGCTCGAGCGTGCACTCGGGCGCAAGCGCGTGACGGCGCCCGTGCCCGCTGCGGCCCACCCGCAACCGCAGCAACCCCGGCCGTCGCGGCGCGCCCTGCACGCGGTGGTGGCGGCGCAGTTCTTCAGCTCGCTGGGCGACAACGCGCTGCTCATCGTGGCCATCGGCCTGCTCATGCAGCGCCACGCGCCCGGCTGGATGACACCCGCGCTGCGCGTGTGCTTCTACCTGTCGTATGTGCTGCTGGCCGCCTTTGCCGGCGCCGTGGCCGACGCCGCGCCCAAGGGCCGGGTGCTGATGGTCTCCAACCTGGTGAAGCTGGGCGGCTGCGCGCTGCTGGCGTGGCATGTGCAGCCGCTGCTGGCGTATGCACTGGTGGGGCTGGGCGCGGCGGCCTACTCGCCGGCCAAGTACGGCATCCTGCCCGAGCTGCTGCCGCAGAGCGAGCTGGTGCGGGCCAACGGCTGGGTCGAGGCGAGCACGGTGGCGTCCATTCTGTTCGGCGTGGCGCTGGGCAGCACGCTGGTCGACAAGGGGCATGCGCTGCCCGCCATCGGCGCGGTGTACCTGCTGGCGGCGGCCTGCACGCTGGCCATTCCGCACAGCCCGGCGCGCAACCGCGCGGCACTGGCCCACCCGGGCGCGCTGCTGCGCGATTTCAGGCACGCGCTGGGGCTGCTGTGGAGCGACGCGGACGCGCGCATCTCGCTGGCCGTCACCAGCCTGTTCTGGGCGGCGTCGGCCACGTTGCAGTTTCTGGTGCTGCGCTGGGGCGCGGAGCAACTGGGCCTCACGCTGGCGCACGGCGCACTGCTGCAGATTGCGGTGGCCGTCGGCATGGTGGGCGGGGCAATGGGCGCGGCGCGCTGGTTTCCGCTGGAGCGTGCCCGGCGGGCGCTGCCGCTGGGCGTGGCGCTGGGCGCGGTGGTGATGGGCATGACGCTGGTCACACGCCCCACCGTGGCCGCCGCGATGCTGGTGGTGGTGGGCGCGCTGGCCGGCCTGCTGCTGGTGCCGATGAATGCGCTGCTGCAAAGCCGCGGGCTGCGGCACATGCACCCGGGCCAGTCGATTGCGGTGCAGAACGCCAACGAGAGCCTGGCCTCGCTGGCCATGCTGGGGGTGTACGGCACGCTGATCTGGCTGGACGCGCCTCTGCTGCCCACGCTGGCGGGCTTCGGCGCCTTCCTGGTGCTGGCGATGGGCGGCATCTTCGTGTGGTCGCGCCGCATCGGCCCGGCGCACGCACCGCTGGCCGCGCAAAAGGGGTAGCGCGGGGCATGGCCGTGCAGGCCGTACGTGGCCGCATATGGCAGGCCGCATGAGGCCGTACATGGCCGCAGAGGGTGCGCTTGCGATACAGTCCCGCACCTACCGCAACCGCGTGCCGCCCGAGTGAACCTTCGAAAATCCGCCAACAGCCTGGTTGTTCGTCTGGTCGTCATGGGCCTGGCAATGGCCATCATCGGAACCGCCGCCAGCTACATCCAGCTCAGCCGCTTCCTGCGCGAGGACCTCACCCGCTCGGTGGCCACCCAGCAAACGGCGTTGGCCGCCTACGTGGCGCGCGACATCGACAACTACCTGGGCGACCGGTTCGCCTTCCTGGAGCGCCTGGCGCAAACCCTGCCGCCCGCGCTTCTGTCGGAGCCCGAGCAACTGCGCGCCTGGTTGCAGGAACGCAGCACGCTGAGCCCGGTGTTCCCGCTGGGCCTGAGGGTGGCCGACCTGAGCGGCAAGCGCCTGGACGGCTCCGGCCAGATCGCCACCGACGGCGCGGAGTTTGTTGCCGCGCTGGCGGGCCACTCCGGCCTGGGCCGCGCGCAGGCGCTGCCGCTCTCGCAGCATTCGGTGCTGCCCATGGCCGTGCCGGTGCGCAGCGGGCCCGGCCAGGTGGCCGCCGTGCTGCTGGGCACGGCCGACATGTCGGCGGACGGCCTGCTCGACCACCTGCAGCGCGGGCGCGTGGGCGACGCGGGCGGCATTCTGGTGGTGTCGCCGCGCGACCGCATCTTTGTGGCCTCGACAGACACCGTCATGTCGCTCACCCCCACCCCGCCCGACGGCGTGAACCTGCTGCACGACAAGGCCATGGCCGGTTTCCGCGGCACCGGCACCACGCGCAACGCCAAGGGCGTCGAAGAAATTGCCGCCATGGCCTCGGTGCCCAACAGCGGCTGGTTCGTGGTGGCGCGGGTGCCCCTGACGCAGGCGCTGGCGCCGGTGGGGCGCATGCAGACCTTCATCGTGCAGCAGCGCGCGCCCGCCGTGGTGATCGCGCTCATCCTCATCGGCCTGCTCGTAGCCTGGCTGCTGCGCCCCCTGCTGCGCGCCGCCAGCCAGGCCGACCGCATGACCCGCGGGGAGCTGGCGCTGGCGCCGCTGCCGGTGGTGCGCGACGACGAAATCGGCCACCTCACGCGGGCCTTCAACCGGCTGCTGGCCAAGCTGCTCGACAACCAGGAGGCGCTGGCGCGCCTGGCCCACCACGACACCCTGACCGGCCTGCCCAACCGCAAGCTGCTGGACGACCGGCTCCAGCAGGCGCTGGAGCGCGCCAAGCGCCACGGGCACCAGGTGGCCGTGCTGTACCTGGACCTGGACGGCTTCAAGAAGCTCAACGACACGCTGGGCCACGAGGCCGGCGACCTGGCCCTGCGCGAAATTGCGCACCGGCTGCAAAGCCTGGTGCGCCAGACCGACACGGTGGCGCGCATCGGCGGCGACGAGTTCGTGCTGCTGGCGGCCGACTTCGAGGAGCCCGCGCAGCAAGGTGCGCAGACCCTGGCGCGGCGCTGCGTCGAGGCCATCGGCCAGCCGTTGCAGCTGGCGAACTCCGACACGGTGATTGGCGCGTCGGTCGGCATTGCGCTGGGCAGCGGCACCGAGACGCCGCAAGACCTGCTGGCCGCCGCCGACAAGGCCATGTACCAGGCCAAGCACAGCGGGCGCCGCAGCCATGTGACGCCCAGCCCTGGGCGGGGGTCGCAGTTCGGGGAGCTCGCAGTTCAGAACGTGTAGCGTGCGCTCACCCGCACGCTGCGCGGCTCCATCGGGTGCACGTGGCGGTCGTTCACGCCGCCGTTGCAGCTGCCGCCGGCCACCTCGCCGGCCGTGCATGAGGCGTAGTAGTACTCGATGTCGTTGCCCTTGCGCCCCGCCAGATTGAACACGTCCAGCCCCAGCGTCAGCTGCTTGTTCATCGCATAGCGCGCGCCAAAATTCAGCAGCGTGGTGGCGCGCGAGCGCACGGTGTTCAGCGTGTCCAGCGCGCGCGGCCCCATGTAGCGCAGCCGCAGCGAGGCGGTGAGCGGCCCGTCGATGTAGGTGATGCCGGCCGCCAGCACGCGCTCCACGGCGTTGTCGACATGGTTGCCTTCGCCTTCCGGCGCCGCGCCCTTGAAGCGCGCGCGCGACAGCGCACCGTCCACCTCCAGCCGCCAGGCGCGGTCGAACTTCCAGCGCAGCGTGGCCTCCAGGCCGCGCCGGGTGCTGGCGCGGCCGGGCTCGGTGGTGCCGGCGTCGCCCACGTAGACCAGCTCGGAGGCAAGGTCGAGCTTCCACAGCGCCACGGTGGCCGTGAGGTCTTCGTTCGGCTGAAAGCGCCAGCCGACTTCCGCGCCGCGGCCCTTCACCAGCGCGGGCACGCGGTCGGCGGCGTCGCCGGTCTTCGGGTCGACGGTGATGGTGGCGCCGCGCACGTCGTTGCTGTGAAAGCCCACGCCCGCGTTGAAGTAGAACTCGTTCGCCGGCGTGGGCGCAAAGGCCAGTCCGAACTTGGGGCTCACCTGCGAATCGTGGCCCTTGCCGCTGTTGAGCGGGCCGTACACCGGCTCGCGGCCCTGCACGTTGTAGCGCAGCGCGTCACCGCGCAGGCCCACGTAGGCGCGCCAGCGCTCGCTGAAATTCACCAGCTGCTGGCCGTACACCGAGAACAGGTCCTGCGACACCTTGTCGTTGCGCACCGTGTCCAGGCGCTGGCGGGCCTCG
Source organism: Variovorax sp. H27-G14 (assembly GCF_046156345.1). Lineage (NCBI taxonomy): Bacteria > Pseudomonadati > Pseudomonadota > Betaproteobacteria > Burkholderiales > Comamonadaceae > Variovorax > Variovorax sp. H27-G14. The sequence goes on from NZ_JAYLVN010000005.1 coordinate 16,504, forward strand.
GTGTCGTACAGGCCCACCTCGCCGATGCGGTCACCGCGCCACTGCGCGCCAAAGCTCAGCAGGCCGTCGAGCCCCCCGATCTTGTTGGCCATCGAATGCGAGCCCTGCGCGCCGAAGACGCGGCGGCGGTCGGTCTGCTCGAACTGGTCGCCGTTGACCGGGTTGTTCAGAAAGTAGGTGAAGTCGGAGAACAGGTCGAAGCGGTAGTCGATGGCATAGGCGCTGAACTCGGTGTCGCCGCCGGGGCCCTTGTCGAACCACTTGGCCGACAGGCTCAGGCGTTGCGTCTTGCCGCCGTCGGTCGGGTTCAGGCTGCCGAAGCGCGGCAGCGCGCCGCTGTCGATGAGGCGCTCGGGCACCTGGTCGGTCGAGGTCCACTGGCTCTTGTAGGCCATGCCGGTGATGCTGAAGCCGCGCGACTGCGAGCCCTGCGAATAGCGCAGCACCGCGTTGGTCTTCTTCAGGTGCTCGGGCACGTTCCACGGGCCGTTGTTGCCTTCCAGCTCGATGGCGCCCAGCCAGGTCTGGTCTTGCACGGTGCGCGAGCCGGCGGCCAGCAGGCGGCGAAAGTCGTGCGAGCCCACGGTGACCTCGGCGAAGGGCGCCTCCAGCGCGCTGAAGTAGTCGAGCGAGGCGCTGCCGGCCAATGAAAAGTCGCCGCCCTGCGCAAAGTACGGGCCCTTGCGGTAGCGCACGCCCGAGACCAGCTCGGGCATCAGAAAGTTCAGGTCGGCATAGCCCTGCCCGTGGCCGTGCGTGGGCATGTTCACCGGCATGCCGTCGACCGTTACCGCGAAGTCGGTGCCGTGGTCGAGGTTGAAGCCACGCAGAAAGTACTGGTTGGCCTTGCCGTCACCCGAGTGCTGCGTGGCCACCACCCCGGGCACGGCCTCCACGATGTCCCCGGGGCGCAGCTTGGGCCGCGACTGGTAAGACTCGCGCTCCACCGCGCCCTCGCTGGCGCTGTCGGCGGTGCCGATGGTGGCGTCGCGCGGGCCGACGATCTGAATCTCCGGCAGGTGGTTCTGCTGGGCACAGGCGGCGGCGCTGCCGAACAGGGCGCCGAGCAGCCAGGGCCGCGAAGCCATGCGGGGTGAAAAGGTCATGGGGCGCTTGTCTCCGGCGGTTGTTGTGATGCGCTGCGAGGGCAGCACAACGGTTACGCGTGGAAACGTGGGGTGGATGTGCAGTTGTGCAGTCGAGGTGCAGCGGCGGTGCAGTGGAGGTGGGAGCTGAATGTAGCGAAGCGCCGCGTTCTGGCACGCGCCTTGCGTGATGCTCGGAAACCCGACTGTCGATTGTCGGACAATCGTTTAAAAACAGCACTCCTTCTCTTGAGGCACCCGCATGAGCGATCCGATCATCCGAATCACCGGCTTGAACAAGCGCTTCGGTGACAACCATGTCCTGCGCGGCATCGACCTCGACGTGCAGAAGGGCGACAAGATCGCCATCCTGGGCGCCAGCGGCTCAGGCAAGAGCACTTTGCTGCGCTGCCTGAACTTCATGGAGATGCCCAGCGCAGGGCGCATCGAACTGCACGGACGCACCATCGGCAAGCCCGCGCGCCCTTCCGGTGCAAGCACAAGCAACGGCACCGCCACCAGCACTGCGGCGGCCGAACTGCAGATGACCTACGGCGCCACCGAGCTCTCCGAGGTTCGCAAGCGCGTGGGCATGGTGTTTCAGCAGTTCAACCTGTTTCCGCACATGAGCGTGCTGGGCAACGTGATGGAAGGCCTGGTGACGGTGCTGCGGGTCCCGGCGCAAGAGGCCCGGGCGCGCGCAATGGCGCAGCTCGACAAGGTCGGCATGGCGCAAAAGGCCGACGCCTACCCCGGCAGGCTCTCCGGCGGGCAGCAGCAACGCGTGGCCATTGCGCGCGCGCTGGCCATGGACCCCGAAGTGCTGCTGTTCGACGAGCCAACTTCTTCGCTGGACCCTGAACTGGTGGGCGAGGTGCTGAGCGTGATTCGCGACCTTGCCGAGGAAGGCCGAACCATGTTGCTGGTAACGCACGAGCTCGGCTTTGCCTACCACTACGCCAACCGCGTGCTGTTTCTGGCCGACGGCCAGTTCTACGAAACCGGCACGCCCGACGAGGTGCTGAAGCATCCGCAGCGCGAACGCACGCAACGCTTTCTGGAGCGCTACACGGCCTTCAACTTCTGAGCCACCCGCTCCTCCCCCATTTCATCGAACCTCCCCATGCAAACATCGCCCCAAGCCTCGAAGACCAGCTCCCAGTCGTACCTGCCCGACGACCGCAACGCCCAGGTGCAGGTGTACGTCAACGGTGAATTCTTTCCCCGCGCCGAAGCGCGCATCTCTGTGTTCGACGCCGGCTATGTGTGCGGCGACGGCGTGTGGGAGGGCGTGCGCCTGGTGCGCGGGCGCATCGTCTCGTTCGACGCGCACATCGATCGCCTGCTGGAAGGCGCGCGCACCATCCAGATGGACATCGGCCTGACCCGGGACGAGATCAAGGCGGTGATCACCTCCACCTTCGAACAGAACGGCATGACCGACGGCGCGCACGCCCGGTTGATGGTGACGCGTGGCATCAAGAAAACCCCCAACCAGGACCCGCGCTTCGTCATCGGCGGCCCCACCATCGTGTGCGTGGCCGAACACAAGGTGGTGGCGGCCGATGCCAAGCAGCGCGGCCTGAACCTCTTCACCTCCACGGTGCGCTGCAGCACGCCGGACGTGTTCGACCTGCGGCTGAACTCGCACAGCCGGCTCAACTTCATTCAGGCGCTTATTCAGGCCATCAACGCCGGCGCGGACGAGGCCATCATGCTCGACCCCATGGGCTTCGTGTCCAGCTGCAACTCGACCAACTTCTTCATCGTGCGCAACGGCGCGCTGTGGACCTCGTCGGGCCGCTACTGCTTCAACGGCATCACGCGCGCCACCGTGCTGCGGCTGGCGCGCGAGGCCGGCATGCCGGTGTTCGAAGGCGACTTCACGCTGGCCGACATGTACAACGCCGAAGAGGCTTTCGTCACCGGCACGCTCGGTGGCATCACGCCGGTGGCGCGGATCGATGGACGCGCGATAGGTGCGGGGCAAGGCGCCGGTGCCGGCGTGCTCACCGCGCGGCTGGACGCGCTCTACCGCCAGTACATCGGCCAGACCGAGTGATCAGCTTTCTGCCTGTTTTTCGCTTTGCATCCATCCCTCAAGGAACCGACATGAACCTCTCCTTCCAACGCCCGGGCATGCGCACGCTCTTCGCCTTCGCGCTGTCCCTGCTTCTGTCTTTCGCAGCCGCCACCAGCTGGGCCCAGAGCGGCACACTGCAAAAAATCAAGCAGTCCGGCGAACTCAAGATCGGCGTGGCGCAGGGCGACCCCTGGTACTACCGCGACCCGGCCACTGGCACCTGGAGCGGCCTGGGCTTCATGGTGGGCCAGGTCATCGCGAAGGACCTGGGCGTGAAGCTGGTGCCGGTGGAAACCACCTACGGCAACAGCGTGGCCGCGCTGCAGGCCGGCCAGATCGATGTGATGTTCGTGCTCGACGCCACCGACGAGCGCAAGAAGGCCATCGACTTTCCGACCAAGCCGCTGCTCTGGTACGCCCAGGGCGTGCTCACCAAGGACAGCCTGGTCGCCAAGAACTGGAGCGACCTCGACAAGCCGGAAATCAAGCTGGGCGTGGCACTGGGGACCGCCACCGACCGTGACCTGACCAAGCGCATTCCGCAAGCCAAGCTGGAGCGCTTCACGAACACCGACGAGACCATTGCCGCCTTCATGTCGGGCCGCGTCGACGGCATCGCGTTCTATCACCCGGCACTGGTCATCGCGTATTCCAAGATCCACAAGGGCAAGGTTCAGATTCCCCAGCCCGTGGTGGCGCTGCCCACCAGCGCCGGCATTCGCCGCGAAGCGGACACGGCCTTCCGCGACTTTCTGGACGGTGAGTTTTCCAAGCTCTATACGTCGGGCCAGACCCAGGCCCTGTACGCGCAGTACCTGAAGACCAAGGGGCTGGACGCGGCCACCCTGCCCGGCGTGACCAAGGAAGCGCTGGAAAAGTAAGCGCTTTAAAAACAAGCGCTGCAACGCAGGAGCTTCGACATGAACTACGAGTGGGACTTCGGCGCCGTCTGGGCGTACCGCCAGATGCTGCTGACCGGTGCCTTCGGCACCTTGAAGATTGCGGCGGTGGCCATCGTGATGGGCGTGGCCATTGGCGCGGTGCTGGCGGTCATGCGGCTGTCGGGGCGCCGCTGGCTTGCGCTTCCCGCGTTGTGGTTCACCGAGTTCTATCGCAACACGCCACCGCTGATTCACTTCTTCTGGGCCTTCTACGGCCTGCCGGTGCTCATCGGCGTGAGCCTGGACCCTTATGTGGCGGCCATCATTGCGCTGTCCACGCAGTCGGGCGCCTTCTACGCGGAGGTGATTCGCGGCGGCGTGGTGTCGGTCGAGCGCGGCCAGTGGGAGGCGGCGCGCGCCATCGGCATGCAGGCCTCGCAGGTGGTGCGCCGCGTGATTCTTCCGCAGGCGGCGCAGCGCATGCTGCCGCCGTTTCTGGAGCGCTCGTTCGAGCTCATCAAGACCACCGCGCTCGCGTCCACGCTGGCCTATTCCGACCTGATGTACCAGGCGATGCAGGTCAACTCCATCACCTTCAGGCCGCTGGAGGTCTACACCTTCGTGGCCGCCATCTTCTTCGTGTCGCTGCTGTCGCTGAGCTTGCTTGCGCACCTGCTCGAGCGGCGCCTGTCGCGCTTTGCACTCCTTCCCGCAGGCTGATCGATCATGGACTTCACATGGGACTTTTCGTCGGTGCTGCAGAACTACCCGGTGCTGCTGAAGGGGCTGGGCATGACCGCCTTGCTGTGGGCGCTGGCCTTTCCGGCATCGATGCTGATCGGCTTCGTGCTGTCGCTGGGTGCGCGGTCGCATTCGCGCGCCGTGCGCGCGCTGGCACGGGTGTACGTGGAGGTGTTCAGAAACACGCCCGTGATCATTCAGCTGATCTGGTTCTTCTATGCCTTTCCCATCCTCACCGGCTACCAGCTCAGCCCCATTGCGGCGGCGCTGTGCGGGCTGGTGCTCAATGCCTCGGCCTACTGCTCGGAAATTTTCCGCGGCGGCATGGCCTCCATTGCCAACGGCCAGTGGGAAGGCGCGCGCGCCATCGGCATGAGCCACGCGCAGGCGCTGCGGCGCATCATCGTTCCGCAGGTGCTGGCGCGCATGCTGCCCGCGTTCACCAACCGGGGCATCGAGCTGGCCAAGAACACGTCCATTGCATCGGTGATTGCGGTGCACGAACTCATGTACCAGGGCCGCGCGCTCAGCTCGGCCTACTACCATCCGCTGGAGACCTTGAGCACGGTCGCTGTGATCTACTTCGTGCTGATCTATCCGGGTGCGTTCTGGGCCTCTCGGTTCGAAAAACGTCTGGCGTTGCGCACCTGAGCGGCGCCCTCGCGCAGCACCCCCACCAACGATCTCTCCCCCGCTCTACCGACCCCATCGACCCCCTCGACCCCATGTCCACCCTCCCCACATTCAGCCCGGTTCCCTCGGTCACGCGGCGAGACCACGTGGCGGCGGCGCTGAAGAAGTCCATCCTGGCGGGGCAGATCGCGCCCGGCACGCAGCTGGTCGAAAGCGGCCTGGCCACGCAGTTCGGCGTGAGCCGCGGGCTGCTGCGCGAAGCGATTCGCGAGCTGATCGAGTCCGGCTTGGTGGTCAACCGCCCGTATGCCGGCACCTTCGTGACGGACATCAACGAGCAGGTGCTGCGCGACGTGTACGAGGTGCGGCGCATTCTGGAGCGGCAGGCCTACACCAGCCTCTGGCCGCACCGCGACCGCGCCTTTCGCACCGAGCTGCAGGCGCGCTTCGACCTGATGATGGCCGCCGTCGACAGCGGCGACCTCACCGAAGAAATTCGCGCCGAGGCGCACTTCCATGGCCTGGTGTATGAGCGCTGCGGCAACCACCTGATGCCCGCGCTGTGGCTGCAGATGACGCAGAAGATCCAGCTCGGCTTTGCCATCTGCCAGATCTCGCATGCGCCCAAAGTCGACTTCGAGGACAACCACCGGCGCTTTCTGGAAGTGAGCCTGGGCGACGACCTCGGCGCGATGCTGGCGGAGCTGGACGTGCATCTCGGCCGCGGCCTGGCGACCATCGAGTTCATGTCGCGCGCGGTCGGCGTGCCCGCGGGCTGAGCGAATCCGCGTACGCGCCGGCGGCCGGGCCGCGCCGCTCAGCCCGCCACGTCGGTGCGCGGCAACCGCAGCTGCGTCTTCAGCGTTTCGAACACCTGGCGTGTGACCGGGTTCACCACATGGCTGCGCACATACAGGTGGTAGGCCAGATCGGGCAGGCGCGGCATGCCGTCGCCCGCGCCCAGCACGCGCAGGCCCGCGTCCAGCTGCTCCACGCCGCGCGCCGTCACGCCCAGCCCCGCACGCAGCGCGGCCTTGATGCCGATCAGGCTGGACGAGGTGTAGCGCGGCGTCCAGGCCACGCCCGCCGCGTCCAGCGCCTCGTGCGCAAGGCGGCGGAAAATGCTGGGCCCGTCCGCCATGATGAGCGGCACCGGCTTGGCCGGGTCGTGCACATAGCCCGCCGCGCACAGCCACACGGTGGGCGAGTTGCGCAGCACCACGCCCTCGAACTGCGACTGCGCGTCGGCCCGGTTGGAGATGATCATGTCGACCTCGCCGCTCTTGAGCGAGGTCATCAGGTAGGGGCTGCGGCCGATGTGAATGTCCAGCTGCAGCAGCGGCGACGTGCGTGCCACCTCGGTCAGCAGCAGCGGCAGCATGGTCTCGGCCACGTCGTGCGGCGCGCCGATACGCAGGTTGCCTTCGAGCTGGCCCTGGCGCAGGCTGCGCAGCGCCTCGTCGTTCAATGCGAGCAGGTGGTGCGCGTAGGTGAGCAGGCGTTCGCCGTGCTCCGTCAGCCGCTTCTGGCGGCCCTGCTTGGCAAACAGCGGGTGGCCGATCTGCTCCTCCAGCCGCTGCATCTGCTGCGTGATGGCCGACTGCGTGCGCTCCAGGTGAACGCCCGCCGCCGCAAAGCTGTGGTGGCTGACAACGGCGGCAAAAGAGCGCAGCAATTCAAGATCGAGGGTGGTCATCCATTAATTTTATTGATGTGTTTCTTGCGCTGCTTGGATTGTTGCGTCACGCCGCCGTCACTACAGTGAACGCATACCAAACAGACAACCCCACTGGAGCACACGCATGAGCACCCCATCCGAGCCACGCCAGCAGGCCGTGACCGCCTCCATCGATGCGATGAAGAAAGCCATTGGCGGCGCTGAAGCCACCCGCGAAACGCTCGACGTGGTGCTCGGCGCGCTGCAAAACCTGGCCGCGCACACCGCCTACTGGGGTGCCACCGACTTCCCCGCGCCGGAGGCGGGCGAGCACCAGGCGCGCTACCTCATTGCCGAAGACGCCGACCAGAGCTACGCGCTCTACCTGAACGTGATGCGCCCGGGCAAGAAGATCGTGCCGCACAACCACACCACCTGGGCCTGCATTGCGGCCGTGGAAGGCACCGAGCACAACCGCGTGTACGCGCGCACCGACGACGGCACCGTGCCGGGCGTGGGCCAGTTGAAGGAAACGGCACTGGTCGTCGTGGCACCGGGCAAGGGCATTGCGCTGATGCCCGAAGACATTCACTCGGTCGAGATTCAGGGCGAGCAAGTCATTCGCCACCTGCACATGTACGGCCGCGCGCTCGAAACGCTGAACCAGCGCACCGCCTACGACATGGCCGCGGGCACGTACCAGACGATGGGCATCGGCGTGCAGACGCGGCGCTGAGCACCCCCCTCTTTTTCTTTTTCATCTCTCCGGATGCGGACCGCCACGGCGGCCTCGCAGGGGCGCGTTCGCGTGGCCGCATCCGACCCCACCGATCCGCTTGCACATGACGACCTCCACCATCGACCCGAAGACCCTGAAGACGTGGCTGCACGACGGCGCGGAGATCGCGTTGCTCGACGTGCGCGAGCACGGCCAGTACGGCGAGGCGCATCTGTTCTACGGCATCCCCCTGCCCTTCAGCCGGCTCGAGCTCGATGCACCGCGCCTGGTGCCGCGCCGTGGTGTGCGCGTGGTGGTCTACGACGACGGCGACAGCCACGTGGCGCAGCGCGCCGCCGCGCAACTGGCGGCGCTGGGCTACACCGATGTGCATGTGCTGCAAGGCGGCGCTCCTGCATGGAAGGCCGCGGGCTACGTGCTCTTTGCGGGCGTCAACCTGCCATCGAAGACCTTCGGCGAACTGGCCGAGGAGGTCTATCACACGCCGCGTGTCAGCGCCGACCAGCTGGCCGAAATGCTGGCGCGCGACGACAAGGTGGTGGTGCTCGACGGGCGCCCGGTGAGCGAGTTCCACAAGATGAACATTCCAAGCGCCACCTGCTGCCCCAACGGCGAGCTGGCCTACCGCGTGCGCCGGCTGGTGCCCGACACCACCACGCCCATCGTCATCAACTGCGCGGGGCGCACGCGCAGCATCATCGGCGCGCAGACGCTCATCAACCTCGGCCTGCCCAACCCGGTGTATGCGCTGGAGAACGGCACGCAGGGCTGGTACCTGAACGACCATGTGCTGGAGCACGGCGGTACGCGCCGCTACACGGACGACAGCGGCAACACCGACCTGCGCCCCGCCGCCAAGGCACTGGCCGCGCGTTTCGATGTGCCGGTGGTCAGCGCGCAGACGGTGCAGCAGTGGGCCACCGAAACAGCCCGCACCCTGTTCCTGTGCGATGTGCGCACGCCGGAAGAATTTGCGGCCGGCAGCCTGCCGGGTGCGCAGCACACGCCGGGTGGTCAGTTGATGCAGGCCGGTGACCAGTACGTGGGTGTGCGCGGCGCGCGGCTGGTGCTGGTCGACGACGACGGCGTGCGCGCACCGACCATCGCGAGCTGGCTGCGGCAGATGGGCCATGACGCGAGCGTTCTCGAAGGCGGGCTGGCGAGCGGGCTGGCTCTGACACCTTCAACGACACCGGCCGCGCCGTCGCTGCGCACCATCGATGCGCAAACCCTGGCCGCACGCATCGAGAAGAACGACGTCGCAGTGATCGACCTGCGCGGCAGCATGCAGTTTCGGGCGGGCCACATTCCGCAGGCACGCTGGTCGATTCGCCCGCGTCTGGCCGCTGATGTGAAGAGCGAAACGCGCCAGTTGGTGCTGGTGGCCGACGACGCCGCGCTCGCGGCATGGACGGCCGCCTCCGAACTCGCAGGCATGCCCACACCGCTGTTGCTCGAAGGCGGCATGACTGCGTGGCGCGATGCCGGTTTGCCGGTGGAGGCCACGCCCACGTTGCCCGCGGACAGCGACTGCATCGACTACCTCTTCTTCGTGCACGACCGTCACGACGGCAACAAGGAGGCGGCGCGCCGTTACCTCGCCTGGGAGACGGGCTTGGTCGCGCAGCTCGACGCACAGGAGAAGGCAGCGTTCCGACTGCCTGCGCCTTTGGTCACGTTGCGCGCATGACCACTGCCGTTTTGGGGGCGGTTGTTTTGTGCGCCGCTGTTCAGGGCGCGAGCAAAGGCCGCCGGGTGCTCCCCTCCGCGAATGTCCCCCGGGCTTCGCCCTCCTCCTTTATTTCGCTGCGGGGAGCACCCGACGCCCTTTGCTCGTGGACACGCTCGTTGTGATCGCGCGATCAACGACTGCTCTGAAAACGCTCACGCCGATGGTGGGCTTCTTTTCGCGAAATAAAGGAGGAGGCCGAAGGCCGGGGGACATTCGAGAAAAGAAGCACGCCGTCGGCGTGAGCGTCGCCCTGAAAGTCGGCGCAAGAACCGCCCTGAAGCTCGGCGCCCCGAACAACAACCCTTAGCAAAACACACAGTCTTCCCGCTAGTCCTTGTCAGTTCCTACTTCAGGAGTTCCGTCATGTCGTCTGTCATTCGCGTCCCGTACCTTGCCCGCCTTGCCGTCGCTGCCCTGTGGCTCACGGCACTGGCACTTCAGCCCGCCACCGCCGAACCGCTCGCACCGCGCAACGGCTATCCCTCGCAAACGGTGAAGTTCATCTCGCCGTTTCCACCGGGCGGCGGCAACGACGCCACTGCACGACTCGTCACCTCGCGCCTGTCGGAAATCATCGGACAGGCCGCGGTGGTCGACAACCGCGGCGGCGCGGGCGGCAACATCGGCGCCAAGGCCGTGGCCGACGCCAAACCCGACGGCTACACACTGCTCACCTCGCAGGTGTCGATCATGGCGGTCAACCCCACCCTGTATGCGTCGGCGGGCTTCGACCCGGTCAAGAACTTCATTCCCATCACACAGATCAACGCCGCGCCGCTCGCGCTGGTGGTCGATGCCAACTCGGCGCTCAAGAGCTTTGCCGACCTGGCCGCCAAGGCCAAGGCAACGCCCGGCAAGGTGACCTATGCCACGCCGGGCAACGGCACGCTGTCGCACCTGGTGGGCGTGGTGCTGGGCAAGGACAACGGCATCGAAATGACCCACGTGCCCTACAAGGGCGCCGGCCCCGCGCTGACCGACCTGCTCGGCGGACAGGTCGATGTGCTGGTGACGTCCACCGCGTCGGTGGCGGGCCTGGTGCAGAACGGCAAGCTGCGCGTGCTGGCCGTGACCAGCCCGCGCCGCATCGGCGTGTTCGCCAAGGTGCCCACGCTCGAAGAACTGGGCTACGCCGGCGCGCGCTTCGAAGACTGGTACGGCTTCTTCGCGCCGGCCGGCACGCCGCCCGAACGCGTGGCCTACATGAACGAAGCCATCGTGCGCGCACTGCGCATGCCCGAGGTGGCCAAGCTGGTCACCGACGGTGGCAGCGAAGTGGTGGGCAACTCGTCGGAAGCCTTTGCCGCGCAGATGCGCCAGGACATCGAGCGCTGGTCGCGCATCGTCAAACTCTCCGGCGCGCGCGCGGATTGACGCAACATAGCGGCCTGACATTTCCGAGCCCCATCACCATGTCTGACTCGCACTCCGCGCCCCCCGCCGACCTGGCCCCCGACACGCGGCTCACGCGCATCGGCAAGGCGCCTTCCTATGCGGGCGGCTCGCCCGTCAACACGCCGCTGGTGCGCGCCAGCACCGTGCTGTTCGACAGCGTGGGCGCCATGCGCGACGCCCGCGCGCGGCGCGACGACGAGCGCGTGTTCAGCTACGGCGCGCGCGGCACGCCGACCACCTTCGCACTCGAAGACGCGGTGAGCGAACTCGAAGGCGCGCACCGCACGCGGCTGTTCCCCACCGGGCTGGCGGCCATCGGCATGGTGCTGCTGTCTTACCTGAAGCCGGGCGACCATGTGCTGATGTCGGACAGCGTGTACGAGCCCACACGCAACCTGGTGCATTCGTTTCTGGAGCCCTACGGCATTCGCAGCAGCTTCTTCGCGGCGGACGGCGGCGGCATCGAGCACCTGTTCGAGCCCACGACGCGGCTGGTGTACGCGGAGTGCCCCGGCTCGCTGGTGTACGAGATGTGCGACCTGCCGAAGCTGGCCGCGCTCGCGCATGCGCACGGCGCGCTGCTGGCGGCCGACAACACCTGGGGGTCGGGCCTGCAGTACCGGCCGCTGGCACTGGGCGCGGACATCTCGACGATGGCCGCCACCAAGTACCTGTCGGGTCACTCGGACGTGATGATGGGCACCGTCGCCACCACCGAGGCCGCCTGGCGCCCGCTGAACGAACGCTGCGACGCCTTCGGCATGACGGTGAGCCCCGACGACGCCTGGCTGGTGCTGCGCGGCATTCGCACGCTGTCGGCGCGGCTGCAGATGCACGAGCGGCACGCGCTGGAAGTGGCGCATTGGCTCCAAGCACGGCCCGAGGTGGCCACGGTGTTCTGCCCGGCGCTGCCGCAGCACCCGGGGCACGAGATATGGAAACGCGATTGCAAGGGCACCAACGGGCTGCTGTCGATCGAGCTGCAGCCGGGCACGAGCAACGCGGCGGTCGAGCGCTTTGTGGATGCGCTCACGCTGTTCGGGCGTGGCTCTTCATGGGGCGGCTATGAAAGCCTGGTGGCTTGGACCAACATGCGCGCGGCGCGCAGCGTGACCGATTGGAGCGGGCGCGGGGCGGTGGTGCGCTTGCATGTCGGGCTGGAGGCACCCGCGGACCTGGTGGCGGACCTGGCGCGCGGGTTTAACGCGATGGGGGCGATGGGAGCGGTGGCGGCTGCCGGCTGAGTGCCGGCAGGCCCCCCGCTAAAGATGCACGAGATGCACGAGAGTGACCTCGTTGCCTCGCGCGCCCTTGCGTGTTTTCGGTCGGCTTACCAACGCACCTTCACACCCAGGCTCCCCTGCACCCCGCCCTTGGTGCGCGTGTCCCCACCCGACGCCCACAGCTTGCCCAGCTCCGCATACAGGCTGGTGCTTTCCGTGAGCTTCAGCGTGGCGCCGCCCGCCAGCTCGGTGCTGGTGCCGCCGGTGCGCGTGGCGATGTCGGTGTAGCCCGCCGGCCCGACGAAGCGGGTAATGTCGGTGCCGCTGCCGCTGCGGTACACGTTGAAGCGCACATAAGGCTGCAGCAGGCCGGCGCTGGTCGCAATCTCGCCCTTCACCCGCACGCCGGCGCGCACCAGCCAGCCGTTGTGGGGATCCTGCTGCACGATGGCGCCGCTGATGCCGGTGTCGTCCAGGCTCACGCGCTGGTGCACCAGCTGCAACTGCGGCTCGATGCTCCAGTTCTCGGCAATGGGAAACGACTGCCCCACCTCCACGGACGCCAACAGGCTGCTGCCCTTGCCGCCGCTGCCAAAGCTGAACGCGGGCAACACGGTGTAGCGGTGGCGGCCGGCCTGCAGCACGCTGTCGACGTACAGGCCGCTGTCGTTCTTCCACGTGGCATAGGCGCCGAAGTACTGGTTGCGCAGGTCGTTGGAGCCCACGCCGTAGTTCTGCAGGCCGCTGGCGAAGCCGGTGACGCTCATGTCGCCGTCGAGCTGGCCCACGTACACGCCCACGCGCCAGTTGGGGTCGGCCCACAGGTCGGTGCCGGCCTGAAAGCCCGTGAGGCGGCCCTGGCTGGTGGGGCTGACGGTGCCCGCCTGGCCGATGGTGCGGTCGGTGCTGATGATGCGCGCCCACGCCTGGCGGTAGCCCTGCTCGGGCGTGGAGGTGTTGGCGCCATTGGGGCCGTCGTCACCCACGCGCTGGTGCAGATTGCCCAGCATCGACAGGTTGGCCTGGCGCAGCTGCTCGGGCAGCGCGGCGTACAGCGGTACTTCGGTGCGGTAGGTGGGCACCACAACGCCTGTCCCTGTGCCAGTTCCGCCGGTACCAGTACCAGTACCAGTACCAGTACCAGTACCAGTACCAGTGCCAGTACCAGTGCCAGTGCCAGTGCCAGTGCCAGTGCCAGTGCCAGTGCCAGTGCCAGTGCCAGTGCCAGTGCCAGTGCCAGTGCCAGTGCCAGTGCCAGTGCCAGTGCCAGTGCCAGTGCCAGTGCCAGTGCCAGTGCCAGTACCGGTACCGGTACCGGTACCGGTGCCGGTGCCAGTTCCGCCGCCGGTGCCGGTGCCCGTGCCCGTCCCAGCGGTCGTTGGTGCGGTGGTGGAGCGCAGGTACCAGTTCTCGCCGGCGCCGCTCGCGTCGGCGGCATACAGGCGGTACTGGTAGGCGCCCGCGTCCACGTGGCCGCCCGCGAGGCTGAAGGCGCTCTTGGTGGTCTGCGCCGTGGTGGTGGCACCGTTCACGGCGCTGATGATCTCGATGCCGTTGCCCGCAGTGAGAGCGCCAAGGCCGCCCAGGTTGGTGATCTGCACGCTGGTGCTCCCGCTGGCAATGGCGGTGCTGCCGCTCAGAATGAGCCGGTCGCTCGCGCTGGCGCTGCCGCCCAGCGCGGTGCCCATGCGCAGCGTGCCGCCGTTGCCCACCCAGGGGCCGGTCATGGTGAGCGTGGTGCCCGGCACGGTGCCCACCAGCGACACGGTGCCGCTGTTGGCAATCGACGCCAGGGTCTGGCTGTTGCCCTTCAGGTCGAGCGTGGCACCGCTGGCCACGTTGAATGTGCTGGCGCTGCTGAAGGTGTTGACCGCGCCGGCGCGCAAGGTGCCGGCCGCCACGTTGGTGACGCCGGTGATGGTGTTGGCGCCGCTCAGGGTCAGCACGCCGGTGCCGTTTTTCACAAGATTGCCGACGCCGGAAATGGGGCCGGTCAAGGCCAGGCTGTTGCCTTGGGTGTCGATGGTGCCGGTGCCGCCCAGCAGCAATGCATTGCTCACGCTCAGCCCGTTGGCGCCGGCGATCACGCTGGCGGTGGCGCCGGTGTCGATGGCAATGGCGCCCGTCATGGCCGAGCCGGTGTTCAGCGTGAGGCTGTTGGTGCCGCCGGTGAACTCCACGGCAGACGCGCGCGTGACGCCGTCCCCGCCCAGCCCGCCGGTGATGGTGCCGCTGTTGGTCACGGCCAGGTTGGCGCCGGCCAGGCCTACGCCGCCCACGCCGTTGGCGCCGTTGGGGCGCCCGTTGTTGTTGACGCCGCCCGCACCGCCGGCACCGCCCGCGAGGGTGCCGGTGTTGGCCAGCGTGGCGCCCGCGCCGGTGGACGACAGGCCGATGCCGCCGTCGCCGCCCGCGCCCGGCGAGCCGGTGCCCGTGGCGCCGCCGCCACCGGCCCCGCCCGCGCCGCCCGCCCCCGCGGTGATGGTGCCGGTGTTGGCGAAGGTGATGCCGGCCGTGGTGGCGTTCAGGTAGAACCCGCCGCCGCCGCTGCCCCCGCCGCCGCCTTGAGAAAACGCGTCGCCGCCATTGCCGCCCACGCCGCCTGTCGAACTGCTGGTGGCCGTGTAGCTGCCGAGCGGGCCGTTCAAAATCGAGCCGTAGCCGCCCGCGCCGCCGCCGCCCGCGGCCCAGTACCCGTCGCCACCCGCACCGCCCGCGCCACCCGTGTAGCTGCTGGAAGACGCGCCCACGTTGTTGGCGATCGACGCGCCCTGAAAGCCCCCGCCGCCACCACCGCCGTAGCCGTTGCCGTTGGCGGCGTCCCCGGTCTGCGCCTGGCCCGCGCCGCCGGCCGCGCCCTGGAACACGCCCGGGCTCACCTGGGTGCTGGTCGCACCCGCCGCGCCGCCCGTGCCGGGTGTGGCGCCAACGAAGGTGCCGATGGTCGCGTTGGACCCCGCGGTCACGCCCGCCGGTGTGGACGAGCCGCCGTTGCCGCCGCTCGCGTTGAAGTTGTTGTCGTTCAGGCCCCCGTTGCCGCCCGTGCCGTTGCTGCCGCCGGCGCCGCCGTTCAGCGTGGTGTCGCCCACCGGCTGGCCGCCCGCGCCGCCGGCGGCGTGTGCCGGCCCGGCACACGCGAGCACCACGGCCATGGCCACCGCAACGGCGCTGCTGGCGCTGCCGGAACTGGAGGAGCGCGCATGGCCGCGCGCGATTTCAGGCGCGGGCACCCAGGTGCCGAGCGTGGGATTCCAGAGGGTCCGAAAAATCTTGTTCATGGCTTCAACTTGTTCCTTCGTTACCTGATCGGGCAGGCGCCCGCATGCGGCAGCAATGGCTTGCTCCTCCACACGCCGTCGATTTCGAATTTGCAAGTCAAAAATGTAAGTACGCGTAGCAACTGGCGATATGCCCGATACCGGGTACCTCCCGACTGGCCTGAAATGCGGCTTTTCACTCGCGCCACGCCTCAAGAACCGGTTTGTGACACGGTCTACCCTGAACTGCATCAAGAAGTAAGCAATGTTTCTCGATGGATTCGAAAGTACTCAGTTTGAGGGCGCGCTTTTCGCAAGCCCATGCCAAACCACCATCCAACGCCAGACAGCTTTTTCTTTCAGATGTCGGTCGTCACCGACAGGGCAGCGTGCCTTTGCACCTCTTGCGTCCGACGCTTGAACGCATCGGTCGCGCAGGCCACCGCGTCCGAGCCGGCCAGGAAATGCAGCGGCGGTTCGTCCATGCCAGCCAGTTGCACGATCACCTGCCCGAGCTTTGCCGGATCGCCCGGTTGCTTGTGGTTGTAGTCCTCGTAGGAGGCGCCACCGGCGTCGGCATAGTCGCCCACCGTTTGGCTGCCGTAGCGAACGGAAGACTTGTCCAGAAAGTCAGTGCGAAAAAATCCCGGCTCCACCACCGTGACCTTGACGTTGAAGCGTGCGACCTCCAGTGCCAGGGATTCGGAAAACCCTTCCACCGCGAATTTTGCGGCGCAGTAGATCGACGAGGCCTGGAAACCCACGAAGCCGCCGATGGAAGAAAGGTTGAGGATGTGCCCGCGGCGCTGCCTGCGCATGGTCGGAAGAATCGCGCGGGTCACATGCATCAGGCCGAACACGTTGGTCCGAAACTGCTGTTCCACATCGGCGCTCGCCACTTCTTCGAACAGGCCGAGCTGGCCATAGCCGGCGTTGTTGACCAGCACATCGATGCCACCGAAGCGAGCCACCGCGGCTTGCGCGGCCACGACCGTATCGCGCTCCTGGGCTACGTCCAGCGCCAGGCACAAGACCCGATCGCCATGCGCCGCGTAGGCGGAAGAAAGCTGCTCCAGGTTGCGGCCGGTGACGACCACCTTGTCGCCGGACGCCAAGGCCGCGCGGGCAATCTCCGCGCCAATGCCGCGCCCTGCTCCGGTGATGAACCAAGTCTTGCTCATGATGAAACTCCTGCGTTGAGTACGCGTGATGTCGCGTGATGTCGAGTTATGGCGTGTTGTGCACGCCGGTCGGTAGGTGAAGAAATCGTAGTTTCAGGACCTGCTTTGCGCGCACCCGATCCTCTCGACGTCTTGCACAAACGACCGAATGCCGGCGCGGCTCTGCGCCACATCGGTGGTCTTTCTCGGCAGCGCATCGCATCGAGGCGACGCACGCGCGTGATACCTTCCGCGCATGTCGACTCGGCTTGATTCCCGCTCACTGGCGCTTTTTCTGGCTGTCGCGGATGCACTGAGTTTTCGCCAGGCCGCCGAGGCATTGCATCTTTCGCAGCCACCCCTCAGCCGCGCCATTCGCGATCTCGAAGAGCGGCTGGGCACGCGGCTCTTCGACCGGGACACGCAGGGCGTGAGCCTGACGCAGGCGGGGCTGAAGTTGCTGCCCTATGCGCGCAACGTGGGCGCGTTGCTGCGCGACGCCGAAGCCGCGCTCAAGGTCAGGGCCCTTCCGTCGACCTTGCGACTGGGGCTGACAAGCGCCGCGGAGCCGACCTGGTTTCGCGGGCTCGCGGAACGGATACAGGCCAGGCATCCGGAAACGGTGGTTTCCGTCGTCTCCGACGCGTCTCCACGGCTCGTGCGACGGCTTCGCGCCAGCAAGCTGGATGCCGCTTTCGTTGCCTTGCCCACCGATGTGCGGGGCCTGGACATCCTCGACATAGAGCGCCTGCCGATGGTGGTGGCCTTGCAGTCGTCGCATCCACTCGCAAGGCGCCGGTCGCTTCGTCTTGCCGACCTGGCGCCCGAGCGCGTGTTCTGGTTCGAGCGCTCGCGCCAACCGGCCTTCTACGACCACTGCCTGTCGATCTTCGAGCGGCATGGGTTCGCGCCCCGCAAGCTCAGGGAACCCACGGACCATCACGTTCTGCTGGCCGACGTGGCCAGCGGCCGAGGCATTGCCTTGCTGCCGAAGTCCTTCGCCAGCCTGAAGCGCGCGGGGGTGGTCTACAGGGCGCTGCTAGAGGGCGACGAACTGGCGGTGGGCATCGGTCTGGCAACCCCGAAAGACCGCCAGGAAATGCGTGCACTGCTGGCCGCCATGGCGATACCGGCCTCGGTGAAATAGCACCCGGCCGCGTGGCGGCCCACTTCGTGGGGTTCCGTTTTCCTGATGCCGTTCAGGTATCACGGTATCGGTATTGGCCGGATCGCAAAGCGACTCCTACGCTTCGAGCCATCCACCACCCCAGAGGCTCCAAAGTGAAACATCCATCTGCCATCCATATAACCGGCCTCGACTACCTCGCGAAGATCGAAGGAGGGCGCCCGCCGTCCATCGAGGAACATCTCAAGGACGTGGCGCCTGACCTGGCCCGGCTTGCAATCGATTTCGCCTACGGCGAGGTCTACCCTCGCGGCCATCTTGACCTGCGTCAGCGGCAGCTCGCAACCTGCGCGGCGTTGGCAGCGCTGGGCAACGCCAGGCCTCAACTGAAGTTTCACCTGGCCGGTGCGCTGAACGTCGGGTGCACGCCCGAGGAGCTCGTCGAGCTTGCGATCCACATGAGCGTGTACACCGGCTTTCCGGTCGCGATCAACACCGCGCTGGTTCTGAAGGAGCTGTTCGCCGAGCGCGGCATCGTGCCCGCGGCGCAGCAAGCCGCTCAGCCATCCAGCGCAGGCCAGGGCCGTTTCGAACGCGGCTGGGCCGGACTTTCGGAGATCGACGGGCACGCGGGCGAGCGGGTCATTGCCGCCCTGCAGGACATCGCGCCCGACCTTGGCCGGCACATCGTCGAATTTGCCTTTGGCGACGTGTACAGCCGCCCCGGGCTGGACCTGCTCTCGCGCGAACTGGTGACGGTGGCCGCCCTGGCCGCCATCGGCACCGCGTCGGCACAGCTGAAGGTGCACATGCACGGCTTTCTGAATGTCGGTGGCACCAAGGCGCAAATGGTGGAGACCGCGACACACATTGCCGTGTACGCGGGCTTTCCCGCGGCAATCAACGCGGCTCTGGTTGCCAAGGAAGTGATGGCCGAGCGTGCCATGCCTACAGCGGCGACGACCGCAACGAAGACCGCGACAGCGTCCGAAGCAGACTAGAACTCCGCGCGCGGCTTCGCGCGCGCGATGCTCGTCAACATTCAGACGCGCTCGGCCTTGGGCCGGCGCACCGCGCGCACCGTGCCGCTGCCCCCGCCACCGCAATAGAACAGGTCGGCCCCGTCGGACTCGAGCCCGCTCACGCCCACGCCGCGCGGCATCTCCAGGCGCTGCAGCACGTCGCCGCTTTGCGGGTGGATGTGGCGCAGCTCGCTCTCGTCGCCTTCCCAGGTGCCGTGCCACAGCTCGCCGTCGACCCAGGTCACGCCGGTGACGAAGCGGTTCGACTCGATGGTGCGCACCACCGCGCCGGTCTCGGGGTCGATCTGGTGGATCTTGCGGTCGCGGTACGCGCCCACCCACAGGCTGCCTTCGGCCCAGGTCAGGCCCGAATCGCTGCCGTGGCCCGGTGCCGGAATGGACGCGACCACGTCGCCCGTGTCGGGGTCGATCTTGTCGATGCGCGAATCCGCGATCTGGTAGAGGTGCTTGCCGTCGAACGCGGTGCCGGCGTCGCAGGCGACATCGAGCGTGCGCACGGGCTCGCCGCTGAGGGGGTCGAACGCGATCAGTTGCGCGCCCAGCGCGGCCCACACGCGCTGGCCGTCGTGGGTCACGCCGGCCACCTTGTCGCTGCCGGGGAAGGGGCCGTACTCGCGCACGATCTGTGCGGCTTGCACGTGGGCCTGCGGGCTTGTCTTCTGAACCTTGGGGGTCTTGAGGGTGTTGGCGGTCATCGTCGGCTCCTGGTGGTGCACCGCGAATCGGGTGCGTTGGAGACGACTCTATTCAATCGGCAGCGCGGCGGGGAGTAACAAGATCGTCGTGAATCCGGCCAGCGGCGGGGCCAGCCAGCGCCGCGACCGCGCCTGTCCGATGGCGCGCACACGCGCGTCGGCCTCCAGCTCGGCCAGCGCGCGTTGCACCGTGCGCTGGCTGGCGCCCAGGGCCAGCGCCAGTGCAGAGGTCGACCAGGCCGCCCCGTCGGACAGCAGCGCCACCATCGCGCCCTGCTCGCCGTCGATGGGCGGTGCCAGCACCACCACCGCGCGATCGCCGTGCGGCCTGAGCACGAAGCCGCGCGGCGTCGCCTCGATGGTCGCCAGGCCCTTGAGCAGCGCGCGCAGGCGGCCGATTTCGACACGCAGGCGCGCGCGGTGCGTTTCGTCGGGGTGGCGGGTGCGGAAGGCGACGGCGATCAGCGTCTCGCGATCGGCATCGCCGGGCCACGCTTCGGCCAATGCGCGAGCCAGCGTGAACAGCACCGGGCGACGGGCGAGCGGCTGCCAGGTGGCTTGCGTGCCGACACCGTGCCGGCAGGCGTCGACCACCAGCGCATCGGACGCCAGCAGCGCCGCGACCTCGTCGAGCCGCAGCGTCTGCTCGGTGCCGTTCGACAGGCGCCGCGCAGCGGGGCGGTCGAGCGTGGCGCTGGCCTCCGCCACTTCGGCCAGCAGCGCCGGCACGCGGGCACGCAGGGCCGCGTCGTGGGCGCGTGCAAGGGCCGCGCGGGCGGTGTCGACATGCAGCGAACGCAGCGCGAGTTCGGCCGCGGCCAGCTCGGCCACCGCCGCGAGAGACGGCGAGAGGCCACGCGCGTTTAGCGTTGCCAGCGCGGCCGCAGCCTCCGCGAGCCGACCGAGCAGCAGCAACCGGCGCGCCGCGATCAGCCGCGCCTGCAAGGCGTTGGCGTGGTCGTCACGCGCCTCCAGCGCAATCGCCGCGGCGGCCAGCGCACGCGGCGAGCCGCTCAGGTCGCGCATGGCCAGTGCCACCTCCGCCTCGGCCACCACGCAGCGCGCCCGCGCCAGTTCTTCGTGCGCGCCGAAGCCGCTGGCCGCGCGGCGCAGCAACTCGCGTGCGCGCGACAGCTCGCCAAGCTGGGCCATCGCGATGCCGCGCAGCGCCAGCGCCGGCGGGTCGTCGCGCAGCGCCACGCGCTTGAGCGCGCCGAGCGCATCGCCAGCGGCAAGGGCGCGGGCGGAGGCGGCGATCAGCGAGTCCATGGCGTGGCTGTGGTCGGTGGTCGGCGTTCTTACCGGGGCTGCGCGGCCGGTGCGGCTATCAGCGGCGCCAGCTCGGCGCGCAGGCGCCGCACCGCGACCTCGTGGCGCAGCGTCTGCGCGCCGCGCCCGTAGGTGGCGGCCTTGCGGATCAGGCGCATCTGCTCGCGCTGCAACTGCGCCTTCAGGCGCCGCGCGCGCCAGCCGAAGGCCCAGCCCGTTTGCCTGCGCACCCGGTAGCGCGCCATCGGGTCGCCCAGGCGCACCCATTCGTCGTCGCGAATCAGCTCGCGCTCGGGCACGAAGTACGCGGCCAGCGCATGCAGATAGGTGCCGTTCTCGCGTGCCGCAACACGCCAGAAGATGCCGGCCGCCACCACCACCGGAATGCCCTTCACCGCCAGCAGCAGGGCCATCTGGCCGTAGCCGCCCTCGAACCGGTCCTCGAGCAGCGGCGAGTTCCAGACAAAGTGCATGGCCCATGCGAGCGCGAAGCACAACACGGCCACGGCGATGCGCATGGCCATGGGCCGACGGGGATGCAGCAAGAACCAGGCGACACCGAAAGACGCGATGGTCGTGTACGCCGCATGGCTCCACAGCCCGCTCAGCAGCCCGCGCGTGAACAGGTTGAGCAGCACCGGGTACACCTGGTTTTCCAGCGGAAAGTGCATCGATGCGTTGACTGTGTAGCTGAGGTTTTCGATCACCTGGAACCCGAGCCCCGCCATCGCGCCCACGATGAGCACCGACAGATAGGTCTCGAACTGGTTGCGCGCCACCAGCACCAGCAGCACGACACCCGCGAGCTTCAGGAATTCTTCCGTGACCGGCCCCGCAATGGCCGGCCCCCACACCGCCGCGAACTCCGGCGACAACAGCTTGGCGCACAGGCTCTGAATGGCCACGTTGGCCGGCGCGGCAAAGTACAGCGCGCCCAACCCGCCCCATGCAAAGGCCAGGATGTAGGCCTCCGGCGGGTGCTGCTCCAGCAGGTCGAGCGTGCGAAACGCGAGGCAGAAGACCAGCGTGTACAAGCCCCAGGCCAGCAGCCCCAGGAACGCGGTGACCGGCACCACCCTGAAGCCCATCGAGAACATGTGGACCGTGTAGAACAGCCCGTTGACGATGAGCGCCGCCAGCACCCAGAACGCCGCGCGGCGCGGCTGAAAGAACGAGTCCGTGCCTACGGGCCAGACGCCCTCGTCCTGTGGAGAAATCGGCGGCGTCATTGCGCCTCCAGGTCCATCGAGTCCAGCATGCGGCGGGCGTCGGCCAGCGCATCTTCCAGGCCGTCGTTGGCGCCGTAGAAGTCGATCTGCACCAGCGACTTGCGCTGCAGGTCGACCACCTGCCAGAAGCGGCCCGCCAGCGTGGCACCGTAGTAGGCGAAGGTCTTGCCCTGCAGGCCCCATGACGTGACGAAGTCGGACGCGTCGCCTTCGATGGTCAGGCCCTGGCCGCGTTCCATGTAGCGCTGCTGCCGCACCAGCGGGCCGTCGGGGCCGCCGGCCCACTGGCCGGTGGTCACGCGGAACTTGTGCGCGCCCTTGAACAGCATCAGCGACTGCCCGGCCCTGGAGCGCGACACGTCCATCAGCCAACCTTCGGCCGGCTCGAAGCGGGCCTGGCCGACGTCCACCGTTTCGCCCGCGGCCAGCGGCCGGCTGCCCGGCGTGTGGCGGTCCCAGAAGGTGAGGCCGCCCACATAGGCGGCAATGGCGAGCAGCACCGCGAGCGCGCCGGGCCAAGTGCGGTAGGGGATGCGGCGGGAGGGCTCATGCATGGGTTGATCGTGCCATAGGGCCCCGCGATGTGACCCCGCGACAACCGCGTGACCGCCGACGTGTGGCGCAGCAGCTCAGTCTTCGCTGTCCTCGCGGTTGCGCTCGGCGAGCTGGGCCACCTCGCGGTCGAAGGCCTCGTACTGCGCGTCGCAGAAAAGCTCGCAGAGCCGGTCGACCTCGGCGCGGCTGCGCGCATCGACGACCGTGGCGTCCTGCTCCAGCTTGCCCTTGCCGAAGAAGCCCTTGCGCAGCTTCATCGACACCGCCTGCAGTTGGTAGCTGCCCGCGCGGTCGGTGCCCAGCGCGGTGACCCACAGCGCGCGCTGATCGGCCTCGTTCTGCAGCACCAGCGCGGGCAGCGGGCCCTCTTGCTCTTCCTCCCACGCCTGATGCTGCTCGGCCCAGGGGAAGGCGTCGATGGCGGACTGGAAGGCGACCAGGTTGGTCTCGCCTTGCGGGTCGGTCCGGTGGTAGTCGTAGCCGGTTTTCTGGATCGCGAAGGTCAGCATGGGGGACGCCTTGAAGGAGACAAAGCCGTGGTTTAACACAGCGATCCGGTTCGAATTCGGCATACTCGTGCCCCCGCATTCCAAGTCCTCACCGCTATGGCCGACCTTCCCCACAGCACCGCCGCCGAGCGCAACAAGCAACCCATCCTCGACGTGCTGCGCCGCACCCTTGGCGAGCGTGGCACGGCCCTGGAAATCGCCTCCGGCACCGGCCAGCATGTCGCATGGTTCGCGCAGCAGATGCCCGATTGGACCTGGCAACCCAGCGATGCCGACGCCCGGTTGCTTCCCACCATCGCGCAGCGAATCGAGCAAGCCGCGCTGCCCAACATCCGCCCGCCGGTGCTGCTGGACGTGCTGGCGCCGCAATGGCCGTCGCAGGGCGATGCGTTCGCGCAAGTCTTCGACGCCATCTACTGCGCGAACATGCTGCACATCTCGCCGCCGGCCACGTGCGCCGCGCTCATGCAAGGCGCCGCGCGGCACCTGTTGCCGGGCGGTGTGCTGGTCACCTACGGCCCCTACTTCGAAGAAGGCACGCCCGCGCCCAGCAACCTCGCGTTCGACCAAAGCCTGCGCGCCCGCGATGCCGCCTGGGGCATCCGCCGCCTGGACGATGTGGTGGCGCAGGCGCGCGCGTCGGGCCTGGTGCTGCGTGCGCGGCACGAGATGCCCGCGAACAACCTGATGCTGGTGTTCGGTTTCTAGCGGACCGCCGCAGGCCTGGGCGCGATGCCGCAAGGCCGCCATGCGATCACGCCTTGCGTGCGCGCCCTCACCTCCGGCGAAGCCAGGCAGGTGGCCACGGCCTCGTAGCCCGGCGCACCCACGCTGGGAACCACGCGCGTCGGCGGGCTGTGGTTGGCGGGGCACAGAATGACCGACTCGTTCGCGCCGACGGCCGCCAGGTCCAGCACCACACACGAGCGCGTGAGCAGAAACAGCGGCCGGCTGTCGGCCGCACGGCGTCGCAGGTGCGCCACCAGGGCTTGCTGCGTGGCCGCGTCGAGCCCCTGCTCCACCATGTCGACGACCAGCGCCCCTGGGGCTTCGGCCTCCAGCGCAGCCAGCAGGCACACCAGCGCATCGCACGCCGTGGCGCCGTCTTCGGCGAGCCATGCCAGCGCCCGGTCGACGCGCTGTTCCAGGGCAGGGTCGGCCTGCAGGCGCGCCGCGGCGCTCGCGTTCTGCACCAGGCGATCGAGCCCCAGGAACACCGCGCCCGGCAGGGTCTCGGCCAAGCGCAGCGCCAGCCGTGTCTTGCCGCTGCCGAGCGGGCCGACGATGTAGTTCAACGGCCGGATGTCGCGCAGCACGAAGCGCTCGCCACCCCAGGGCCAGGGCAGGTCGAATTCGACATGCAGCGCCGAGGCCGGCGCCAGCACGCGCACCAGTTCGCCCACGCTCGGCGCTTGGCCGGTGGCGAGATCGGCGCGCAGCGCGCGCACCTTGTCGATGGACACGCGCAGCTCGCGCACACGGCCCTCCAGCAGCACCTGATGAGCCGCCAGTGCAGGCGCCAGCCCCTCGGCATCGCCGTTCAGCACGCACGCCACCTGGGCCAGGCTGAGGCCGAGCGCGCGCAGGGCCACGATGTCCGCGCCACGCGCCATTTCGCCGGGGCCATAGGAGCGCCAGCCGGCGGCATTGCGGGCCGGACGCAGCAGGCCGCGCTGCTCGTAGAGGCGCAAGGCCTTGGCGGAAACGCCGAGCCGGCGGGCAGCTTCGGAGGGGCTCAGGAATCGGGTGGAAGGGGTCATGGCATCACCTCATGCGTTGGACTGGATGGTGCGTTTATGAAGGTGGCCGCAGGGGCCGGGTCAAGCGGTGCAGGTGCCTGAGTCGCCTTGCGGACAGGCCCGACGTTTCTGACAGTGGGTTTGCAGTCCGCACCCCCCGAAAATGCGCCCATGGACATCGACAAATTCCCCAGCGCGCTGATGCAGACCATCGGCTTCTCGCAAGTGCTTCACACCAGCGCGGAGCCAGGCTCGGCGCGCGTGCGCTTCGTCGCGCGGCCGGAGTTCGCGCACAGCAACGGAGCCGTGGTGCAGGGCGGGCTCGTCACCGCGTGGCTCGACTGCGCCATGGCCTTCGCGGTGAACGCCAAGGACCCGACGGCCAGCCTCGCCAGCCTGGAGCTGAAGGTGTCGTTTCTCGACCGCGCGGCGGTCACCACCTTCGAGGCCGAGGCGCGCATCGTGCGGTGGGGCCGCAGCGTGGTCTTTCTCGAAGCCGATCTGTTCGCGCTCGACGGCCGGTTGATTGCGCGCGCGTCGTCCACGGGCAAGCTGCTCAGAGCGGCGGCCTGAGGACCGAGTTCGCGGGCCGCCCTGGCGGGCCGCTGTGGCCTGCCATGGCTCAGTCGCACGGTTGAAAGCGCTGGCATTCCGCCACCACATGAATCGAGGTGACGGTGTTCTCGCCCGCCACGTGCTGCGCCGTGAACTTGACCCACGCGCCTTCGGTGATGCCCCTGAGCAGCGCACGGTCGCGGACCCTGAAGGTCTGCACACTGAACGGGCGCTTCGACTTCGGCGGCACCTTCAATCGAACGTAAGACTTGCCGTCTGCCTCCTCCAGGAACGAGTTGACGCGGGCGCGGGTGAAGACAGGTTGGGCCTGCAGCGCAGGCTCGATTTTTTCTGGCGCGCCGGGTTGTGCATGCACGCCTGCGGCCATGAAGAGGGCCAGGCCAACAAGCAAGAGGCTGCGGGATGCGAACGACATGCGGTGGGCTCCTCGGGGCAAGGCGTTGAATGAAGTCGTGCACCGCATTCTGTGGCACCGCTCGCCGATCAAGCCGATCAAGCAGCCATCGGCTCCGGAAGAATCGCCGTCAACGCAAAGTCGACCAGGTACAGCCACGTCGCCTCCAGCCCCATGATGCTGTGGTGGTCCGAGCCGGGCACGGTCTGCACGCTGATGGGCGTGGGCCAGGCTTCGATGAGCTTGGCGGAGCGCTCGGGCAGCACCACGTCGTCGTGCGCGGCCAGCAGCACCTGCGTCTTGGCCGCGACCTCGCGGCTGTGCTCGAGCGAGTTGAACTGGTGGCGCAGCAGCAGCGACAGCGGCACCAGCGGAAAGCGCTTCTTGGCCACCTGCAGCATCGAGTCGTACGGCGTGACCAGTTGCAGGCTGGCAAATTCCTGGCGCGCCACAAGCTGAATGGCCACGCCCGTGCCCAGGCTGCGGCCGACCACGTGCAGGCGCGCCTGCGGAAAGGCGCGGCGCAGGTGGTTGGCGAACTGGGCGGCGTCTTCGACCGACGCAATCTCCGTCGGGCGGCCCTGCGAGTCGGCCACGCCGCGGTAGTTGAGCGCGGCAAAGCCGAAGCCTTCGGGCAGCCAGTGCAGCATTTGCGCGGTGGCGCGAACGTCTTCACCGCGGCCCGCGAAATACACGAACAGGTCCTGCAGCGCAGCCTCGCCCTGCGGGTGATACACATAGCCGCGCACCATGCCGCCGGGCACCGTGTGGGAGTAGGTCGAAAAATCTTCTGACAGAGCAACCACCGGCAGCTTGCGGGCGTTGAACAAGATGTCGCCCTGGCGCGTGGCCAGCAAGGTCCAGTACGCGGCAAGGCTTCCGATGGCGGCCGCCGAGGCCGACAAGGCAATGCGAAAGACTTTGTTGGATGACAAGTTTCTGGCTCCCTGGAATACGGATAGGTTTGGCGGGTAGTTTCGCCGCGTTGGATCAACCCCGGGGTGCGGCGGTAGAAAGCGCGTAGGGAACAGTTGGCCGCCACGGGGCCGGGCATCACAATCCGATGCCTGACGATTACCGAGTTCCGTCACACGCCTGCCATGCACAACGATCTGCGTCTGCACCTGCACTGAACCCATGACCACCCCCCTCGACCCCTCCGAACTGATTGCCGCCGGCGCCAGTGCCTGCGCGCAGGCACTGGCCGACAGACACGTGCGCGCCGCCCTGCTGTGCGACACGGCCATCGCGCGCATCGAGCAACGCGACGGCGCCATCAACGCCGTGGTGGTGCGCGACTTCGACCGCGCCCGCGCACAGGCACGCGCGGCCGACGCGGCGCTGGCGCGCGGTGAGCGTCAACCGCTGCTCGGGGTGCCGATGACGGTGAAGGAGTCCTTCAACATCGCCGGGCTCAAGACCACCTGGGGCATCCTGCCGTTCAAGGACTTCGTGGCCAGCGAAGACGCTGTGGTGGTGCAACGCCTGAAGGCCGCGGGCGCGGTGATTCTTGGCAAGACCAATGTGCCGCCGGGCCTGGGCGACTGGCAAACGAACAACCCGATCCACGGCCGCACGGTGCACCCGCTGGACGCCACGCGCACGCCGGGCGGCTCGTCGGGCGGTGCCGCCGCGGCACTGTGCGCGGGCATGGTCGCGCTGGAAGTGGGCTCGGACATCGGAGGCTCGATCCGCATGCCCGCGGCTTTCTGCGGCGTGTACGGCCACAAGCCCAGCCATGGCCTGGTGCCGACCCGCGGCCACGACGTGCCGACGATGGCCACCGGCGCGCCCGACACGCTGTCGGTCGTCGGCCCCCTGGCGCGCAGCGCGGACGATCTGCTGCTGGCGTTGAACGTGCTCGCCGGCCCCGACACGCCCGATGCCGCCGCCTACCGGCTCAGCCTGCCCGCGCCGCGTGCCGCGGCATGGCGCGACTGGCGTGTGCTGGTGATCGACAGCCATCCGATGGCACCCGCGTCTGCACAGGTGCGCGGCGCGGTGAACAGGCTGGCGGCGCAGCTTGAAGATGCCGGGGCCCATGTGGCCCGACAGTCCGCGCTGTTGCCCGACCTGAAGAAAGTGCACGAGGTGTACGAGGCGATGCTGCTGACCATCGTGTCGCAGGGCGACCCGCAGCGCAAGGGCACGCTGAGTGCCTACGACTGGTTGGCCCTGCACCATCGCCGGGCGGGCTTTCAGCGGCAATGGGCCGCGTTGTTCTCGCAGTTCGACGCGGTGATTTTTCCGGCGTTCGGTGTGGTGCCGTTCATACACGACGACCTGCCCGACATGGAAGCCCGCACGCTGATGATCGACGGCGAGCCCACGCCTTACGTCGCGCAGTTGGCCTGGGCGGGAATGGCCAGCCTCGCGGGCCTGCCGGCCACGGCGGCGCCCATCGGCCAGACCGAGAGCGGGCTTCCGCTGGGGGTGCAGATCGTCGGCGGCTACCTGCAGGACCGCACGACGATTGCGCTCGCGCAGGCGCTGGCCGGGCTCGGTTCGACGTAACCGGGTCTCGCCCTCAGACCGGCGCCGCGCGCGCCTGCAGCACCAGAAAACTCCACGTCACATCGCCGCGGTCCAGCATGTCTTCACGCTCGCACAGAAACCGCAGCGCCAGGCCATGCGCCTCGGCGAGCCGCACGGTCTCTTGCGCCGACACGTCGAACATGCGCCGGCCCGGCGGCACCGGGCCATGGCGCAGCGACATCACCACCTGTCCGCACTCGGCCAGCAGTTCCACGACGGCCGCCATCGCCACGTCGCGCTCGCCGGTATCGAGGTGCATCCACACCGCCGTCAGCAGCACCAGGTCATGCCGGCCGCCGCTCGCCCGTATGCGCTGCAAAGCAGGCAGATGGTCGTCGACCCACTCGATGGGCCATGCCGCGTGGCGGCGCATGCCTTCCATGCGCAGTGCGTGCGTCGGCTCCACGGCCATCACGCGGTGGCCCAGCGCGGCAAGCGCGGCGGCGTCGCGCCCGGAGCCCGCGCCAATGTCGAGCACGCGCGCGGGCGGCGGCGGAAAGCAGTGCAGCACGTCGCGGTGCACATCGGTGAACTGCAGGCTTTCATACTGCTGCGCCAACGCGGCGGCGTTGGTGCCGTAGCCTGCGGTGCCCAGAACATCGCTCATGTTCAGCGGCCCTGGCAGCTGAAGTTGGCTGCATCGTCCAGCGAAGCGCCCGCCGCGCCGGTGAACGCCGGCCATGCCGGCCAGCGGCACATGGGGCGTGCGCGGTGGGCGTTCGGGTTGTTGTCGACGGAGGCGATGGTCTCGGGTGCGCGGCCTGTCTCTACCCAGGCGTCGAGCACCGCAAGGCCGTCGTAGCCCAGCCGGTACGGCCCCATGCCGTGCCCGAAACCCGGCACGCTGTAGAAGCGAACGAAGGCATCCACACCCTGCTGCCCGAAGGCCGCCACCTGGCGGCGGTAGTAGTCCACGGTGTTGTGCGGGCTGATGAAGTCGTCGGCCGTGCCGTGCGTGAGGATCAGTTTGCCGCCCCTGGCCCTGAAGGTTTCGAGGCTGGCCGTGGTCACGTCGGTGAGCGTGCCCAGTTGCTGCAGCCGCGCCTTGTGGCGTGCCGGCTCGTAGCCCAGCGCATCGAGCGACGGGTTCTGCGTGGCGAAGTACTTGGCATGCGCCGCACCAATCGAATACAGCAAGGCGTCGGTGGGCGCGGGCGGGTTCGACGGCACCCGCGCCGCGCCGAACGACGACACCGACCACACCGCGCCTTCCAGCACCGGCCAGCGCGCGAACACCTGCTGGCCCGCCACCTCGAAGCCTGCGTCGTAGGGCGATGCAATCTGCCGCACTGCGGCAATCTGCGCATCAGACAGGCAGGTGTCGCCGGTGTCCGCGCCCGCGGGGCAACGCAGCGCGGCACGCACGGTGTCGATGTTGAACCTGGCGTTGCAGGCCGCCACGTTGCCGATGATGCCGTCCCTGGCACCGTCCAGCGCGTCGCACGCGGCATACACGGCGTTGACCAGCAGCGTCTTCTTGGCGGGGTTGATCCAGCCCGCGCCGCCGTTGCCGTACAGCGCCTTGCCCACATGCAGCGAGGCCAGTTGCAGCAGCGTGATGTTGTAGGCCGGGTAGTTGGCGATGACGCCGTCGTAGTCCGCGCCGTAGCGCGCCGCGGCGTCCAGCGCCTCGTGCCCGCCTTGCGACCCGCCGATGAAATAGAAGCGCCGCGGCGCCGCGCCATAGCGTTGCCGAATGACCGCCATGGCCGCGTCGTGCGTCTTCTTGACCGACTGCTGGCCGTAGTTGAGCAGTGCTTCTTCGTTCAGCGCGAAGGCGCCGTCGAAGTTGCTCGTGCCCTTGTGCCCGCCGTCGCTGCCCAGCGTGACGTAGCCCTGGCGCAGCGCATGGGGCGTGCCGTTGGGTTGCGCGGTGTAGGGGCCCAGGCCGGTGACCAGCGTTCCGTCGTAGCCGCCGCCGCCCATCTGCAACGCGCGCTGGTTCCATGCGACGGGCAGGTTCACCTGAAACTCGAGGCTGGGTGCCGTGGCGTCGACAGGCAGCACGACGCCCTTGACCGCGCAGTACTCGCCGTTGGGGTTGTCCTTGGCATCTGCGGCCACCCGCACGGCCGATTGCACGACGGCGCCCGCGCTCGGCTTGCCGATGGCCGAGGCCGCGATCTTCATGCCCTGCAGCGCGGCGCAGGCGGCCTGCGGATCGGTGGGTGCAGCGGCCATGTTGGCGGGGCGGCCAGTGCCCGTGCACCCAGCCAGCGTTGCGCCAGCCAATACCGCGATGCCGAACGCCGCAGCGCGGCCGCGTAACTCTTGAATTGCCATTTGTCGCCTGCTCTGTTGTTGGGGTCCGGGCCGATGGTAGGCACAACAGGCGGTGACGTCGCCACGGGTTTGCGCCGTTGCGCCGGTCCATCGTTCTCGGTTTCTCGGTTTTTGGTTTTGCGGGAAACCCAATCCCCGGCACCGGCCGCGCATCGCTTAACGTACGGCCCATCGAAGAAAGACATGCCATGATCGACCTGCGCCAGCTCTATCCCCCCATCGAACCCTACGAGAGCGGCATGCTCGACGTGGGCGACGGCCACCGCATCCGCTACGAGCGCGTGGGCACGCCCGGTGCCAAGCCGGCGGTGTTCCTGCATGGCGGGCCGGGCGGCGGCATCTCGCCCGCGCACCGCCGGCTGTTCGATCCGGCGCGCTACGACCTGATGCTGTTCGACCAGCGCGGCTGCGGCCTCTCGCAGCCGCACGCCGGCCTGGAGGCCAACACCACCTGGCACCTGGTGGCCGACATCGAACGCCTGCGCGAAAAAGCCGGCGTCGACAGCTGGCTGGTGTTCGGCGGCTCATGGGGCTCCACACTGGCCCTGGCCTATGCGCAGAAGCACCCGCAGCGCGTGAGCGAACTGGTGCTGCGCGGCATCTACACCGTGACCCGCGCCGAGCTGCGCTGGTACTACCAGTTCGGCGTGTCGGAGGTGTTCCCCGCGCAGTGGGAGAAATTTCAGGCACCCATTCCCGAGGCCGAGCGCGGCGACATGATCGCGGCATACCGCAAGCGCCTGACCGGCGACGACCCGGTCGCGCGCGTCGAGGCGGCGCGTGCCTGGAGCGTGTGGGAGGGCGAAACCATCACCCTGCTGCCGAGCCCCGCGCTGGCGCAGACCCACGCCGACGACCATTTCGCGCTGGCCTTTGCGCGGCTGGAGAACCACTACTTCGTGCACGACGCCTGGCTGGAAGAAGGCCAGCTGCTGCGCGACGCGCACAAGCTGCACGGCATTCCCGGCGTGATCGTGCACGGGCGCTACGACATGCCCTGCCCCGCGCGCTACGCCTGGGCGCTGCACAAGGCCTGGCCGCAGGCGGAGTTTCATCTGATCGAAGGCGCGGGGCATGCCTACTCGGAGCCCGGCATCCTCGACCGGCTGGTGCGCGCGACCGACCGCTTCGCGGGCCGCTGACCAAGCCGGCTTGTCAACCCAGAAGGCTCACATGGTTCCCATCGTCATCGCACTCATGGCAACGGTCGTGCTGCTGGTGTGGATGGGGTTCTTCATGATGGGCTCGCTGCCGCTGCTGGTGCTCAAGCACGACACCGCACTCGACTCGCGCTTCATTCGTGGCCTGTTCGACGTTTACTACCTTGCCGTGATGCCGACCGCGAGCGCGGCGGCATTCGGCTATGCCACGGCCGGCAAGCCGCTCTTCGCCCTGGGCATGGCGCTGATTGCGGGGCTGGCGTTTGTGCAGCGCCGCTGGCTCGTCATTCCGCGCATGGACAGGCTGCGCGACACCATTCCGGCCATCGATGCATCGGCCCTGCAATTTCGTCGGCTTCATGTGGTCGGCATGGTGGTGAACGCAGTGCAGCTGGGCGCGGTGGCTTGGGCATTGACGCGGCTGGGGCTGTGAGCCGCATCGAGGCAAGGTGCGCGTACGCAGCGCATGCGATCGACGTACCTAAAAGAGGGTCATCCTCTGTTCTTCAGGAGAAAGCAACCATGGCAACAAACACCATCCGTCTGCACCGCGTTCTGCGCACCACGCCAGACCGGCTCTACCGCGCCTTCGTCGAGGCCGCCGCGTTCGAGCGCTGGCTGCCGCCCTTCGGGTTCACGGGCAAGGTCGACACCATGGAGCCCGTGGTCGGCGGCGCGTGGCACATGTCGTTCACCAACTTCGGCACCGGCCACAGCCACTCGTTCGGCGGCAAGTACCTGGCGCTGGTGCCCGGCCAGCGCATCGCCTACGACGCGCGCTTCGACGACGTTCATCTGCCAGGCACCATGACCACCACCGTGACGCTGACCGCGGTGTCCTGCGGCACGGAAATGTCGGTCGTGCAGGAAGGCATTCCCGACATGATTCCGACCGAGATGTGCTACCTGGGCTGGCAGGAGTCGCTGGTGGCGCTGGCGCAGTTGGTGGAGCCGAACATTCCGGGGTGAGCGCGCTGGCGGCTGGCGCAGTGCTGGCCTACCGCATGTACAGGGCCTACGGCGTGTGCACGGCCGGCTGCATCAAGCCGCGCTGCTGCAGCACATCGATGAGCGCGCGGCGGTCGTCGTCGGGCAGCAGCAGGTCGAGGCGGGCACCTTTGTGCGGGCGCACGCTGATGAAGCTGAAGTCGTAGCCGATGCCGCTCACCTGCCGATTGCCGATGCGCGCGCGGCGCAGGTCGATGCGCCATGCGTCGTCGGTGCTGCGCAAGGCGGCGCCTTCAAGCTCGAACGCACGTACGCGGCTCGGCGCAAACACATTGAGCTGCGCGAACGGAACCATCCACATCAGCCAGGCGCTGAGCGGCATGAGCACGCCCAGCGCGACCAGCGTTTTCAAAAAACCCACATCGTTCGCGTTCAGCAACACGGCCAGGCCCAGGGCGCCGGCCACTGCATAGCCTGTCCAGATCCACGCCATGAACCGGGGCCAGCTGAACACCACAGCCCGCGTCCGCAGGACGGCCGAGCGATCGTTGACCGGCGGCACGCTCTTCTGCGCAAGGTAGTGCTGAACCACTTCCGCCAGCTCATCGAGCGGCGCCGCCAGCATCAGCTTCTGGAAGGTGCGCGTGTGAACCACCAGGTGTGTGCTGCTGTCGGGAATGGACTCGATGGCGAGCACGTCGGGCCAATCGACATGGCCCAGCGACTGCACGGAGATGCCGCGTTGGTCGATGTCGACCTGGGTCGTCGCGCTGAAAAGCGCGGGCTTGCCGCGCAATGCGCGCCAGCCGGTGTCGACCCACATCCACACTGCCAGGCTGACCAGCAGCATGACAAAGGCCAACGCGATGCTCAGGCCCCCGCCCAGCGCGCCGACAGCGCCCTCCCGGTCCATGAACCAGGCGCCGCCCGCCAGCACAGGGCCCACCAGCACCGTCGACAGCACCACCAGCACCCAAATGCCGCCGGCGCCACCGTCGACTTGATCGACCTTGATGCTGCGGGAGAAGACGGGAGGGTTCATCGGTCGATCGTACCGGGGCCACAACACAGGGCAACGCGCCACGTCAAGGTCTCTCAAGCTCCGACGCGCTCTTGCTTTCTCTTCCCCCAAATTTTTCGCATTCTTTGAAGCTGCGTTCGGCTGCAGCGTGCGTTTGACGATTGTTTAAGAGGGTGCAGCGCATGGGTGCCACAGACTTTTGGGACCGCCCCACCGAGTCCCGCGCATGCCTCAAACCCTCGCCGTCTCCAGCCCTGCAATCCCCGGTTCATTCGAGCCTGTTCGCCTGTCGGGCGTGGAGGGCATCAACACCCTCTTCGAATACGAACTGCTGCTCAAGACCCCCGACGCATCGAACTTCAGCTTCGGCTCGGCCGCGGACATCGACCTGGACGACTGCATCGGGCGCGAGATCAGTTGCCGGATCGAGCTGGACGGCGCGGGCCAGTTCGTGTCTGGCGCAGTGGGCAGCGATGCAGGCAATTCGGGTTCAGGCGTGCGCGAGATCAACGCCCTCATCACCGACGCGCAGTTCTGGAGCGAAGAAGGCCGCCACGTTCAATACAAGCTCACCCTGCGCCCCTGGCTGCACCTGTGCACCCTGAACAGCGACTGCAGGATCTACCAGAACAAGACCGTCGTCGACATCCTGGACGAACTGCTCGCCGACTATTCGTTTCCCGTCGACAAGCACCTCAACGAGACCTACCCCGCCAGGGACTACCAGACCCAGTTCAACGAAAGCGACTTTGCCTTCTTCGAGCGCCTGTGCTGTGAATGGGGAATCAACTTTCACTTTCAGCACGGCGACGGCAAGCACCGCCTGGTGCTCACCGACAACATGGGTGCGCACGAGCCCATGGCGAGCGCGGCCTACCAGAGCGTGGAGTACCACGCCCCGGGCTGGAAGGTCGATGCCGAGTACATCCACAGCTTTGCGCCGCACCACCAGCTCACCAGCGGCCGCTATGCCAGCCGCGACTACGACTACACACGGCCCGCGGCCGACCTGAGCGTCAAGCGCGCCGACCCCCGCCCCACCGGGCAGGCGGAGCAGGAGGTCTACCAGTGGCACGACAGCCGGGCCGGCAGCCACTACGTGCAGCCGCGTGCGGGCGCCGGCACCAACGACCCCCTTGCCGAAGGCCAGCGCCTCGCACGGCTGCGCATGCAGGCCCTGCGCAGCCACGGTGCGCGGGCCAAGGCCAGCGGCTATCTGCGCGGCATGGTGCCCGGGGGCACCTTCAAGCTGCTGAAGCATCCACGTGAAGCGGCCAACATTCAGTACCTGGTGCTGGACGCCCGCTTTCTCATCGAGAACATCGCGCAGGAGAGCCAAGGCATCGACACTGCCGCCCACCGCAAGCAGGCATGGCGCGTCGAGGTCGACTTCACGGTGCACCCCGTCACCGAGCCCTTGCGCCCGGCGCTGCTCAGAGCCAAGCCGCACACGCACGGCCCGCAGGTCGCGCTGGTCGTGGGCCCCGAAGGCGAGAACCTGTGGACCGATGAACTGGGCCGCATCAAGGTGCAGTTTCCGTGGGATCGCGTGGGCGAGAAGAACCAGCATTCCACCTGCTGGCTGCGCGTGAGCTCGCCCTGGGCGGGCAATCAGCTGGGCGGCGTGCAGGTGCCGCGCATCGGCCAGGAGGTGATCGTCGACTTCATCGGTGGCGACCCCGACCTGCCCATCTGTACGGGCCGGGTGCACAACCAGATGAACCTGCCGCCGTGGGCGCTGCCCGGACAGGCGGCGTTGTCGGGGTTGCGCAGCCGGGAGCTGGTCAAGCAAGGGGGCAACAGTGCGGGCGGGCGCTCCAACCACCTGATCCTGGACGACAGCGAGCGCAAGATCCAGGCGCAGCTCAAGAGCGACCACCAGAGCAGTTCGCTGAGCCTGGGGCATGTGACGCGCATCGACGGCAACGCCGGACGCCAGGACGCACGCGGCGAAGGCTTCGAGCTGCGCACCGACGCGCATGGGGCGATCCGGGCCAGACAAGGCCTGCTCATCACCACCGAAGCGCGGCCCAACGCACAGGCCCATTTGCTCGACAGCGGCGAGACGCGCCAACGCCTGAGCGAGGCGCGCGACCTGCACGACAGCGCCGCCCAGGAGGCGCAGAAGAACAAGGCGCAGGAAGGCAACGACCAGGCCCTCGTCGCCCAGGCGCTCAAGGAGCAGAACGATGCGGTGAAGGGCGATGGCGCGGGCGACCCGGCCGAGGGGCAGTTTCCGGAGCTTGCCCAGCCGCACCTGGTGCTGGCGTCCCCCGCGGGCATCGAGACCACCAGCCAGTTCAGCACCCACATCGCCAGCGTGGAGCACACCGCGATCACCAGCGGCAAGCACACCAGCATCACCAGCGGGGACAGCCTGCTGGGCGTGGCCTTGCAGGCGATCAAGCTCTTTGCCGCGCAGAAGGGCATCAAGATTGTTGCGGCGCAGGCGGACATCGACATCCAGGCACTGAAGACCTGCATCAACCTGCTGGCCAAGGACGAGATCACGATCCGGGCCGACAAGATCACGATCGAGGCGAAGACCGAATTGCTGGTCAGCGGGGGCGGCAGCTACACCCGGTACAAGGGCGGCAGCATCGAGAGCGGGACCACCGGCCCTCATGTGCAGCACGCCAGCAGCCACAGCCTGGTGGGGCCCGGCAGCGGAGGCAGCCCCAGCCTGCCGGAAGGGCGCAAGCCGGGCAAGGGGCAGCTGGAGCTCAACAGCATCTACAACGGCGCGGTGCAAGGGCTCAAGGGGGCCGACTACAAGGTCACGGACGCCACCGGGCAGGTCAAGACCGGCACGCTCGACAGCGCCGGCAAGGCGTTGGTGTCCGGCCTGGCTCCCGGCGGCGCCATCGTCAGTTTCGGCAAAGACCCGCGCAACCCGTGGGACGACGCCAGCTACTTCGGCAAGCCCACCTGGCCCGAGCGCAAGGACGAAGCCCCCGTGAGTGCCCAGAGCGCCCCCACGGCGGGCAGCGACCTGCTGGGCGGCCTGATGAGGCAAGCCCAGTCGGGCCTGGGCGGTGGCGGCCTCGAAGGCTTGAACAAAAGCCTGCAAGACGGCCTGCAAGGCGGCCTGAAAGGCACGGTCGACAAGGCCCTGCGCGGTGTGGCGGGCACAGCCGCCACAGGCCTTCTTGGCGACAGCGCCGGCAAGGCCGTGAGCGTCATCGCCGGCAAGGCCGTGAGCGCCATCGCTGGCGCTGTACCGGCTTCCACCGGTCGCGCTGGCAGCGAGCCCATGGCCCGGCTGCCCTGCGGCATCTCCCTCATGCAGACCCTGAGCTGACCCCCGCGACGCCACGCCGCGGCGGCGCGCTTCGCTTCAGCAAACCCCACCCCTTCGAACATTCCCAGGAGCCCGCATGGCAACCCCGCTGACCCCGGCACAGATAGAAAAAATAGCCGCACAAAAAGAAACCGCCATCGTCCCGTTGACCGCCATTGCGGTGCAGGACGTCGGGGCGGCCGCACGCATCGTGGACAGCTGGCTGCGCGCCATGACCCGCGACTGGGTCACGCTGGAACGTGTGATGACCGTGGCCGGCGCCATTCCGGTGCTGGGCAACATCCTGGCGTTGCTCGACGCGCTGTGCGACATCATTTCGCTGACCACCGACAAGGCCAGGGACGAGCTCGACAAACTCCTGCTCTGGGCCAGCATGGGCATCAACCTGATCGGCATCCTCCCCGGCGCAGGCAATGCCGCGCGCACCGCGCTGCGCCCCACGCTGCACCTGGCGCGCGGCGCGCTCCAAACCTCCGCCCATGCCATGAGCGAGGCGCTGGTGGGCATGATCGTCAACCACCTGAATGCCACGCTGGCCGGGGACATCGAGAAATTCATCGACGAGGCCAGCACCAAGCTCGAAAGCATGCTGGGCGATGCCGGGGCCAAGGCCGAGGCGCTCACCGGCAACTGGGCGCAGGGCCTGCAAAAACTCGCGGCCGGCAAGATCTTTGACGACAACCCGCCGCCCGAGCGGCCACTGCGCGATCCCAACAAGGAATACAGCAACTACTGGGCAGCCGTGGTCGGCGCCCTCGGAGAAAAAGCCGCCAAACTGCGCCAGGCCGCGTTGCTGGAGCTGCGCAAGAAAGGCAATGCCGCCTTTGCGGCGGGCATCAAAAGCGTGGGAGCCGATGTCAAGTTGATCCACGCCGCCACGGCCCTCAAAACCGTGGGCGACGCCGTCAAGCAAAAGCTGCTGGCGCATGCCGACAAGAAGACCGTCAAAAGCATCGGCTGGCTGCTCGTCAGAATCTCCGAGGCCGTGACCCGCAAGCTGGCGCGCAACAAGGGCGGCGTCCAGATCAACGGCAAGACCCAAGCCAGGCACGACCGCGCGAAAGGCTCGCCCGAGGTAGACGGTTCAAGCGCGCAGGTGACCAAGGGAATACCGGACCCCAGTCACTGCCCCTGCCCCCGGCCCAAGGTCACCACGGCCAACGCCATCAGCTTCGTGTCCGGCAGCGAAACCATCTCGCACACCGACTTCGCCTTGCCCGGGCTGATGCCCATCGTCTGGAGTCGCACCTACTATTCCAGGCTGGGCGCGTACGACCAGACCTCCCATGCCTGCCTGGGCGCGCGCTGGATCACGCCCTACACCACCCGCATCGATCAGGCCGAAGACGGCCGCCTGACCTACTTCGGCGCCGATGGCCGCAGCCATGAGTTCCCCTCACTCGCCGGCCCCGACCCGGAGCAGCCGGACGCCACCGGCCAGACCCACCACAACCCCATCGAGCACCTCACGCTCGGGCGCGGCAACGACGGCCTGTTGATCCTCAGCCTCGGGCGCGACCTCGTCGAAACCTTCGAGCTGGCCCCGGCCTTCTGGCGCAACGCCAAGCCCGACACACGCAACAAGACGGCCGTGTACCGCCTGGCCTCGCAGCGCACGCGGGCCGGCCAGCAAACCGAACTGCGCTACCGCCACGACGGCGACCAGCTCTCCGACATCGTCAGCGGCGACACCCATGTCAGCACCGCCATCGACGCGCAGGGCCGCATCCACAGCCTGTGGCTGGTGCAAGGCAGCCAGGCCGTACGCCAGCTGGCCAGCTACACCTACCAGGACCGCGCCGACGGCAGCAGCGACCTTGTTGCCGCAAGCGACGAAGACCAGCACGCCTGGGCCTATGCCTACCAGGACGACAGCCACCTGGTGAACCACTACAGCGACCGCACCGGGCGCGGCATTCATCTGCAATGGATGCACGAAGACGGCTTCAGGGCCGCCATCACCCCGGCCAACAGCGCCAGCGCCAAGGCCTACCGCGAATGGGCCGACGACGGCAGCTTCGGCACCACCCTGGTGTGGAACGACAACATCCGGCTGGTTACCGTCATCGACGCGCTTGGCGCAAGAACCCGCTGCTACTACGACATCCTGGGCTACACCTACCGCCTCATCTACCCGGAAGTCACCGACCCCGTCAGCCAGACCATCTGCGCGCATGAAGAATGGTTCGTTCGCGACGCCAACAAGAACGTCACGCTGCACATGCGCCCCGACGGCAGCCAGGAGCGCTACAGCTACGACGCGCGCGGCAACGTCCTCAGCCACACCCGGGCCGACTTCTCGGTGGCCCACTTCGCCTACGACGACAAGGACAACCTCACGGGCATCCGGGATGCAGAGGGCCATGCCTGGAAGCGCGACTACGACGGCATCAACCTGGTCGAAGAGATCGACCCGCTGGGCCACAAGACCGGGTACGCCTACAACGAACACGGATTGCCGGTGGAGATCACCGACGCCAAGGGCGGCAAGAAGAAGCTCGCCTACGACGAGGCGGGCCAGCTCACTGCGTACACCGACTGCTCGGGCAAGAAGTCGAGTTGGGCCTATGACGAGCGCGGCCGGCTGGTCAAGCAACGCAATGCGGCCGGCGAGACCACCCAGTACCACTACGAGCGCGGCCAATTGGCCAAGCTCACCAACCCCGATGGGGCGCTGGAGCATCTGGAGTACGACGCCGAAGGCCGCCTGCTCGCACACCGCGATGCCCTGCAACGCGAGACCCGCTACCGCTACAGCGCCGCCGGCCTGATCGTCCAGCGCACCGACGCCAACCGCCACACCATCGACTACCAGTGGGACCGCCTGGGCCGGCTCACTGCTCTGCGCAACGAGAACGCCAGAACGTACAGCTTCAGCTACGACCCGATGGGCAAGCTGCTGGCCGAGGTGCAGTTCGACGGCAGCAGGACCCAGTACGCCTACCAGTCGTCCACCGGCATCCTGCGCGAGGTGGTGGAGGGCGACTCGGCCACCCGCTTGGACTTCGACCCGATGGGGCGCCTGATCGCGCGCAGCGCGGCGCTGTACATCGAGCCCGCAAGCCGGAACGGGATGCCTGCAAGGCGAACCCTGGACCACGAGCACGCCCAGACCGACACCTACGCCTACGACGGCAACGGGCAGCTCACGGATGCGAGGAACGCGCACATCCACTTGCAGTGGTTCCACGACCCTGCGGGCAATGTGCGCACGGAACACCACCACTACCTGATCGATGACTGGGGCCGTCCCTCCACACAGCCACTGACCGCCGTCTGGCAGCATCGCCACGACGAACTGGGCAACCGCATCCAGACCACCCGCCCCGACGGCCACAAGACCTCCTGGATGACCTACGGCAGCGGCCATGTGCACGGGCTGATGCTGGACGATGTGGAGGCCCTGCAGATCGAGCGCGACGACCTGCACCGCGAGGTCAAGAGAACCCAGGCCAATCAGATCGCCGAAGAACGCCAGTACGACCCGGCCGGGCGATTGAAGGCCCAGGTGTTGAACCGGGCCGAGCGGTTCAGCCAGAGCGCAGGAAACACGATCAGCTCAGCCTTCAACCTGCGCCGCAGCTACCAGTACGACCGGGCCGGCCAACTGACCGACATAGGCGACAGCCGCCGTGGCGGCCTGAGCTACAGCTACGACCCCGTGGGCAGGCTGGTGCAATCGCACAGCCAAAGGGGCAGCGAGACCTTTGCCTTCGACCCGGCCAGCAACATCCTGGACCCGACGGCGCCGGCGGCCAGGCAAGCGGGCACGCTGAACAACACCCCTGCAATCCTCGACAACCTGGTGAAGGACTACGCAGGCACGCACTTCGCGTACGACGCCCGCGGCAACATGACCCAGCGCCTGCACAACGGACAGAACACGCGCTTCGTGTGGGATGCGTTGGGTCGAATGAGCGCAGCGCGCACGCAAGACACGCACACCACCTTCCTGTACGACCCGCTGGGCCGGCGCATCGCCAAGCGCAGCGAACCCATCATCGTCGTCAGTTCGGACAACGGCAGCCGATACCGCGAGACCGAATACTGGCGCCAGATGAAGGAGCGCAACCTGGGCACGACCCTGTTCGGGTGGGACGGCGACCAGATGGTGTGGGAGTCGGACTCGGCGCGGCAGCGCACCGTGCACTACGTCTTCGAGCCGGACAGCTTCGTGCCGCTCATGCAGGCCCGGACTGAACAAGGAATGACGAATAGCTTTTTGCGGCGCCCGGCCGACGTGGCGGGTGCGTACATGGGGGACACGGGCGACTACGACATGGACACCGATCCGCTGTTCAACGGGATGTTCGAACCGGGACTGGGCAAGGATGGGGAGCTGCCACCGCTGGAAAACATTCACTATTACCAGTGCGACCACCTCGGTACGCCGATGGAACTCACGGACGAGACAGGCCAGCTGGCCTGGGAGGCGAACTACAAGGCCTGGGGTGAGGCCCGGCTGCTATTGAGCGAGACAGCAGAGCGGGCAGGGTTGAAGAACCCGATACGGTTTCAGGGGCAGTATCTGGACGAGGAGACCGGGCTGCATTACAACCGGCATCGGTATTACGACCCGGTGGTGGGGAGGTTTGTATCGAAGGACCCGATTGGGTTGCTGGGGGGAATTAACCTTCAGCAATATGCGCCGAATCCAACGAGGTGGATTGATCCTTTTGGATTGAGCGCAGCTTCAGACTTACCGGCATTGCGTGGAAAACGTGTTCCTCAAGTACGTAGCATTTTGCAAAAAGAAGGATTTTCTCGGACGAACGGAAATGCTAATAATGAAAACTGGAATCACCCGGACGGGTCTAAAGTTCGAATTCATCGGCATGGAAATCAAAGTCGGCTCGACTCCCGTGGAAACGTTACGCCAAAGTCGGGTTTAAATGCTCATATTCATAAGCAATGCCCACTTGAAAATCAACTTGACGACAATGGGCATGCCACTACAGATCCAAACGAGAGTCACATCGGGATTAAAAATCCTAGTACTTTACCTATTGTTCGTGGCCGTCCGCATGGAGACGGGGCATAAATGAGTGACGAATTTACCCTGCGCCTGCATGGCGAAAATTCTGCTTCAGCATTTATTCAACTGCTTGGGGAAAGTGAGTTTTGCGCAAACAAATCAGAAAAGGCTATTTCATTGAAAGACAAAAAAATAAAAAGCGCAGGACGATACGATATCGGAGTTCAAAAAATCTCCAATTCTGATCTGTTTTTGGATCGCTTGTTTTACTCAAAAGATTTGTACGATCTATTTAAAAAAACGATTGGCGGCAGGCCATACATCATCATTGACGATATAGATGAAAACATTTCCTTGGAGGAAATGTTTGGGATAAATAAAATGCAGGAAAAATAAGCAGTAGTCGAGTGCTATAAATAGCTTTCTTTTTTTCTAACTCCTGGGAGTCGCCTGCTGCAAGCTCAGCGCTTGGGCGGCAATGCGATTTTTGCCTGCAGCTCGGCCAGCAACATGCTGGATCCGACGGCGTCAGCGGCAAGACGGCGAGCGAGTACCAGTGGCAGATGAAGGAGCGCAACCTGGGCACCACCCTCTTCGGTTGGGACGGCGACCAGATGGTGTGGGAGTCGGACTCGGCGCGGCAATGCACGGTGCACTACGTCTTCGAGCCGGACAGCTTTGTGCCGCTCATGCAGGCCCGGACTGAACAAGGAATGACGAACAGCTTTTTGCGGCGCCCGGCCGACGTGGCGGGTGCGTATATCGGGGACACGGGCGACTACGACATGGACCGGGACCCGTTGTTCAACGGGATGTTCGAACCGGGGCGGGAGAAGACCGGAGAGCTACCACCGCTGGAGAACATTCACTATTACCAGTGCGACCACCTCGGTACGCCGATGGAGCTGACGGACGAGACGGGCCAGCTGGCCTGGGAGGCGAAATACAAGGCGTGAGGTGATGCCCGGCTGCTATTGAGCAAGACAGCCGAGCGGGCGGGGTTGAAAAACCCGATACGGTTTCAGGGGCAGTATCTGGACGAGGAGACCGGGCTGCATTACAACCGGCATCGGTACTACGACCCGGTAGTGGGGAGGTTTGTATCCAAAGACCCGATTGGGTTGTTGGGGGGAATTAACCTCCACCAATATGTTTTGGATCCAACCCAGTGGATTGACCCGCTCGGACTGGCTGCTCATAGAGGAAGAATTCAAGCTCAAGGCGCGAAACTTGAAGAATCCGTTTCCTGGAATCAAGAAATCCCATTAACTGCCGCTGATGCAAAAAACAAAATGGAAGAATTGAAAAAGAAATTAAATAAAAAAGATCTCGCGATCAGGCAGCCTGCTTTCACGAAAGCTGAAAATTTCATAGACAACGCCTGAAAATGTGGGGGTATTGACGCGCAAGTTAGTGCCACGTTTATGGTGAAGGACACGAAGCACGAGCGCGTCGATATTGAGGTGCTCTCTGGGAAGGCTTTTGTTAATTAAAATGTTCGAGAACTACTTGCAAGACGCCTCGGTTTATCAAAAACTAGAGCGGCATTTTGTAGATTTATTTCAATCAAAAATCGGCAACTTGGAAAAGCACGATACGCCATACACTATCGGATACTACAACACCAAATTCAGCAACGGGGTACCCTTCAGGAATGGCAACCCGATTTTTTCCGTTAAAAATGAGCAAATTGGCAGCCTGTTAATAATTATTATAGATGAAGTCGACAATTTAGTTTCATATGATTCAACGGCGAGTGCCGGAGTAGAGCGCGTGGTAATTGGAAATATTCACATGCTCCATGAGATAAACGCAAAACTTTTCGAATGGCTCGACGAGCAGCCCTGAATTGAATATTGGTTGTGCAACGCAATCTAAAGCCCTCTTTTCTCTTAAATCGCCTGCAATATTAAAATACGGGTGTGTCCATGATATTTTTCATTGCCGTCCAGTCTAAAGCCACCGCTTTTTGGCCGACTTAACTCGTCGGCCGCACTGTGGACGTACTAATGCCCTTGTTGTCGAATCCCGCTGATCTCTGACCCTAGATTTCCATCGAATACTGACCCACCCGCTTTGTGAGCCTGAAGGCTTCACTGTGTCGATAAGTGCCTGATGTTCTACTTTTTAGGTTGGGTGTGTGGATTTGCCGCAGATTGCGCCGCTGTTTGCGCGATTTGGTGGCCCCGATCGCGAGCCAGGTCGCAAGTTTCTCGGCATAGGGATCGAGCTTGCTCGAGCTCGTCCGCTTGGCATAGCGCGGCATTTCTTCGCCCGCTCGCAGGTACTTCTTTACGGTATTGCAAGACAGGCCTGTACGCCTGGCTATCTCGCGAATGGACATCTGCTCGCGCAGGGCCCAGCGTCTGATGACACTCAATGTCGCCACGTCTATCACTCCTAGGATCCCCTGCTTTAAAAATTAGCAGGGTCGGGTTTTCCGTGGTTCAGTCTTAGACGGAAATTACTGCGCTTAGAGGGTCAATTTTCGACGGCAACCAACAGAGAGTTGGCTCATATGTGCGGGAAGTGCATCCGAGAAAATTCTTCATTCGAAGAATCGAATTACAAAATACCATGATTCATATAGCACCATGCAGAACGAGGTTTGAATAAAATTAATCAGGGCCACAAGACGTGAA
Organism: Variovorax sp. H27-G14; assembly: GCF_046156345.1. Lineage (NCBI taxonomy): Bacteria > Pseudomonadati > Pseudomonadota > Betaproteobacteria > Burkholderiales > Comamonadaceae > Variovorax > Variovorax sp. H27-G14. The sequence continues at coordinate 61,090 of NZ_JAYLVN010000005.1, forward strand.
GTGACGTTCGACTTATGAACGACCAAGCACGCAGGACTGAGGCCTCCGATCAGGCATCCGCTATTCATCGGGCTTCTGAACCAAGATGACACGAGACTGACGCAACTGCTGCATAGCCGATGGATCCACTATTAACATTACATGCATTTGGCACGCTGCAGAATTTAAAGTTATGGCTTGGAAAACGCGTCCCTAAAGCACCTACCGCTCTGAAAAAATATTTTTATCGGGCGAGTGTGAGAATTTCAGGGCATTCAAAGAAGACATGACGAAATATCTTGAACACGTCAACCAGGGAGATATTGGAGAGACGGTTGACAACAAAATTTTGCAACTTGCTGATATTTCAAGCGATTTTTTGCTCGCCCTATCTAAGAATTTGATGAATTCCGGCCAAATTTGGCCGACGCAAGAGAAAACGAAATAACCAGGGAAATGGCGGACTTCAAATGAAACCGGCAATTTGTGAAAAGCACGGCATCCAGAATTTCGTTGTCACATCTTCCGATTTTTTTCTTGCAATCGACGAAGGTAAAATTCCAGGCCCCATCGATGCTTGCAAAATAAAAACAAGCGCCTTCGAAAGAATCTCCGAAAATTTTGTCAGCAGGCATTTTTTCCAACGATTTTTCAAAGACTCGGAAATATCTGAAGTTCATCTTATCGACCGAGAAAAGAATTTGAAAAAGATGAATGATCGCCTTTTGATTAGAAAAATATTCTCCGACTCTGATTTGAAATACGTTTGCCCTGCTTGCTTGCATCAATTCTTGAAAAACTCAAACTAACTTTCCGTCAGGAAAAATATCTGCTTGGCAAGGGTGTTTCGCAAAAATAGAGTCTTGCTGAAATTCAGCAGGCTGCTGAAACGCTGATTTCGAGCGGACCATTCCGCTAACTGAGTGGAGCCAGTCCCCGCCGGATCTCATCAAGCCCTCACAAGCTCCAAAGTCACCACCACGCCCCCCAGGAACCGCAGCAATCCCCGAATCACCCCGCCCCAGCCGCACCAGCCCGCTCGAGAACGCAAAGTCCTTGTGAAAGATCGCCAGGTTGCCCCACGGCGCGTACTAGCTGATATCTCCCGCAGCGGGGGTGTAGCCCGCGGGGGCGCCGTCGTTGTCAGCGGGCGCGGCAGGTCGGCAATTTTCTCGGTGGCCGCGCAGTCCTTCTTTCCGGCGTGTCGAGCTTGCGTTTCCGCTGGTGGTGCAGGCGCTGCGCCTCAGCGCGGCTCGGCAGGCGTGAAAGAGCGGGCGGCGCGGCGCGCGTCAACACACCCCGCAGCGCCAATTCAACACCCCTTCAACGCCCCAGATGCTTGTCGAAAAACCGCGCGATGTCGCCAAACGCCTCGCGCGTCTCCGGCGCATCAGGGTTGATGCCGTACTGCGCATGCGACTGCCCTTCGTACACGTTCAGCTCCGCCTCCACGCCCGCGCGGCGCAGCTTGCGGTGGGTGCGCACGGTGTTCGACAGGAACAGGTCGCGCGTGCCTGACGTCAGGATGGCCGGCGGAAAGCCCTTGAAGTCGCCATAAATGGGCGACAGCTGCGGGTCTTTCAGGTCGCGCCCGCCGGCGTAGAGCAGCGCGGCGCGGCCCAGCCAGCCGTCCCAGGTGACGAGCACGTTGTCGATCCATTCGTTGGTCTGGTAGGTGTCGCCGATCTTCGCGATGTCGGACCACGGCGTGCCCGGTGCAATGGCAGCAGGCAGCGGCACGTTCTCGGCCTTGGCGCGCAGCACCAGCGCCAGCGTCATCGCGCCGCCGGTGGAGGTGCCGAACACCGCCATGCCGCGGCCTCGGTTGGTCTTGAGCAGCTCTTTCCACACGGCCATGGCGTCGTCCATGGCGGCGGGGTAGGGGTAGTCGGGCGGCATGCGGTAGTCGACCGACACCACCTTGTAGCCGCCGATGCTGGCGAGCAGCATCGCCTCCGGCAGGGCCGACTCGCCGGGGCCGAACACGTAGCCGCCGCCATGCAGGTGCATGAGCAGGCGCCGCTCGTTGCCCGGCGCAATCTTGGCGGGCGTGACGATGAACACGTTGACGCCCGCCATCCTGGTGGCCTGCACGCTCACGCCAAGCTTCTGCTTCAGCGCCGGAATGGCGGCGATGACGGGCGCGGCGCGGCTGTTGACCAGGGCCTTCCATTCGGCGGCGTTCTTCGGGTCGGCGTTGAAGTGGGCCGGGTACGGCCCTGCGATCAGCGCCTGCATCTGCGGGCTGACGTCGCTGGTGGGCGCGGGGCTGGTCTGCGCGGGCGAGCGCCGCGCGCCGGGTTGGGCGTTGGCCGTGGCTTGCGCGGTGGCTTTCTCGGCATAGGTCTGCGGCGTCTGCGCGCAGGCACCCAGCACCAAGGCCGCAAGCAGCGCGGCGAGGGAGGCAATCCGTTGATTCATGGCGTGTTCCTGTGTTGCGCGGTGATGCTCTCACCACGACGGCGCAGGAGGCCTCCGTTCAAACCCCACCTGCGCGTGCGGACATGAAACAAGCGTGCTACATCTGCCGGGCCCTAGAGCGGCGCGATCTTCGCGCTCTTCATCATGCGAGCGGTCTGGTCGATCTCGTTCCTTATCACCTGCAGGTAGCCTTCGGGCGTGGACGGCGCAATCTGGCTGCCCAGCTCCGTCATGGCAGTGACCACCTTCGGCTCTTTCAGGATGCGGCTGAACACCTCGTAGATGCGGTGGGCGATGGGGTCTGGCGTGCCGGCGGGCAAAGACAGGCCGCCCCAGGAGCTGAGCTCCACGCCCTTCAGGCCCTGCTCGGACAGCGTGCGCACGTCGGGCAGCGTGGCATTGCGCTGGGCTGCGGCCACGCCCAGTGCCTTGAGCTTGCCCGCCTTCACCTGCGGGGAGGCCACCGCCAGAATGGGCATGCCAAAGCTCACCTGGTTGCCCAGCACGGCATTCACCAGTTCCGACGCGCCCTTGTACGGCACGTGCGTGGCGCTGATGCCCGCGGCGCTCAGGAACAGTTCCACGCCCAGGTGCGACGGCGTGCCCACGCCGCCCGACGCGTAGTCGAGCTTGCCGGGGTTGGCGCGCGCGCGGGCGATCAGCTCCTGCAGGCTCTCGATGCCCGACGCGGGGTTGACGATGAGCAGCACGTCCGCCGTGGTCAGGCGCATGACGTGGCGAAAGTCTTTCATCACGTCGTAACCCGGGCTCTGGTACATGAGCGCGTTGGCGGCCATGGGGCCGGCCGAATAGATCCAGGTGTAGCCGTCGGGCGCGGCGCGTGCGACCTGGCGCGCGCCGATGTTGCCGGCCGCGCCGCCCTTGTTCTCGATGATGATCGGCTGCCCCAGCAACGGCCCCGCCGCCTCCGCGAGGATGCGCGCGCCGGTGTCGGGGGCGGTGCCGGCCAGGTAGGGCACCACCCACTTGATGGGCCGGCTGGGCCATTTGTCGGCCGCGTGCGAGGCGGCGGCCAATGGCAGCAGGGGCGATGCGGCAAGTGCGCGGCACAGCGCGCGGCGGGTCAGGTCGGTGTTCATTTCGTTTGTCTCCGTCTCGTTGTTCTTCGGGTCTGCTGCATTGCATTGCATTGCAGTGGGCGGCGGTGCTGCGTCTACAGCGCCTCGCCGATCAGTTCGCGCGCGATGATGTTCTTCTGTATCTCGCTGGTGCCGGTCAGCACGCGGTACATGCGCAGCATGCGAAACAAAAATTCCACGCGCCGGCCCTGCACGATGCCTTCGCCGCCATGAATCTGCACCGCCGCATCGGCAATGCGAAAGGCCGATTCCGAGCAGAACAGCTTGGCCATCGATGCATCGGCGCGCGCGTCGCCGCCGGCGTCGAGCTGGCGCGCGGTGCTGAGCATCAGCGCACGCGCCGCGGCCAGTTGCGTCGCCATGTCGGCCAGCGAATGCTGGATGGCCTGGAACTGCGCAATCGGCTGGCCGAACTGGCGGCGCGTGCGGGCGTAGTCGCGCGCATCTTTCAGCGCCACCGTGGCCAGGCCCACCATGGCGGGGCAATGCAGCAGCCGGTTGACGGTGATGCGCCCCAGCGCCAGCGCCAGGCCGCGGCCCGGCTCGCCGATGAGGTGGGTGGCCGGCACGCGGCAGTCTGTCAGCACGATGTCGCCGGTGGTCGACTGGCCGGCCATGGTCTTGTAGCCCGTCTGCACCTGCACGCCGGGCTGGTGCAGGTCGACGAAGAAGGCAGAAATTTCGCGCCGCTCCGGGCTGTCGGAGGTGGAGGCCATCAGCACCGCGCAGTCGGCAAAGGGCGAGCCCGAGATGAAGCGCTTGCGCCCGTTCAGCACGTAGCTGTCGCCGTCCAGCCGGGCCTGGGTCTGCAGCGCGCCGGGGTCGGAGCCGGCCTCGGCTTCGGTGAGCGCGAAGCAGATGGCTTTTTCGGCCTGCGCCACCGGCACGATGAATTGGGCCATCTGCATGGGCGTGGCATGGCGTGCCAGCGCACCCACGCGCGGCGGGCCGCTGAGCTCGCCGAACACGTGCGGCGCCAGCGGTGAGCCACTTGCATAGATCGACTCCTTCACCAGCACATGGTCGAGCAGCGAGAGGCCCAGGCCGCCCATGTGCGTGGGCAGCGTCATGCCGTAGAAGCCGAGTGCGTGCGAGCGGCGCCACACGCGCTGCAGCACGGCCTTGGCCGGGCTGTGCTCGTGGTCGATGCCTTCCTCGCGCACCAGCGTGGCCAGTTCGCCGTGCAGAAAATCGCCGATGCGCGCAATCAGTTCGGCCGCGCGCTCCGATCCTTCGAAGGGCCCGCCGAACAGGGGCGAGCGCACGCTGGACGCGGCGGTGGTTTCGGGTGAGGTGGTAGCAGGTGTGTTCATGCGTGGGTGCTCCTCAGTTCACGCGGCGGTCGTGGCCAGACCAGTACGGCGACTGGATGAGCTTGCGCGCGATCTTGCCGTTGGCGTTCTTCTGCAGCGCCTCCACAAACTCGATGTGGCGCGGCCGCTTGAAGCCCGCGAGCCGCTCGGCGCAGAAGGCGTCTAGCGCGGCGGCGTCGGCCGCCACACCGGGCTTGAGCACGATGTGCGCGGCCACGGCCTCGCCCCATTTGTCGTCGGGCACGCTGAACACGCAGGCCTCGTCGACGGCGGCGTGCTGGTAGAGCACCGCCTCCACTTCAGAGGGGTACACGTTGAAGCCGCCGCTGATCACCATGTCTTTCTTGCGGTCGACGATGTAGATGTAGCCGTCGTCGTCCGCGCGCGCCAGGTCGCCGGTGTGATAGCGGCCGTGCTTGAGCACCTCGGCCGTGAGCTCCGGCGCGCGCCAGTAGCCCGCGAAGATGTCGGCGCCGCCGACCACGATTTCGCCGATCTCTCCGGTCGCCACCGGCTGGCCTTCGTCATCGACGATGTCCACCACCGACTCCAGAAACGGCCGCCCGCAGGAGGCCAGCCGCTCCGGCATGGCGGCGCGCGCGAACAGGTGGTCTTCCACGCTCAGGCCGCACACGCCGGAGGTGGTTTCGCCCGCGCCGTAGCCCTGCGAGAGCACCGGGCCGAACACGTCCATCGCCTGCATGATGCGGGCCGGCGCCATCGGCGCTGCGCCGTAGCCCAGTCGCTGCAAGTCGGGCAGCGGGCGGTAGTTGCCCTGCACTTCGGCCAGCAGCATGTTGATCATGGTGGGCACCATGAAGGTGTGGGTGACGCGCTCGCGCTTCATCTCCGCGATGAAGCGCGCGGGTTCGAAGCCGCTGAACAGGCGCACGGTGGCACCGCTGCACAGCGCGGGCATCAGCTGCATGCCCGACGCATGCGTGATGGGCCCGACCAGGCCCATCAGGTCGCCGGGGCGCAGGCTGTCGGCGCGCATGAGAAATTTGCGCAGCTGCGCCAGTCGGTTGCCGAAGGTCTGCATCGCGGCCTTCAGCACGCCGCTGGAGCCCGATGTGTAGTGCAGCACCGCCAGGTCGTCTGCGCGCACGGGCACGGCGGTGAAGCGGTCGCTGGCAAGCGCGAGCACGCCTTCGTAAGAGGTCGGCGTGTGCGCGTTGGCGTTGGCGTTGGTGTCGGCATCGAGCAGCAGCAGCCGCGGTGCCGCGCCCTTCAGGTGCGCCAGAAAGCTCTGGGCACGTTCGGCCGTGGTGACGATGAGCGTGGCCTCGCTGTTGGCGATGACCTCGGCCACCTCCACCGGCGCGAGCCGCGCGTTGATGGGCGCCTTCACCAGCGCGGCCTTGTAGCAGGCCAGCTCCAGCTCGACGATTTCGGTGCAGTTGGGCAGGTACACGCCCACGCGGTCGCCGCGCTGCAGGCCGAGCCCGCACAGCGCATTGGCCAACCGGTTGGCGCGCTGGTCGAGCTGCTCGTAGGTGAGCGAGCGTGTGGCGCTGGTGAGGGCCAGGCGCTTCGCATGGATGCGCGCGGCACGGGATACGAGCACGCCGACGTTGGCGATCTCCGGGGCGGTGGGTTGCAAGCTGTGTCTCCTGAATGCCCGTGTCTGGGCACGGAATGGAAACGACTTTGTCAGCAGACGGCACGCCACAACAAATACCGATTGCTGATGCGCGGCCATCAATAAAGTTGATGACCGGGCTTGCGCAACGCGCCCGGTGCTATGGCCCGGGCGCTATGGCTTGGCGGGTGCGCGCCGCTGGCCGAGCAGAAACTCGGCCTCCCAGCGGCCCGAGGCGATCATGTCGCGCGCCTCGTCGACCAACGCGTCACGCACCGCCTGCACCACAGGGTCGGGCTCGGGTTCGCGTGCCGAAGGGGTGGCCAGAAAGTAGGTGCGCGCCAGGTCGGGCTGCACCACGCGCGCCACCAGCCACTGGCTGCCGGCCGGTGGGGCTTCGCCCATGGCGCAGGCCGGGGAAAAGGTGAAGCCCGCGCCGGCCAGGTAGAGCGAGCGGATCACGCGCGCCGAGTCGTGCTCGTGCGCAATGTTCAGCTCCAGGCCCAGGTCGGCAGCGGTTTCCTCGACCTGTGCGCGAATGCTGAAGCGGCGCGACTGCAGCACCAGCGGCAGGCTGGCCGCATGGGCGAAGGCGAGTTCGGGGCGCTGCGCGGGAGCCGTCCGGGTCTTTCCTCGGGCGGCCTTTTTGCCGGCGGGTGGCTGCGCAAGGGCCGCCACATCGCCGTTCGCGTCGAAGCCGCAGACGAACATCGCCTCGCGCACGAAGGGCTTCACATCGAGGCCGCTCACGTACTCGGTGTCGACCAAGATGCCGATGTCGGCGCGCCGCTCGACCATGGCCTTGCGCACCATCAGGCTCAGGTCGTCGATGACGAACACGCGAATGCGCGGGTGGGCCTTTTTCAGCCGCGCAAGCACCGGGCCGAGCAGCAGCGAGGCCAACAAAAAAGGCACTGCCACGGTGACCGAGCCTTCGAGCCCGTCGGGCGCGCGCTGCAGGCGCTCGCGCATGGCGGCGGCATCAGACAGCAGCTTGCGTGCGTCCTGGTAGAGCTGCAGGCCGGCCGCCGTGGGCGTGACGCCCACGTGCGAGCGCTCGAAGAGCTGCGTGCCCAGCTCTGTCTCCAGCTTCTTGATCTGCGCAGTGAGCGCCGGCTGCGCCACATACAGCGCGCCTGCCGCGCGCGACAGGCTGCCGGCTTCGAGCACGGCGATGAAGTAGCGAAGGGATCGGAGTTCCATGAACCGGCGATTCTGACCCCCGCACCCACCGCCCGCGCGTCAGAACCTGGCGCCGGGCACCTTCTGCTCGCAGTACGCGAGGAACTGGTTGATTTCCGCGGCCTTGTCGAACACCGCGTCCGCACCCAGCCGCAGGCACTCGGCACGGTTGCCGGCGGATGCGGCGTTGGTCAGCGCCACCACCATGCCCCGCACCTTGGCTTTGCGCTTGCTCGGGCTTTGGCCCTGGCTCGCCATGCTGCGTATCCCCTCGATGGCTGCCAGCACCCCCAGCCCCGAGCCCTGCGCCAACTGCAGGTCGACCACCAGCAAATGCCAACTGCCGTTGTTGGCGTGCAGCCAGGCAACCGCCTCGGCCTCCGACGGCGCCGAGCCCATCACCTCTGCACGCAGGTAGCCCTCGATGACGACCTTCAGGCTGTCCTGGATCAGCGGATCGTCTTCGACGATGTACACGGCAAGTTTCATGGCATGCACGGTCGGGCCTGCGAGCGTTGCGCGATGTAGTCAAAAGACGCTTTCAAATGTTGCCGCCGCCGCATTCGGCACGCCTGCAACGCCACAGGCCGCGCCACAATATCGGCTCTCGCAAAAGCACCCACGCGCCGCTCCCTCTCGCTCAGCCCCCCTCTTCCATGCGCACCCCCACCCTGTCGGCCCGACTGCTGCTGGTTGCTTCCGCGGCCCTGTTGCCGCTGGCCGTCGTCTGCGGTTTCGCGCTGCACGGTTTGCTCAAGGGCCAGCGCGAGCAGACGCAGGCCTCCACCCTGGGCGTGGCGCGCGCGCTGGCCACCGCTGTAGACAGCGAGCTGCGCCTGACCACGGCCGCGCTGCAGGCGCTGGCGCTGACGGAGCCGCTGGGCGCGGCGGAGTCGTCGGGCCTGGTCGATGCGCTGCTGCTGGCAAAGGCGCTGCGCGCCTCGCACCCGGAATGGCGCGGCGTGCTGCTGGTGGCGCCCAACGGCAAGGTCGTCTTCAGCACCGAGGGCGCCGTCAACGGCGGCGCAGGCGTGGTGGAGTCCGAGAGCCTGGCGCAGGTGGTGCGCACCGGGCAGCCGGCGGTCGGCCCGCTCACGCCCGGGCCGCGGGGCAACCTGGCATTTGCGGTGCGCGTGCCGGTGGTGCGCGACGACGCGGTGCGCTACGTGCTCACGGCCGTGGTGCGGCCCGAGGCCATTCACGCGGTGCTGACGCGCCAGCGCGTGCCCGAAGGCTGGGCCGTGTCGATCTTCGACTCCAACGACCTGCGCGTGGCGCGCTCGCGCGAAGACGAGCGCTTTCGCGGCCAGGCCCCCAGCGACACACTGAAAGAACTGCTCGGCGCGCGGCGCGACCTTTCGGAATTCGTCGGCACCACCCGCAACGTGGACGGCACGCATGTGCAGACCGCCGTCTCGCGGCTGGACTTTGCGCCGTGGACCGTGGCCCTGGGCGCGCCCACCGCCGTGGCCGAAGACGACATGCGCCGCACGCTCATTGCCTACGGCAGCGGCCTGCTGGTTTCGCTGCTGGTCGGCGGCCTGGCCGCCTGGTGGATGTCGCGCGCCATCACGCGCCCCATGGCACGGCTGCGGCAAAGCGCCGACGCCCTGGGCCTGGGCCAGCCGCTGACGAACGTGCGCTCCGGCATTGCCGAGGTCGATGCCGTGGGCAAGGCGCTGGCCTCGGCCGCGGCGCAGCGGCTGCAGCACGAGGTGGAGCGTGAGCGCCTGCTGGGCGCCGAGCGCGACGCCCGCACCGCGGCGCAGGCCGCGCAGCTGCGGCTGGAGCGGCTGGTGAGCGCCAGCGCGGCGCTGTCGCGCTCGCTCGAAGAAGACTCCACGCTGCAGGCCATTGCCGAGGTGATCGTGCCCGACGTGGCCGACCTCTGCCGCATCGACCTGCTGGACGCGCACGGCGTGCTGCAGCGCAAGCTCACGCACCATGCCGACCCCGCGCGCGGCGCGCAGATTGCCGCGATGGTGGGCGCGCGCCAGGCGCCGGCCGACGTGCCCGGCTTCTTTCCGTGGGCCATTGCCACCGGCCAGACCTATCTTCACAACCTGGACGAGCCGGGCCTGCTCGACGCCGCGCATCCGCAGCTGCGCGAGTTCATGCAGGGGCTGGAGATCACCGCCGCTTGCGTGGTGCCGCTGGTGGCGCGCGGCCGCACCATCGGTGCCATGGCCATCCTGCAGGACCGCTCGAAGCGGCGCTTTGGCCCGGAGGACGGCGCGCTCATCGGCGAGCTGGCGCAGCGCGCGGCGCTGGCGCTGGACAACGTGCGCCTGTTGACGCGCGCACGCGAGGCGCAGGCGCAGGCCGAAGTGGCCAGCAAGGCCAAGGACGAATTTCTGGCCATGCTGGGCCACGAACTGCGCAACCCGCTGGCGCCCATTTCGCTGGCGCTCACGCTCATCGAGCGGCGCGACCACACGGCGTTTCCGCGCGAGCGGCAGATCATCGAGCGGCAGGTGAAGCACCTGTCGCGGCTGGTGGACGACCTGCTGGACATCTCGCGCATCGTGTCCGGCAAGATCGTGCTGCGGCCCGAGCGCATCGACCTTCGCGACACCGTGGCCAAGGCGCTGGAGCTCACGCTGCCCGCCTTGCAGGCACGCACGCACATGCCGCACGTGTCGCTGCCGGCCGCGCCGGTGGCCGTGCAGGGCGACCCGCTGCGCCTGGCGCAGATCGTGGGCAACCTGCTGAACAACGCCGCCAAGTTCACCCGGCCCGACGAGCGCATCGACATCACGCTGCGCACGCACGAAGGGCACGCCGAACTCACCGTGGCCGACGCGGGCATCGGCATTGCGCCGGCGCTGCTGGCGCAGGTGTTCGAGCGTTTCGTGCAGGGCGAGCAGCAACTGCAGCGCGCCGCCGGCGGGCTGGGCCTGGGCCTGGCCATTGCGCGCAGCCTGGTGCGGCTGCACGGCGGCACGATCGCGGCACATTCAGAGGGGCCAGGACAGGGCAGCCGCTTCACCGTGCGGCTGCCGCTGGCACGCGACGAGGCGCCGGCCGCGCTGTCGCCCGTCGCGGCGCCCGCCGACGCACGCGCGCGGTTGCGGCTGCTGCTGGTGGACGACAACCGCGACGCGCTGGTGGTGCTGGCCGACTGGTTCACGCTCGAAGGGCACGAGGTGCGCACCGCGGAAAGCGCGGAGCGCGCGTTGGAGCTGCTGCAGGCCGAGTCTTTCGACGCGGGCATCTTCGACGTCGGCCTGCCGGCCATGAGCGGGCACGACCTGGCGCGGCGCGTGCGGGCCGATGCGCGTTCGCGCGGCATGGTGCTGCTGGCGTTGACGGGCTACGGCCAGGAGTCGGACCGCGGCAAGGCGCTGGACGCGGGCTTCGACGCGCACTTTGCGAAGCCGCCGGACCTGGCGCGGATACAGGACGCGCTGTACCGCGGCTGACGCCGCTGATGCCGCTGATGCGGCTGGCGCGGTGCCGCGCTCAGCGCCAGCCGCGCGCCGCGGCCCGCGCCAGAACCGAGCGCACCACCAGGCGGTGGAATGGCCCGATCACGAAGATGTAGATGCGCCCGAGCAGGTTGTGGCAGTGCACCGCCGTGGTCATGACCAGCTCGCGCCCGCGCCCGTCGGCCGAGGGCCGCTGCAGCAACGAGGCACGAAAGTCCAGGTGCCGGTCTTCCTCGCCGACGATCAACTCGCCAGCGCGGCGCGCCAGGATGGGAAAGAAGTCGATGTGCGTGGCAGCGCCGTCGCGCCCAAGCTCGCGGCGAATCCGCGACGAGGTCTTGATGCCGAACGGCCGCACGATGGCGTCGCGCACCACCAGCAGCGCGCGGAACCACGCAGCAGGGTTGCCGAGCGCGAAGCGGGCCAGCGCCTCGGTGTCTTGCGGCGCGTCGGGTGGCAGCGTGATGGCGAAGGCGTCGGCCAGGTGGGCACCGGCGAACATGTGGGCAATATCGCTTTCGGCCGGCAGGGGTACGGGGCGGACGCTGTGCTTAGTCATGCGGGGATTGTGCGGTTGCCGATTCATTCAGCGCGTGTGCAGTGCGTGGCCAGTGCGTGTTCAGCGCAACGCCGGGCCGGAAAACTCGCCGGGTAGAATGAGAGTAATTCTCATTGTCTGCATTTTCACGCCATGCCTTCCCCCGCTTCGGCAGCCCCGATCGACGCGCTCTACCGCGAGCACCGCGACTGGCTGCAGGGCTGGCTGAGGCGCCGCCTGAACGACGGCCACACGGCCGCCGATCTGACGCAGGACACCTTCGTGCGCGTCATCGTCGGTGGGCAGACGCAGGCGATTCGCGAGCCGCGCGCCTACCTGACCACGCTGGCGCAGCGCGTGCTCTACAACTTCTGGCGCCGCCGCGAACTGGAACGCGCCTGGCTCGACGCGCTGGCGACTCAGCCGGAAGAACTTGCGCCTTCGCCCGAGGCCTATGCGCTGGTGCGCGAAGCCATCGAAACGCTGGACCGGTGGCTCGACGGCCTGCCGCCAAAGGTGCGCGAGGCCTTCCTGCTGCGCCAGCTCGAAGGCCTGCCGCACGGCGAGATCGCGGCGCGCATGGGCGTGTCGATCACCTCCGTGGAGCGCTACGTGAAGCAGGCGATCGTGCACCTCTACACCTGCCCCGCACAACCCGATGCCTGAGATGCAGGGGTACGCGGCGGCGCCCCTCGACGCCGTCACTGAAGAGGCCATCGACTGGCTGGTGCGGCTCGACTCGGGCCACAGCAACGACCGTGACCGCCAGGCCTTTGCGCAGTGGCTTGCCGCCGCTCCGGCCCACGCCGCAGCGTGGGCTACCTTGCAACATCGGTTGAGCCAGCGGATTGCGCCTGTGTTGAACCAATTGCAGACCGGCGGCCACGCACCGGTGAACGTGCGCGCATTGAGTGCGCCTTCCGAGCATCGCGCCCGCCGCCGCGCGCTGCTGGGGGGTGCCACCGTGGCGCTGCTGACGGCCGCGGGCAGCGGCCTCTGGGCCGACCGGCGCGCCCCCCTGATGGCGTGGGCGGCCGACCTGCGCACGCGCACCGCCGAGCGCAGGCGCTTCGTGCTGGACGACGGCAGCGAGCTGCTGCTGAACGCACGCTCCGCGGCGGACCTGCACTTCAGCGCCACGCAGCGCCTCGTGCGGCTGCGCGAGGGCGCGTTGATCGCCCAGGTGGCGGCCGACGCAGGGCGGCCCTTCGTCGTGCAGAGCGCGCAGGGAACCGTGCAGGCGCTGGGCACGCGCTTCATGGTGCAGCAGCACGACGGGCGCACGCTGGTCTCGGCGCTGCAACACAGCGTGCGGCTGACCGCACAACAAGAAGATGCCCACGTCGATCTGCAGGAAGGGCGCAGCGCCTGGATGCAGACCGACCGCATCGAGCCCGTGTCCATTGCCCATGCCGACCCGAGCGCATGGTCCACCGGCGTGCTCGAAGTGCACGACCAGCCGCTGGCCGACGTGATTGCGGCGCTGCGGCCCTACACGCCCGCCGTGCTGCGTGTGAGCCCGCAGGCCGCGCGCGTGGGCGTGTACGGCGTCTACCCGCTGGACCGTCCGATGGAGGCGCTGCAGGCCCTGGTCGACACCCTGCCGCTGCGGGTGCGCCGCTGGGGCGACTGGGTGGTGTACGTGGACGTTCGCACGGCGTAGCGCACACACCGCCACCAATGCACTGACGGGTTTGCGCCCCCTCGCGGGACATACAGGTTGAACGCTCCAATCAACCAGAACCGACGAGGAATGTCCGACGTGACGCTGCCCCTTTTTTCATACGCCCGCGCGCACGCCGGCCTCCCCTTGCCCAGGCGCGTGCCCATGCGCTTGCCTTCGCGCAAGGCCACCCTCGCCCTGGCGGCGCTGCTCGCATGCGCCAGCACGCCGTTTGCGCAGACGCCAGCCGGTTTGGCAACTTCCCCTGCCTCCCCCGTCACGGTCGGCGGCGCCATGGAATGGAACCTGCCAGCCGATGACTTGGGCATCGCGCTCGCGCGCATTGCCCGCCAGGCGGGCCGCACCATCAGCGCGGCTCCTGCGCTTGTGGCAGGGCGCCGCGCCGCTGCGGTGCAGGGCCGCTTGACCGTGGCGCAGGCCGCGCAGCAGGTGCTTGCCGGCAGCGGCCTCGCGCTGGCGCAAACGTCCAGCGGCACATTGACCGTTGTGGCCGCCGAGGGCAATGCAGCATCGGCAGCACCCGCATCCGACGCGGGCACGACGCTGTCTGAAGTGCGAGTCACCGCGCAAGCCGACCGCACAGCCACCACCGAAGGCACGGGCGCCTACACCGCGCAGGGCCCGAGCGGCGTGGCCACCGGGCTGGGCCTGAGCCTGAAGGACACGCCGCAGTCGGTCAGCGTGATGACGCAGCAGCGCATGGAGGACGAGAACCTCACCACCATCAACCAGGTGATGGCGCGCACGCCGGGCATTGCGACTTCGGTGCTTGGCACGGAACGCTCGACCGCCAGCGCGCGCGGCTACGCCATCACCAACTACCAGCTCGACGGCGTCAGCACCCACACCGAGTTCCTCGGCCTGGACGCCCTGCCCTCGCAGAGCATCGCCGACATGGCGCTGTACGACCGGGTGGAGGTGCTGCGCGGCGCCTCGGGGCTGACCACGGGCGCGGGCGATCCGTCGGGCGTCATCAACCTGGTGCGCAAGAAGCCCACCGCCACCTTCCAGGGCTCGGCCGAGGCAAGTGTCGGCTCGTGGGGCGACCGGCGCGGCGTGCTCGACCTTTCCACACCGCTGAACGCATCGGGCAGCGTTCGCGGCCGGCTGGTGGCGGTACACCAGCAAGGCAACAGCTACATCGACAACTACAGCAAGAAGAAGGACGTGCTCTACGGCGTGGTGGAGGCCGACCTGAGCGCCACGCTGAAGCTCACCGCCGGCATCGACCACCAGGAGAACCGCTCGCGCGGGTCGCTCTCGTACCTGGGGTATCCGCTGTTCAACAGCAGCGGCGAGCAGACCGACTTTCCGGTCTCCTTCAGCAGCGCCAGCCGCAACAACCGCTTCAACACCCACTCGACCAGCGGCTTCCTGGCGCTGGAGCAATCGCTGGCCAACAACTGGAAGCTCAAGCTCTCGGCCAACTACCTGCGCTCCACGCAGCGTGAAGACTCGGTGTACCTGGCGGTCAACAGCAGCCTGTTCGACAAGCTGACCGGCGACGGGCTCTCCCTGAACGCCGAACGCCGCGACTACGACCTGCGCAACAAGAGCGTCGACGTGAAGCTCAGCGGCCCTTTCAGCCTGTTCGGCCGCCAGCACGAGGCGGTGATCGGCCTGGACTACACCGACTTTCGCAGCCTGACCAACGGCAGCTTCGACATCACGGGGCTGCGCGATGCACCCGTGAACATCTACCGCTGGGACAACAGCGGCGCGCCGGTCTTCGGCGAGCGCTTCGTCACCTTCGACAGCACGCGCCGCCAGAAGAGCATCTACGGCGCGGGCCGCTTCCAGCTGAGCGACCGGCTCAAGCTCATCGTGGGCGGCAAGCTGTTGAACTACGACAGCAACTACGTGACCAAGACCACGGCCGGCTACGACGACAGCGCCCCGTCGTCGGAGCGGCGCGTGTTCACGCCGTACGCCGGGCTGGTGTACGACCTGAACGCCAACCACACGCTGTATGCGAGCTTTGCCACCATCTACAACCCGCAGACCGCCATTGACCGGCGCGGCGCGTTGCTCGACCCGCAGGAAGGCAACACCTACGAGGCCGGCATCAAGAGCAGCTTTCTCGACGGCCGCCTGACCAGCAGCGCCGCGGTCTACCAGATACGGCAAGACAACCTCGCGGAGGCCGACCCGGGCTACTTTGTGCCCGGCACCACCAACACGGCCTCGCGTGCAGTGAAGGGCGCAAAGACGCAGGGCATCGACCTGGAACTCAACGGCACGCTGGCACGCGACTGGAACCTGACGGCTTCGTACAACTACAGCAGCTCCGAAGACGCCACGGGCCAGCGCATCAACACCACCTTTCCGCGCCAGATGGCGCGGCTGTGGACCACCTACCGCCTGCCGGGCGCATGGCGCCGGCTCACGCTGGGCGGCGGGGTGGAATGGAACAGCGGCATCTTCTACACGGGGGAGGCGTGGCAGATCGAACGCACCGTCACGGCCCGCCAGGGCGCTTACGCGGTGGCCAGCCTGATGGCACGCTACGACGTGAACGACAGGCTGTCGCTCACGCTCAACGTGCAGAACCTGTTCGACCGCAAGTACATCGGATCGATGTCGGGCTGGTGGTATTCAGGCACGTACGGGGCTCCGCGCAATGCGCAGGTGATTGCGCGGTACAAGTTCTGAGGGCGCGCGCGAGCGGCTGAGCCGATGACCGCAGCGCGCCGACACAGCGCATTGCGGTCATTGCGCTTGCTGCTCGCCGCTACTTGCGCGCCTTGTCGATCTCCGCCATCAGCTCCTTCACCGTCGCCTCGCCCACCGAGGCCGAATACTTGTCGATCACCGGCTTCACCTTGGTGCGCAGCTTGGCCATTTCTTCGGGCGGCAGCTCCGACACGGTCATACCCGCTTTCTTCAATGCATCGAGCGCGCTGTCGGCGGCGCCGCGCGAGGCCTCGCGCTGGAACGCGGTCGATTCGCTGGACGCCTCGGTGATGATCTTCTTCTCGTCGGCGCTCATGCCGTCCCACGTCTTCTTGCTGATCAGCAGTGCCTGCGGGTTGTAGATGTGCCGGGTCTGGGTGATGTACTTCTGCACCTCGGCAAACTTGGACGACAGGATGGTGGTGTTCGGGTTCTCCTGCCCGTCGACCGCTTTCTGGTCCAGCGCGGGGTACAGCTCCGGGAACGGCAGCGGCGTGGCGTTGGCGCCCAGCGCACCGAACAGGTCGATGTAGATGGGCGACTGGATCACGCGAATCTTCAGGCCCGCGATGTCGTCGGCCTTGGCAATCGGCCGCTTGCTGTTGGTGAGGTTGCGAAAGCCCAGGTCCCAATAGCCCAGGCCGTGCAGGCCCTTGTCTTCCAGCCTGGCCATGAGCTTCTGGCCGAAGGGGCCGTCGGTGACGGCGTCGGCCTCCTTGCCGCTGTTGAACAGAAACGGAAAGTCGTAGGCGGCAAACTCCTTCACCTGCGCCGACAGGATGCCGGCGTTCAGCACCGTCAGCTCCACCGTGCCGCCCTGCAGCGCAGACACGGTCTGCAAATCGCCACCCAACGCGCCGCCCGCGAACAGCTTGACGGTGATCTTGCCGCCGGACTTGGCGGCCACCAGGTCGGCGAACTTCTGCGCGCCCTGGGCCTGCGGATGGCCGGTCTGGTTCTGAAAGGCGAACTTGAGCGTGCGCTCCTTCACCTGCGCAGCAGCACCGGACACGCCGAGCACCGCGAGCGACGCCATGGCCGCAAGCAACATCCTCTTTGTCAAAGTCTTCGTCGAACCCCTGGTCGAACCCCTCGTCGAACTCTTCATGCTGAAGTCTCCTTGTGTGTTTTTTCTAGCCGTGAAACCACCGCGCCGGCCCCGTCACCAGCCACGGGAACAGCACCATCAAAAACATGACGGCGAACTCCGCCAGCATGAAGGGCACCACGCCGCGCGTGACGTCGTCCATCGATATCTTTCCCACCCCCGCCACCACGTTGAGCACCGTGCCCACCGGCGGCGTCACCAGCCCTATGGAATTGTTGATGATGAACAGCACCCCGAAGTACACCGGGTCGATGCCCGCGGCCTTCACGATGGGCATGAGCACCGGCGTGAGAATCAGGATGGTGGGCGTCATGTCCATCGCGGTGCCCACCACCATCACCAGCACCATGATGGCGATCATCAGCAGGATCTGGTTGCCCATGAAGGGCTGCAGCAGGCCCACCACCTTCGACGGCAGGTCGGCCACGGTGATGAGCCAGGCGCTCACCATGGCCGCGGCAATCAGGAACATCACGATGGCGCTGGTCTTGGCGGCGCTCACGAAAATGCCGTAGAGGTCGCGCCAGGTGATCTCGCGGTAGATCACGGTCGACACGAACAGCGCATACACGGCGGCCACCACGGCCGCTTCGGTCGGCGTGAACACGCCCATGCGCAGGCCCACCAGAATGATCACCGGCAGCATCAGCGCCCACAGCGCCTTGCGGAACGCGGCGGCAATTTCTGCGGCCGGCTTGCGCGGCGGCGGCACGATTTTTTCGCGCCGCACCAGCCAGGCCCAGGTCACCCACAGCGCGCCGCCAATCAGCAGCCCCGGCACGATGGCCGCAAGAAACAGCTTGGAGATCGACACATTGGCCGCCACCCCGAAGATCACCAGGCCGATGCTCGGCGGGATCACCGGGCCGATGACGCCGGTGGCGGCAATGAGGCCGCCGGCACGCGCCTTGTCGTGACCGGCCTTCACCATCATCGGCAGCAGCAGCGCGGTGAGCGCCGCGGCGTCGGCCACGGCCGAACCCGACAGCGCCGACAGCAGGCAGCCGGCCATGATGGTCACGTAGCCCAGGCCGCCCTTCACATGGCCGACCAGCGCGAGCGCGAAGTCGACGATGCGCTTGGACAGCCCGCCCACGTTCATGATTTCACCGGCCAGCATGAAGAAGGGCACGGCCAGCAGCGGAAAGCTGTCGGCCCCGCCAATGACGTTCTGCGCCAGGATCTGCGCGTCGAACAAATCCAGGTGCCACATCAGCGCGACACCGCTGGCCAGCAGCGAGAACGCAATGGGAATGCCCATGGCCATGGCGAGCAGCAGCGCGCCGACAAACACGGTGATGGTCATTTGTGCGCTCCCCGTGCATCGCTTTGCGATCCGAGGATCTGCTGCAGCTGCACCGCTTCTTCAGACTCCTGCACCATCACCAGGTCGCTCTCCGCGATGCGCCCGGTGAGCAGGCGCAGCAGGTCGAGCGCCAGGATGAACGCGGCCAGCACCGCGAACACCACGCCCGACAGATACACCACCGCCATCGAGGCGCCGGTGACCGGCGCGGTCACGTCCCAGTTGATGCGCGTCTGCGCCAGGCTGCCCTGAAACAGCAGCCACACGATGTACAGCATGACGACGTGGCCCACGGCCAGGCAGATCTTCTTGCCGATGGGCGGCAGCTTCTGCACCACCATGTCCACGCCCAGGTGGCCGTGCTCTTTCAGCGCGACCACCGCGCCCAGAAAGGTCATCCAGATGAAGAGCCAGCGCGAGAGTTCCTCGGACACGGTAATGCCCGAGTTGAAGCCGTAGCGCAGCACCACGTTGCCGAAGACCAGCACGACCATGACCGCCAGGGCGGCCGCAATCAGGGCTTCGATGGCGCCGCAGCACCGGTCGATCCATTGGTTCATGGGTGTGCCCTGTGTTCAGGCCGCGGCGGCCTGCTGTTGCAGCTCGACCAGCGCGCGCAGCGCGGCCAGGTAAGACAGCGGCCCCAGCCCCTGCACCGTGCCCTTGACGGCCGGCGAGATGATCGAATGCGCGCGCCAGCTCTCGCGCGCGGCAATGTTCGACATGTGCACCTCGATGCACGGGAACGGCATGGCCTTGATGGCGTCGTGCAGCGGCACGCCGTGCTGCGTGAGGCCGGCGGGGTTGACCAGCGCGCCCTGCGCGTCGTCGATGTGCGTGTGCAGAAAGTCGACCAGGTCGCCTTCGTGGTTCGACTGAATGATGTCCAGCGTCACGCCGAGTTCGCCCGCCAGCTGCTGCAGCCGTTGGTTGATTTGGGCGAGCGTGGTGGTGCCGTAGATATGGGGTTCGCGGCGACCGAACAGGTTGAGGTTGGGGCCGTGCAGGACGAGGATTTTCATGGCGGTCTTGCTTGAAGGGGCTTACTTGCGAACGCGCGCGAGTTCGTCGTTGTAGAGCTTGACGATGGAAGGCTCGTACTGCGCGGCGAACTTGTCGACCACGGGCTTGGCGATCTCGCGCATGCGGGCCTGCTCGGCGGCGCTGAGTTCGTTGAACTGCGCACCCTTGGCCTGCAGCTCGCCCACGGCCTTTTGCGCGGCGTCGCGGCTCACCTGACGCTGATAGCCGCGTGCTTCGTTGGCCGCGTCGTTCATCATCTTCTGCTCGGCGGGGCTCAGCGAGTCCCAGAACTTCTTGCTGACCAGCACGATGTTGGCCGCGTACACATGGTTGGTGGCGCTCACGAACTTCTGCACTTCGTAGAACTTGTTCGACAGGATCACCGCATAGGGGTTCTCCTGGCCGTCCACCGCCTTGGCCTCCAGCGCGCCGTAGAGCTCTGCGAATGGCATGGGCACCGGGTTGGCCTTGAAGGCCTTGAAGGTCTCCAGGAACACCGGGTTGGGAATGACGCGGATCTTCAGGCCTTCGAGGTCTTCAGGCTTGGTGATGGGCCGCTTGCTGTTGGTGACGTTGCGAAAGCCCAGGTCCCAGTAGCCCAGCGCGACCAGGCCCTTCTCGGGTAGCTTGGCAATGAGCGCCTGCCCGAGCGGGCCGTCGAGCAGCGCGTCGGCCTGCGCGAAGGTGCTCACGGCAAACGGAAAGTCGACCAGGCCGAACTCCTTCACGATACCCGCCAGCGAGGTGGTGGCCGGCGCCGACATCTGCTGCACGCCGCCCTGCAGGGCGGACTGCTGCTGCATCTCGTTGCCCAGCTGGGAGGCGGGGAACTCCTGCACCTTCATCTTGCCGCCGCTCTTGGCCGCGAGCAGCTCGGCGAAGCGCTTCACGCCAAAGCTCACCGGATGGTCGGCGTTGTTGAGGTGGCCGAAGCGGATGACACGCTCCTGCACGTTCTGCGCGAGGGCACCGGTTGTCAGGGCAAGGGTGAGGCCGGCCGCGGCCAGCGAGCGATAGAGCTTTTTCAAGAGAGGGTCTCCAACAAGGTGAGGAATGCGCTTGGGGGCACTTCATGGCGCTGCACGGTGCTTCGGGCCGCATCTTAGATTCAATGTGGAAACTATTTCCACTAGTGAAAACACTTGGCAAAAGCGCTAGAGTTGCGTTTGTCCTCACCTTCAGCCCGACATGACCGCCATACTCGAACGCAGCTTCAAGGTCCTTGAACACCTGGCCGCCCACCCCGAAGGCCGCGCGCTGTCGACGCTCTCCGGCGCGCTCGACATGCCGCTGAGCGCCACCCACCGGCTGCTGACCGAACTCATCCGTTGCGGCTATGTGCGCCAGGACCAGAGCCACGGCGACTACATGCTCACCATCAAGCTGGTGTCGCTGGGCCTGAGCTTTCTGAGCAACAGCGGCATCGTCGACGTGGCACAGCCGCTGCTGGACCGGCTGGCCGCCGAGTCCGGCGAGCTGGTGCGCCTGGCGGTGGTCGACGGCGACGAGCTCACCTTCGTGGCCAAGGCGCAAGGCGCCACGCGCGGCCTGCGCTACGACCCCGACATGGGCCTGTCGGTGAACCTGTCGTGCAGTTCGGCGGGCCACGCGTGGCTGTCGACCATGACGGACGAGCAGGCGCTGCAGCTGGTGGCCAAACAAGGCTTCGGCCAGCCCGACGACTACGGCCCGAAGGCGCCCACCACCGTGAAGGCGCTGCTGACCTTTCTGCGCGCCGCACGCAAGCGCGGCTTCGCGACCATCAACGAGGTGTTCGCGCCGGCCATGACGGCCATGGCCGCGCCGGTGCGCAATGGCAACGGCGCGGTGATCGGCGTCATCACCATCGCGGGGCCGCTGGTGCGCCTGACGGAAGAACGCATGAGCGAACTGGGGCCGGTGCTGCTGCTGTCGGCCGAAGACGTGGCGCAGGCCAGCGGGGCCTCGGCGATGTTCAAGCGCCGGGCCTGACCGCGCTGCAGCGGAGATCGGTCCGCGCTACAGGGCCGCGTTGTCGTCCGCCTGCCTGTCGGCCTCGGCATGGTCTTCGAGCACCGGCACCTCGCTTGCCAGCAAGGGCTTGCCGATGGGCGCGCTCGCGGTGCCGGCCTGCACGGCGGCCATGTCGGCCTGGTTCGGGTACTGCCCCGCAATCCAGTAGTCGAACACGCGGCGCACGATCGGCGCCGCATGGGCCGCGCCGAAGCCCGCGTTCTCCACGATGGCCGCGACCGCAATGGACGGGTTTTCGGCCGGCGCAAAGGCCATGTACAGCGCGTGGTCGCGCTGGCGTGCCTCCAGCGGCTTGCCGCTGGCGCGCGCCTTGGGGCTCAGGCTCACGGCCTGCGCGGTGCCGGTCTTGCCCGCAGAGGTGTAGCTGGCGCCGGCAAACACGCGCGTGCCCGTGCCGCCCTGCGTGACCGCGACCATCGCGTTGCGCACCACATCGACGTTCTTGCGCGCATAGCCCAGGTCCTGCGCGGGCGGCTGCACCTGCTGCACGACCTGGCCGCTGACGGTGTCCCTGATGGCGCGCACCAGGTGCGGCTGGTAGCGCACGCCGGCGTTGGCCAGCGTGGCGTTGGCCGAAGCGAGCTGCAGCATGGTGAAGCTGTTGTAGCCCTGGCCGATGCCCAGCGAGATGGTCTCGCCCGGGTGCCACTTCTTCATGTCGGCGCGGCGGTAGGCGTTGCGCTTCCAGGTGGTGCTGGGCAGCACGCCGCGCACTTCGCCCAGCAGGTCGATGCCGGTTGCCTGCCCGAAGCCCAGCGGCGCCATGAAGTCGTGGATCAGGTCCACGCCCATCTCGGTGGCCAGCGAATAGAAGTAGGTGTTGCTCGAGAACTGAATGGCGCGGTGCATGTCCACGCCGCCCAGCCCGCCGCGGTGGCTGCGAAAGGTGCGCCCGCCGAAGTTGTAGTAGCCCGGGTCGTTCTCCACCGTGGTGGCGGCGCGCTTGCCGGTCTGCAGCGCGGCCAGTGCCATGAAGGGCTTGTACGTTGAACCCGGTGGGTAGGTGCCGCGCAGTGCGCGGTTCAACAGCGGGTTGTCGAGCGACTCGGTCAGCGCCTTCCAGCTCTCGGTGTCGATGCCTTCGACGAACAGGTTGGGGTCGAAGGTGGGCTTGCTCACGAAGGCCAGCACCTCGCCGGTCTTGGGGTCGATGGCCACCAGCGCGCCGCGCCGGTCGCCGAACATTTCTTCCACCATCTTCTGCAGCTTGATGTCCAGCGACAGCATGACGGTGTGGCCCGGCACGGCGGGCTGGCGCGCGAGCCGGCGCACGGCGCGTCCGCCGGCGGAGGTTTCCATCTGCTCGGCACCGGTCTGGCCGTGCAGCACCTGCTCGTAGCTTTGCTCCACGCCGAGCTTGCCGATGTGGTCGGTGCCGCGGTAGTTGGCGCGGGCGTCTTCGGCCCAGTCGTCCATGGCGGTCTTCTCGCGCTGGTTGATGCGCCCGATGTAGCCGACCACATGCGACGCGGCCTCGCCGTGCGGGTAGTTGCGCAGCAGGCGCGCCTTGATCTCCACGCCCGGAAAGCGGTAGCGCTGCGCGGCGAAGCGCGCGACCTCCTCCTCGCTCAGGCGGGTGCGAATGGGCACCGAGTCGAAGCTGCGCGCGTCCTCGCGCAGCCGCTGAAAGCGGCGCCTGTCGCCGGGCGTCACTTCGACGATGGTGCCCAGCTCGTCGATGGCGGCGGCAATGTCGCCCGCCTTCGACGGCGTGATCTCCAGCGTGTAGGCCGCGTAGTTGGACGCCAGCACCACGCCGTTGCGGTCCAGGATCAGCCCGCGGTTGGGCACGATCGGCACGATGGCGGTGCGGTTGCTTTCGGCGCGGTCGGCCAGCTCGTCGTAGCGCACCACCTGCAGGTGGACCAGGCGCGCACCGATCAGGCTGAAGCCGAAAAGCACCACGCCGGCAATGACCAGCAGGCGGTGGCGAAAGCGCGAAAGCTCTGCGCCGGTGTCGCGAATTTCATCGTTCATCAAAAGAAGAAATACCTTTCGCTCACATCACGCGGATGCCGAGTTCGCTGATGAGCGTGGCGGCCTGGTCGGAAGAAATGATCGCGCCCTTGAAGAGCTGCGCCACGTGGGCGATGCGCAGGCCGCCCAGGTCGACCGAGCGAAGGTCGGCGCCGTCGAAGCGCGCGTTCTTGAGGTTGGCGGCGCGCAGGCTGCCGCCTTCGAACACGGCGTCGCGAAAGTCGCAACCCGCAAGGTCGGCGTCGGACAGGTCGAGCCGTTCGATGGTCTGCTTGCGGAACGACATGCCGCGCAGGTCGGCGCCGGTGAGCAGCGAGTCGTGAAAGCCGATGCCCAGCACCTGCGCCTCGTGAAAGTGCGCACCCGTGAGCTTGACCTCGGTGAACAGCGTGGCCGAGAGCTTGGCGCGGTGCCAGCCGGTGTTGTTCAGGTCGCAGGCCATGAAGCGCGCGTCGCTCAGGTCGGCCATCTGAAAGTCGGCCTGGCGCGCGCGGCAGGACATCCAGCGCGTGTCGCCCAGCTGGGTCTTGCGCAAGGTGGCCTCGGCAAAGCTGCAGTCGACGAAGCGCGCGCGGCGCAGGTCGAGCTCGGACAGGTCAGCGCCGTCGAAGTCGCACTGCGCAAAATGCAGCGCGGCGGGTGGCTCGGCCAGCAGGCGCTTCAGGCGGTCACGGTCGATGGTCTCGCCGGTGAGGGTGGGTACGGAGGAAGCGTCGTTCATGGAGGAGGCAGGAAAGAGGGATGAGAGGCGCCAGGGTGCCCGTCGGTTCCCGGGCTTGCGCAAGGTGGTGGCGCTTGCTTCGCAGGGCGTGTCGTTCATTTGACGGCTTTGGCGCACAGCGCCAGCAGCGTGGAAAGAATGCGGGCCTTGTGGGCCTCGTCGACGTCGTACACGCCGAGCATCTGCGAGAACCAGAAACCGTCGGCGGCCAGCCGGCACACGAGCAGCAGGTCGGGCGCCTTCACCTCGAGGTGGTCTGCGGCCAGCTCGGTCTTCATGCGTTCGTTCCACTGCGCCCGGTACTCGGGCGTGCCGAGCGTGAGCAGGCCGATGGCAAGCTGGATCTCGGCCTCCTCCAGGCCGCCATGGCTGTCGAAGCAGGTGCGGATGTAGGCGCGCGCGTTGCGCCCGGGCGTTGCGGGCTCGGCCTGCAGCAGGCGCGCGAAGCGGTCTTCGAACTCGGCGAAGAGCTGGCCCGACAGCGCGTCGAGCAGCGCCTTCTTGTTGGGAAAGTGATGCTGCAGCCCGCCCTTGGTGACGCCGGCGCGCCGCGACACTTCGTCGAGCGTGACCGCGTGCGCGCCTTCGCCCACGAGCAGCAGACGGGCCACTGCAAGCAGCTGGCTGCGAACGACTTCGGGTTGTTTCTGGCGGCGGTGGGCTTCTGTCATGCGGGCGGTTTCTTCAAACAATCCAGCTGGATGGTTTGTTGAGTCTACTTTGCCCGTGCCGGGCGCAGGCGGCGTCGGTAGACTGGCACGCTCATTCCGCCAACGCCCTCCCCCACCCATGCAGACCTTCCGCGACGTGCCCACCCATGCGAACGAGTTGGCGCAACGGCTGCGCGCCGGCAGCGTGATGGCCTACCCCACCGAAGCCGTGATGGGGTTGGGGTGCGATCCGTTGAACGAGGCGGCGGTGACACGCATCTGCCGGCTCAAGCAGCGTTCAGTTGAACAGGGCGTGCTGCTGATCGCGGCCGACTTCTCGCAGGTGCTGCCGTATGTGGACATGGCGCAGGTTCCGCAGGCCGCGCTTGACCGGGTGAAGGCGAGCTGGCCCGGTCCGTTCACCTGGATTTTTCCGCGCCACGCTCGGGTGCCGGCATGGATATCAGGACGGCATGCGGGCATTGCGCTGCGCGTGACGGCGCACGGCACCGCAGCCACGCTGTGCCGCGCCTTTGGCGGCGCGCTGGTGTCGACCAGCGCCAATCCGCATGGGCAGCCGGCGGCGCGCACGGCGGGTGAAGTTCGGGCGTATTTCGACGATGTCGCTGATGCTGCCGATGGCATCGACCTGCTGGTCGATGAAGCCGTGGGCGGGCTGGCAAGCCCGAGCGAAATTCGCGATGCGCTGACGGGTGAACTGGTTCGCGGCTAGAGCGCGCGGTCGGCTGGCTGAACGATCGGCTGAACGGTCAGCTGATCGGCCGACTGGACGCTCGAGGGGTCTGGCGCGAACTCGGGCGCGGGCGTCCAGAAGCGCTGCATCTCCATGAGGCCCGCCCTGCTCTGCGCGCCCAGGTACCCTGCGGTGGTGCCCACGGACACATGGCCCAGGTTGTTCTGTACGACCTGAATCGGCACCGGTGAGCGCCCTTCACTGCCCTGCAACGCATGCGCGCCGTGGGCATGACGCAGCCAGTGGATGCTGGCGCGCTGCAGGTGCTCGGCTTGCGCCGCGTCGAGCGTGCGCGCGGCCTGCGCCATGAACAACTTGATGGCGCTGTAGAAGCCAGAGGCCGACCATGGCTTCGGGTGCTCGGGCTTCAGATCGAAACGGGCGAGCACGTGGATGCTGCTGTTGCCCGATGCGCCCACCTGTCGTTCGAAGCCGTGGTGCGCGAGTTCTTCTTCCAGGTCGGCCACCAGATCGGCTGGCACGGGCACCTCGCGCTGTCGTCCGGCCTTGCCATGGACTCGCAGCAGCCAGCCGCCCGCGTCGCGGCCGTCGGGCGTGCGGTACACCACCTGCTGCAGGTCACCGCATGTGGCGCTGGTGATTTCGGCCAGTCGCAACCCGGTGGCGTAAACCCAGCGCATGCCGCGGCGCAAACGACGGCCGGCTTCGGTCGCGGCATGCCGGGCCAGCAACTGGTCGAGGTGCGACCACTGCGCGATGCTCAAGGTTCGGTGCATGCCAAGTGCCCGTGGGGCTTCGACCGGCTCGGTCATGGCGGCGAAGGGGTTGCTCGCCACGTAGTTCTGGCGCATCAGGAAGGCGAACAGGCCGCGCAGGATGGCCATCGCCTGGCGCACGGCCGTCGGCGCCAAGGGGCCTTCGAGCGGACGCCACAGTGGAGACCAGCGCTGGTTGTGGCGCGGGCCGCACCAGGCAGGCGGCGGATGGGCAAGAAACTCGCGGTAGGCGAGTGCGTCTTCGAGGTCGAGCGAAGACAAGGCCGTCTTGCGCTCGAGCACGGCCCACAGCAGCAGCCGTTCGGCCTCCTTGCGGTAGGAGCGCTGGGTGGGAGAGAGCTCGCCGGGTGCGTCTTGCAGGCACTTGGCCGCGAGCCAGGCGCCTACGGCGGCATGGTCGGTGTCGGCGGCAAGCAGGCACTTGTGCTGCGGGGCGCGGTTGCGGCCCGCGCGCCCGTCCAGCTCCGCGGGAACCACGAACTTTTCGTAGGGAACCAGCGCGGTGCCAGCTGGAACGACCGCGGCCAGGTCGCGCGGGTTGACCTGTCGACGCCGGTGCGAGGCATGCGTACCCACGCGAAGCCCGAGCGGTTCTTCATTGGCGCGCAGCCAGTCGAGAATGCGCGCCGCCTTGCGCTCGCCCACGCCCGGCACCTTCAGCCACCAGCGCGCGCCGGTCTCGTTGATGCGGGCGACCAGTGCGTCCAATGTGTGCAGGCCGCCCAGCTCCAGACGCGCGGCCATGGCGGGGTTGAGCCAGGCCGAGACGCTATCGGCCGGCCGCGGGTCTTGCGCCGTGTGGCCTTCGAGCCAGCGCAGCGCTTCGAGCTGGCGCTCCACGACCCGCGTGCGGCGTGATGCGCGGCCGGCAGGGCCGCCCTGTTGCGCGCCACCAGGGAAGGCCGCCTCGTAGGCCTCGATCTGCTCGGCTTCGGAGAAGTCTTCGAGCCCTTGCGCCTGCGCGAAGTCGCTCAGCGTGGGCAGCGGCGTGGTCGGCGAGAACTGCTCGGGGTCGAGCAGGATCAGGCGCGCGGTGCCAGGGCGCTGCTCGCGGCGCGCGGCGGCGGCGAACTCGTCGCGGATCCACGCGATGGTGCGGCGCACGACCCGCAGGTCGGTATGCTCCCCTTCGAGACGAAGGTACCGGTCCCAGCTGGTGCGCTCGTCGATGCCCTGGGCCAAGGCCCGCATGAAGGCGAAATGGCCTCGGTGCAGTTTGCGGGGCGGCGGCTTGGTCATGCGAGTGGCTGAGGCGGATGGTGGATGGAAGGCCGAGGGCCTCAGGTCAGTCCCAGAACTTCCACCAGGGGCGTTCGGCGACAGGCGCAGGCACCACGGCTTCAGGCTCCGTCTGCTCTGGGGCGGGAAGCTCCCGCATGCGGCGTCGCACTTCAACTTCCAGTGCATGGGCGGTGCCGAATGCTTCACGCTCGCCGCGGTGCGCACGCGCACGCCAAGTGAGCGCCAATTCCGCGAGGGTCTCGTCATCGAAGTGTGCGAATTGAGATGACGGGCCGGTTGATGTCATGAGTTCCTATGGTTTGTTGGACGGAGTGATTCGGGTCATTGTATTTGGTTGATTATGGGAATAATCATTCATGCAATATTTGGATGCATTTCTAGAGTCTTCAGCGCGAGCAGAACCTAAGTCGTTGATATGGTAGGAATTATTTTGTGTCCTGCCCGATGGGGGCTGCGACTGGACTGCAAGTTTGCGGGCAGATTGCGTTGGACTTGGCGTTCTTGGATGCTTTCCCGCAGGGTTGCGCCTGCACACCTATGCCCTCTTCGAGATACTGGCGACAACCTGTTGTCAGCACTCAAGAATAGTACGGAAGCCTGCGCTCACTTCTTCGCAATCGAACCGGGCCCAGTTAGCGATAAGGAATCGTTGGCCCTTCGGCTGCGCCCCTTTTCAAATCCCAATGGACCTCACATTGAGGGCAGCCCCGCTGCCCTCAATCGTCATCAGCTCAAGCTGCGCGCTCGGCGAATGGCGTCGGTGATGGCCGCTTCCAGTGCTTCCAGCGGTGCGCTGATGGCAGCGCCTGGCGTGAGCGAGATCGTGACCTCCCCCGACTTCGATCGCACCAGAGTGCCAAATTTATGTCCGTCCGCTTGAACCTCGACGCGCTCGCTGCGTTCGAAGCCCGGAGCCGCATCCAGCAGACGCGCCAACACCAGCGCCGGTGAAAGCGTCTGGCCCCGCAGCTTTTCAACCCGCTTGAGCAATCCGCGCCGGTCGAGTGCCATTGCGGCATTGACCTGTTCGGCATGGCGAAAGCTGATTTCCAGCGGCGAGCGGAAACACTCGACCACGGCCGGCGGCAGCTGCGCCACCATCAATGCCTTGCGCACCCACGTGTGGCTGACGCCCAGGCCTTCCGCAAGCTGGCGCTGCGTGGGGAACAGTTGCTCTTCCAGCGCGCGCTGGTACATCACGCCTTGTTCGTACGGCGACAGGTCGGCGCGCTCGCGGTTCTCCCGGTCCATGGCCGCAAAAAGTGCGGCGTCGCCCAAGTCGTCGACCCAGATCGATGCCAGCACTGGCATGCCCAGTTCAAGGGACGCGCGATGGCGGCGATGGCCGAACACCAGTTCGAATTGCCCGGGCTCCTCCTTCAGCGGCCGAACCAGAATGGGCTGGACGTTGCCGCCTGCGTGTTCGATGTCAGCCTTCAGTCCCGCGAACTCGCTGGTATTGAAGGAGGACTCATGGCGGTTGGCCCAGCGGCTGGGACGAATGGTGGCGGGGTCCATCTTGCGCGTTGGCAGGGAGCCTTCGTACTGGCGAAGCTTTTCGCGCAGCGTTGCCATCTCGCCCTCGACTTGCTGTATTTGTCCGCGAAACGCGAGCATTTGCCCCGGCCCCGTGCGAGGCACGTGGGTGCCACCAACGGCCGGTGGAAACCTGGTTTCCACGTTTGCTGCCACATGGGGCGCGGGCTCTTCGGCTGGCGCCGCCTTTGGCAAGTCCATGGTTTGTGCCTGCGGCTGCGGAAGCGACAGGTTGGCGGTCAGCGCTTCGAGGCGCTTTCGAGTACTAGACATGGTGCGGGCTCCTGAAGCGTGGAAACCGGTTTCCACAAGCGGGGATCGCGATGCCCCGGTCGATGACAACTGCAGCCTGGTCCGCTGCAGTTGGGGCGCAAGTCGACGCACCCCATTCTTTAGGATCTTGGAGAAGAAGGACTCGCAGTCCAACATTTCCCAAGTTGAATGGCGCCGGCCGTGCGTCGGCGCCGTGCGTCGTTGCGCTTGAGCGGGGCCTCGTGGAAACCTGGTTTCCACACCCAGACCCGCACCCACGCATTTCCCGCGCGTGCCGAGGTCGCCCCGTGGGCGCGACAGCATGCTCCTATTAGAAGCAGCGCGCGCAACGTTTTCTGGCACCACCGCCTCTGGCACAGTCGTTGGCTTCAACCACGAACCGTTTGGAAACCAGGTTTCCACACCGCCCGCCATCGCCCGGCCTTCGCCGGCGTTCGGGTGTGTTCTTTCTTGACTGCAACTCCCCACCATCAACGAGATCTCCCCTGCGCTGTCCAGGCACCGACCACCGACTGCTCGACCAACTCGACAAAGGCGTCGTAAGCGTCGATCGCGCGCTTGTAAGTCTTGGCCGCGCCTTCGTAACGCTGAACGTCGTAGACGGTCGCAAACTCGGCTGCCTTGTTGCTCGTCACGCTGGTCTTTGGAATTTCCACCGGCAAGGTGTACTCGCCGTAGGTCGCCTGGATCCACTGGCGTACTGCGGGCATGGCCGGGTCGGCCGCATCCACGCGGCTGAGCAACACGTGCAGGAACTCGAAAGCCTTGCCCTCGCGGTCCTTGCTTTGGCCATCGAGGTTTCCGCCCAGGTCGGCCAGCAGCGACCAGAACTGTGCGGACGAGGCAAAGTCCAAACCCGACGGAGGCACTGGCACCACGATGCCGTTTGCCGCCCAGAGCGCATTGATGGTCACGTAGGAAAGAGATGGCGGGGTGTCGATGACGATCACGTCGTAGAGATCGCGCACGCTCTCAAGGCCCACGTTCAGCACGTCCCAGAACTTTGCGCCGGGTTCCTGCATCTGGCGAGCAGGCAAAGCGAACTCTGCGGAGAACAGAAAGGGTGCCGCGGCCACCAGGTCAAGGCCGTCCCAGTAGGTGGAGCGAATCGCGTAGCGAATGTCGCTCTCCGTGCCGTCGCACAGCGGGCCGATGGTCATGTCTTCCGTGACTTCGGCCTCGGGCAGCAAGCCGTGCAATGTAGTGAGAGAACCCTGCGGGTCGGTGTCGATGGCCAGTACGCGGTGGCCGCGCAAGCTCAGGCCCTGGGCCAGAACCATCGCAGTGGTGGTCTTGGCGACGCCGCCCTTGAAGTTGCCGACCGCAATCGTGATCGCCTTGCGGCCGGCGGGGCGCATCTTGTCGGCGCGGTAGGTACGCGTCCACCGGCGCAGCTCATCAAGCTCGAAAGTGCGCTTGCCGCCCGAAGGCGTCAGGCGCCCGGGCGGCAGGTCGTCCTTGGTGATGCGGTAGGCAACGTGCGCCTTGTCGACACCACACAAGGCGGCCAACTGGGCCGTGGAATAGACCGGCGGAATCTTGCGAGCTTCGGGGGCGAGCAGCATGCCGCGGATTTGCTCGACCATGGAACTCGCACGCGTGGCCAAGCCAGCAATGCGTTCCATGTTGATGACTTGCCTGGGAGGCGTTTGGGTGTCGGTGGAAACCTGGTTTCCACTGACGGCAGGCACGGGGACGGACATTGGGTGAACCCTATTCGACAGAATCCGGCAATTCTACGAGAATCCAGCGAATGAACAAGTTCTGCTGATTCGACAGTGTCCATGCACCATCCTAATGTGAGAACGGATAGGGAACCCCGTCCCGACACCCCTCCGCAACGGGGGATTTTGCGGCCTTGCGCGCTCACTGGGCCACACCTGGGCGCTCTGGAACGTCATTCAGGCCGGATAACGCGGTGGAACAGCCCCAAAGAGCGCCTCGCAGGGGCAAGAACCCCATATCCACTCACATCAAACCCCATAGACACACACAGCAACGGCTGAAGTACCCCAACGGATCTCACATCAAATCCCATCGGATCTCACATTGAATCCCAGAACTACTCACAAAGACAGCGCCAAGTCCTTGTCACCAAAGGAGAAAGTCGTTTGCCAAACTATTCAAATTCCCAAGTGTTATTTTTCAAATAGAACAAGACGAGTCGATTCTTTGTGAATTGACCGATTCACAATACGGAGGCATGATGTGAACCCAAGCAATTGCGATACATCAGACATGGCCGAGGAAGAGGCTCCCCCCAGCGCCCCGCGCCAACCCACCCCGGCAGAAGAGCAAAGCGTCGCCAAGGCCAATGAGGCCATTGCGATCCGGCCCAAACGCGGCCGCCTCACGCTGCTTTCTCGCCGCATCTACAACGCGCTGCTGTATCACTCGCAGCGCCAGGGTGTCGACGAACCCGTCTACAAGCTCGCGCTGAGCGAGCTCATCGGCGACGCCCGCTTCAATTCGAACAACACCGAGCTGCTCAAGGCGCATCTGCGCGACATGCAGGCGACCACCATCGAGTGGTCGACCAGCGGCCCCGCGTTGAAGCGCTGGGTGTCTTCCCAGTTGCTCGGTACGGTCACCATCGAGGAACAGGGCAGGGGCCGCCCCTGCATGGTCACATGGCGCTATCCGGAGGAAATCAAGGAGCGCCTGGTCCGTCCCCACCAGTACACCCGCGTGCTGCTCGAAATCAGCGGCCAGATGCGCAGCTACTCCGCCGCCGTGCTCTACGAGATCGGCGCGCGCTACCTCACCTCGCCCGGTCGCCTGTCGATGCGCGAGGACGTGGTCTGGTGGGCCGCCGTGCTCACCGGGCGCAGCGACATCAAGGAAGTCGACTACCGCTTCCTCAAGCGCGACGTCATTTCCAAGGCACTGGCCGAAATCGAGGCGCTCTGCGAAGACTTCAGCATCGAGCTGATCGAGCACAAGCGCGGTCGCAAGATCGAGGAGATCCAGTTCCGCGTGATCCCCAAGGTGCAGCAGCGCCTGGGCGACATCCCCAACGCCGAGCGCAACGTGTTCGACCTGGCGCTCGTCGGGCGGCTCATCGCGCTCGGCATCAAGCAGGAAGAAGCGCAAGACCTCTACGCCACCACCGACGAGGCCCAACTGCGTGCCACGCTCGACCACGTCGACCAGCGCCTGCGCAGCCCGACCATGCCCGAGCTGAAATCGCCCGCGGCCTACTTCAAGGATGCTCTCAAGAAGGGCTACGCCCCCGTGAAGCCGCTGCCAGCTGCAGACGCGCCAACGGCTAAAACGACAGCGAGCACCAACACCCAGGCGCCACCAGCCATTCCGCTCTCACCGTCCGACCGTATGCAGCGGATCCGCGAACTCTGGGAAAACGACCGCATGGCGCAGGCACGCGCGATGTTCGGTGAGATGCAGGTGCCCGCGCAAGGCGAGCTGCGCAGCCAGTTCGAAGCCCAGCGACTGGAGCAACTCGCGCCGCCCATCGCGCGCGCCTGGCGACGCGACGGTCCCGCCAGCCGGGTGGCCGCCAGTACCTTCTACAAATGGGTGGCCCAGACGACTTGGCCAGAGGAACCGTCAGACCGCGTGCTGCTCGACTTCGCACTGCAGCGCGGCGTGGCTGGCATTTAAAGTCAGCATCTCAAGCTGGCACGCGCCCGAAAGCGCGTGACTTTTTTCGCGGTTTTCAGTTCGGCCTACAAGCGCCCCCGGCGGCTGCCTCACACCGCACGGCCCTTCTTCGCCCAACCATGCATGCGTCACTACTTGTCGATGAGCCGACACGTCACACGCATGCAAACAGAATGGACAACTACCGACGATCCCGGGGAATGGCTGCACTTCTTCTACAAGGAAGGGCGTACGCGCACTCCCGTGAAGATCAATCGCGGCGCCCTGGAGAGCTGCTTTCACTCCGCCGCGGGCGAAAGCATGGTCAACATCTACGTGGCGAACGTGGAGGTCATCCATGAAAAGGTGCGGCTGCGCCTCAGGGCCGGCGAGCGTTTCACGCTGCAGACGCCGCTGAGCTTGCTTGCGCGCGATTTCGAGGACCGCAGGTTGGCCATGTATGCCGACCTCATCGAGCCGCAGAAGATCGAGCAGACAGCCCAGGCATTGGGCGACAAGTTCACGGCCGACCAGTTGGAGGCCGTGGCGATGTGGATGCGCAATCGACCTCATTCCCACTCGCGCCGTTAGTGGCTTTTCGTGGCGCGAGGTGAATGCCCGCGATCATGCTGCGCACCGACCCACCGGCCATTTCGATGGTCGGCACGGCCAGCGGCACCAGCCGCGCAGTCTTTCCGATGGCCGCTTTCTGTATGTTGTCCAGGCTGTCGAACGCACGCTGCGACAACGCCAGAATGCGCCCATCGCGCCCGCTCAGTTCGATCGCGTTCCCCGCGAATTCCGCGATCTGCGCAGCGCTCAGCGCGATGACCTGACGCCCCGATTCCTCCAACCGCGCGCGCACTTCACGCGCACGCGCCGCGTCCGGGATCATTTCCAGCCCGACCATCGCGAATGCCGTCGCCACGCACATCAGCACGTTGGTGTGATAAATCGGCCGCCCCGCAGCGTCGGCCGTGTCGAACACCATCGGCTCGAAATTGAAATGCGTGCTGAAACGCTCCAGCGCCACCGGGTCGGCCCGGTTGGAGCGCGCCGTGTACGCCACCCGCGCGAGATGGTCGAACACCATTGCACCCGTGCCTTCCAGGTAGAGCCCATCGGGCTCCAGACCGGAGTAGTCGATCACATCCGGCACGCGGTATTCGGCCTTGAGCATCTCGATGACGTCGGCGCGCCGCTCGCGCCGGCGGCTCGGCGAATACATCGGGTAGATCGCCACATGGCCGCCCGGGTGCGTTGAAAACCAGTTGTTGGGGAACACCGAGTCGGGTGTGCCGCGCTCGCCGAGGTCTTCGAACAGGTGCACGCGCACGCCTTCCATCTCCAGGCGCTCGGCGGCGGCGGTCACCTCTCGGTAGGCGGCCTGCGCCACCGCATGTCGCGCGGCTTCTTCGGCCTTCGTCTGAAAGCTGTTGTCCGCCGCCGTCTCCGGGTTGGGCATGAAGCGGTGCGGGCGAACCATCACCACGGCGGAAGGGGCCTGAATGGAGCGAAGCGAAGAGGTCATGGACATGTGCCTTCCCGCTCAGGCCACGCGCCGGACCGCCGGGCGGGAAGCACCGGCGCGCGTGTGGCGGAACAGGTCCTTCGGGTCGTGCGCCTCGGGCACCAACTCCACCTCGACACCAAGGTTGCGGCGCGTCGCCTGCGCCAGCACATAGCGCAGCGTTGAATAGTCTTCCAGCGCGAACCCGACCGAGTCGAACACCGTCACCTGCTGCGCACTTTGCCGTCCGGCTGCCGTGCCGGCCAGCACGCGCCACAGGTCGACCACCGGAAAGTCGGCCGGCAGCTGCTGAATGTCGCCTTCCACCCGCGTTTGCGGCTCGTACTCGACGAACACGCGCGCGCCGCGCAGCACGTCGGCATGTGCAGTTCGGTCTTGCCCGGGCAGTCGCCGCCCACGGCGTTGATGTGCATGCCCGGCTCGATCATGTCGGGCACGAGGATGGTGGCGCGTGCCTTGTCGGCCGTGACCGTGGTCACGATGTCCGCGCCACGCACGGCGTCCGCCACCGAGCCCGAGCGCACCACGCGCAGCGCCGGCCACGGGCCAGGTTGCGCAACCAGCTTGTCGGTGGCGCGCGGGTCCACGTCGTACACCGCAATTTCCTCGATGCCCAGGTGGCAGTGGAACGCCAGCGCCTGAAACTCGCTCTGCGCGCCATTGCCGATGAGCGCCATGCGGCGGGCGCCGGGCCGGGCCAGTGCGCGCGCCGCCATCAGCGAGGTGGCACTGGTGCGCAGCGCGGTGGCCAGCGTCAGCTCCGACAGCAGCAGCGGGTAGCCTGTTTCCACCTCCGCCAGCACGCCGAAGGCCATCACCGTGTACAGCCCCTGCGCCGTGTTGCCCGGGTGGCCGTTGACGTACTTGAACGCGTAGTGGCGCGCGTTGGACACCGGCATCAACTCGATCACGCCGATGTCCGAATGATTGGCCACGCGCGCCGACTTGTCGAAATCTGCCCAGCGCGCGAAGTCGTCGCGGATGGCGTCGGCCAGCTCGCCGATGAAAGGCTCCACGCCAATGGCCTGGACCAGGCGGGACATGGTGGGGACGTCGACAAAACGGGTCATGAAAGTTTTCCTCGGGCCCCGAGGGAGGGGCAGTGGCCGGCGGCGGCGCCATCGGCATGCCCAAATTGTTTCTTTCAGTGCAGCCAGATTGAAGGGCGCAACTTGGCAACTTCATCCGCAAACCGTACATTTCGCCAACCTGATTTGGCAAAAAGACACGCATGGACGATACCGACCGTCAATTGCTGGCGCTGCTGCGCGACAACGCGCGCACCCCCGTGGTCGAGCTCGCCAAGAAGCTGCGGCTCGCGCGCGCCACGGTGCAGAACCGCATTGCCAAGCTCGAGGCCGGCGGCACCATCGTGGGCTACACGGTGCGGCTCAAGCCCGAGGCCGAAAGCCAGCGCATCCGCGCCATCACCAGCATCGCGATAGAAGGGCACCACGCCGACGCCGTGCGGCGCGCCCTGGCCGGCCATCCCAACGTGGTAGCCCTGCACACCACCAACGGCCGCTGGGACTTCATGGCCGAGCTGCGCACCGACACGCTGGAGGCCTTTGACCGCGTGCTGACCGCCATCCGCGCGATCCCGGGCATTGCGAGCACCGAGACCAGCATCCTGCTGTCGACGCACAAGCTGTAGGTGACGTGCACCGCGTGCACCCAAGCGCGCTGGCCTCGGGTCTGCCCGCCGTGCTCGACTGCCGCACGCGCTTCGTGCCGCACCCGGCCATGCCGATGTTCGGCAGCATGCGTGTCCAGCCGCACGCTGGCGGAGCGCGCCAAGGACAACCCCAACTTCTTCGTCTGGCTGGCCGTCACGGTCGAAGGCCGCTTCCTGCCGCAGACCGGCGCCGTGCTCATCAAGGACGCGCCGGGCCAGGTGCTGGGCGCCGTGGGTGCCAGTGGCGGCACGGGCGACGAGGACGAAGCCATCTGCAAGGCCGGCGTGTCAGCCGCGGGACTGGTCAGCGGCTGACACGCCGAATAGACTGCGGGCCGCGTCTGTTTAGCCTCTTCAATCACCGCAGAAAGACCTCCATGCCCGACGCCACCAACGCCACCATCGACACCATGGCCGCTTGGCACCAACTCGTGAAGACCCATGATGCGGCGGGGCTGGACGCCCTGCTCGACGACGAGGCCGTCTTTCATTCGCCGGTGGTGCACAAGCCGCAGGTGGGCAAGGCCATCACGCACAAGTATTTGTCCGCGGCGTTCCAGGTGTTCTTCAACGACAGCTTTCGCTATGTGCGCGAGCTCAAGGGCGAGCGCGACGCGGTGCTGGAGTTCACGCTCGAACTCGACGGCATCGCCGTCAACGGCGTGGACATGATCAAGTGGAACGACGCCGGCAGGATCACCGAGTTCAAGGTGATGCTGCGGCCGCTGAAGGCGGTGAACCTGATTCACGAAAAGATGGGTGCAATGCTCCAGGCGCAGGTTCAGGCCAACGCGCAGTCCCAAGCCGGCGCATAGCGCCACTCGACGCGCGTGCGTGCGCGCCTCAGGTGCCTTCGATCGAAGAAGACGGGTCGAAGTTGGCCAGCAGCCGCACCCGGCCCGCGTGCACATGGCGCTCGGCCGCGGTGCGTGCCCGCGCGCGGCTGCCCGCGACGATGGCATCGAAGATGGCGCGGTGTTCCAGGTTCGAGCGGCGCATGTTGCCCGGCACGTTGAAGTACTTGCGCCGCACCAGGTGCAGCTCCTTCACATAGTCGTCGTAGGCCTGGTGGGCGCGCTGGTTGTTCGACAGCTCCAATATCAGCGCATGAAAGCGCAGGTTCAGCTCGTAGTAGAGCGTGCCGTTCTCTTCCTCGCAGGCGGCGTCCATGCCCTCCAGCAGCGCCTGCATCTGCTTGCGGCGTTCCTCGGTCAGGTGCTCGCAGGCGCGGTCGGCCGCAAAGCCGAAGACCAGCGCGCGCAGGTCATAAATTTCGAGCATCTCGCGCAGCGACAGCTGCCGCACGAACACGCCGCGGTTGGGCACCGCGGTCACCAGGCCCAAACCCGCGAGCACCTTGATCGCCTCGCGGATCGGGCCGCGGCTGGTGCCCATGCGCAGCGCGAGCGAGGCCTCGTTGAGTCGTTCGCCCGGCTTGCATTCGCCCGTGTAGATCAGCTCCTTGAGCTCGGCCACGATGCCCACCGAGAGGCCGGCTCCGCGAGGGCTTGAAGAAATAGTCGGCATGAACAATCGTAGTTCAAAGCCAGCGGCGCAAATTCGCCCTGCGCAGCATGTGCAGCATGCTGCGCGCGCAGCGTGCCGCGCTCACTCCACCTTCACGTTCGCAGTCTTCACCAGCTTCACCCAGAACTTGCCGTCCTCCGCAAGGAAGCTGCTGAACTGCTCGGGTGACGCCGAGATCGACACCTCGGTGCCGTCGCGCGCCAGCGATGCCTTTACCGAAGGCTGCTGCATCGCGGTGACGGCGGCGTCGTAGATCTTGCGCACGACGGCCGGCGGCGTGCCGGCCGGCACGAACACGCCGTACCAGAACTCCAGGTTGTAGTCCGGCAGGCCGGCCTCCCTCATGCCGGGCAGGTTGGGCACCAGCGGCGAACGCTCGCGCGTGCTCACCGCCAGCGCGCGCAGCCGCCCGCCGCTCACCATCGGCAACACCGACGGCGATGTGCCGAAGGTCAGCTGCGTGTCGCCCGCCAGCACCGACTGAATGGCCAGGCTGCCGCCGCGAAACGGAATGTGCGTCATCTCCACGCCCGTCACCTGGCTGAACAGCGCCGCGCCCAGGTGCGGCGCAGAGCCGTTGCCCGACGTGGAGTAGTTGAGCTTGCCGGGCTCCTTCTTCGCGGCCGCCACCAGGTCGGCAACCGAATGAATGTCGGTCGACGCGTTCACCGCCAGCACCAGCGGCGAGGTCGTGATCCTGGTGACGGGCGCGAGGTCGCGCGCCGTGTAAGAGAGCTTGGGGTTGAGCGCCGGGTCCACCGAGATGCTGCTCGGGCTCGCAATGAGCAGCGTGTACCCGTCGGGCGGCGCATGCGCCACGATCTCCGCTGCAATGCTCGAGCCGTTGCCCGGCTTGTTGTCGATCACCACTGGCTGGCCGAGCGCCTTGCCGAAGGCGTCGCCCATCGCACGGGCCACGTAGTCGGCCGCGCCGCCGGGCGCGAAGCCGATGACAAGGCGCACCGGCTTGCTGGGGTAGGGCGCGGGTTGCGCGAACGCGGTGCAGCTTGCCGTACCGATCACCGCACCCGTCACCGCTCGCACCACCGCCCGCATGACCGCAACGGTCGCCGTGCTTGCAGCACCCCGCGCAAGGCTTCTTCTGGAAATCATGTCTCGTCTCCTTTGTTGTTCGTCGCGGTTGCGGTCGAGTGCGAACGGCTCAGTTCACCCCAGACATGCGCAGCACGATCTTTCCGACATGGCCGCCGGCTTCCATGCGCGCCTTGGCCTGTGCGAGCTGGTCGAAGCCGAAGACCTGGTCGATCTGCGGGCGGATGCGCCCCGCCGCAAAGTGCGGCATCACGTCGGCCACGAAGCCCGGCACCGCAGCCGCGCGCTGTGTCTTGCTGCGCAGCTTGTTCGACACGCCGAACAGCGTGAGCCGCCTGGCATGCAGTGCCGCCAGGTCGAGCTCGGCATGCACCACGCCGTCGACATAGCCGACCGTCGCCAGTCGGCCTTCGAAAGCCATGCAGCGGATGTTTTCCGCGAACACCGTTCCGCCCACGGTGTTGACGACCAGGTTGGCGCCAAGCTGCGCGGTCGCGGCCATCACGGCGCCGGCAAAGTCGCTGCCTCGGCTTGCCAGCGCCACGTCCAGGCCCAGCGGCGCCAGCCTGGCGAGCTTGTCGGGCGAACCCGAAGTGCCGATCACCTTGGCGCCCAGGCTCTTGGCCAGCTGCAGCGACGCAACCCCCACGCCCGACGAAACGCCGTTCACCAGCAACCACTCGCCCGCCTGCAGCCGCCCCTGCAGCACCAGCATGTCGTAGGCCACCAGAAAGGTCAGCGGAATGCTCGCTGCTTCTTCCCACGACAGCGCGGGCGGCACGGCCATGGCTTCGCTCTCTTCCATCAGCGCCTGCTGCGCGAAGGCGCCGGCGCACCGGCCCATGACGCGGTCGCCTGGCTTGAAGCGGACAACGTCGGCGCCCACCGCCACCACCTCGCCCGCGCCTTCGCCGCCAATCGCCTTCCAGCTGCCGGGTTCGCCGTGCAGCCCGTGCGCCGCCAGAAACTCGCCGCGGTTGAGCGCCGCGGCGTGCATGCGCACCAGCAGCTGCTTTGCGCCGGGTTGCGGCACGGCCGTTTCGCGCTGCTCCAGCACGGTCGAAGACTCGCTCATCTGCATCCAGTAGGCCTGCATCGCTTGTTTCCTTGAGGTTCTTGAATTCGTTGGGGTGGCGGGCTTGCGGCGTTGGCCGTTGTGGCTCTGGCGGCGCCTAGATGCCCTTGAACACCGGCTTGCGCTTGTGCATGAAGGCGGTGCGGCCTTCGGTGTAGTCCGCGCTCTCGAAGCAGCCGCGAATCAGCGACGTGCACAGCGCCATGTCGAGCTCGGTCGGCGGCTTGAGAATTTCGCGCGTGATCGCCTTGGCCGCGGCGATGGTCAGCGGCGCGTTGTCGGCCATGGCGCCCGTGTACTCGGCCAGCAGCGCGTCGAGCCCGGCGGCCGTGCCAACGCGCGAGATCAGGCCCAGCGCCTTGGCCTCGGCGGCGTCGATGCGCCGCGCCGTGAAGAACAAATCCTTGGCCACACCCGGGCCCACCAAGTCCACCAGGTTCTTCATGGCCGAGTAGCGGTAGCCCAGGCCCAGCCGCGCCGCGGGAATCGCGAACACCGCGTCGTCCGATGCGATGCGGATGTCGCAGGCAATGGCCACGTTCACGCCGCCGCCGATGCAGTAGCCGCGAATGCAGGCCAGCGTCGGCTTGGGGAAATCGGCAATGCCCGTCAGTGCGTCTTCGGCCATTGCCTCGTAGCGCGTCACGGCTTCGCGCGCGGCGCGCATGTCCTCGAACTGCGAAATGTCGGCGCCTGACACAAAGGCCTTCTCGCCCGCGCCCGAGAACACCACCAGGCGCACGCGGTCGTCGTCGCGCGCTTGCGCCAGCAGCGGCGGCACCGCCTCCCACATGTCGACCGACAGCGCGTTGTGCCGCGCCGGGTTGTTGAAGCGAATGTGCAGCGTGCTGGCGTCCAGCCAGGTCTGCACGCGCTCGGTGTGGGTCGCGTACCCGGTGTGTTGCGTGTGCTCAGCTTGGTCGGTGTTGTGCATCAGAAGACTCCGTTCGATTTCATGCGGGCCAGTTCGTCCGTGGCCAGGCCCAGTTCGCTCAGCACTTCTTCGGTGTGTTCGCCGCGGCGCGGCGCGGCGCGCGCAATGGTGCTGGGCGTGCGCTCCAGCTGCACCGGCTGGCCGACCAGGCGCTGCTCGCCCAGGCGCTGCGACACCACGTGCTTGACCATGCCCAGGTGCGCGATCTGCGGTTCCTCGAACACCTCGCGCATGTCGCTGATCAGGCCGCAGGCCACGCCGCCTTCGTTGAACTGCGCGATCCAGTGGGCGCGGTCATGCGCCGCCAGCCGCGCGTTGATCTGCGCGTTGAGCGCGTCGCGGTTCACCGAGCGCGAGGGCTTGTCGTGAAACTGCGGGTCGGCGATCCACTCCGGCGCGCCAAGAATGTTGCAGAAGCGCTCCCAGCTCTTGGAGCCGAACACCGCAATGTTCAGGTAGCCGTCGCGCGCCTTGTACACGCCGGTCGGAATGCTGGTGGGGTGGAAGTTGCCCGCCTGGGTGCCGACCTCGCCGTCGATCAGGTAGCGCGAGGTCTGAAAGTCCATCATGCTGACCATCGCCTCCAGCAGCGAGGTGTGCAGCCACTGGCCGCGGCCCGATGTCTCGCGCTCCAGCAGCGCCACCAGAATGCCCTGCGCCGCGAAGATGCCCGCGCACAGGTCGGCAATGGGAATGCCCACGCGCACCGGGCCGTCGCCTTGCAGGCCGGTCACCGACATCAGCCCGCCCATGCCCTGCGCAATCTGGTCGAAGCCGGGGCGGCTGGCCAGCGGGCCGGTCTGGCCGAAACCCGAGATGCTGGCGTACACCAGCCCGGGGTTGTCCGCGCTCAAGGCTTCGTAGTCGATGCCCAGGCGGTACTTCACGTCGGGGCGAAAGTTCTCCACCACCACGTCGGCGCGCGCAATCAGCCGCTTGAGCGTTGCAACGCCTTCGTCCTGCTTCAGGTTCAGCGTGATCGAGCGTTTGTTGCGGTGCGTGTACTGGTAGTCGGAGCCGTCCTGCCCGCCCAGCGTGTCGTCGCCGCGCATGTGCTCTGGCATCTGCACCTGAATGACGTCGGCGCCCCAGTCGGCCAGCTGGCGGCAGGCCGTGGGGCCGGCGCGAACCTGGGTCAGGTCGATCACGCGAAAGCGAGAAAGCGCGGAGGAAGCAGGGAGGTGGGGCATGGCAAACAAGATCTGATGAGGTCGCGAATTGTTCCCAGCCATGGCCTTAAGTGTCAACACTTTAGGTATTCGGGTAAACACTTTGACAGGAATTTCTCGCGATCCGTATACGATATTCCCGCTCTCCGAAGGACTTGACGATGATGCCCTGGCACCCCGAACCCACCGCCGACCTGCTCGGCACCTCGCGCGACCTGCCCCTGGCCAAGGTGGTGCGCGACGACATGCTGGGGATGATCCTGAGTGGCGAGCTGCGGCCCGGCCAGCGCATCAACGAGCCCGACATGGCCTTGCGCCTGGGCATCTCCAGGGTGCCGGTGCGCGAGGCGCTGCGCGAGCTCGAAAGCTCCGGCCTTGTGGTGGCGCGCAAGCACGCGGGCGTGTTCGTGCACGAACCCGACGCGCAGGAAGTGCGCGAGCTCTACGAAATGCGCGCCATGCTCGACGGCTTTGCCGGCGCCCGCGTGGCGCGCCTGCCGGAGGCGCCGCGCACCGCGCTGGCCGATGTGCTGGACGAGTCCATCCGGCACATGAAAGCGGCCTTCACCGCGCACGACGTGCAGTGCTACTACCGCGAGAACCTGCGCTTTCACTGGGCCATCGTGGAGGCCGCCGGCAACCGCGCCATGGCCGCCACCTACCGCGGCGTGGTGCAAAAGCTCCATCTGTCGCGCCTGAAGAACCTCTCGCAGGACACCGGCATGCGCAGCTCCATTGCCGAGCACGAAAAGATCGCCCGCGCGCTGCGCAAGGGCGACATGCGCCGCTGCGAAGACCTCATGGCACGCCACGTGAGCGACGCCTACCAGCGCCTGCGCAGCACAGACACCCCAAGCCAACAAGGAGACAGTCCATGCAACGCCGCACCTTCGCGCTAGCCTTTCCTGCCGCGCTTTCCGCCGCCCTGACAGGGGTTCACGGACTGGCGCACGCGCAGTCCTTTCCCAACAAGCCCATCCGCTACATCGTGCCCGTGGCCGCCGGCGGCGGCAGCGACATGGTGGGCCGCACCGTCACCGAGCGCTGGGGCCGGCTGCTCGCCCAGACCATCGTGGTCGACAACCAGGGCGGCGGTGGTGGCGTCATTGCCGCGCAGAACACGGTGCGCGCGCCGGCCGACGGCTACACGCTCATGCAGGGCTACGTGGCCACGCACGGCACCAGCCCGGCCACGCGCAAGCTGCCCTACGACCCCATCAAGGACTTCACGCCCATCGGCATGATCGGCGGCACGCCCAACGTGCTGGTGGTCAATGCCGATGTGCCGGCCAGCGACTTCAAACAGTTTCTCGCCTACCTGCGCGCCAACCCGGGCAAGCTCAGCTACGGCTCGGCCGGCCCGGGGTCGCTCACGCACCTGACCATGGAACTCTTCAAGGCCGAAGAAGACGTGCAGCTCACCCACGTTCCCTACCGCGGCATTGCCCCCGCCTTCAACGACCTCATGGGCGGGCAGACGCAGGCCATGTTCCCGGGCCTGGCCGCGGCCGTGCCGCACATCAAGTCGGGCCGCGTGCGGCCGCTGGCCGTGACCGGCAAGGCACGCCACCCGGCGCTGAAAGACACACCCACGCTGGAAGAACTCGGCCTGCACGGCTTCGACGCCATGCAGTGGTACGGCGTGGTGGGACCGGCGGGCATGCCGGCCGATGTGGTGAGGCAGCTCAACGACACGCTCAACACCGTGCTTACGGCGCCCGACCTGCGCGAGAAGCTTTCGGTGGAAGCCGTGGAGCCCATGCCCATGAGCGCCGCGCAGTTCGGCGAGTACATGCGCGCCGACATCGCGCGCTGGACCCGGCTGGCGCGCGACAGAAAGATCCAGCTCGACACCTGAGCGCGGCGCACCGTTTCTCTTCTTCGCTTTTTTTCAACCCGTCGTCACCGACGCACTCATTTCATTTTTTCCATGGCACGCAACACCCAGGTCCCCGCAGACCACAACGCCCCGCCCGTCACCCGCATCCTGGCCGAATACGTCGCCGGCCATCCTTCGCGCGGCTGGAGCGACGCGGTCGATCACGAAGCGCACCGCACCTTTCTGAACTGGCTGGGCTGCGCGGTGGGCGCGGCGCGGCACGAAGCGGCTGAGGCCGCGCTGGCCGCCGTGCAGGTGCTGCAACCGTCGGCGCAGGCCACCATCCTCGGGCGCGCGGAGAAGGTCGACATTGCCAGTGCCGCGCTGCTCAACGGCATCACCTCGCACACCTTCGACTTCGACGACACGCACCTGAAAACCATCATCCATCCGGCCGGCCCGGTGGCCTCCGCCGCACTGGCGCTGGCCGAACACACCGGCGCCAGCGGGCGCGCGGTGCTAGACGCGCTGGTGCTGGGCATCGACGTGGCATGCCGCCTGGGCAACACCGTGTACCCGGAGCACTACGACCGCGGCTGGCACATCACCGGCACCACCGGCATGTTCGGTGCCGCGGCGGCCTGCGCGCGGCTGCTTGGCCTGGACGCCGCGCGCACCGCCATGGCGCTGGGCATCGCGGCCTCGCAACCGGTGGGCCTGCGTGAGCAGTTCGGCACCATGACCAAGCCCTTCCACCCCGGCGGCGCGGCGCGTGCCGGCCTCATGGCGGCGCTGATGTCCAAGCACGGTTTCACCGCGAGCCCAAGGGCCATCGAGGCACCGCGCGGCTGGGCGCAGGTGGTGTCGACCAAGTTCGCATGGAACGAAGTGACCGACCAGCTCGGCGAGCGCTTCGAGATCTCTTTCAACAGCTACAAGCCCTTTGCCTGCGGCATCGTGATCCACCCGAGCATCGACGCCTGCGTGCAATTGCGCGAGCGCGGCGTGCAGGCCGAGCAGGTCGAGCGCATCGAGCTTAAGGTGCACTCGCTGGTGCTCGAGCTCACCGGCAAGAAGGAGCCGGCGGACGGCCTGCAAGGCAAGTTCAGCGTGTACCACGGCTGCGCTGTGGGCTTGCTGTTCGGCCGCGCCGCGGAAGAAGAGTTCGACGACGTCATCGTGAACCGCCCCGACGTCGTCGCGCTGCGCCGCAAGGTGGTGGCCACCGTGGACGACAGCATCGACGAAGCCAGCGCCGACGTGACGGCCGTGCTCACCGACGGCCGCCGCGAGCACGTGTTCGTCGAGCACGCCATCGGCTCGCTGCAGCGCCCCATGAGCGACGCCGACCTCG
Source organism: Variovorax sp. H27-G14 (assembly GCF_046156345.1). Lineage (NCBI taxonomy): Bacteria > Pseudomonadati > Pseudomonadota > Betaproteobacteria > Burkholderiales > Comamonadaceae > Variovorax > Variovorax sp. H27-G14. The sequence continues at coordinate 106,067 of NZ_JAYLVN010000005.1, forward strand.
AACGCAAGTTCCACGGCCTGTCGGAAGGCATTCTGGGTGCACCGCGAGCCAAGGCGCTGCTGGCGGCCTGCTGGGGCCTTGGCCAGGCGGCCGACGTGCGCGCGCTCACCGAGCTCGCGCGCCCGTGAAGCACCGACCCACCATGCGCCGCCAAGCAACCGAAGAAGGAACACCCATGCAAGAGCCACTGACACGCCGCGCCTTCCACGTCTTCTGCGCTGCGGGCGCGCTCGCGCTCGGCGGCTGTGCTGCTTCCGCGCCCCGCGCCGGCATCGACGCCAAGGCCGCGGCAGGCGAACTCGCCTCCACCGGCAAGCTGCGCGCGGCCATCAACCTGGGCAACCCGATACTGGCCTCGCGCAGCGCGGGCGGCGAGCTGCAAGGCGTGTCTGTCGACCTGGTGCGCGAGGCGGCGCGGCGGCTTGGCGTGCCGCTGGAACTTGTGCCCTTCAATTCCGCCGGCACCGTTGTCGAAGCGGTCAAGGCGCGGCAGGTCGACTTGGCCTTCGTGGCCATCGACCCCGTGCGCGCGGCCGACATGGACTACACCGCGCCCTACGTGATCATCGAGGGCGCCTACCTGGTGCGCAACGCCTCGCCGCTACGGCGCAACGAAGACGTGGACCGTGCCGGCACCCGCGTGGTGGTGGGCCGCGGCAGCGCGTACGACCTGTTCCTGACGCGCGACATCAAGGCCGCCACGCTGGTGCGCGCGCCCACCTCGCCCGCGGTGACCGACATGCTCCTTGCGCAGAACCTGGACGTGGCCGCCGGCGTGCGCCAGCAGCTCGAGGCCGATGCCGCCCGCGTGGGCGGCGTGCGCATGCTGCCGGGGCGCTTCATGGTCATCGAACAGGCCATGGGCGTGCCCAAGGGCCGCACCGCCGCGCGGGCCTGGCTCAGCGGCTACATCGAGGAGATGAAGGCCTCCGGCTTCGTGGCCCAGGCTCTGGCGCGCCACCGCATCGAGGGCGCCGCCGTGGCGCCCGCACGCGCCTGAAAACTCCACCCTGCTTTCCCTCCCGCTTCCACCCCGCTTTTTCACCACGCTGAAGAGGAGTTCCATGAAACGCCTGACATCGCATGCCGCCTGCGCCGCTGCCCGGGTTGCCCTCGCCGCATTCACCGCGACCGTCGCCCTGGCGACCCCCGCCTTCGCCCAGACCGTGAAGGTCACCTCGCTCGGCGGCATCGACGGCGAATTCTGTCCGCAGGACCGCGCGCTGGTCTTCGAGGACCCGAACGGCACGCGCATCCTGTACGACCCGGGCCGCACCGTGGCCGGCGCGGGCGACCCGCGACTGGGCAAGATCGACATCATTCTGGTGAGCCACATGCACGGCGACCACGTCGGCAACGCGCACAACAAGGCGCCCAACTCGGGCAGCTGCGAGAGCCCCGACATGTCGGTGTCGGCGCTGCCGAACACCAGCGCGGTGGAAATCGCGCTGGCCAAGAAATCGAAGATCGTCACGGGCAGCGAGATGCCGCCCTTCTTCGCGGCCAAGCTGAAGGCCAATGGCGGCAACCCGGCCGATTCGGTTCTGGCGCGCTTCGGCGGCAGCGTGACGCTGGGCGGCGTGCGCATTGCCACCGTGCTGGCGCTGCACAGCAACGGCGTGGACCCCGACTTCATCGGCGGCGAACTGGGCAAGGCCATGAAAGACGCAGGCATTGCCGGCGACGTGGGCACCGCCACCGGCTACGTGCTGCGCTTCAGCAACGGCCTGGTGGCCTATCTGTCGGGCGACACCGGCATCGTGGCCGACCAGGAGCGCGTGGTGCACGACTACTACAAGGCCAGCCTGGCGGTAATGAACATGGGCGACGGCTTTACCACCGGGCCGGCCGAGGCGGCCTACGTCATCAACGAACTGGTGAAGCCCGCGTCGGTGATCGCATCGCATGCGAACGAGGTCGGCACGGTCAACGGCAAGGTGCGCCCGGGCAGCAAGACGGAAGCTTTTGTGAAGGCTTCGAAAGTGCCGGTGCATGTGCCGCTGTCGGGTGTGACCATGGCGTTCGATGCGAATGGAAAGTGCACGGCCGGTTGCTGAAGCGCAAGTGGGCGCGATGTGCGACGCACTTGCCTGCTATCCCTTTGCTACGCCTTGCTACCCCTTCAGCTCCATCCCAATCTGCCGCCGCATCTCATCCGCCAGCGGGTGCAGCACCTGCGCCTCGTTCGCGCCCACCACGCCGTAGCCCAGCCCCTGGTCGGCCCAGGCGAAGCCCGCGCGCGGGCCGTCGATCTTCTTCATCACCGGCGTGTTCTGGTCGACCGCCATCGGCCGCACCATCAGCGCCAGCCGCGTGCCCTGGGCGTCGTCGTACATGAAGAGCCCGGCCGGGCCGTGCTCGGTCATCACCAGGCGCCCGCCCATGAAGCGGTAGCCCGAGGGCGCGAGGTCGGGTATCGCCACCTTGCGCCCCAGGCGCGACGACACCCAGCCGACCAGCTCCGCGCGCTGCGACGGCCCCATTTCCACGGGCCGCGCGTTGTCCGACGCGTACACGTCGTAGCTGCGCGCCGCTTCGCGGCCCAGCGCTGAAATGCCCGCGTCGGTGCTGCCCGGCGTGCCGCGCAGCGACCAGCCCGCGCCGGCGCCCAAGCCCAGCGAGAGCACCACCGCCGCCGCCATGCCCCAGGGCCAGCGGCGCTGCAGCGCGCGCCGCGCCTGTTGCGGATGCCGTTCATGCTGTTCTTGACGCTCGTGCTCGGCCACCATGCGCGCCAGGTTCAACCCGGGCGGCAGGGGCTCGTCGGCAATGGGTGACAGCGCGGCGCGCAGTTCGCTCCGGTGCTGCGCATGGGCCTCGACCTCGCGCGCGGCTTCCGGGTGTTCAAGCAGATAGTCGCTCACCTCGCGGCGGCGCTGCGCACTGAGCGCCTCGTCGACGTAAGCATGCAGGTCCTCTTCGAGGATGGGACGTCCGCCGGGCGCATCGCCGTTCATTTCAGTCTCCGAATGTGAGGGTGGGGCGATGGTTGCGACGGTTGTGCTGAAGGCGCTTCGGCCGCGGGCATCGCATCGACGCCGTCGAGCATGCGGTGCAGCCGCTGGCGCGCACGGGCCAGGCGCGACATCACGGTGCCCACCGGAATGCCCAGCGCCGTGGCGGCCTGCGCATAGGACAGGTCTTCGACCGCGACCAGCAGCAGCACCGCGCGCTGGTCCTCGGGCAGGCCGTCGAGCGCGCGCATCAGCTCATGGTGGCGCACGCGGTGCTCCTGCGGCGCGGGCGTGCTGAACGCGGCCTCGTCGGCCTCGTTGAGGTCGTCCATGGCCAGGTGCAGGCCACGGCGCGACTGCTGGCGCATGCGCTGCACGGCCAGGTTGTGCAGGATCGCGAACACCCACGAGCGCGTGTCTTGCGCATCGCGCCGCTGCGCCCAACCGGCGATCACGCGCTCCAGGCAGTCCTGCACCAGCTCGTCGGCCAGCTCGCGGTCCCGCAGCAAGGCGCGCGCATAGCGCCGCAATGCGGGAATCATCGGCTCGACGAGCAGGATCAGGTCGCTCATGAACGCACGGTGCCGTCAATCGCGCAAAAGCGCAATGCCTTCAAAGGGCCTGCACCTGTTCCTGTTCCTGAACCTGCACCGGTGCCGCCGGCTTGCCACCAGCCTGCGGCGCAATCACCAGGTAACGCCGCGCCGCACCCGCCGCGCCGTCCTTCACCTGCTGGCGAATCGGCCCGATCGCGTTCACGATCGCGGCGCCCGCCGGGTTGGTCATGAAGTTGGCGAGCGGCTGCAGCGTGCCGCTGCCGTCCGGCTTGTACGCCAGCGCCAGCACGTAGGGCTGTTTGGGTTCCAGCCCAGTCGCGGAAGCCTGCAACACCTGCAGCAGCCCCTGGTCGAACAGCGAGACGCTGGTGGGCGCGTTGGCCGTGGCCGCGCTTGCGCTCTTGCGCGCAGCCACCGGCACCAGCGTGAGGTGCGCGACCTGGCCGGCCAGCCCTGGCGGCTGCAGGCCCTGCAGGCCATCGCCTGCATCCGCCGACACCGCGTTGGGCACATAGGCGATGGCCTGCGGCGCCTGGCCCACCGGCACGTTCGCGACCACGGTGTTCGTCGCGGTGTCGATGGCGGCCAGCGCATCGGCGTTCTCCAGCCCCACGTACACGCGCTTGCCATCACCCGAAGGCCACACGCCGTGCGGCAGCTTGCCCACCGGAATGGTGGCCACCTGCGAGAAGTCGTCTGTGCGAAACACCTTCACCACGTTGAGCCCGCCGATGGTCACGTAGGCAAAGCTGCCCTTGGCCGTGGTCGCAAAGTTGACGTGGTTGGTGATAGGGCCGGTGTCGAAGGACTTGATGACGGCGAAGGGCGGCTTTGCATCGAACACCATCGTGCGGCCGATGTCCTTCAGCGTCATCCACACCTGCTTGCCGTCTGGCGTGGCGGCAATGTTGGGGCAGAAGGGGCTGTCTTGCTTTACGCGGCCGACGATCTGCTTGCTGGCCGTGTCGATCACCACCGTCTCGGGGTTGAACGACGAGCACACGTAGCCGTACTTGCCGTCGGGCGAAAAAATCTGCATGCCGGGGCCGTTGGGCGTGGTGATGCGGGTCTTTTCTTCGAAGGTGGCCGCGTCGAGTACCGACACATAGTTTTCTCCGCGCACCGTGACCCACACCTCCTTGCCGTCAGGCGTGAAGAAGGCCTCGTGCGGCGAGCGGCCCACGTAGGTGGTGTGCTTCACCGCGTTGGTGGCGGTGTCGATGAAGCTCACCGAGTTGGAGCCGATCGACACGATGGCCAGCGTGCGGTGGTCGGGTGAAAAGCCCATGCCGTGCACCAGCACCTGGCCGCGGTACAGCGGGCTGAAGTTGCCGGGCGCGGGGTCGCCCAGGCGAATCACGCCCAGCAGCTTGTTGTCGATGGGGTCGGTCACCGACACGGTGTTGGAGAACTGCTCCGCCGTGTACACGCGGTCGCGGTGGCTCATGGCAATGTCGGCATCGGCGGCCGCCAGCGGTGCCTGGCCGGCCAGCGCGCCGGTGGCGGTGGTGGCCATTGCAATGACCAGTGAAGTGGCCAATGCAACGGCCATGGGAGCGGCGGTGCGCCAATGGCGAAGGTGGGGGAGGGCGTGCTGCTTCATGGAGTGGTGCTCTTTGGTGGGGTGAATGCGGTGGCGGTGTTCAAAGGCGCCCGGCCTGCGTGGGCGCCGGTGCCGAGGGCGGAAGCGGCTGGCCGAGCGCCAGGCGCATTGCGGCAATTTCCTGCTGCTGCTCGACGATGATTTCTTGCGCGATGCGCCGCAGCTGCTCGTTGTCGCCGTGCCGCAGCTCGGCCTGCGCCATGTCGATGGCGCCCTGGTGGTGCGCAATCATCATGTCGGCGAAATCGCGGTCCACGCTGCCGGACGGCTTGATGCTCATGCCCGCCATCATTCGGGCCATGGCCGCGTCGTTCTCGGCGGCAAAGCCGGCCTGCGCGGGGTCGCCGGAGGTGCAGACGTCCATGAAGCGCGCAATGGCGCTCGCCGCCGCAGCGGCCCTGGTGTCGGGCGGCGCGTGCAGTGCGGCAAAGGCGGCGGCTGCGCAGGCGAATGCTGCCGCGCCCAGGGCCCATGCGGCGGGGCGTGGCCGCCAGCGTGAAAACTTCATCTGCATCGGGTGTCCTCAACGGCGTGGAAGAGGCCGTTGCAGACGTAGACGCCGCAGGGCGCGGCTTATTCCGTTGCGATGAAGATTTATTTTTGGCGTTGCGCCGGCTCGGCCGGTTTCAGGCAGGTCCGGGTACGAATGCGAGGTCGAACTGCAGCGCGCTCGTGCCGAGGCACGTCAGCGCAATGCCATCTTGCGTGGCACACACGTTGAACCCGTGCGCTGCGTGCACGTGGTTCCCCGCGCCTTGCGCGACCAGTCGGCCGTCGTGCATGAGCGTCCAGTCACCGTGCGCAGACAGACGGCCGATCTCCACGTCGAAGCCGCCCTTGCTCGCCGCACAGCGGCGCAGGGTGAAGTGCAGGCAGTGGGTGCTTTGCTCGACATGCGCGCGCAACACATCGACGCCGTCGTCCACCCGCGTCAGCGCCGGCTCGCGGTGGCGCGACGCCGGCCACGGCTCGTTGTAGAGCCGCCAGAGCCCGTCCGGCACGTTCAGGCTTGCATAGCCGAGCAGCACGTTGCCGGTCATGGGCTCCACCAGCGTGCGGTGGCCGTCCGCGTCCTGTTGCACGTCGTTGCGCGGGTAGTGAAAGCCGCCGTCGCGCCAGCTCGGCGACATGAAGCGGTCGGCATGCTGCATCAGACCGTTCAGCACCGGGGCGTCGCCCATCTCCGAGGCCCAGGTGGCGGCCCAGCCGAAGTCGGAGTCGTCGTTGACGACCGTCTGCCCCATCACCTGAGGGCGCTCCGCGCTGCGCACGGACATCGTGCCGTCGGGCCCGTGCATCAGCCAGTCGGCAATCTGGGCCGGATAGTGGGCGTGCACGAAGTCGCGGTTCCACATGTTCATGAGCGTGCCGCACCATGCATCGACCCACGGCGCGTTGCCCGCGTTGTCGCGCACGGCGTGCGTGTCCTGCGACAGCATCATGTTGTAGTGGCCGTTGGCACCAAGGCGGCCGAACTGCGCCCACGCCTTCTGGTAGCCCTGCGTCACCTCCTCGGCCACCGCGCCGCCGGTCACGAGATCGTGCATGCGAAAGCCCAGAATGGCCGGCTGGTTGCAGATCTGGAACACACAGTTCGGCTCGCACGCCACGCCCAGGTAGCCGCTTTCCACCATCTGCCAGTAGATGTGTTCGTTGAGGCTGGTCTGGTCGTATTCGAAGCGCCGTTCCTTGCCGCCCCAGAAGAACGACCAGTACTTGAACGTGAGCGCACCCGGCGCGGCGTAGCGGTCGTCGTCGAACAGGTAGTGGTAGAGCAGCGCCATCGACTGCACATAGGCGCTGTACATGATGTTGTCGCGCCCCACCGGGTTCCAGTCTTCTGTGTAGCCCGCGGACAGGTGCATGTTGAACACACTGCCGCCGCGCCCCACGCGCGCCCAGTACATCCACACCTCGGGCAGCAGCATCTTTTCCAGCAGGCGCTCGAACACCGGCTTGAACACGCCCGGCGCCGCCGGCAGCCGGTGGCGGTGCGCGAGCGCCAGCGCGTAGGCCATGTACGCCATCTGAAAACGGTAGCCGCCGAAGTCGTCCTGGCCGGTGCCCCGACCCTGCATGAAAGACCAGTCGTTGACCGGCTGGCGCGACAGGTTCGCAAAATGCCGCAGGTGGCCGGCCTGGCGGTCGTTCAGAGTCAATTCGTCACGCGACATGGGGCGCGCGCTCCAGGTGGGTACGCAAGCGCTCGGCCACGTTCGAAGCGTCGAGCGACTCTGCAAAGCGGTCCTCGTAGCGGCCGCCCGGCGCCATCAGGTAGGCGAGGGCGGTGTGGGGCACGACGTACCCGTCAGGTGCCGCGCTGTCGGCGACCGGCTGCGCGAACACGCGAAACGATTTCTTTGCGGCATCCACCTGTGGCGCAGAGCCGGTCAAGCCAAGAAAGCCTCCGGTGTAGCGCAACAGATAGCGCCGCAGCACCTCGGGCGTGTCGCGTTGCGGGTCCACCGAGATGTAGAGCGGCTGCACGCGTTCGGCCAGCGGCCCCAGCATGTTCAGCGCGGCACTGAGCTTGGCGAGCTCGCGCGGGCACACGATCGCGCAGTGCGAGAAGCCGAAGAAAACCAGCAGGTGCCTGGTGCCGAAGCTGCGCTCGTTCACGGTGCTGCCGAAGTGGTCGACAAGCTCGAACCGGCCATTCACCGGCGCGGGTGGTGTTGCCGTTTGCGCCATGTTCGCGCCCGCGCAACAGCAGGGCGGAGTGAAGCTGGCAAAGGTTTCAAACATGAGTGCGTTTTTAATTGAACGCGATCAATAAAGGCAAGTGTTTTCCCGCAGGCACCTATACTTTTGCTTTCTTTCACCCTGATCGCATCGATGTCATTCCGCAAGCCGAGCAGCGAGGTCCAGAGCCGCGCACGCACTCCAGAAGACAAGGCGAAGGTCAAGGCCGCGTTCATTGCCGCGGGGCGGCGCCTGGTCGCCGAAGAAGGGCTGGCTGCCGTTTCGCTGCGCCGCGTGGCGACCCTGGCCGGCTATGCGCCAGGTGCGATCTACCAGTACTTTCGCGACCAGCAAGACCTGTTCCTGCAGATTCGCGGTGAAGACATGCAGGCGGCTACGCAGCTGTTCAGGCGCGTTGTGGCTCGCACCGCAGACCCGGCGGAGCGAGTCAAGAAACTGTTCATCGGCACGGCGCACTACTGGCTGTCGCACATGGACGACTTCCTCATCATCTTTCCCGCGCCGGGTGCGCGCGTGGCGTCAGACGGCTTTGCCAAGTCGCAGGCGGTGCGCGACATCCTGGCGCTGTACTACGAGACGGTCGATGCGCTGTTCGACACGCTCGCGCAACCGCCGCTTTCGTCGCGCGTGGCCGCCGACATGCTGCTGGCGGCCGTGCACGGCACGGTGCTGTTTCCGCAGATGACGCCCGGCATGCCGTGGACGAAGACGCGCACCATGGTCAGGTTGCTGGTGACGGCCATGGTCGATCAATGGGTGGCGCAGGGGCAGGGCGCCAGGCGCAAGACTGCCGCGCGCAAGGCGTCATAGGTCGAGCACCAGCGTGGGCGTGTGCGCCCCCGAGCAGCAGATCATCATGCGATCGTTCGCGCGCTTCTCCTGGTCGGAAAGCACCATGTCGCGGTGATCCGGCGTGCCGCGCAGCACCCGCGTCTCGCATGAACCGCAAACCCCTTCCATGCACGCGTAGGGCGCATCGACGCCTTCGGCCAGCAGCGCGTCAAGGATGGTGCGACCCTTTGGCACGCACACCACGCGGCCGCTGCGGGCCAGTTCCACGCGGAAGGCGCCTCGCGTAGCAGGTGCCTGCTTTGCTATGAAGTACTCGGCGTGCACCCGCTCGCGCGGCAGACCGGCGGTGGCTGTTTCAAAGGCTGCGAGCATGGGCGCGGGGCCGCAGCAGTACAGGTGCGAGCCCGCGTGCGCGCTGGCCACGATCGCGTTCAGGTCCAGCACCCGCCCACCGGTTTCGTTGTCGAAGTTGAAGTGAATGCGGCCAGGCTCGCGCGAGTCCAGCGCGCACAGCTCGTCGAGCCAGGCGGCGCTGCGGCGATCTCGACAGCCATAAAAAAGCACCCATGGCTGCCCCAGCGCCTCGAGCCGGCCGATCATGGCGCGCAACGGCGTGATGCCGATGCCGCCCGCAATCAGCACGCTGCAGGGCGCATCCTCGCGCAGCGCGAAGTTGTTGCGCGGCACGCCGATGCGCAAGGTCTGGCCCACACACAATTGCTCGTGCACGAAGACCGAGCCGCCACGGCTCGCGGGACTGCGCTGCACACCCATCACATAGCGGTGTGTTTCGTAGGGCGGGTTTGCCAGCGAATAGCTGCGCGTCATGCCGTTCGACAGATGCAGATCGACGTGTGCGCCGGCCGAAAAAGGCGGCAAGGCCTGCCCCGGCAGCGACCTGAGCTCATACGAATGCACGCCCTCGGCCTCGAGGCGAACCGCATGCAGCCGAACGTCGAGCGTGGTCATGGGCCCGATGCGCCCGATGTGGCCGGTGCCCCGAGACCGCCCAGGCAGACGTACTTCACGACCAGGTATTCCTCGATGCCGTGGTACGACCCTTCACGCCCGATGCCGGACTGCTTCACGCCACCGAAGGGTGCCACGGCGGTCGAAATCAGGCCGCTGTTGACGCCGACCATGCCAACCTCCAGTGCATCGATGGTCTGCCAGATGCGTGCATGGTCGCGGCTGTAGACATACGCGCCCAGCCCAAACTCCAGGCTGTTGGCCTGCGCGATGGCGTCCGCGTCCTGCGTGAACCGAAAGAGTGGCGCGATGGGGCCGAAGGTTTCTTCCTGCGCCAGCAGCATCGATGCGTCGGCCTCTGCCAGCACGGTCGGCTCGTAGTAGCTGCCGCCCAAGGCGTGCGGCCTGCCGCCCACCACCACGCGTGCCCCGCGCGCAAGCGCATCCGCCATGTGGCGTTCGACCTTGGCCAGCGCCTCGGCGTCGATCAAAGGCCCGATCTGCGAGCCCGGCACCGTGCCTTCGGCCACCTTGAGCGCGGCCACGGCCGTGGCGAGTTTGTCTGCGAAGCGGTCGTAGACGGCGGCGTGCACATAGACCCGGTTGGCCGCAATGCAGGCCTGGCCCGCGTTGCGGAACTTCGCGACCATGAGGCCGTCGACGGCCGCGTCGAGGTCGGCGTCTTCGAAAACGATGAACGGCGCGTTGCCACCGAGCTCCAGCGACAGCTTCTTCAGCGTGCCGGAAGACTGGCGCATGAGCAAACGGCCCACCTCGGTCGACCCTGTGAAGCTGAGCTTGCGAACCACGGGGCTGGAGGTGAGCGCACCACCGATCGCCACGGGGTCGCCAGTCACCACGTTCAGCACACCAGCCGGCACGCCTGCGCGCACCGCCAGCTCCATGAGTGCGAACGCGCAAAGCGGCGTCTGCTCGGCCGGCTTCAGCACCATGGTGCAGCCGGCTGCAAGCGCTGCCGCAGCCTTGCGCGTGACCATCGCGTAAGGAAAATTCCAGGGCGTGATGGCCGCGCACACGCCCACGGGCTCCTTCAGCGCCACTATGCAGCGGTCCGCCGAGGGGCCGGGAATCACGTCGCCATACACCCGGCGTGCCTCTTCGGCGTACCACTCGATGAACGACGCCGCATAGACCACCTCGGCGCGTGCGTCGTCCAGCGGCTTGCCCTGCTCGGCGGTGAGGATGCGCGCCAGGTCTTCGGCGTGTTCCAGCATCAAGTCGCTCCAGCGCCGCAGCACACGCGCTCTGGCTTCGGCAGGCAGCGCCTTCCACGAGGGCAGCGCGGCACGGGCGGCCTCGACGGCCTGCGCCGCTTCCGCGGCGCCCATGTGCGGCACCGCGGCCAGCAGCGCGCCGCTGGCAGGGTCGGTCACGTCGAAGGTCGCGGCGTCGTGCGCGTCCAGCCAGTGGCCGCCGATGTGGGCCTGCGTCTTCAGCAGCCGCGGGTCGGCGAGTTTCAGGCGTGCGCAGGTGCTTGTCAGCATGGGCGTGTTCATTCCAGTTCAATCTTGAATTGCTTGATGAGCCCGTCCCACTTCGCGTAGTCGCTGCGCAGCAGCTTTGCGAAGTCGGCCGGGGAGGTTCCGCTGGGTTCGATCTCCAGCTCGCGCATGCGCTGCACGATGTCGGGTTGTGCCAGCACGGTGCGCGTGTCGGCGGCAATGCGTTCGGCCACTGCAGCGGGCGTGTTTTTCGGCAAGAAGAAGCCGTACCAGCCCACGAGGTCGTAACCTTTCATGCCCGCTTCGGACAGCGTGGGCACCTGCTGCATGGAGGCCAGGCGGTGCGGGCCGGTCACCGCGAGGATGCGCAGCGTCTGGTCCTTCTGCCGGACCGCGGCGGTGGCCGACGACACAAAGGCGACGCTCACGCGGCCAGAGATGAGGTCGATGAGCATCGGCCCTTCGCCGCGGTAGGCCACGTGCGGCATCTGCACCCCCATGTTCTGCTTGAGCAGCTCGCCGAAGATGTGCCCCGTGGAGCCGATGCCGAACGACCCGAAGCTCACGTCGCCCGCGTGCGCCTTGAGCCCGGCCGCCAGCGCGCTCACCGAGGTGTAGGGGCTGGCCGGGCCCACGGCCAGGCCCATCGGCTGGGTGCCGAGCTGCGTCACGGGTACCAGGTCCTTGAACGGGTCGTAGGGCAGCTTGCGGTAAAGGCTTGCGTTCTGGATGAAGCCGGTGAGGTGCAGAAGGATGGTGTGCCCGTCGGGCTCGGCGCGCATCACGGCCTGCGTCGCGATGATGCCGTTGGCGCCGGTGCGGTTGTCCACCACCACCGGCTGTCCCCAGATGCGCGAAAGCTTCTCGGCCACGGGTCGAATCAGTGCGTCGGCGGAGCCGCCTGCGGGGTAGGGCACGACGATGGTCACGGCCTTGCGTGGGAATGCCGAAGGCTGTGCCTGTGCTGCGGGCTGGCCCTGGGCCGTGTGTGCGAGCGTGCACAGGGCGGCCAACAAGGTGATGGCCGTGATGGCGGTGCGTCGATGGGTCATGGGGTTGTCTCTGTTTGCTTGTGTTTTCTGCGAGCCCGCGGGGCTCAGGACGGCTGTTCGGCGTCGGCCATCTTCCGCAGCATGCGTCGCGTGGCGAGCGGTGCGTGGTCCACCGCGATGTCCACCATCGGTGCACCGGGGCCGTCGGCGCGCACGTTGCGCCACTGGTTCTCCATGAGCACCTTGTCTTCGTGCAGCGTGACCAGGAAGGCGTCGGCCAGGCGCTCGGTGATGTTGGCGTCGTCCAGCGCAAAGTCGCGGTACATGGTGGAGAACTTCAGGTGCGTGCCTTCGGTCTCCGGGGTGCAAGGGCCGACCACCCGTATGTTGCGCACCTGCGCCGGATCGGTGTTGCCCACGGGCTGCGAGCTGATATCGAGCTGGATGTTGGCGCCGGGCCAGAAGCGGATGGTCTGCGTGCGCTTGACCATGTCCCAGCCAAACAGCCGCTTGAACACCGGCGCGGCATCGGTGCGCTCCCACTCGCGGTGCACTTCCACACCGTGGGCCTGTACGGTGGTACGCGGCCTGGTTTCGGCCACGTCCTGCGTGCCGACCGTCTGCTGGTGCGCATAGCTCACATGCGACAGGTCCATCACGTTTTCCAGGTTGTAGGTGTAGGGCGCCTCCACGCGCAGTGCATCGCTGCGGCGGCCCACATAGGCCGGCGAGTTGCATACGGCCGAGAAGTCGGGCACCGGCGTTTGCGCGGCAAGGCTCTTCTCGCCCATCCAGATCCAGAGGAACCCGTCGCGCTCGACCAGCGGGTAGCCCTTGATGCAGGCCTTCGGCGGAATGCGCTCCTGGTTGGGGATGCGCACGCACTGGCCGGTGCCGTCGAACTCCAGGCCGTGGTAGCCGCACTGCACATGGTCACCCACGCGCTTGCCCAGATGCAAAGACACACGCCGGTGGCTGCAGCGGTTCTCTATGGCGGCGGCGCTGCCGTCTTCGCGGCGAAACAGCAGCACGGGGTCGTTCAGCAGAGTGCGCGGGAATAGCGCCTGTGTCACTTCGTGCGCCATGGCGGCTACGTACCAGCAGTTGCGGGGAAACATCGTTCGATCTCCTTCGTGGGGCAGGGAATGAAAAACGAATGTAGGTTCGGACCCTTCCGAGGTGCATCACATACGTGATGGATGGCTAGGGGTTAGCACGAGGCCGCGGCACCGCTGTGCGCGGCACAGTGGAGTGCCCCAGCGCACCCCCGACCATGAACGCCAAGTCTTCCTCCGCCGTCACCCGCGTCGCTGCCGGCACGGAGCCATCCGCCGTCAAGTCCGCACGCCGCACGCTCGAGGTGCTCGAGTTCTTCGCCGCGCGGCACAGCGCGGCCACGGTGTCGGAGGTGGCCGAGGCGCTCGACTACCCGCAGTCGAGCACGTCGATGCTGCTGCGAACGCTCGAATCACTCGGTTATCTGATGCAGGAAGGCGGCAGCCGCCGCTACCGACCGACCTTGCGCGTGATGCTGCTGGGAACCTGGATGCACGACGAGCTGTTCGGGCAGGCCAGCCTGTTCTCGAACATGGCGCAGTTGCGCCTGCGCACCGGCCAGGCCGTGCTGGTCGGGCTGCGCCAAGGCATTCACGTTCGCTTCATTCTTTCGCTGCCCAGCGTCAAGGCCAACGCGCTGCGCTACCCCGTGGGCGTGATGCGGCCGGTGTGTCTTTCAGCGGCCGGAAAAATGCTGCTCACCCGTGAGAGCGACCGTGAAGTCCAGCGCATTGCACGTCGCGCCAATGCACAAGCCGCAACACCGCAGGAGCGCGTGGACGTGAGCGCGTTGCTCAACGAAGTTCGCGAGAGCCGGGAGCGTGGGTGGGCCGAGAGCGTGAACTACCCGCAGCGCGGCTTCGCGAACCTGTCGACCCTGTTGCCGGCCATCGCGGGCCAGCCGCACATGGGCATCACACTCGGCATGCGGCTGGAGGTGCTAGAGGCACGCCGCGCGACCTTGCTCGACGCGCTCGAGTCGGCGGTACGCATGCTTGTGCCAGATTGAAGGCAGCTCCGTCGGCCAGGGCCGCCAGACGGCCTGGAAAGCCGGGGCCGAGTGACCGATGCATTTCCGTCCGGTGTTTTCACTGCGGCATCTCCGCGTTCGCATCCCGCCGGTTCACCTCATAGAACACCTTGCGCAGCCACCGGTTGGCCGGGTCGCTGTGCAGCCGGCGGTGCCAGTATTGCTGCACCTGAATCTGCGGCGGGCGAAACGGCAGCTCTATTCTTTTCAGCGGCACATGCCGCCCCACCACCGTGGCAATGTCCTCGGGCACCGTCGCTATCAGGTCGCTGCCCGGCAGCAGCGCCAGCAGGCTCATGAAGTGCGACAGCTCCATCGTCACGTGGCGCTGCCATCCCTTGGCCTCTATCAGGCGGTCGATGTGGTGCTCGCGCCCGTCGGGCCGCACCACCACGTGGCGCGCGGACAGGTACTGCTTGAGCGTCATGCGCGCGCCGGCGGCGCTGTTGCGTGCGCATGCAATGCACGCATAAGAGGTCTTGAACAGCGCCTGCTGAAAGTAGCCGGCCTTGTGCAGGTCGGGAAAGAAGCCGGCCGCCAGGTCGGCCTCGCCCGCCTCCAGCGCCTGCGCCGCCGCAAGCCGCGGCTTGGCCAGCGCGCGCAGCGTCACGTGCGGCGCCTCCTGCCGCAGCCGCCGCAGCACGCCCGGCAAGAAAGCGACCTCGCCGATGTCGGGCGTGAGGAGGGTGAAGCCACGCTGCGCCTGGGCCGGCTCGAACCCGGCCGGCTGAAGAATGTCCGACTGAATCATCTGCACCACCCGCTGCACGGCGGGTGCGAGTTCCTGCGCGCGCGGCGTGGACTCCATCTGCGCGCCGGCACGCACGAACAGCGGGTCGTCGAACACCGTGCGCAGCCGCGCCAGCGCGGCGCTGGTGGCGGGCTGGCTCAGGCCCACGGCCTCGGCGGTGCGGCTCACGCTGCGGTGCTGCGCCATCGCTTCGAAGATGACGAGCAGGTTCAGGTCGATCGATCGAATATCCATACCGTGGATTCTATGTATGCGTTTTATCTACTTACCGGATTCGACCCGTGCTCCTAGCATGGCCGCTGACCGCTTGCGCAAAGCGCGTCGCACGACTTTTTTGAGGGCGGTCCACGCCCCGCCGACAGGAGACAAAGAAATGAAACGCAGAGACCTCGCCCGCGCCGCCTTGCTGCTTCCGGCCTTGCCCATGATGTCGGTGGCCACCCGCGCCCTGGCGCAGGGCGGCGCATGGCCGCAACGCCCCGTCAAGTTCATCCTCTCGCAGCCGGCGGCCTCTGGCCCCGACATCCTGGCGCGCTTCGTCGGCGAGCAGCTCGCGAAGAAGTGGAACCAGCCGCTGATCGTGGACAACCGCCCCGGCGGCCAGAACGTGATTGGTGCGCTGGCCGCCGCGCGCGCACCGGCGGACGGCTACACCTTCTATTACGCGACCACCGCGGCCATGGTCACCAACGTGTTCACCTTCAAGCAGCTGCCCTACGACCCGGCCAAAGACTTCGTGCCGATTCGCCTGGTCGGGCGCAGCCCCTTCATGCTCGCGGCCGGCGCCAGCTTTCCGGGCAAGGACCTGGGCGACGTGCTGGCCCGCGCCAAGGCGCAGCCCGGGCAGATCTCCATTGCCACCGAAGGCCCGAAGACCTTCTCCGGCATGCTGGCCGACAGCGTCGCCCACATGGCTGGAGTGAAGCTCAACCACGTGCCCTACACCAAGGCGACAGACGCCATGCAGGACGTGATTGGCGGGCGCGTCGACCTGGTGTGCCTGCCCGATGCGGCGCTCACCGCCTATTTGAAAGGCGGGCAGATCGTGCCGCTCGCGGTGAGCACGGCCCAGCGCTCTTCCGAGATGCCGAACGTGCCCGCACTGTCCGAGCGTTTTCCGGGCTTCGAATACACCGGCTGGAACGGCCTTTTCGCACCTGCGGGCACGCCGGCGGACGTGGTCGCGCGCTTCAACGCCGACCTGGAATCGGTGCTCCGCCAGCCCGAGGTGGTGCAGCGCCTGCTCACGCTGGGCTCGCTGGCCGAGCCGCGCCAGTCGGTGCCGGAGTTCGAGGCCTTCATGCGCGCGGAACGCGAGCGCTGGGGCAAGGTGGTGCAGGCGCTGGGCATCGTGGCCGAGTAGGGCGGGGTAAGAAATGGCGTCGCTCATGTCTTGCACCTGTGGCATCGACGTGCATGCGCACGTCGTCCCGGAGAACTTTCCCGCGTACATCGGCCGCACGATGCCCGCCGACTGGCCGTCGATGGCGCCCGCGCAACCCTGCCACCGCCACGTGATGATCTCGGGCAAGGTGTACCGCACCGTGTCCGACAAGTGCTGGGACACGGCCCGCCGCCTGGAGGACCTGCCCGGCATGGGCCTGGCGCTGCAGGTGGTCTCGCCCATGCCGGAGCTGCTGTCGTACTGGATGGCACCGGCCGACGCGCAACAGCTGCTGCGCTACCTCAACGACCAGATTGCGGCCATGGTGGCCGACAGCGGCGGGCGCCTCGCGGGGCTGGGCGCGGTGCCGCTGCAAGACACCGACCTGGCCATTCGCGAACTCGAATACGTGGTGAAGACGCTGGGCTTCGCTGGTGTGGAGGTGGGCAGCAACATCAACGGCGTGCCCATCGGCGCGCCGGCCTTCGACCCCTTCTTCGAGGCCTGCGAGGCGCTGGGTGCCGCGGTGTTCGTGCATGCGATTCGCCCTGCCGGCATGGAGCGGCTGGTGGGCCCGGCGCCGCTGCAGCAGGTGCTCGGTTACCCGGGCGACGTGGGCCTGGCCGCGGCCTCGGTCATCACCACCAACCTGCTGGTGCGACGGCCCGGGCTGCGCATCGCGTTCAGCCATGGTGGCGGCACGCTGGCCTCTTTGCTGCCCAGGTTGCAGCAAGGCTGGGGCGTGTTCCCGGCGCTGCGCGACAGCATTCACGAATCGCCACAGGCCCAGGCACAGCGCCTGTTCTACGACACGCTGGTGTTCGACACGCCGATGCTGCGCCACCTGGTCGCCACCTTCGGCGGCACGCAGTTGCTCATCGGCACCGACCACCCCTTCAACTTTCATGACCGCACGCCGGTCGAGCGCATCGAGGCCGCGGGCTTCGACGCCGACACCACCGCGCAACTGGTCCACCGCAATGCCGAGCGCTTTCTCGGCCTGAAAGGCCCCACCCCATGAGCTCTGCCTGGATCGCGGGCCTGCGCAGCGTGGCATTGAACATGCCCGACCTCGCGCAGGCCGAAAGCTTCTACACGCAGGTGTGGAACCTGGACGTGGCCGAGCGCCGCGACGGCGCCGTCTACCTGCGCGGCAGCGGCAGCGACGCCTACCTGCTCGCACTGCACCAGGGCGGGCCTGTGCCGCAGATCCGCCATGTGACCCTGCGCGCGCACAGCGCCGATGCGCTTGCCGCGGTGGCCGACGCGGCAGTCGCAGCCGGCGCCACTGTGATCGCGCCGATCTTGCCGCTGGCCGACGACCCTGCAGGCGGCCATGGCCTCACGTTCAAGGACCCGCACGGCCGCGTCTTCCAGGTGGTGCACGGCGACCTGCAACGCGCCGAGGCCGCCGAGCTGCAAGACCGCCCGCTGCGCCTCACGCACGTGGTGCTCAACAGCCACGCGGTCGACGACACACAGGCCTTCCTGGCCCGCGCGCTCGGCTTCACGCTGGCTGATCGCACCGTGGCCATCGCCTTCATGAACTGCAACCACGACCACCACACGCTGGCCGTGGGCATCAGCGACAACGACGCGCTCAACCACATCGCCTTCCTGATGCCGGACTTCGAGTCCGTCATGCGCGGCGGTGGCCGCATGAAGGACGCGGGCTTTGCTATTCAGTGGGGGCCCGGGCGCCACGGGCCGGGCAACAACCTCTTCAACTACTTCATCGATCCCTTCGGCGTGGTCATCGAGTACACGGC
The DNA here is from genome assembly GCF_046156345.1 of Variovorax sp. H27-G14. Lineage (NCBI taxonomy): Bacteria > Pseudomonadati > Pseudomonadota > Betaproteobacteria > Burkholderiales > Comamonadaceae > Variovorax > Variovorax sp. H27-G14. Next base: position 124,090 of record NZ_JAYLVN010000005.1, read on the forward strand.
CGAGGTGGAGCAGGTCGATGCGCACTACCAGCCGCGCGGCCCCGAAGACTGGAAGTGGCCGCCCGGGCGCGTCGACCAGTGGGGCATTTCTCCCCCACCCGGCCCCGGCCTGAAAGAGGCGCAGCGCCGCGTGCTGTTCGCGCCCGATTGACCCCTCCGCAAATTCCCTGAAAGAAGCACCGCATGAAATTCACCACCTACCTGCGCGACGGCGCACCGCGCCTGGCCGTCGTCGACGGCCGCAACCTCATCGACCTGAACGACGCACAACCGAAGGTGCCCGCAGACCTGCGCGCCGCACTCGAGACCGGCACCGACCTGCACGCCGCCGCGCGTGCGGCACTGGACGACAGCACCGCCAAACGCATCGCATGGTCCAGCGTGCAGCTCGCACCGCTCGTGCCCGAGCCCGGCAAGACCGTGTGCCTGGGCCTGAACTACTTCGACCACGCCAAGGAAGGCGGCCGCGAGAAGCCCGACTACCCGTGGTTCTTCTTTCGCGGCGCCTCTTCATTGATTGCGCATGGCGACGACGGCGTCGTGCCTTTGGTTTCCACCAAGTTCGACTACGAGGCCGAGCTGGCCGTGGTCATCGGGCGCAAGGTGCCGCGCCACACGCAGCAGGCCGACGCGCTGCAGTACGTGTTCGGCTACAGCTGCTTCAACGACATGAGCGTGCGCGACTACCAGAAGCGCACGCCGCAATGGACCATCGGCAAGAACTTCGACGGCACCGGTGCCTTCGGTCCGCTGCTGGTGACGGCCGACGAGCTGCCGCCCGGCGCGGCGGGCCTGAAGATCCAGGGCCGCCTGAACGGCCAGGTGATGCAGAGCGCGAACACCAGCGACATGATCTTCAACGTGGCCGAAACCATTGCGCTGCTGGCCGAGGTGCTCACGCTGGCGCCGGGCGACGTGATCGTCATGGGCACGCCCGCCGGCGTGGGCCAGGCGCGCACGCCGCCGGTGTGGATGAAGGCCGGCGACACCTACGAGGTGGAGATAGAGCGCATCGGCACGCTGGCCAACGCGATCGTGAACGAGGCACGATGAGCGAGCCGGTCTACGACGTTGCCATCGTCGGCTACGGCCCCGCGGGCCAGGTCGCGGCCGGCCTGCTGGGGCAGCAGGGCCTTCGCGTGCACGTGAGCGAGCGGCTGCACGACGTGCACCAGATTCCGCGCGCCATCTCGCTCGACCACGAAATCATGCGGGTGTTTCAGCAGCTGGGCGTGGCGCAGGCGATAGAGCCTTTCTGCGAGCCCTTCACGCCCTCGGAGTACTTTGGCGTGGACGGCCAACTGGTGCGCCGCATGACCATGGTGGCGCCGCCGTATCCGCAGGGCCACGTGCCGTCGATGGTGTTCACGCAGCCACCGGTGGAGCACGCGCTGCGCGCCCGCGTGGCACAGCTGCCGAACGTGACGGTCGAGCTGGGCGCCGAACTGCACGGCGTGGCGCAGGACGCGCAAGGCGTCTCGCTGAGCATCACGGACGCCAGCGGCGCCGCGAAGCAGGTGCGCGCGCGCTATGCCATCGCCTGCGACGGCGGCGCCAGCACCGTGCGCACGCAGCTCGGCATGCCGCTGGAAGACCTCGACTTCGACGAGCCCTGGTTGGTGGTCGACGTGCGCGTGAACGAGCGCGGGCTGGCCAAGCTGCCCAAGGTGAGCGTGCAGTACTGCGAGCCCGAGCGCCCCTGCACCCTGGTGATAGGGCCCGGCAACCACCGGCGCTGGGAAATCTCGCTCAACCCCGGCGAAGACCCGGCCGAGGCGGCCACGCCGCAGCGCACCTGGGCGCTGCTCTCGCGCTGGCTCACGCCGCAAGACGGCGAGCTGTGGCGCCAGTCGAGCTACCGCTTTCATGCGCTGGTGGCCACGGACTGGCGCAAGGGGCGCGTGTTTCTGGCGGGCGACGCGGCCCACATGCAGCCGCCGTTTCTGGGCCAGGGCATGTGCCAGGGCGTGCGCGACGTGGCCAACCTGTCCTGGAAGCTGGGCGCGGTGCTGCGCGGCGACGTGGCCGGGCCGGCCGCGCAGGCGCTGCTGGACAGCTACGGCGCAGAGCGCAAGGCGCATGTGCGCGAGCTCACGAGCCGCATCAAGGGCGTGGGCGCGGTGATCTGCGAACGCGACCCGGCCAAGGCCCGCGCGCGAGACGCCAAGCTGCTGGCCGATGCGGGCGGGCAGGTGAAAGACACGCCGCGCCAGGACATCCTGCCGGGCCTCACGACGGGGTTGCTCAGCCACCAGGCGCATGCGGCGCGCGGCGCGCTCTTTCCGCAGCCGTGGCTCGCGGTGCAGGGCGAGCGCCGCCGCATGGACGACGTGGCCGGCCACGGCTGGCGGCTGGTGCGGGCCGAGGGCGCGCAACGGCCGCAGGGCTTCGACGACGGCGCACTGCCCGGCTTGCGCACCGTCGATCTGGGGACCGAGCGCGAGGCCGAAGGCGTGGCCGCCGGCTGGTTCGCGCGCCATGCCTGCACCCATGCACTGGTGCGGCCTGACAACTACGTCCACGGCGTGGCGGCGTCGGCTGAAGACGCCATGGCGTTGGTGCGGGAAGCCGCCGCCGCGCTGGGCCTGCTGGCGGACCAGCCGGCGTAGCGGGTCAAGCGCTTCAAGCGCTTCAAAGGATTCACGTGCTTCAGCCCCGCCGAGGGCTGGCCACGCCCCCCTTCGCCGCCAGCAGGTGCCCCAGCGGCAGGGCAGTCTCCGACTTGATCTCCCGCAGCACGATGCTCGAGCGCACGTGCGTCACGCCCGGCAGGCTGAACAGCACCTCGTGCAGAAAGCGCTCGTAGTGCTTCATGTCGGGCACCGTCACGTTCAGGATGTAGTCGGCCGGCCCGGTGGCCGACACGCAGCGAATGATTTGCGGGCTGGCGGCCACCGCCTGCTCGAAGCGCTGCACCATTTCTTCGCTGTGCCGGTCGAGGTTGACCTCGGCCACGGCCGACACATGCAGGCCGACCTGCTCGGGGTCGACCAGCGCGGTGTAGCCGCGAATCACGCCGGCGGCCTCCATGTCCTTGATGCGCTTCCAGCACGGCGTGGGCGAGAGCCCCACGGCCTCGGAAATCTGCTGCACCGTCTGGCGGCCGTCGTGCTGCAGCGCAGAAAGAATCTTGAGGCAATGCTCATCGAGAGAAACAGAACCAACATTCATCGCAGTTTCCGAGAAGATTTTTCTTCAAACAAGGGTCTGCGCCAGTGTATTGAAGAAACACTTCCTCCGGGTGCAGCCGAACAATCTGGGCCATGAACGCCCCCCACGCCACGGCTGCACTCAGACGGCCCGACTACCAGCTCTCCGACAACCTGTGGGCCACCACAGGCTCGGTCTTTCTCACCGGCACGCAGGCGCTGATTCGCATCCTGGCGATGCAGGGCCAGCGCGACGCGGCGCGCGGCCTGCGCACGCAGGGCTTTGTCAGCGGCTACCGCGGCTCGCCGCTGGGCATGGTCGACCAGGCGATCTGGAAGGCCGGCGAGCGCTTCAAGCAAACCGGCATTCGCTTTGTGCCCGCCGTGAACGAGGAGCTGGCCGCCACGCAGGTGCTGGGCACGCAGCGCGTGGAGTCCGACCCCGAGCGCACCGTGGAAGGCGTGTACGCCATGTGGTACGGCAAGGGCCCCGGCGTGGACCGCGCGGGCGACGCGCTCAAGCACGGCAACGCCTACGGCTCGTCCCCGCACGGCGGCGTGCTGGTGGTGGCGGGCGACGACCACGGGTGTGTGTCGTCGTCGATGCCGCATCAGAGCGACCACGCCTTCATGGCTTGGCGCATGCCCGTGATGCAGCCGGCCAGCGTGGCCGAGTACCTGGAGTTCGGCCTTTACGGCTACGAGCTCTCGCGCTACTCGGGCGCATGGGTCGGCATGGCGGCGCTGTCTGAAATTGTGGAGAGCGCGGGCACCGTGGACCTCGACGCCGTCAACGCACGCGTTGCCGCCTGGGAAAGCGCCGACACCGTGCGCGCCGCCACCGGCCACCAGGCACCGCCCGACGGCCTGCACTACCGCTGGCCCGACCTGCCTTCATTGCGCATCGAGTCGCGGCTCGAAGACAAGCTTGCGGCCGTCGCCGCCTTCACCCAGCGCAACAGCATCGACCGCCAGGTCATCGTGAGCCCGCATGCCAAGGTAGGCATCGTCACCTGCGGCAAGGCGCACCACGACCTGATGGAGGTGCTGCGCAGGCTGGAGCTGTCGCCCGATCAGCTCGCGCGCGCCGGTGTGCGGCTGTACAAGGTGGGCCTGAGTTTTCCGCTGGAGCAAACGCGCCTGAAGGCCTTTGCACAGGGGCTCGAAGAGATCCTCATCGTCGAAGAGAAGGGCGCGGTGGTCGAGACGCAGCTGCGCGACATCTTCTACAACGCCCCTGCCGATGCCCGCCCCGCGCTCGTCGGCAAGCACGACCGCCAAGGCCAGCCGCTGGTGTCGGCGCTGGGCGAGCTGCGCCCCTCGCGCCTCATCGAGCTGGTGGCGCACTGGCTGGCCGTGCACTTCCCCGACAACCACGACCTGGGCGACCACCTGCAGCATGTGCGCGACTTCACGCCGCCCGAACTGCTGGGCAACGCGAGCGATGCCGTCAAGCGCGTGCCGTACTTCTGCGCCGGCTGCCCGCACAACACCAGCACCAAGGTGCCCGAAGGCTCCGCTGCGCGCGCCGGCATCGGCTGCCACTTCATGGCCAACTGGATGGACCGCAGCACCGCGGGCCTCATTCAAATGGGCGGGGAGGGCGTCGACTGGATCTCGCACGCCATGTTCACCAAGACACCGCACGTGTTCCAGAACCTGGGCGACGGCACCTACTACCACTCGGGTTACCTTGCCATTCGCCAGGCCGTGGCGGCCAAGGCCACGCTGACCTACAAGATTTTGTTCAACGACGCGGTGGCGATGACCGGCGGCCAGCCGGTCGACGGCGTCATCAGCGTGGACGCCATCGCGCGCCAGGTCGAGTCGGAGGGCGTGACCAAAGTGGTGGTGGTGAGCGACGCCATCGACAAGTACGACGCCATCAAGAACCGCTTTCCGCAAGGCACCGAGTTCCACGACCGCGCCGCGCTCGACGAGGTGCAGCGCCGCCTGCGGGAAATGCCCGGCGTGACCGTGCTCATCTACGAGCAGACCTGCGCCGCAGAAAAGCGCCGCCGCCGCAAGAAGGGCGAGCTGGCCGACCCGCCCAAGCGCCTGTACATCAACGAGGCCGTGTGCGAAGGCTGCGGCGACTGCACCGTGCAAAGCAACTGCGTGGCCGTGCTGCCGCAAGAAACACCGCAGGGCCGCAAACGCAAGATCGACCAGACCAGCTGCAACAAGGACTACTCCTGCGCCAAGGGCTTCTGCCCCAGCTTCGTGGGCGTTACCGGCGGCAAGCTGCGCCGCAAGAGCGGTGCGCTGGCGGCCGGGCGCGACGCCTTCCTGCACCGCGTGGCCGCGCTGCCCCACCCCGCGGCGCATGCGTGGACCGCGCCTTACGACCTGCTGGTAACGGGCGTGGGCGGCACCGGCGTGGTGACCGTGGGCGCCGTCATTGCCATGGCCGCGCATCTGGAAGGCAAGTCGGCCAGCGTGCTCGACTTCATGGGCTTTGCGCAGAAGGGCGGCTCGGTGCTGAGCTTTGTGCGCATGGCCGATGCGCCCGAGCGGTTGAACCAGGTGCGCATCGACACCCAGCAGGCCGATGCCATTCTGGCCTGCGACGTGGTGGTGGGCGCATCGCCCGACGCACTGCAAACCGTGCGCCACGGCCGCACGCGCGTGCTGGCCAACGTGCATGAGATTCCTGTGGCCGAGTCGCTGCGCAACCCCGACGCCGACCTGCACGTCGACCTGCTGCTGGAGAAGATGCGCTTTGTGGCCGGTGAAGAACAGGTCGAGACCTTCGACGCGCAGAGCCTGGCCGAAGAGTTTCTGGGCGACACGCTGGCCGCCAACATCGTGGCCACCGGCTACGCCTGGCAACGCGGCCTGGTGCCGCTGAGCCTGGAGGCGCTGATGCATGCGATTGAACTCAACGGCGTGGCCGTGGCAGCCAATCAGTCGGCGTTTTCGCTCGGCCGGCTGGCGGCCGGCGACGCCGCGGCACTCGACCAACTGCGCGCCGCGCCGGCGCAGGCACCGCAGCAGCAAGGCGACGAGCGCCCGCTGGAAACGCTGATCGCCGATGCGCGCAGCCACCTCACCGGCTACCAGAACGCCGCATGGGCCACGCGCTTCGAAACGCGCATTCGCGCACTGCAGAAGGCCGAGGCCGCGCTGCAGGGCGGAGATGTGAGCCTGCCCTTCACGCGCAACGCGGCGCGCAGCCTGATGAAGCTCATGAGCTACAAGGACGAGTACGAGGTCGCGCGCCTGTACACCGACGGCGCGTTCATGCAGAAGCTGAAAGACCAGTTCGAAGGTGAGCTGAAGCTCGAATTCCATATGGCCCCGCCGCTGCTCTCGCGCCCCGTGAACGGGCAGGCGCCGGCCAAGATTCGGCTCGGTGCATGGATGCTGCCGGCCATGAAATGGCTTGCGCACGGCAAGCGCCTGCGCGGCACGGCCTTCGACCTGTTCGGCCACACCGAAGAAAGGCGAACCGAGCGCGAGCTCATCGCGCACTTCGAAGGCCTGCTGCAAGACATGGCGGGCGAACTGACCGCGCAGAACCAGTCGACCGCGGCACGCGTGGCCGCGCTGCCGATGTCGGTGCGCGGGTTCGGGCATGTGAAGCTGGCGAACCTGGAATCAGCGCGCGTGCGCGAGGCGGAGCTGCTGCACCGCTTTGCGCCGTTGCGCTACGCGAAGCCGAGCACCGCTGCTGCTGCTGCTGCGGGGCAGATCAGGGGCATTGCGATCGTGGCGGGCACCAGCGCCTGAGCAGGTTGAAACGCCGGTGCAGGCACCCAGGCGGCCGAGCCTGCAGCGTCAGACCTTGCCCGGTGTCAGCCGCCGCCGGCTCGCCCACAGGTTGACCAGCGCGTCGAGCTCCGTCGCATAGAGCCTGTCGGGCCGAACGGCTCCTTCGTCGACCGCAACCCGTGTGCCGAGCGAGGCCTGCCAGCAGTTTGAAGAGAGCTGCCGGAAGTGGCCTAGGCACATGTACCCGAACGGCGTGGAGATCGAAAAGTCGCATCGCCGCAGCAGCATGCCGTCGCTTTGCGCGCCTTCGACGTCTTTTGTCGACACGAGCACATGCACACCGTCGTCTTGAATGATGTTCTGCCTTGGCAGGATGGCCAGCAGCGGAGACGGGCGGTGGAAGGGTGAATCTGACATGACTGTTTGTGTATCGGCAACTGATGGCACAAGTTGAAGGTGTGATGCGCAGATAAGGGAAAGCACCCGTCCGGCTGGCCGGGCATGCGCCGGTGGAACGGGTTCAATTGAGGTCGATGGCGTCAAGGGCGTCAATGGCGCCAATGCATTCAAGGAGAATTTTTTCGCATGAACGCTCAACTTCGAATTGTTCGCCCGGTCAGCTCGTTGGACGTTTCCGTCGCCATGTATTGCGACGGCCTTGGCCTGCGACTACTGGAAAGGTTTGCGGGCCACCAAGGTTTTGATGCGGCCCTGCTCGGCTCACCGGGGTTGCCCTACCACTTCGCATTCACCTATTGCCGCGACCAGCCGATAGTGCCGACGCCCACGGTCGACGACCTCAGCGTTTTCTATGTGCCGTATCTTGTGGAATGGCAGCGCTTGTCGAGCAATATGCTGGCTGCGGGATTCACGGAGGTTGCCTCCTTCAATCCGTATTGGCAGCGGCAAGGGCGAACGTTTGCAGACCCGGATGGGTATCGCGTGGTGCTGCAGCAAGCGAGTTGGGGGGCGTAATGACGAGGTTGGAACGGAGCAGTTCAGAACGCGTCGGCGGGAGCTGGATGGCATCAAAAGGAAGGTGTATGTGCTCCCTGCACTGCCAGGCTTCCCCTGAACGCCAAGTGCGGCAGTCCCGCGTCGGCCAGATTGTGCGGTTTGTCTTTGCTTGCGCACCGGGTCACCGCAACCGACTGGCTACCAACCTCCGCTACCGGGTCCGCCTTTGAAGGGCCCCGCCAGGTCGGGGGTGATCCAGCCCCCATAGAAGGCGCCCTCCTGTGGATGGGCCGTCGATCCGTCGACACGGCAGTCAAGATTGTGGGCATAGAAGGCCACACAGCCGGCGAGTGGCTCGGCACCAGACAACGGATGGGGGTAGCTCCAGGCGACCTGGTCCAAGCGACGTGCGCCGTCTACCAGATTCCAATAGCGCGCCGGTCCCTTCCACTCACAGAACGAGCCACCGCCAGCGGGCTGCAACAGTCCGAGCTGTACGTCGACCAGCGGCAGGTAGAACGTGGGTGGGTGGGCCGTTTCGCGGACAGCCCAGGCGGCGCGTGTGCGCGCTACCTCGAGATGGCCCCAGAGCACGACGATCTCACGTGCTTCGCGTACGAGCTCTGGCGGCCTCGGGAAATCCCAAACCGAAACCTGCCCTGACGCAGGGACATCGGCGAACGGGGGCCGCTCTTGCCCTCGCCAAAGCCACTGCGCGCGGGCACTCTCAAGCCATTTGGAATCGCTGCTCATGATGGCTCGGAGGATACATGGACGAGCCCGAAGTGGCGGTCGAATGCCGAGAACCCAAGGCGGTTCGGAGCAACCAGCTTTTGACAGAGACAGTGATGCCGACGATGTGCACCTGCAGCCAAAACATTGGCCGTCAGCGCTTGGCCGGATGTCTACTGTTCGGACCTGCGAAATGGCGCTGCCGCTGCAAGGCGGACATGTGGTTCCCCCAGCGGTGTGACTGCAATGGGCCCAAGGCGCCTGGTAGCCGAGAGGCTACATTCGGCAATTAGCGGACTGTCGCTGCCGACACCCGATGGGCTTTCCTTCACGCTTCACGAACAATCTGGACCATGATTTTCCCCTGGGTAATGCTCACTGCGGCTGCCGTCTTTGCATATCTCGGCTACGACGCCGCGCGCCTCTCGACGCCGGCGAAGAATGTTCCTTACTCTCTGACCGCAAAGAGCTGGGATGAGGACGTCGCCCATGTCTCGCTCGCAGAACAACAAAAGCGAAAGCAGTACAACGCCACCCGCGGCATCGGCGACCTCAGCCAATCTGTCTGGCTCTTCGGGGTCCTGTGCGTCGGCTGCCTGGCGTCGGCTGGTTACTCCTTCTATGGTTGACTAAGCGGCTCAGACGGCCAGAAGCAGTCGTCCGCGATGCCGACACAATCAGTTCGCTTTCGCTGCTGAGCACAGGAGAATCATGGACGGGGTTGTCATCTATTTCGCTGAAACTAAGCTACTTGACGTGCTGAACGGATTCAACGAAGTCCGGCGCCGCGACGTTGCCTCTCACGAGTATTCAGTCCTTCCCTATGAAGCCGACACGTGGAAAGACGAACTCGAAGCGGACGAGTTTGAAGAGCTTGTCCAAGCATTGGGGCAGGCTCCGTCGTGCGCCGTACACATTAGCTGCCGACATGGCAACGCGGCACGTGATGCCCTAGCCGCTGTGTCGAGTGTCATGTCCAGATTCCCCAAGTCGCTTCTCGACGACGACTTCAAAAGTTGGTGGACGAGCGACCAAGTGCAGGCATGCAATGCATCCGCGCCCTCAGACGGCGTCTACGCCCTTCGGAGGCATCGCTAGTGTGTGATTGCGGCTGTCTTTCCGGGCCACGCAAACGACAGTGATCGGCCAGCACCAGACCTTCCCCGGCGGTGCGTGAATTGGCTCAGGATTTGTAGCCGTTTACTCACGCCAACTCGCAGACGGCGGGCATGATCCTCAGTTTGTTGCAATCTACATCACGTCAGGCTGTCAGCCCATGGAAGCTAGAAATCGATTTGGCGTTGTATCTGTTTTCTTCGGTATTGCAGGCTTGCTCGCCGGCATCGGAATCACGGAAGCCGAGCGCGTGCGCATACCGGGATCCGGCCATCTCCTAACCTGGATGGATCGACTGGGTTTGGTGCGACCGCCGCCTCCAGGTCAAGCGCCCGAGTGGCGGCCGCGAGGTCTTCTCGACCTCACGGACGACCGGGTTCTTCAATGGATTCTTGTGTACTCGGTCTGCTTTGCAATTTGGGCCTTGTTGATGGCACTCCTGGCCGAGCAGCAACGCGAAGAGTCATCAAGTCTGGGTCTCGGCTTCATTCTGGGAGCGTTAGCACTCTATGTTCATGGCTTTGAGTACGGCATGTCAGCACTACTTGCTGGTGGCGTCGCGCTTGTTCTCATTCGGCGCGGTGAGAGTTGATTTTTTCAACTGACTGGACATCGCTTCGGTAAGCCGAGTCGGAACTGGTCGCGAGCGTTGGAAGTCCGCTTACGAAAAGGTCAAAGGACTGTGATGGACCCGTCCACGACGGCGGCGCGACCGGCTACGGTCGGCAGACCGACGTCTGCTTCCGGCCCTTTGCACCAGCAGTTGGTGCGGCTACGGTCGGCCAAGACCGGTCGTTCCACGCTGCGGCAAAATTCGGGATGAAGCACACGCTAGAGAACCTGTTTTTCGAACGTAAGGAAGCAGAATCCATTTCGACCAGCAGTGAGGTCGGTTGCTCTCTTGGTATGCAGGGGATGACCAGCTGTGGTATCTGGAAGTCTGCTTTTACGATTTCGCCACCAAGGACATTGAAGGAGACCACTTGATGTTCAGCCTCCAGGAGGCTATGAACCAGGCTCAGGTGGATTATGGAATTTTGGAGTCCGACTGGCCGCCGTTGCACCCGGACGAAGTTGACTCAATTCCGTTCATCGACGGGGAGCGAACTCAATCAAAGGGCTGCTGAAGCAGCCAATAACCGGCCAATACCGGCCGTCCAAGCGGACGCCTCGCGGCGCCGCTCAGCTTCAACATCAGGACGTACAAATGCCGCGCCTTCATAGATCCGTCGCGCTCCTGACCCTAATCGCCGTTAGCCCGTTCTCTCCGCAGAGTACCGCAAGTTCGGTAGCGGAGAATTTCCGGATACATAAGGTGGCTGCGCTAATTCCGCCGGCAAGAATGCCGACAGAGGTGCAATTGGAAATGCTCAAACAATGCAGGTCGACGAGTGTCGATCCGGTAAATCTAATTCAAATTTCTAGCAGCGATAAAAAGCTTTTACAAGGGCGTGACTCACTACGATTCTTCGCAAACGGTGCTCCGCAGGTCGCACTGGCTTGGTATCCAGCAGCCCTGTTGGATCCCACTGGAAGACACGCCGAACCAGGAGTGACAGCATCCGTCGCTGACACATTTGCCATCTGTTTGCTCAAAAAAGGCTACAGGTATGGAACATATCAGCAAAAAATAGTTTTTCCATGATGCTTGCTCGGCCATAAGGAAACGTTCGAAGTGACGCAGAATCTCTTCTTGTTTCCTTTGTCGAGCTTTTCATCATGAAACATGACTGGTCAGCGGCCATCGACACAAGATCTTTCATGATGTGTGAACCCAAATATCTCGTCGCACCCGTAAGGAAAAAATACCGGAAACGACCTACCGTGAGGTCGGTACCTCTGCGTGGCTTATCAGGCGAAGAGCCTCGGCTGTATTTGATGGTTTGCTGTCGCGATTCCGATTCGCAAGACATCGAAGGGGACCATCTGATGTACAGCCTCGAGGAGGCCACGGCCGCATCGCGAGAGGAATTCGGAACTTTGCATTCCGACTGCCGAACATTGCGCGAGGACGAAGTTGACGCAATTCTGTATAGATGGAGGATGGCTGCGTCGGCACACGAACGCCAGCTTCGACGCATTCTGTACAACCGGTATGGGCCCTTTGCTCCCATGAGGCGACAGGCAACAGTCGGCCAAGACCAGTCATTCGTGAGAAGCGCCGAATCGGCCTTTCTCTGGCCCTCAGCGGCTCGTGCAGCGAAATTGTTCTGGGCGCACCTTTGCCGACCGTCTCGCTTCTTCTCATTCAAGATGAACCCTCCGCCAACCCACGTACCCGGAAAGCCATATCGCTTCTTCTCTATCCCGCTGATGATTCAACCGAACCTGTGGGATGAGAAGTCGTCTGTAAGATTTCGTGGTGTCCAATTTTCCGTGCTTTACATGATTCCTGTGCTGATCATGTCCGTCATCGTCCCGCTTGTGGTGTTGTTCCCCGCTATGGATTTCAGCGAGATAGGAGCACTCCTCGTTGCGGCCCCCTTCTGGATTCTTGCCGGCTACTTCCTACTAGCTCACGCAATCGGAATACTTGTGGGTCTCTATCACTATTCCGATTTCTTGAAATTCACTGGTCACCGGTCAATTCATTGAGATCGGCGGCTCACGGCCGAGGCTGTGTGAAAACGTTCGAAGGTCGTGGTTTTGTGGGTAGCCAAACCATTCCCGAACCCTTGATCGTCGATCCTGGCGCGATCTGAGAGGTCGGCTTTCATGCAATGGGTACAGCGCCAGCGTTTTCACACAGCCTCGGCCAGAACCAGACGCTCAACTCATCGCCCCACCAACCTATGAATGATGCCTTGATACAAGAACTGCTCGAGTGTCAGCGAAGGCTCAGTGCCGCGCTGCTGCAGCGTTACCCCGAGGTGCAAGGGAACAAATGGCTTCTTGGCGTTCAGATAGCTGAAGATCTCGAAGTTCACGGCGAGCATTGGGCGGCCCAGAAACACGGGTCTGGCGTGGTCTTCACCCGACAAGCACCAGTGCCCCACCTCGTCGTCGACATGCACACGGCAGTCAGCGATCCGGAGGTAATTGATCCTTGGCGAGTACAGCAATTTGCCGAATCGAAGGGTCAGCCTTTGCGCTATGACGAGGCTGAGTCTTTGCTTTACCGAGCATCGATGGGTTGACAGCCCTCGGCCAGAACCAGACTTTCGTGGGCAGGTTAGATTTGCGCCCATGACACGTTCACGAATACCTCTCGAGGCCGCCGCCGGCAAGCTCATCGCGGCGATTCAAAAGGAGTGGGGCATCGAAGCTGGCGAGCCGCGGTCGGCTGCAAGCGAAAACGTGATGCATGCAGCGCACAACCTGCTGCAGGCCGCTTCGAAGTTTGGGGCAATGGTGAGCGTTACCGGCCCGGGCTCCGTATCGACGTTTTTGGGCGAGCAGTGGGTTCAGGCCCATCCGCAAGTCTTGCCATACATCGCGGCCCTTGAAGGCGCTCAACGAGCAGCGGACGGCAAGCGGCCAAGACCGGCCCTCGAAGAAACGGTGGAATGAATTCAGTCAGAACCGAAACTTCAACCTCACAGAAGAATTTCACCGAATGAACTCTTCCGCCGCTTCACTTGCAGCGATCCGTATCGCGATGATGCTTCCATTGACGTTGGCGTGTTCCGTTGCTCTTGCGACGACCCCGCTACACATGACTACCGATGTCTGGTTCAAAGAAAACAGTTCACTGCTAGAGCCAAATGCCGTCGTGGAACTGGAGAGACTAGTTTGCAAACTCAAGGGCGGCAGGGTTGATGTGTTGAGGTTGTACGCGCACGCCGCGAAAGGTGAGGGGAATCCGGAAAATCTTGCATTGGGTCGTGCATTGGCAGTCCGGGCATTGATGCTTGCTTCGCCTGCTGCCATTGAGCACATCGTGATCAGGAATGGTTCTGACACAGAACCTGTCAAGAGCAACGCTACGGAGGCGGGGCGTGCCGCCAATCGGCATGTGGAGCTTGAGGTGTCTTTCGCAAAACCACCAATGGGGTGGGGTGAAGAATGCGGTCCACGAGGCCAACTTCCATAGCCTTTCGTCCGCGCCCGCACTGCGCAGACAGGGCTACTGTTCGCCATGGAGAGAAACCGCCTCCACGCGATCGCCCGCTTTCGAGCGGACCGCGTGTCGGCTTCGGGCCGAGGCTGTGTGAAAACGTTCGAAGGTCATGTTTTTGTGGGTAGCCAAACCATTCCCGAACCCTTGATCGTCGATCCTGGCGCGATCTGAGAGGTCGGCTTTCATGCGATGGGTACAGCGCCAGCGTTTTCACACAGCCTCGGCCCGAAGCGGCTGTACGTCGTGCTCTGATCCTGACTTTCGATGAACGTCCGCTTTCTGGAGGGCCCAATGGCCGCAATGTGCCCATAACTGCCCCAGAGCTACCCCGCAAACGAATCCCGCGCCACAGGCGGGCCGCGAAACTCGCAGCCCGCAGACCAGCCGCTAACTGTCAGCCTCAGGGCCTCATGCCGCGCCTTCTCGCTCAACTGAAATAGCTCCCCAGCCTCACGCGCCAATTCAGCCGCAAGCCAAAGCAGGTTGTCCAGTTGTCGCGGTCCCGTGCCGCTGCACCAGTCGATGTCTTCCCCGTGGCAGACCCACAGCAGGGCTTCGAGTTGGGCGAGTGTGTTTTCGAGCTGGTCCGCCGGGTCTTGGGCGGTCTCGTCGGGGGAATTTCGGGGCGAGGGGGCCCCGGCTATAGTCTTGGTAGCCATTTTTGTGCGGTCCTTAAGAGGTAAGTGCACTTCTTTGGTTAGACGGTCGGGGTGTTAGTCGCATCCCGGCCGTCGCCTTTGATACCTCGCATCTGCATCGTTGCTTGTTCAGCACCGACAACCTGCCGCGAGGCGAGCAGTCTTCAAAAAATTTGTATGGCTGTGTGTGTGGCGCCTTCCTTGTTCCCTTGGCGGGGTTGTGAGTGACAGGGGCATTCACTTTAGAGAACAGCCGGGCCTTCTCAGCCGTTTTGCGCGGCACTAAATTCCGACAAGCGCCAACAAATGCAGCTTCCGCAATACGCCGCGCGTGCGTGCATGGAAAGGCCACATTTGCTTCCGCTCAAGACACAAAATTGCGCGCCCCGGCATTGCGCCGGAGCCTTCATTCCGCCCGGCTACACCCGCGGAAACGGCTTGCTCAAATAGCGCGAGCCCTTCTCGCCAAAGCGCCACGGCAGCTCGATCGCTTTCGATATACCGATGCGGGGCCCCACCGCCAGTGCCAGCGCCGGTTGGCCGCCGACGGGCGCGAGCAGTTCGAAGGGCGGCGCGCTCAGCGCCATGCCGTCGAAGCTGCGGTCGATGCCCAGCGCCTGTCCCACCCGGCCAGGCCCGGCACACAGCAGCCGCATCTCATCGAGCCCGCGCCGCACCCGCATGCGCTCGATGCCGTGGGTCGGCTCCAGCGCGCGAATCAGCACCCCTGCGCCATGCCCGGCCTCACGGCAAACGAAGTTCAGGCACCAGTGAATGCCGTAGGAGCGGTACACATACGCATGCCCTGGCGGCCCGAACAGCGCGGCGTTGTGGGGCCGCAGGCCGCCAAAGCCGTGCGCGGCCGGCTCGGTGCTGTCGTACGCCTCGGTCTCCACGATGCGCCCGCCCACGCCGTCGATCAGCACGGTCACGCCGATCAGCCGGCGCGCCACGTCCTGCGACGGGCCGTTGAAGTCGATGGATTCAGCGATGGGGAGCAGGGCGGTGGAAGGCATGCGCGCCGATGTTAGACGTGCAATTGCGCAGCCTGCTGTAGCACCTGCGCACGTTGCAGGCACGCCAGCAGCACCATGAACGCAGGTTCTATGTCGGCCTCCTGCACGCACGCATAGCCCAGCAGCAAGCCGCGTTGCGCGCCGCTGCGGCGGTAGTAGCGCGACAGCGGCCGGGTGAGCACGCCGTGCGCCTCGGCGTCGCTTGAAATCGCGACGTCGTCGCTGCCTTCGGGCAACTGCAGCACCAGGTGCAGACCGGCGTTGCTGGCCTGCGGATGCAGGTACGCGGGCCCCAGGTGCGTGGCAATCAACCCCGCCAGCAGCGCGCGCCTTCGCGCATACAGCACCCGCATGCGCCGGATGTGCGCTGCGTAGTGGCCCTGGTCGATCAGCTCGGCCAGCGCCACCTGCGTGAGCGCGTGGCCCTCGCGGTACAGGTCGGCATGCGCGGTGCGAAAGGGCGCGGCCAGCGCGCGCGGCAGCACCATGTAGCCCACGCGCAAGCCGGGGAACAAGGTCTTGCTGAAGGTGCCGACGTAGATCACCGGGCTGTCGGCCTCCAGCCCCTGCATCGACGGAATGGGGCGGCCCGCAAAGCGGAATTCGCTGTCGTAGTCGTCCTCGAAGATCCAGCCGCCCGAGGCGCGCGCATGGTCGAGCAACGCGCGCCGCCGCGCCAGGCTCATCACGGAGCCCAGTGGGTATTGGTGCGACGGCGTCACGAACATCAGCCGCGGCGGTGTGCCGCCGCGCGGCCAGCCGGCCTGGGGGTCGTCGTCGCCCACTTCCACCTTGAGCGCACGCACGCGCGTGCTGTCCATCTGCAGCACCTTGTGAAAGCCCCAGTAGCCCGGCTCTTCCACCCACACCGTGTCGCGCGGGTCGGCCAGCATGCGCAGCGACAGGTCGATGGCCTGGTGCACGCCCTCGGTCACCAGCACCTGGTCGGCGTTGCAGCGCACCGCGCGTGCCACGCGCAGGTGCTCGGCAATGGCCTCGCGCAGGGCCGGGTGGCCGCCGCCGTGCGAGTACGTCAGCAGCTCGGGCGCGGGCGCGCGCCACAGCCGCGACACGATGCGCCCGAAGGTGCGGTGCGGAAACTGCGTGACGTCGGGCACGCCGGGCATGAAGGCGCCCCACTGGCGCGGCGCGGCGGAGGCATCGGCCACCAGCGCCTGCGCGCGCTTGGCGAGCCGCACGGCGCCGGGCGCCTCGGGCGCGGTGGCGCGCGCGCGGCCGGCGCTCAGCTGGCTCTCTGGCGTGGTCGCTGCCACGAAGGTGCCGCTGCCCACGCGCGAATGCACATAGCCCTCGGCCTGCAGTTGCGCATAGGCGTGCAGCACGGTGTTGCGCGACATGGCGGTTTCGCGCGCCAGGTCGCGCGAGGCGGGCAGGGGGCTCGACGGCGGCAGGCTGCCGTCGAGGATGGCCTCGCGCAGGCAGTCGTACAGCTGGCGGTTGAGCGCGGGGCTCGTGCCATCTGTGGCATTGGTGGCATCGGCGGCATTTGCTTTGGGTGCCATGCGCTGCAGCACCAGGTCGGCGCAGATGGATTTCATGCGGTTTTTTGATTGGCCCCATGCATTGGAGCGAAATTGGATCTTTTCGGTGGGGCCAATAGCCGATTCAATCAGATCTGTTCAAAGCCCACCAGCCCCTTTTTTCAACCGGACCCTTCCATGACCACCAACAGCGAACTCAAGACCCGCCGCCTCGCCGCCACCCCGCGCGGCGTGGGCGTGATGTGCGACTTTCATGCCCAGCGCGCCGAGAACGCCAGCCTGTGGGACGTGGAGGGCCGCGAGTACATCGACTTTGCCGCCGGCATTGCCGTGCTGAACACCGGCCACCGCCATCCGCGCCTGGTGGCGGCCATCCAGGCGCAGCTGGCCCAGTTCACGCACACGGCCTACCAGATCGTTCCGTACGAAAGCGTGATCTCGCTGGCCGAGCGCCTGAACGCGCTGGTGCCCATCTCGGGCCCGGTGAAAACCGCCTTCTTCACCACCGGCGCAGAGGCACTGGAAAACGCCGTGAAAATCGCCCGCGCCCACACCGGCCGCCCCGGCGTCATCGCCTTTGGTGGCGGCTTTCATGGCCGCACGCTCATGACGCTGGCCATGACCGGCAAGGTGGCGCCGTACAAGCTGGGCTTTGGCCCGTTCCCGGCCGACGTGTTCCATGTGCCGTTTCCCAGCGCGCTGCAAGGCGTGAGCGCGGCCGATTCGCTGGCCGCATTGGCGCGCCTGTTCAAGGCCGACATCGAGCCTACGCGCGTGGCCGCCATCGTCATCGAGCCGGTGCAGGGCGAGGGCGGTTTCAACGTGGCGCCCACCGAGCTGATGCAGGGCCTGCGCGCGCTGTGCGACGCGCACGGCATCGTGTTGATTGCCGACGAGGTGCAGAGCGGCTTTGCGCGCACCGGCAAGCTGTTTTCCATGCAGCACCACGGCGTGGAGCCCGACCTCATCACGCTGGCCAAGAGCCTTGCGGGCGGCATGCCGCTGTCGGCGGTGGCCGGGCGCGCGCACATCATGGACGCGCCCGCGCCGGGCGGCCTGGGCGGCACCTACGCCGGCAACCCGCTGGCCGTGGCCTCCGCGCATGCGGTGCTAGACGTGATCGTCGAAGAGAAGCTGTGCGACCGCGCCGCCGAGCTGGGCTCGCGCCTGGTGTCGCGCCTGCTCGACGCCAAGGAATCGAACAAGGCCATTGCAGAGGTGCGCGCACAGGGCTCGATGGTGGCCATCGAGCTGTGCGACCCCGCCACCGGCGCACCCGACGCCGAGGCCGTGAAGCGCGTGCAGGCCAAGGCGATGGAACACGGCCTGCTGCTGCTGAGCTGCGGCATGTACGGCAACGTGATTCGCTTTCTGTACCCGCTGACCATTCCCGATGCGCTGTTCGAACGCGCGCTGAACATCATCGACGACGCACTGAAGGGCTGAGCATCCACATGACCAACCCAATGACCGCTGACAACCTCGGCCTGAAGCGCCCCGACCTGCTGCAGCAGGCCTGCCTCATCAACGGCGAATGGACCGCCGCCGACAGCGGCGCCACGCTCGCCGTGACCGACCCCGCCACCGGCAAGCACATTGCCGACGTGCCCCGCATGGGCCGCAGCGAAACCGAGCGCGCCATCGCCGGCGCAGCCGCCGCGCTGCCCGCCTGGCGTGCACGCACCGCCCGCGAACGCGCCCAGGTGCTGCGCCGCTGGGCCGACCTGATGCTTGCGCACCAGGACGACCTGGGCCGCCTCATGACGCTGGAGCAAGGCAAGCCGCTGGCCGAAGCGCGCGGAGAAATCGCCTACGCCGCCTCGTTCATCGAATGGTTTGCCGAAGAGGCCAAGCGCGTCGACGGCGAAGTGATGCAGCCGCAGCGCGGCGGCCAGCACATCGTGGTGCTCAAGCAGCCGATTGGCGTGTGCGCGGCCATCACGCCGTGGAACTTTCCGGCCGCGATGATCACGCGCAAGGTCGGCCCCGCGCTGGCCGCGGGCTGCACCATCGTCGTGAAGCCGGCCGAGCTCACGCCGCTGAGCGCGTTCGCGCTCGGCGTGCTGGCGCTGGAGGCCGGCCTACCGCCGGGCGTGCTGCAGATCGTGACCGGGGACGCGCCGGCCATTGGCGCCGCGCTGTGCGAGAGCGACACGGTGCGCAAGCTCAGCTTCACCGGCTCCACCGGGGTGGGCCGCCTGCTGATGCAGCAATGCGCGCCCACCATCAAGAAGCTGTCGCTGGAGCTGGGCGGCAATGCGCCGCTGATCGTGTTCGACGACGCCGACCTGGAGCGCGCGGTCGAAGGCATCGTCGCCTCCAAGTTCCGCAACGCGGGCCAGACCTGCGTGTGCGCCAACCGCATCTATGTGCAGTCGGGCATCTACGACGCGCTGTCGCAGCGCCTCGTGGAGGTGGTGGAAGCGATGCGCGTGGGCAACGGGCTGGAAGCCGGCGTTACGCAGGGCCCGCTGATCGACACGCGCGCCGTGGCCAAGGTGCGCGAGCACATCGACGATGCGCTCACGCAGGGCGCGCAGTTGCGCACCGGCGGCAAGCCGCATGCGATGGGCGGCACCTTCTTCGAGCCCACGGTGCTCACCGGCGTGACGCAGCAGATGCGCGTGGCGCGCGAAGAAACCTTCGGCCCGCTGGCGCCGCTGTTTCGCTTCGACACCGAAGAAGAAGCCATTGCCATGGCCAACGACACGGTGTTCGGCCTGGCGGCCTACGTGTTCACCGAAGACCGCCGCCGCATCTGGCGCGTGGGCGAGCAGCTGGAGACGGGCATGGTGGGCATCAACACCGGGCTCATTTCCAACGAGGTGGCGCCCTTCGGCGGCGTGAAGCAGTCGGGCCTGGGCCGCGAAGGCTCGCGCCACGGCATCGAGGACTACCTGGAGCTGAAGTACCTCTGCATGCAGGACTGAGGCACTGGGCTCTTCGAGGCACCGGGCGCTGCCTCGAAGGGCTCAGCCCACGGCCTTGATGAGCCGCTCGCGCCCCGCTTTGGCGAGCATCGAGGCCACCGCGCAGGAGGCGAGCCGTGCCGGTTCCGAATCGGCGCGGCTCGTGAGAATCACCGGCACCTTGGTGCCCAGCACGATGCCCGCGGCATAGGCGCCGCCCAGAAAGGTGAGGCTCTTCGCGAGCATGTTGCCTGCGTCCAGGTCGGGCACGATCAGCACGTTGGCGCGGCCCGCCACCGGCGACACGATGCCCTTGATGCGCGCGGCCTCGGGGTCGATGGCGTTGTCCATGGCCAGCGGGCCGTCGAGCTGAGCACCGGTGATCTGGCCGCGGTCGGCCATCTTGCACAGCACGGCCGCGTCGAGCGTGGAGGGCACCTTGGCGTTCACCGTCTCGGTGGCCGACAGCAGCGCCACGCGCACGGCGGGCATGTGCAACGCATGCGCCAGGTCGATCGCGTTCTGCACGATGTCGACCTTTTCTTCGAGCGTGGGCGCGATATTGATGGCCGCGTCGGAAATGATCAGCGGCTGCGAATGGCCCGGCACGTCCATCACAAAGCAGTGGCTGATGCGGCGCGAGGTGCGCAGCCCGCCCTCACGGCGCACCACCGCGCCCATGAGCTCGTCGGTGTGCAGGCTGCCCTTCATCAGCGCGTCGACCTCGCCGCGCAGCGCCATGGCCACCGCCGCGTCGGCCGCGGCGTGGCTGTGCGGCGCATCGACGATCTCGAAGGCGGAGATGTCCGCGCCAATGGACTGCGCCGCCGCCTCGATACGCGCGCGCGGCCCGATGAGCACCGGCGCCACCAGGCCCAGCCGCACCGACGACAGCACCGCCTCCAGAGACACGTCGTTCACCGGATGCACCACCGCCACGCGCAGCGGCGGCAGCGCGCGTGCGGCGGCAATCAGGCGGTCGTAGTGGGGGTGTGCGGCGGGGGATGAAAGCGCCATGCGGGCTCCAGAACGAGGAATGGAAAAAGGGGAGCGCCCGTCAGGACGCGCGAATCACCGGCTGTCGCAGCACGCGCTCGCAGACCGCGCGGCGGTCCGTGAGGCTGGCGTGCTCCTGCAGCCAGGCCTTCTCGTCCGCCGGCGTGGCCGCCTTCGGGTTCGCGGCCTTGGCATGCGTGAGCCGCGCGAGCTGCGCGGCGCGTTCGAGCGCCTGCTTGCACGGGCGGTACTTTTCGGTGGCGTCGGTTTCGGTGGGCCATTGCGCCACCTGTTTGTCGAGCCGCTGGGTGACGGTGTCGAGCGCCTTGCGCTCGGCCATCGCGCGCAGGCTGATCACCTGGCTGGCCAGGTCGTTGAGCATCTGCTGGGAGGCCTCTGCCAGCTCGCGCACCGACTCGTCGTCGGCGGCCAGCGCGTTGTGGAGGCAAGCCATGGAAAGGACGGCGGCGCACAGCCATCGGGTCTTGCGATGAAACGGGAACTGCATGGCGGCAAAGCTTAGTCGATGCCGCGTGAAAGGGGCATTCCACGGCAGCGTAAATGGGAGAGACTGCGCCGGCAGTGGTTGAACTGCTCCTTCAAGGCAAACGCATGAAAAAACCCATCCTCACGTTGACCCTCGCGCTCCTGACCCTGGGCACCAGCGCCCTGGCCGCCGACCTGAAGGTGCTCACCGCCGGCGCCTTCAAGCCTGTGGTGGTAGCGCTGGCGCCGGTGTTCGAGCAGCGCACCGGCCACAAGCTCAGCATCGACAACGACACCGCCGGCGCACTGCAAAAGCGCATCGGCAATGGCGAGGCCTTTGACCTGGTGGTGCTCACGCCGGCAGCCATCGAGCAGCTTGCGGCGGCGGGCAAGGTGGTGCCGGGCACCTCTGCGCGGCTGGCGCGCGTGGCCATTGGCGTGGCGGTGAAGCAGGGCGCGCCCGCGCCCGACATCTCCAGCGTGGCCGCCTTCAAGCAGGCGCTGCTGGACGCGCGCGCGGTCGCCTACATCGACCCCGCGGCGGGCGGCTCCAGCGGCGTGTACCTGTCGCAGCTGTTCGTGAAGATGGGCGTTGCGCCGCAGATCCAGGCCAAGGCGGTGCTGGTGCCCGGCGGGCTGGTGGCGCAGCGCGTGGTCAACGGCGAGGCCGACATCGCGGTGCACCAGGTCAGCGAGATTCTTGCGGTGCCGGGCGCCATGCTGGTCGGCCCGATTCCGGCGGAGATTCAGAACTACACCGTGTATGCCGGCGCGGTGGGGTCGGCGGCGCGCGATGCATCGGCCGCGCAGGCTTTTCTGGCGCTGCTGGGCAGCGCGGAGGCGCGCGCGGTGCTTGCGCAAAAGGGCATGGAAGCGCCCTGAACGGTGCTCACGACCCGGGTCATTCAGGCGCTCAGCGCGCAGCCAGCGCCACGGTGCGCTTCGCGATGTTCACCAGGTGAATCTGGCTCGTGCCCTCGTACAGGCGAAACAGCCGCACGTCGCGGTAGAAGCGCTCGGCCACATTGCCGGCCATGAAGCCGCTGCCGCCGAAAACCTGCACCGCTCGGTCGGCCACGCGGCCACACATCTCCGAGGCGAACAGCTTGCACATCGACGCCTCCATCGTCACGTCGATGCCGTCGTCGCGCTTGCGCGCGGTTTCCAGCACCAAGGCGCGCGCGGCGTGCACGTCGGTGTTGCTCTGGGCAATCATCTGCTGCACCAGCTGAAAGTCCGCGATGGGCTGGCCGAACTGGCGGCGCGACTGCGCGCGCCGCGCCATCTCGTCCACCAGCCGCACCGCCGGGCCGATGCACAGCGCGGCCAGGTTGATGCGCTGCTTGTTCAGCGTTTTCATGGCCGTGCGAAAGCCTTGCCCTTCCACTCCGCCCACGATGGCCGAGGCTGGCACGCGCACCTGGTCGAGCGTGACCTCGCCCACCGGTGAGCCGTGCTGGCCGAGCTTGCGGTAAGGGTCAGAAGTCGACAGGCCCGGCGTGCCACGCTCGATCAAAAAAGCGCTGATGCCACTGGCACCTTTCGCGGCCATGTCGGTCTTTGCGAACACGGTGAACAGGTCGGCAATCGGCGCGTTGGTGATGAAGCATTTCTGCCCGCTGATGACAAAGCTGTTGCCGTCTCGCACGGCCACCGTCTTCTGCGCCGTCGCGTCTGACCCGGCCTCGGGCTCGGTGAGCGCAAAGCAGCCGGTGAGCTCGCCGCTGGCCAGCAGCGGCAGGTAGCGGCGTTGCTGCTCTGGCGTGCCGTCGACCACCAGCGATTCGGACGCGATGCCGGTGTTGCCACCGAAGCGCGCGCGAAAAGCGGGGGCCACCTGCGACACCTCCAGGTTCACCAGCGTGAGTTCTTCGGTGGTGAGGCCGGCGCCGCCGAAGGCTTCGGGAATGCTGTGGCCGAACAGGCCGAGCTCGCGCATGCGCTGCACCAGCGGTTCGGGAATCAGGTCGTCGCGGTCGACCTGTTCCTCGAGCGGCAGGCATTCGCCATGAATGAAGCGGCGCACCTCTGCGAGCAGGGCCTGGAAGTTCTTGGGGTCTCTGATCATGGGATGGTTTCGTTGTCGGTGGCGTGCACGTCGCGCACATCCCTCAACAGCGCGTACAGCATGTCGTGCGGCGCCACGCCGCCCACCGGCTGCCGCGCGCCGAACAGCACCGCGTCGCTGTACGCCAGCTCGGGCCGCGCGCGCTCCTCGATCCAGTCGTACACCACGGTGCGCGCGGCAATGCGCCATTCGCCCGCGCGGCGCTCGAAGCGGTCGAGGTAGCGCCCGCACAGCAAGGTGCGCTTGGCGGGCGCATCCGCCGGTGCCTGCAGCGCGAAGAAGCTGCTCTCCACTGCGGCCACGTCGCCGTGCAGCTCGATGATGATGTTGTTCACCTGGTGCACGCGCCGCCCGCCCTGGCGCAGCCGCTGCAGCGCCTGCGCGATGAAGCCGTCGGCGCTGCCGTTCCATGCGCCGTGGCAGTCGGTGGCGTCCGGCCAGTAGGCCGAGCGCAGGGCCTCTTCGTCGACGCGGTCGATGCCGCGGCAGTAGCGAAACAGGCACTCGCGGATCGCCTCGCGGTCCAGCAGTGCCTGCAGTGGCGCGGGCGTGTTCATGCCGACGGAGCCGCTGTCACGGCCACTGCAGCGCGCTTGAACAGCTGCACCACATTGCCCTCAGGGTCGCGCAGCGACATCACCGCGCCGTGCGCGCCCATGTCGCGCACGCCGATCACCTCGCCGCCCGCGCCGGTGATGCGCTCCTGCGCGCCCGCGAAGTCGCTCACCTCGAACACCATCACCAGGCCCGACGTGGCTGGCGCGGCCTCTTCAGTGCAGGCCAGTGCCACGCTGGTGTTGCCCACGCCGTACTGAAACCAGCGGTCCTTGTCGCGAAACTTGAGCTTCAGGCCCAGGGCCGATTCATAGAAAGCATGCAGCTCGGCCGGGCGCTGCGCGACCACGTACACGTTCTGCAGGCGCTGGGGCGAATGGTCGACGGGCTTGTGGTCGGTGCTCACAGCGAGGTCTCCGACGCACCGCCGTCCAGCCGAATCACCTCGGCATTCACAAAGCGGGAGCCGTCGCCGGCCAGGAAGCAGATGGCGTCTGCAATGTCCTCCACCGTGCCCAGCCGGCCCAGCGGCGTGCGCGCGATGCGCTTGGCATCGAGCTCCGCGTTGCGGTGCTTGGCGGTGCCTTCGGTGGGCACGGCACCCGGCGCCACTGCGTTCACGCGAATGCCGCGCGCACCCAGGTCGGCCGCCGCGGCGCGGGTGATGCCCAGCACGCCGGCCTTCAGGCCGCTGTACACCACGGAGCGCGCGGGCGACTTGAAGCCCGCGATGGAGGCCACGTTGATGATCGATCCGCCGCGCGCCGGGTCCATGGCCTCGGCCGCGGCCTGAATGCCCCAGATGACCGACTTGAAGCCGATGTCGACCATGCGGTCCATCACCTCGGGCGTGACCTCCATCAACGGCTGGTAGCGCACCCATGCCGCGTTGTTGACCATCACGTCGAGCCGGCCCGCTTCGCCTGCAAGGCGCTGCACGGCCAGGCGCATGCCATCGCGGCTGGACACGTCCTGCGGCACCGCCACGGCCTTGCCGCCGAGCCGGTGGATTTCCGCGACGGTGTCTTCCACGAACTCGGCCTTCAGGTCGTTCACGCCGACCGTCGCGCCCAGGCGTGCAAAGGCCAGCGCGGTGGCACGGCCGATGCCGTGGCCGGCGCCGCTGATGAAGGCCACGCGGCCTTCAAGGGACTGGGGTGCGTTCATGGCGTTTCTTTCTTGTGCGGCACCAGCAGCGCGTCGAGCGCAAAGGCACCTTGGCCGTGGTCCAGAACCACCAGCGGGTTGATGTCGATTTCGGCCACCGTGCGCGCATGCCGGGCGGCAAACTGTGACAGCGCGGCCACGGCGCGCGCCGCCGCCGCCACGTCGGCCTTGGGCCGGGCGCGTGCGCCGTCGAGCAGCGCAAAGGCCTTCAGCGAGCGCAGCATCTGCATCGCCTGCGCCTCGCTCACGGGCGCCACTTGCAGCGCCACGTCGCGCAGCACTTCGGCAAAGATGCCACCCAGGCCGACCATCACGACCGGGCCGAAGACGGGGTCGGTGGTGGTGCCCAGAATTAGCTCGGTGCCGCCCTGCGCCATCTGCGCGACCAGCACGCCGGCGATGCGCGCGTGCGGCGCCTTCTGCGCCACGCGCGCCAGCATGCCGTCGTATTCGTCGCGCAACTGCGCCTCGGAGCGCACGCCGACCACCACGCCGCCCACCTCGGTCTTGTGCGCGATGTCGGGCGAAACGATTTTCAGCACCAGCGGAAAACCGATGTTTCGCGCGGCAGCCAGAGCCTCGGCCCAACTGCCGGCCATTACCTCCTTCAGCACCGGAATGCCGGCCTGCGCGAGCACGGCCTTGGCGCTGGCCTCGTTGGCGAAGGCGTCGGGTGCCAGTGCTTCTGAAGAAGCCGTTGCGGCGGCCGATTCAGTCTGCTCGCCGCGCGTGCCCAGGCGCACCAGCGCCGCCAGCGTGGCGCATGCGGCGTCGATGGTTTCCACGGTCGGAAAGCCCAACTCGTTCAACTGCGCGATGGTGTCGCGTGGCGCCTTGCAGCACAGCAAGATGAGCAGCGATGGATGCGCGCGGCGTACCTGTTCCAACGCCGCGATGTACACATCGCGCAGGCGCGGCATTTGGAAGGCATAGGCCGACTGCAGAATCACCGCGTCGCAGCCCGCGTCGTCGGCCACCGCCGACAGCACCTGCACCAGCAGCTCCGGCCGGCTAGACACCTGCGCCGTCATGTCCACGGGGTTGCCCGGCGATGCGTAAGGCAGCGCGGCCACGATGCGTTGCTGCGTGTGCGCGGAAAGCTTCGGCAGTTCCAGCCCCTGCGCGCTGGCCGCATCGGCCATCAGCACGCCGAAGCCGCCCGATGCGGTAACCAGCGCCACGCGGTTGCCCTTGGGCGCGCGCGCCATGCCCACCACCGACACCGCATGCCCCACTTCGAGCAACTGCTCGATGCTGGGCACGCGAATGGCGCCGGCATTGCGCAGCACTACGTCGAACACCGCGTCGGAGCCGGCCAGCGCGCCGGTGTGCGAGGCCGCCGCTTCGCTGCCCGCTTGCGACACGCCCACCTTCAGCACCACGACCGGCTTGCCGGCCTCGCGCGCCATGGCCAATGCGCGCATCAGCTTGGCCGCATTGCGGCAGGTTTCCATGCAGCACAGAATGACCTGGGTGGCCGGGTCGGCAGCCAGCGAGGCGATGCCGTCTGCAATGTCGACGTCGCATTCGTTGCCCGTGGTCAGCAGGCGGCTGATGCCGATGCCGCGCTCGGTGGCCAGGCGCATCGTGTAGCTGCCGAGGTTGCCGCTCTGCGACACGATGCCCACCGGGCCCGCGGCCGGAAAGGCCGACTCCAGCGCCACAGAAAACGTGGCGATGCTCTTGTCCGCCACGCCGATGGAGCCCAGGCAGTTGGGCCCCACCACGCGCATGCCCGATGCCCTTGCCACCTCGCCAATGGCCGCTTGCAGGCGGCTGCCTTCCTCGCCCATCTCGGAGAAGCCGGAAGACAGAATGACGGCCGCGCGCACGCCGCGTGCGGCGCAGTCTTTCACCGCGTCGAGCACCGCCTCGGGCGGCACCGCCATCACGGCCAGGTCGGGCACCGACGGCAGCTCGGCCAGGTTCGCATAGGCGGGCAACGACTGCACCGTGCCGCCCTTGCGGTTGATCGGGTAGATCGCGCCGCGAAAGCCGTACTTCTGCAGAAACTGCAGCGGCCGTCCGCCGATCTTGGTCACGTCGTCGGACGCGCCGAAGATGGCGATGGAGCGGGGCTTGAAGAGAGCCTCCAGACCCGTGCCAACTTCAACAGCTTCGACTTCAACAGCTTCGCCTTCGGTTGTGGCCATCGCTCAACGCCCCTTGAACACAGGCGGGCGCTTTTCCAGGAAGGCCTGGCGCGCTTCCTTGGCGTCTTCGGTGCGCGACAGGGCCATGGTGATGTTCTGCTCGAAGCGGTAGCCGTCACGCTGCGGCATCACGTCCATCATGTTGGCGGCCTGCTTGGCGTAGGCCAGCGCAATGGGGCTCTTCGAAGCCATCTCCTGCGCCAGGCGCAACGCGGTGGGCATCAGCTCTTCCGCAGGCACCACCTCGTCGAGCACGCCGCGGCGGTACAGCTCGGCGGCCGACACGCGCATGCCGGTGAAGAACATGTGGCGGGTGAACGAGCGGCCGAACATCGTGCGCAGCATCGACACGCCACCGGCCAGGCCCACGTTGATCTCCGGCATGGCAAAGCTCGCATCGTCGGACGCCAGAAAGATGTCGCACGCGGCCATCAGGCCGAAGCCCGCGCCCAGCGCCGGGCCGTTGACGGCGGCAATGACGGGCTTGGCGCATTCGCGAATGGCATTGCCGGTCTCGCGCGTCCAGCGGTTGTGGTCCAGAAAGTCGCCGGGCTTGTCGGCCGAGGGGCGGTCTTTCAGGTCGGCGCCGGAGCAGAAGAACTTGCCCGTGCCGGTGAGGATGGCCACGCGAATGTCTTCGCGCTCGGAGATTTCGTCGAACACCTGAATCAGGCGGTGGCGGGTCTCGCGGCTCAGGGCGTTGACGGGCGGCTTGTCCAGACGCACGACGGCGACGAACTCGGAAACTTCAAGACTCACGCTCATGACGAACTCCTGGAAACGGGGGACATGCCTGGGGCCGTTGCATTTGCAGCGGCCACTTGGTTGGGGGAATGGAGCAGCCGCGACGCGTGCGTCAGGCGGTCGCCGTAGCGGAACTCGGAGGCCAGCAGGCGCTGCGCCATTCGGGTGGCCAGCACCTCTTCGCTGACGCCCATGCCGCCGTGCATCTGGATGGCGCCTTCGGCGCACAGCCGCGCGGTTTCTGCCAGAGCGACTTTCATCAGGCGCAGCGTGCGGCGCAGGTTTGTCGCCCCACGCTCGTGTTCCGCAAAGGCGTGCAGCATCAGGCCCTTGGCGCACAGGTAGCGCACGTACATGTCCGCCGTGCGGTGCCGCAGCACCTGGAACGACGCCAGCGCCACGCCGAACTGGCGGCGCTCCTGCAGGTGCTTCACGGTCTGCTCGATGAGCGTGGTGAGCGCGGCCACCGTGTCGGCCGCGGTGAGCAGCAGCGCGGCGTTGTCGGCCTGCTCGATGGCCGCGTCGGCCGCCGCGCCGCGTGCGATGCAGGCCACCGCCGGCACGGTGATGCCGTCGAGTGTGAAGTCGGCACTGCGCCGGCCTTCCATGGTGCGATAGGTGGCGGTGGGCGCGGGCATGTGTTCGAGGTCGACCACGAACAAGGCCGTTTCATCGCTGCCCTGCAGCACGGCGGGCACGATGTAGTGCGTGGCCGCAAGCGACACGTCCACACCCTTCACCTGGCCGGTGAAGGCACAGCCGATGTCGAGCTGCTTCGCGCTGACGGCGATGTCGTCGAGCGAGGCCGAGAGCGACGTGAGCGGCGCGATCTTCGCGCTGCCTTCGCACACTTGCTGCAGCCAGCGCGTGGCGGTGTCGGTGTTGGCGGCCTGCAGCAGCAGCGGCGCGACCGCGCAGGTTTCTACCACGGGCAGGTGCACGCCGTGCGTGGCCAGGCCAACGACGATGGAGGCCAGGTCGGCCAGCGTGCCGCCGACGCCGCCGGCTTCTTCGGGCACCAGCGTGCAGGTCCAGCCCATCTGGCGCACGGGGTCGGTGCCGGCAAAGTCCTTGGTGTTTTCGTTGTCCTGCGCAAAGCGCGCGGCGGCGTCCAGCAGCATGCCGGGGAGCAGGGGGGTGAATGACATCGACACTTTTCAGGCTCCCAGCAATTCATTTGCAATGACGGTGCGCTGCACTTCCGACGTGCCGCCGGCGATGGTGCGGGCGCGGGTGAACAGGTAGTTCTGCACCCAGGCGGCACCGGGCTCGCCTTCGCCCTGGTCGACCAGGAAGCGGTGCGCCGCATCGGGCCCCACCGCGTCCAGCGCGATGGTGGTCAGGCGCTGCGCCACGTCGCTGCACATCAGCTTGATGACTGACGGTTGCACGCCCAGCGGGCGCTGGTGCTTCAGGTCGTCGGTGGCATGGGCGAGCAACACGCGCGCGCCTTTCACGTCGGCCTCGGCCAGCAGCAGGCGGTAGCGCAGGCTGCTGAAGTCGCGCTTGCCTGCAGCGGCCTTGGCGGCTTCTTCCACCACGCGCGTGACCTGCCTGCGCACCAGCTCCAGCCGCGCCACGTTGGCCGGGGGCAGACGCTCGCGCTCCAGCAAGAACTTGGCGCAGGTCCAGCCCTTGCCGACTTCGCCGATCAGGTTGTCGGCGCGCACGCGCACCTCGTCGAAGAACACCTCGTTCAGGTGGTGCCAGCCGTCGATGGTGTGAATGGGCCGCACGGTGATGCCCGGCGTGTCCATGGGCACCAGCAGCAGCGAGATGCCGTCCTGCTTCTTGGCCTCCCTGGAGGTGCGCACCAGCATGTAGATCATGTTGGCTTCGTGCGCATGCGAGGTCCAGATTTTCTGGCCGTTGATGACGTACTCGTCGCCTTCGAGCCGCGCGCTGGTGGTGAGCGATGCCAGGTCAGAGCCCGCGTTGGGCTCGCTGTAGCCCTGGCACCACCAGTCCGCGCCGTCCAGGATGCGCGGCAGAAAGCGCGCCTTCTGCTCGGGCGTGCCAAAGCGGATGATGACGGGGCCGATGTGGCCCAGCCCGTGGTGGTAGAGCGGCGGGCAGTCGGACTCGGCCATCACCTCTTCGAACACCAGGCGCTGCGTGATGTCCCACCCGGTGCCGCCGTGTTCGCGCGGCCAGCTGGGTGCGCCCCAGCCTTTGGCGGTGAGGATCTTCTGCCAGCCGAGGTACTCGCGCTTGGTGACTTTCTGGCCTGCCGCCACAACGGCGCGAATCTCCGGCGGGCATGCGCTGCGCGCGAAGTCTTCCAGCTCGCGGCGAAAGGCGGCGTAGCCGTCTGCGTCCGAGCTGGGGTCGGTGTGGGGGGTGTCGGTGTTCGACATGTTTGTCTCCTGTCCTGTGGTCCATGCGCAGCGCTTGCTGCGCCATCTGTGTCGTTGGTGCGCCGCCTGTGGCTGCGCACCGGGGCCGGGCTTGCCTATGCGGCAGCTGTGGGCGCGGGCGCGTCCTTGCGCAGCTTGGTGATCAGTTCGTCCAGCGCGGCCACGGCGCCGTTTGCGTCGCGCCGGCGCAGGCACTGCACCACCTCGCGCCGCAGCGGAAACAGGTCGGGGCGCGGCAGCACGGGAACCACGTGCGTCATGCGTTCGCGCAGGATGGTGGTCATGGTCTGCGCCATGAGCGTCAGGGCCTCGTTGTGGCCCGCCTCGGCAATGGCACAGAAAAAGCGGCTGGCCGATTCGATGCGCTGCGCCAGCGTGTCGCTGCCCTGGTGGCGCTCGATGCTGTCCACCGCGTGCTCGATGGCGTCGAGCTCCGCGTCGCTGGCGCGCTCGCTGGCCAGGCGCAGCAGCGTGCCGTACAGCGTGCGGTAGGCCTCGTCGAGGTCGGCCGAGCCCAGCCGCCCCTGTACCACCAGCGTGCGCAGCGACTCCGCCAGCATCATGTAGGCGCCCTTGTAGAACACCAGCGCATGGTCGGCACCGCCGCCGCCCATGTGCTTCACCTCGCCGATGAACACGTGGTGGTCGCCCGCGTCGTGGCAGGCATGCACGCTGCATTCGAAGCTGGCCAGGCAGTCGTCGATCACCGGCATGCCCAGCGGGCCGGCGCGCCACGCCACGCCGTCGAACTTGTCGGCGATCTTGCTGGAGGCGAAGCGGCCCGACAGCGCGTCCTGACGCTGCGACAGGATGTTGATGGCAAAGCCGTCGGCCTCGCGGAACGCGCCCACCAGGCTGCTGGCCTTGCGCAGGCTGAACAGCACCAGCGGCGGCTCCAACGACACCGAACTGAACGAGTTGCAGGTCAGCCCCACAGGGCACCCCTGCGCGTCGCGCGTGGTGATGACGGCCACGCCGGTCGGAAAGCAGCCGAGCAGCTGTCGAAACAGCGCGGGCTCGATCGGCGCGATCTCAGACGGGGCGGCTGCGGCCACCGCTGTGGCCTCAGCGGTGTGCGTTGCCTGGGCGACGGCGTGGGTCATGGCTGCTTCCTTCAGGCGGCCACGAGTTCGGGCTGCACCTGCGCCACGTGCGGCGGGTCGTTGGCAATCTCGCGCTGCACCGCGGGCATGATCACCTTGGCCCACAGCTCCAGCTGGCGCAGCATGGTCGGGTGGTCGAAGTCGCCCATCTGCGTTTGAAAGGCGTAGTGGCAGGGCTTGAGCGTGCGAATTTCCTTCACCACGCGCTCGATCACCAGGTCCACCGAACCCACTGGCAGGTTGGCGCGCATCTCTTCGAGGCTCGACTCGCCTTCGACCACGTTTTCTTCGACCTGGTAGTCGTCGGCCACCTGCGCGGTGCGCCGCTTCAGGCTCACGGCAATGCGGCGCTGGAAGCGTGCGCAGTCGAGGTAGCGCTCCACCTCGGCCTTGTTGTCGCTGGCATAGGCCGCGCGCAGCACGCCCACCTTGATTTGCGCCGGGTCCTTGCCTTCGGCCAGCGCCACCTTGTCGATGAGGTTGCGCGTTTGGCGCAGCTTTTCCACACCGCCGTCGCCGCCCGACACAAACACATGGTGGCCGCCGCGCACCGCGCGGGTCACGAAGGTGGGGTCGATGCTGGTGATCCACATCGGGGGCATCGGCTGCTGCACAGCGCGCTGGCTGATGGCGCTCATGGGCTGTTGGTAGAACTCGCCGTCGTAGCTGAACTTGGGCTGCTTCAGGCCCAGCTCCAGCATGTCGAGCATTTCGAACGTGCGTGCCTTGGCCGTGTCCAGCGACACGCCGAAGCGTTCGAACTCGAAGTGCTGGTAGCCCGAGCCAATGCCCAGGTTCAACCGGCCGTTGGACAGCTGGTCGACCATGGCCACGTCGGCAATCAGGCGCGCCGGTTGGTACAGCGGTGCGACGACAATGCCGGTGCCCAGGCGGATGTTGCGGGTGACCGCGGCGCAATGCGCGATCATGGTCAGCGGCGAGGAGCACAGGCCGTAGTTGCTGAAGTGGTGCTCGGCGTACCACGCGCCGCCAAAGCCCAGTTCGTCCGCCACGCGGGTCTGTTCCACGGCATCGCGAAGGATTTCGTGGGACGTCTTGTGCTTGTTTCGCTGCTGCATCAATATGAAGATTCCGAAATCCATCGCTGGTCTCCTTGTAGGCTGGGTTACGTGCCGTGATCGTAGGAGCGGGGTCCCCGCCCGGCGCGCCATGCTTCGCACACCTTCTTTGCGCTTATTGAAATGAAGGCCCTCGATTCGCTGCGGATCTTTGTCATCGTCCAGAGGAAGGGCAGCCTCTCCGCGGCCGGGCGCAGCCTGAGCCTGTCGCCCGCCACCATCTCGCGGCGCATCAGCGCGCTGGAGGAAGAACTGGGCGTGCAACTGGTTGACCGCACCAGCCGCAACCTGAAGGTCACCGAAGCGGGCCAGGCCTTTCTGGAACACGCGGAGCTGGTGTTGGAAGCCATGGCCCAGGCCGAAGAAGCGGCGCGCAACGCCAAGCTGCTGCCCGAGGGGCGCCTGCGCATCCACTCGCGCACGCAGATCGGCCTGCGCGTGATTGCGCCGCTGCTGCCGGGCTTTGCGCAGCGCCACCCCGACATTCAGCTGGAGCTGGAGCTGTCGGAGCACCCGGTGAATCTGGTGGAGCAGAACTTCGACATCGACATTCGCACCGGCGAGTCGAACGATTCGAGCTTTGTCATCAAGCGGCTGCTCAGCAGCGACGAGGTGCTGGTGGCCAGCCCCGCGTTCATGAAAGTGCACAAGCGCATTCGCCACCCCAGCGACCTGATGCAGGTGCGCTGCCTCACCTACAAGCGCGAGCACGAGGCCATCACCTGGAAGTACATCGACGACGCGGGCCAGCAGCAGGAGCTGGCCATTCAGGGCGTGCTGAGCTCCAACAACGGCGAGCTGCTGCGGCTGGCGGCCATCGGCGGCATGGGCATTGCGCTGCTGTCGGAGCCCACGGTGCGCAGCTGCCTGGAAGACGGCACGCTGGTGCGGCTGCTGCCCGAGCACCGCTTTGCGGTGAGGGCGTTTTCCAACGGCGTTTACGCGGTGTTCAGGCAGAGCCGCACGCTGCCGCTGAAGGTGCGGGCGTTTGTCGACTTCATTGCAGAGGCGCTGCGTGAAGGGGATGCGGCGTGAAGGGGATGCGGCGTGAGCGGGCCCCTGGTGCCCTTGGCCGCTAGCCGCCGAACCGGTGCGGCGACAGCCCCGGCGCGGGCAGCCCGCTCAGCTCGAACAGCGCGCCGTCTTGCGGCCGGTCGCCCGAGAGGTTGGTGCTCTTCGACAGCGAGGTGACGAAGGCCTTGTCGAGCAGGGCGCCACCGAAGCACAGGCTGGTCGGGTGCGTCGCCGGCAGCTCGACCACCCGCTCCACCGTGCCATCGGGCGCAAAGCGCGCCATCTTGCCCACGCGCGGCAACACGCTCCACACGAAGCCTTGCGCGTCCACCGTCGCGCCGTCGGGGCCGGAAGCGAAGCTCTCGGTCTGCGCGAAGACGCGCTTGTTGGTGAGCGGGCCGGTCGGGGAATAGTCGTACGCCCAGATCGTGCGCAGCGGGCTGTCGGCCACGTAGAAAGTTGTGCCGTCAGGGCTGAAGCAAGGGCCGTTGGTCAACGAGAAGCCTTGCGCGAGCAGCTCTACCTGGCCGCTCGGCCGCAAACGATAGAGCCCACCGCCGATAGGCTCATCGGGCTGGCGGTGCACGTGCAAGGTGCCCGCGACGAAGTTGCCCCACGGGTCGCACTTGCCGTCGTTCAGGCGCACGTTCTCGTGGTCGGTGTCGATCTGCGTAATGGCCTGCAGCGTGCGCGTGCCAATGTCGTAGCGCGCAAAGCCGTGCTTCAGCGCGACGAGCACCGCGCCGCTGTCGCACAGCGCGATCGAGCCGACGGGTGCGGGCAGGGTGTGCTGCTCCGCTGCGCTGGTGGCGCCGTCGTTGCCTGGCCAATGGCGGTGCAGCGTGCCGGCCAGCGAATCGATCCAGCAGACCGCGCCCGAGCGCGCGTCCCAGCACGGGCTTTCGCCCAGCAGGTCGCGGGTCGTGCCGATCTCTCGAACAGTGAATGCATCCATGGGAGCGCAGTGTGGCGACGGATGGTGCGCGGGCCGTGGCGCCGCCTGCAAAGCAGCTTTGCGCATCATGCTTTGCCGCGGCGTGCGTGCGCTTCTAGAGTGCGGCCGATGAACGAACGAACCGCTCCCCCGCCGCTGCAGGGCATTCGCGTGGTCGAGCTCGGCAACTACATCGCGGGCCCTGGCACCGCGATGTCGCTGGGCGACCTGGGTGCCGAGATGCTGAAGATCGAGTCGCTGGAGGGCGACATGGCGCGCCACAGCGGCCACTTCGGCCACGCGATGCTGCGCGCCTATAACCGCAGCAAGAAATCGATTGCGCTGGACCTGCGCAAGCCGCGCGGCCTGGAGGTGGCGCGCCGCCTGATCGCCGGCGCCGACGTGCTGGTGCAGAACCTGCGCCCCGGCGCCGCCGATGCGCTGGGCCTTGGCGCACAGGCGCTGCGCGCCGCGCAACCGCGGCTGGTGCATGTGTCGATCAGCGGCTTTCCGGCCGAGTCGCCTTCGCGTGATCGGCCCGGCTACGACATAGCAGCGCAGGCCGAGAGCGGCCTCATGGCCGTGACCGGCGAGCCGCAGGGCCTGCCGCAGAAAGTGGGCGCCACCATCGTCGACACCGCCACCGTGCAGGTGGCCACGCAGGCGATTCTGGCGGCGCTGTTCAGGCGCGAGCGCACCGGCCATGGCGAAACCATTCGCGTGTCATTGCTGGAGGTGGCGCTGAACCTGCAACTGGCCAACTGGAGCGACTACCTGGTGCGCGGCGTGGAGCCCACGCGCAGCGGTGACGGCCAACCGCTGAGCGCGCCGGCGGCGGACATCTTTCGCACGCGCGACGGCATGGTGGTGATCTCTGCCTACGTGCCCGCGCACTGGGTGCGCCTGTGCGAAACCATCGGCTGCCCCGAGCTGGCGAGCGACCCGAGGTTTGCCACCAACGAACTGCGCGTGGCCAACCGCCCGGCCATGAAGGCGGCAGTGAGCGAGCGCCTGGCGCGCTACGGCACCGGAGAGTGCGTGGACCTGCTCACGCGCCACGGCATCGTGGTGGGCAGGGTGCGCAGCTACAGCGACGCGCTGGCGGGCGAAGACTTTCGCGCGAGCCGCATGGTGATCGAGGCGGCGCCGAACGGTGAGGTTCCTGGCTACACCAGCTTCGGTTTGCCTTACGAGCTGTGCGACACGCCGCGCCGCGCGACGCAGGCGGCGCCTGCGCATGGGGCGCATACGGATGAGTTGCTGCGGGAGGTGGGGTTCAGCGCTGGGGAGATTGCGGCGCTGCATGAGGCGGGGGTGGTGAAGGCGGCTGTGGGGGGTGTTTAGATGCGGCGTTGACTGTAGAACTGCTGTTTCGCTCGATTTGGGATTCTTTGAAGTTTGAATCTCGAGATATACAGACGCAGCGTGAGCTTGAGGTGCTGCTCAGCGCCCTTGGCGGACATCGAGGTCTCCCGGAATCAGACGTTCGCTGTAGCCCGGATCACAGCATGGCGTGCAGCCGCCCTATGCGGACATTGCGCCTGCCAAGGCAACGAAAAGTACAACCCCAGCGATCAGATCGGATGCCATCGCCACGTTCTCAAGCCGGTTCCGGTGCCTCTGGCGCATGTGGTTTGCCCCTGCGAGCAGGTAGAACAATCCACCAGCGACGGCCGCCGGAATGCGCCAACTCGGCGAAGCCAGGCTGATGAGCGCGACAAGCCCGATGGAGACGTTGGCAAACCCCAACTCGCGAACGAGCACTATGGATTCATCGCCCTTGTGTCCCAGAATCTGCCGTGCCGTGTACTCGGGCTGGAGTATCTGCCGCGTGCCCGCCAGGAACAGTCGCCAGCCTACGGCCCAGAATACGTACCATTTGAGGACAAGTGCTGCACCAAAGGGCGCCAGAGCAACCGCCCAATCCCCTGTAATCGAGGCGATCGGTAGCACGAACATAAATAGCAAGACGACGGCGTAGTACATATTGATGGAAGCCTGGCAGGGACTGCTTTTGGGCGACTGTAGCCGCTCGTTTGGCCAGCGCAAAGGCACGCCGCCATCCCTTGCATCACGTCGAAGCGCATTCAATCAGGACGCTCGAATATCCTGAAGAAGCGCTTCTTGCAATGTGCACAGGCTTGGTTGGACCATGGCGCTCAAATGAAAAAATGCGGCAAACAGGCAGTTATATAAATTTCGCATCGCTTCGGTCCGACAGGTTTCCTTCGCCGGCACTGCGCTCCTGGCTGATGGACGCGAGATCATTCTGCGGACGGAGTCAACGGTCCGCATCCCGCTCTCGGCAACTCAAGGTCGCATACCTGGCTGCAGGCAACACGACCTTGACGCCCACCTCGCGCAGCGCCCGTTGAAGATCGACCTTGTCGGTGAAGGTGCACTTGTTCTGGCGAGCAAAGGCCTCCAGGTTGTCTGCGCGGCCATTCACCTTCACCGACAAGCCCGCTCCCGGGCTGACGCAGCACCCCACATACTGGGCCATGTACTCTTCTTCGATGACAACCAGCTCGTGCCCCATGAAGCCCGCGGGTTTGCGGAGCAAGTAGTAGTCGGTGTAGTCGCTGCGCTGCGTCGGCTTCTTGCCGACCAGCCCGGCGTGCATGTATGCCTGAATGGCCTTGCCAGAGGTCCCGCTTCTTTGGACGGAGCCGTTCTTCAGTCGCAACGCATTGGCCAGGCCGTCCTCCAGCTTTTTTTCTTGCTCGGCTGAGACGTGCAGCGTGGCTAGCGCCAGAAGACCGATGACCAGGGCCCGCAGGCTCGTCGACACTCTATTCATAGGAAGCTCTCATTTGGCTGGGCAGGAGGTAGGGTTGAAGTTCGGATCAGATTAGGGCCGGGCCCTGCCGGCCACCGTCGTCGCAGGAGCGCCCCCATGGCGATCATCGATCCTTCCCGAAAGCAGTCACTGATGGCGAAAGTCTGGAACAGGCCGATTGTGTTGAAAGACTCCCCAACATCTTGGGAACTGCCGCCCCGTTTCTAGGCTGCATCGTCCCCGAGAGGATTCAGCGAAGAGGTCGGACTTCCAAACGGCTGAGTAAAGCGCACTCCGTTGAACGTGTGCGTGCAGCACTTGCAGGTAGGCGTCAGGCTGTCGGGACCAAGACGGGGATTCACGATTTGAAGCAGGCCGGACTCATCGACGTAAAGGCCACTGAAGTACGAAGATTCCCCTGTGCGGACATAGTCTCGACGTTCAGCATTGCTAGTTGCCACCAACCAGAAAATTGGCTCGATGCGATCGAGCCGGCTGACGGCCTCTGAATAAACCTCGTCCCACGGGCTGCCTGCGTTTGCCAGGAGAAACCTGAAAAGAGGGCTGTAGTCCCGGCCTCGACGCGTTTTTCCATGCATGGAGGTGAGCATCGACTCGTTGGATGACTGCTGCTTGGAGTGTCGGTCGTCGCGATAGTCGCCACCGCTGCGCCTGTTGGGTCGGTGCGCCGTTGTGTTTTCTTTTCGGAACAGTGGGGGCTTTTGCATTTCGATCCTCATCGTCCAGCCAACTTTAGCCGGACCAGGCTGTCGCGCATCGGGGTGCGCTGTATCGCCAGGTCTGACGGTTGCCCGGAACCTTGTTTGAGGGCGCGATTGACATCCTCTTCCAACCAGTTGCTGCGTTGAAGCAAACAATCGATCGCGAAGAGCGTTTCAAGTGTCGGGATGCCATCGCTTCGTCCAGCAGTCAAAAACGTTTCTCGACGGCGAGCGGAATACTCGTTCGCGACCAGGCAGGGCTTCACCACCTCGGAGACAAAATCCTTAGCCTCGATGCTTCTCGGGTTTAAGGGCTATTGACAGGCGATTGACGACCTCTGCTTCAGCCAAGCCTTCACTGGAGTCCTCACGAAATACGGCGCAGCTGGCCGTATTGGCGCCGTAGGCGCAACGGTAGACGGCCACTACGCTGCCCGGCCCGGCTCCCGTGTGTCCGCACAGGGTCAAGCCCCTGTCCACCTCGCCTTGCATCAGGCCGAGGGCATATCCTGGAGAAGTCCAGGGGCGCCCAGGAATGGGTCCGCCGACGACGCGCGCCGTTGTCATCTCCTGCAGTAGCGAGTCGGGCAAGAGGTGTCCGGCCAGCAAGCGGTCCAGGAAAAGCGTGGCGCTCGAGAGAGCACCCACCAGCAAGCCGTGATAAACCCATCGCGGGTCGTATGTGGATGCGGCCCCAAGGCAGACGTCGGCAAAGTCGGTTCGCGTCTTTGCCAAACGAACTCTCGACAAACCGAGCGGCACCAGCGCTTGCTGCATCAGCGCTTCTTCGAGCGTGAGGTCTGTCACCCGTTCGATAAGTCTCGCGACGTACATGTAGCCGACGTTCGAATATCGCCAACTGACGCCGGGCACATAGCGCAGCTTGGCGGCGTCGAGGCGTTGCATCATGTCGTCCGCCGACCAGGGCGCGTCGCCGCGAGCAACGGCGGCGTGGTATTCGACAAGCTCGCCATAGTCCGCCAGCCCGGCCTCATGTCTTAGTCTTACTATGTCATAAATAGTACGATGCGATCTTCTCGCGCCGCGCCGCGCCGCGCCGCGCGACGCTGGCGGCGCCGGCGCATGGGGCGCATACGGATGAGTTGCTGAGGGGGGTGGGGTTCAGCGCTGAGGAGGTTGCAGCGCTGCATGAGGCGGGGGTGGTGAAGGCGGCTGTGGGGGGTGTTCAGGTGTTGTGATGCGGTGTTGGGGTTGGCAGTCGGGCCACGGAATCTTGCTTCGCGATTGAAATCAACGAACCAAGTCGAGGCGCTTAGCGCCCTTTGCGGACATCGGCTGTTCCCGAAAGCGGTCGCTCACAGTTGACGGGCTGGAACGCGCCCTGAACTGTCTTCCTGAAGTCAAGGCAAGCGTGCTTTTTTAGCGGTCTTTAGACGCAACGTTCTTCAGCGCCTTGTGTTCAGTTCTGAGAACTTGTCCAGCGGTAGCAATGAGCCAATCCGCCATTCGCGCAGCCGTCTGGTCATACGGATCTCTCCAGCGAGCAATTTGGGCCTTGGAGCAGATGCGCGTCTGACTCGAAGGCACGAGCCGCACCAGGCGGCGCTGGGACAGTGCGTCGGCGACCAGCAGCGAGCGTCCCAAGGCGGCGCCGTTACCGTCCACTGCGGCCTGAAGAGAACTGCCAATGTCGCGGAAGCGAATGGCCTCAAAGGCAGGCGTTGCACCGAGCCATGTGCCCCACGACCACTCCCGTCCGGTCTCCTCACCGCGCCGCCCTTTGGCCAACAGTGGCAACGACTGCCAATCGCGCCCCACGCCACTGGCCTTCAGGAGTTTCGGCGCAGCGACCGGGAGAACATGTTCATCCGGGAAAGCCAGCTCACAGCTGCCCCCATTCGCGGTTCCGCGTGGCATCCACAGGAGGGCGAGATCGACCTCAGATCTGGCGGCCTCCGCAGGCGAATCCCACGTCACGATTTCGACGAGCAAGTCTGGAAAGGCTTCGCGCAAAGCAGGCAGCCGTGGCGACAGCCACCACGCGAGCAACGGCGTGCTGAGGCCCAATCGGAAAACGCGCGCGCCAGATTGACCAATGATCCGCCGCATAAGACCCGCGAGAGCACCCAAGGTCGGCAACAGTTCGCGCGAAAGCAGCGCACCCGCCTCAGTGGCGCGCAAACCGGGATTGAGCCGTTCGAGCAGGCCCATACCGAAGAAGTCCTCAAGTGAACGTATCCGATGACTGACAGCGCTCTGCGTCAGACCGAGTTCGTCAGCGGCAAGAGTCATGCTGCCGTGTCGCAGCGCCGCCTCGAAAGCAAGCAAGCCCGACAAGGGCGGAACGCGTCCTGAGATCTTGGTCATACCGCATGAAACCATTTCATGCGCTCGAAAGCAATGCTCATTTGCTGTTCGGTGCCGCGGTCACGACACTGAAAACATGCAGCACAAACCCAATGAAGCTTGGAACTCCCGCGCTCGCCTGACGGCCGCGACCCTGGGTCTCGCGATATTTCTTGCCCAATTCGATGTGACCTCGGTTGTGGTCGCAATGCCCATGATCGGAGCCGACCTTGGCATCCGCGATGCGGCCATCGCGTGGATCATCGACGCCTACAGCATTGCATTCACCGCTACCTTGCTCATCGCAGGCGCTTTGGCTGACCGTTTTGGTCGCCGTTGCACACTCTTGATTGGCAATGCATGGTTTCTCTTGGCGTCGCTGTGCTGTGGCTTGGGCTGGGACACTTCGACGTTTTTGGCGTCTCGTGCTTTACAGGGCGGGGGCGCTGCCTTTCTCGTGACGGGTGCTATTTCCTCCATTGCGACCGCGTTCCCGGACGCTCAAGCACGAGCACGGGCGTTTGGACTTGTGGGTGTGATTTCTGGCATTGCGATGGCACTGGGGCCAAGCTTGGGCGGGGCCATCAGCATGTGGCTGGGATGGCGTTGGATCTTTCTTGTCAATCTGCCCATCTGCGTTCTGGTGGCATTTGCCGTAACGCGCTTTGTTCCGGAGTCGCTTGGCAATCGGGGGAAACCGCTGGACTGGCCCAGCGTGGTTATGCTGACTTTGGCTCTTGGTCTGGTGATCGAGGCGTTGCTGCAGGCGCGCCACTCCTGGACTCGGTTTGTGTTCGGACTGGCGGTTGGGGTGGGTCTTCTCGTGCTCTTCACGCTTCGGCAGAGGAAGCAGGAGCGGCCCATGCTTGATCCGGCTGTCTTTGCAAGCCGCTCCATGATCGGCGTCGCCGCACTGATCGCCGCTGTGTCGATTGGCTACTGGGCGGTTCTGGTCTACCTGCCTCTGTTCTTGAACACGGCCTACGGTTGGACGCTTCAGGAGGCTGGCATGGGATTGTTGGCAGCCACGCTACCGATGCTGATCGTTCCCCCCTTCAGCGGCCGAGTGGCGGCCCAACTGGGCTGGCGGTGTTTGTTTGCCATTGCGCTGACAACGATGGCGATCGGAGGCATCGCCTTGGGCTTGGCGGCGGCACAGACAACGTCGTCCGTGATGTGGTCTATCGCTGGAATGGTGATTCTCGGTACAGGAGCTGCGCTAGCCAGCCCGCAACTTTCAGGTGCCGTCCTGGCACTTGCGCCGCCAGAGGCCAGTGGCATGGCGTCTGCGATTGCAGTGATCGCGAGGCAAGGAGGATTCGCCATTGGTGTCGCTGCCTTGGGCGGACTCCTGCCCTCGAGCGGCGCTGTATCTGGCTTCGTATGGCCGTTCTGCGTTGCGGCTGCGGCGTCGGCCAGTGGTGCGCTGGCTTGCCTCTTGCTCCCGCCCGCATCGGGCAAGAGCTCGCAGCAGGAACTCCAAGGTCAATCTCTAGCGAGCGGCAAGCAGCAACCGCAGCGCGATTTCCAAGGCCATTGAGCACAGGACACCTATGCGCAAGCTTTCCCCAAATGCTCAGCTCGTCTCTGATGTCTTCGATGAGATAGCCAAAGGCAATGGCGCGCCGTTTTGGGCCGCGTGTCACCAGGATGTCGTCTGGCGAACCATCGGTGAAAGCTCTTGGAGCGGCGAGTTCTCAGGCAAGCAAACCATCATCGAAGAGGTGTTGCGTCCGCTGAATTACGCGCTGGCCGAGCGAGCCACGATCCCTGCCCGCATCGTTGACGGTGGTGATGTCATCGTGCTGCAAGCCAGGGGTAAAAATCTGACCCGCGACGGTCAACGTTACGAGAACGACTACGTCTTCGTGATTCACTTCGAGGACGGAAAGATCGTGCGCTACGAGGAATATTGCGACACGGAGTTGATGGCTCGCGTTTTGCCTGACCGCATCGCAGCCAAATCGGTCTCTGTTTCTAAATGAGCATATACGGCGCCGCTCACGACCTCACCGCTTGCGGCACTACCGCAGTCCATTTAAGTGAGGAAAAGAAACAGGCACTCACGCTGTTCTTCGGCAACAAAGGCTCCCCGAGTTGATAAGCGCGGTCAGGATGGCAGATCGCCAGAAAGCGGCCGTGCCAGAGCTTTTGCTTCTGCTTGAAAGACCATCGAGACACGAGCCCAGTGCTGCTGAAACGGCTGAAGGTCACGACGGCGAATTCATCATGGGTCGCTCGAATGAACGTAAGCTCATCAGCCGAAGAACATCTTGAGTCACTGAAACTCGCACAACCTCTGCGCATTCCAATAGCGCAACCAAAAGAAAAATCTCATGGGTGCTCCAATCTGGATCGGCGAGAACAAGGACCTTTGGATCAGCAATGGGATGAAAGACGCTTTTTGCAGAGTACTCACAACTGTCGCAATCCTTGAAGGCCACGATGTCATGGGCGTATACACGGATGCGCCAGGCGTCGCCGGAACCTACGGATGCTCAGGCTTAGGCATCGACCTTGACGAATTCGATTCCTATCTTGGCGGACAGGCCGGTGTGCGCCGCCACCTTGATGTTTGCCGCACACGATTGCCTGAAGTCGCCGCGTCTTGTGGGCTGACGCCAACCAACGCGGCCTACATGGCCAATTTGTTCGCATGGGCGGCTCACATCATGGATGGGCACGCGGTCCCGGAGCTCTGCAACTGCTACGTGGACTGGCCTCCCGGCATGAAGATCCGACGGCCGTTGCCCGTCACTGAATAGCAGCGCGTCAGCCCTGCGCGGTCATGCCTGGGTTGTCTTGCGCGGACCGCTCCTCCTCAAGATCCCGCCAAGACACACGCCGCATACCCTTCGGCACAAACCCCACCTGCAGCCCGAAGATGCCGGCCACCTTGTCGAGCGTATCCAGCGTGGGGTTGGCTTTGTCGGCCTCGATGGCGCGCAGGCTCTGCACGCTCAGGCCGCGGTGCTTGGCGAACTCCGGCTGCGTCAACTTGCTGATGCGGCGCATCGCGGCCACGGCCTGGCCCACCGACATATCGCCCGCTGCGATGGCGCTGTAGATGGCGGTGCGCAGCGCGCTCTCTGCTTGCGCATCGACGCGCTTGCGGCGTTTATCCACGGGGAGCCTTCGGCAGTGCAGCTGCACCTTCAAACCCGGCCGGCCGCCATGGCCCATCAACGTGCATTTCGGCGGGCGTGTCCAAGGTCAGGTGGGCGTGCGCTTGGCTTGGCATATTGACCATCATGGTAGTCAAACAACCTGCCTCGTATGACCTGATTTATCCATTTCATTGGATAAACCATGACGGGCAGCGCCAGCCGAAAGACGCCGCGCCCCATGCGCAACCTACAAACCACCTTTTCATTCCTTGAAGCCCCCCGCCCCAGGCCCGTCGATAGACTGAATCAGCGAGTGGCGTTACAGCCACCGCATTCCAAAAGAAATCGGAGACAAAGTGATTCATCGAAAGCTCATCGCCTCGCTGTTGCTGGGCCTGGCCGTGGTGTCAGGCGCGGCACATTCGCAGCAACCTATTCGCATGGTCGTGCCCTTCGCGGCCGGCGGCGGCACCGACCAGTACGTGCGCCTGCTGGCCTCCGAGCTGGCGAAGAAGGGCACGCAGATCATCGTGGAGAACAAGCCCGGCGCCAGCGGCATCGTGGCCGCCGACTACGTGGCGCGCTCCAAGCCCGACGGACTCACGGTGCTGGTGTCTTCTCTGGGCACGCTGGCCAACAACACGGTGCTGTACGACAAGCTGCCCTACGACCCGAAGAAGGACTTTGCGCCGGTCTCGCAGATCGGCTACCAGCCCGCGATCATCGTGGGCCGCGTCGATCTGCCGTACAAGAACATCAAGGAGATGGTGGCCTATGCCAAGGCCCACCCGGGCAAGATCAACCGGGGCTCGCCGGGCGAGGCCATTCTGACCAACCTGGCGCCGCTGAACTTCGAGAAGAGCCAGGGCTTCACCACCACGCATGTGCCCTTCAATGGCGACGCACCGGCGGTGCAGGCGCTGCTGAGCAACACCATCGACATCCACGGCACGTCGCTCACGGGTTCGCTCTCGCTGATTCAGGCCGGCAAGCTGCGCGTGCTGGGCGTGATGGACAACAAGCGCCTGCCGCAGGTGCCAGACGCCCAGACCTTCAAGGAGCAGGGCTACGACTTCGAGGCCGTGCTGTGGTATTCGCTGTCGGTGCCCTCCGGCACGCCGGCCGAGTCGGTGCAGCGGCTGAACAAGGCGGTGAACGAGGTCATCGCCCAGCCCGACTTCGTCACCCGCGCCCGTGCCATGGGCATGGAGCCGCG
Organism: Variovorax sp. H27-G14; assembly: GCF_046156345.1. Classification (NCBI taxonomy): domain Bacteria; kingdom Pseudomonadati; phylum Pseudomonadota; class Betaproteobacteria; order Burkholderiales; family Comamonadaceae; genus Variovorax; species Variovorax sp. H27-G14. Next base: position 168,670 of record NZ_JAYLVN010000005.1, read on the forward strand.
CGGCGGCACGCCGGAAGAGCTGGGCAAGTTCGTGCAGACGGAGTTCGAGCGCTGGGTGCCGATGCTGCGCAGCCTGAATCTGCCGAAGCAGGGGCAATAGGCTTCAGCGGTCGTGTTCAGCGCTCGGCGCCTGCCGAGCGCTTCTGCGCCGCGGTGAACAACGCGTTGCGGATGAGCTGCAGCGCCTGGCCCCGGTCCGGCCCGCGCGCGGGCACCGTCGAGGTGGCGGCAATCACCAGCCCCGTGGGCGGATACACCCAGATGAACTGGCCACCGTAGCCGATGGCCATGAAGGCCCGGCGCGGCGTCTTCACCGACGACACCCACCACATGTAGCCATAGGGCAGCGAGACCGGCAGGCCGCCCGCCATTTGCGGCGTGGTGGCCGCGTCGACATACGCGGCCGGAACGATCTGCCGGCCCGCCCAAACGCCGTTCTGCAAAAACAACTGGCCCAGGCTGGCCATGTCTTCGGTGCGCAACTGCAGCCCGCGCTGGTAAGACGGCTCGTGCATGCCCAGCGGCGCCACCAGCTGCTCGCGTGCGTAGTCGGCCAGCGGCATGCCCACGGCTCTCTCCAGCACGGCCATCAGCATGGGAACCAGCGCGTTGTCGTAGGCGAAGGACTGGCCCGGCGCGCTTGCCATGGGGCGCGCCCATGCGTCGCGCGGCCGGCCGGGCGCCTTGGTGCCGGAGGGGTCGTCCACCGCGAAGCCCGCGCTCATCGTGAGCAGGTGGCGCACGGTGATGTCCTGCGCGCGCGCATCGGTGTTCAGGGCCGCCCACTCGGGCATCAGCGCCAGCACCGGCTGGTCGAGGCTGGCGAGGCGGCCCTGCCCCAGAGCAATGCCCGCCAAGGCCGACACCGCGCTCTTCTGCACCGACTGCACATCGCGCAGCGTGTCCGGCTGGCCGTCGCGGTAGTACCGGTAGACGATGCGCCCGCGCAGTGCGACCACCACGCTTTGCACGCCGGTGAAGCGCTCGCCGATGGTGTCGGTCATGCCCTGGAAGGCGGTTGCGTCCAGCGCCTGTTCTTCCGCGGAGGAGGGGAGCCATTGGGCGTGGGCCCACAGGGGTGCCAGCGGCAGCAGCACCGCAAGCAGCACCGCCAGTGTCCAGCGCCACGGCGCGCGGGCGCGCTGTGCAGGTGCGAGGCCTGCGGCCGGTGCATGCGGGTGGCTGGGTGTCATGGCATCTCCTTGGGTGGGTGAGCGAACCGCGCGATTCTGCCAAGCAAGCTTCAACGGCCCCGTACGATCGGAATTTTGTAGGCGCTCTCCGGCTGCGCGTCGCGCTTCGGGCACACCGTGCGAACGCGAGGCCTTGAAATAGACTGCTTTCGCCTTGGCCCTTCCTCATTTCCTGGAGCCCCTCCTTTGTCGCTCAAACACGTTCTTCTTTCTCTTGTGCTGTGCCAGTGCGCCGCCTTTGCCGCCGCGCAGGGCACGAACCCGCCGGCCGGCGAGTACACCTTCGAGCGCGGCGCCGGCACGATGCGCGTCGAGCCGAACGGCGCTTTCAATCTGAACACCATCGGCGCCAACGCCCACTTGTGCGAGGTCGACGGTCGCATCGTGGGCGGCAAGGCCAAGCTGCGCGACAGCACCTGCGTGGTGAATTTCGCCACCGCCGCCGACACCGTGGTGGTCACGACCAACGGTGTGGAGCAATGCCGCGACAACTGCGGCGCGCGCGCCACCTTCGAAGGCACCTACACCCGCACCAGCCCCGCCTGCACCGACAACGCCGTGCGAAGCGCCAGAAAGCGCTTCAAGCAGCAGTACGACGCGAAGGGCTACGACGCAGCCCGCGGCACGCTGTCGGGCGTGCTGTCGGCTTGTGAAAAAACGCTCGACTGGCTCACCGCCGGCCGCATCCGCAACGACCTGGCGCTGGCGCAGTACAAGCTCGGCGACAAGGCCGCGTGTCTCAAGACGCTGCAGCCGTTGGCAGAAGACGCGGCGAAGACGGACGCCGGCATCAAGGAGGCCTATCCGCCAGCCGATGCCGAAGACTATTTGCCGATCGTGAAGGCGACGCGCTTCAATTTGAAGATGTGCAAGGGTTGAGTTGCGTCGAACAAACTTGGGCCTGCTTTTGTCGAAGTGGGGCGCCTGATTGAACAGGCGCGTCCGCCACTTTTTTCAGATGTGCCAGCGCTTTGAACCCAACCAGCGCGACGAGAAAGTGAGGCGCTGCTGACACAAGTGCCCTGTGCCCAAGATTTCATCATCTTGACCCTGGCCAAATCGACATTGACCTGGCCGAGCTTGCGGTGGCCAAACCGCCAAAAGTCTCGACGACGTTGAGAGAGATACAGCCGCAGGTAGCGCGCCCCATGCACTTTTTTCACCCGGCAGGTTCCATTCAAGGGAAATTGGATTTTTACCTGCCATTCTTGGCTTCTATAAATTCGCCATTTTCAAAAATAAAAAGTCTGTCTGCGTATTGCAACGTACTTGGCCGATGGGCGATTGCAATCCTTATGGTCGATAAGGCACTCAGCGACTCGACGATGCTTTGCTCTGTAGTCTCATCAAGATGACTCGTGGCTTCATCGAGAAGCAGAACGGAAGGTGCTTTGTAAAGCGCTCTTGCAATCAAAATACGTTGCTTTTGCCCGCCTGAAATGCCGGCCCCCATATCGCCAATATAAGTATGGTAGCCCATGGGCATCATGCAGATATCGTCATGAATCCCCGCTGATCTTGCACACGACTCGATCTTGTGCTGCTCGACAGCCTCGTCCATAAACGAAATGTTTTCTGCCAGCGTTCCACTGAAAAGCATTTCGTCTTGCATAACGGTAGCAATAGAGTTGCGATAGCGTGGAAGGTCTTGAGCTACCAGCACTCGTCCATTGATCAGCAGTTCCCCTTCGGTCGGAAAATACAAGCCTGCAATAATTTTTAGCAATGTTGTTTTCCCCGCCCCAGAACGGCCAGAAAAAGCTACAAACTCTCCTGCTGAAAAAACAAAGTTCACATTACGAAAAACCCACGCCTGGCTGCCCGCCTCGCCGTAGAAAAACCCAAGATTTCTTGCCTCGATCGAATCGACAATTCCGTTTAGTCCGCTTGCGCCCCTTGGATGATCTAGATATTCTGGCGCGCTGAGTGAAATGTCAGCAAGTCGCTCGGCATGCACACTTAACATTTTCAAATCAAAGAAATAATCTATCAGTTTCGAAGCGCGGCCTGTAAAAATCGCCTTATAAGAAAAATATGCGAAGAGCATGCCAATTGAAAGCGAGTTGCCATCTTTTCCGGCTTGCATGACTTCGTTGGCACCAAGCCAAAATACAAATATTCCCTCCAAGCCAAAAATAAGCGTTCTTGAAGAAGAGAACGTTGCTGATAACTTCGCTGTTTTGATGTCCCTGTTTTGAACATCAATAACAAGATTCTGCCATTGACGTTCTCGATCACCTTGCTTGCCAAAAATTTTGATTGAGAGAACATTGCGCAAGCTCTCCATGAAATGCGCACTTTCTCTAGCCGACAGAACCAGTTTTTCTGTTGCCGCAAGCTTCAATGGAGAAAAGAATATCGATCTGATCGAAGCGTATAGAAAAACCGCGACGAGCGTAGGAACGATCATTGGCGAAGAATATACAAACATCATTGCCAGGGTTGCCAAAGCCATCACGCCGTCGAGAATCGCTTCTACAGCAGAGTTGGTCATGAAGCTTTGAATGGCACCAAGCGAACCAAACTTGGAAATTACGTCCGCTACGTGCCGTCGTTCAAAAAAAGAAACCGGTAACTTCAGTGTATGACTGAATAATTTCCGGGACCACACCAGTGCGAGTGATTGGGAAATTACAAGTAAAGTCCAAGAGCGAAAAATTCCAATCAGAATTTGGACGCCCAAAAGAAGCGAAAAACCCACGCTTAGAATTGATAATAGATCGTAGTCGCCTGAGGAGACCGCTTGATCAATAACCAATTGTTGAAACAACGGAGCGGCCAGGACAAATATTTCCAGCGTCAGTGAAAGCGAAAATATTTTAATAAGCGTGCGCTTGAGCCCGAATATTTTCCCTGTAATACTTGACAGCGCTAATTTTGGGGAAATCGATTGAGGCTGAAAAAGAGGCCCAGGAATCAGTTCCAATGCAATGCCGGTAAAATGCAAAGCAGCCTCTTTAATGCTAATTCTCCTTTCGCCTATTGCTGGATCGAAAATCGTTGCTTTGCCTCGTCGAACAGATTTAAGAACAACAAAGTGCTTGAAATCCCAGTGCAGAATACAAGGCAGCTTGAGAAGGCTCAGGCTTTCCATATCGACTCGAAGAGACCGTGTGACGAAATTGAGTTGCTCCGCGACATCAATCAACTGGTTGAGGGTGCTACCTCGTGAGGAAACAGGAAACGACAACCGCAGCGTGCGCAGATCAACGACAAGCCCATAACGCGAACTTATCATGGCGAGACAGGCGAGGCCGCACTCGGCAGCCTGCTCTTGCAAAATCACTTTCATTTTTTATTTGTGACGTCAGGGATACCGGTGTTCAAAATGTCTGCTCCGATCAAACTGGAGATATAAAAATCCAGATCGCGGCCACCAATACCGAGCATGCCGCAAATCTTGACAGCCCGAATTCCTGGGTTATCTCTGACAATTTTTAAAACATTGTCTGCATCCTTGTCTATTCCGACGATGTTCCCATTGACGATTGCGGTGTCATCGTCTATTTTGAAATAGGTTGAATTCAGGTAAAGCGGTGGGTCCTGAAATTGCTTTTCGCTCTGATTTGATAAATAGCTCAAATCGAAAGGCGAGCTGGACCTTCGCTGCTTTTGAATGGAAAGCAAATATTCGCCCTGAACAGTGGGGTCGGCAATCAAATCAGACAATATCTCGCCAACTTCCCTCAACTTGCCGTTGTTTTGGAAGGTTTTTCGGGCGCAAATATGGGCAGGGAGTTTTACTTCACACACCCAACTCGCAAAGTCAATTGCTTTTTGCGAATGAACCCCAATTGAAATGTGGAAGCTGGTGTCAGTCAGGGGTTGCGCTTCATGCCACCAGCCTCTTGGAAGATAGAAAATATCCCCTTTTTCGAGAATAAAATCCATGAGCGGTGTTGCTGGACAACGGTCCTTTTGCATGTGGCTCGATTGAAAATTCAGCGGTAAGGGGTATGTAGGCTCGAATACCTGCCATCGCTTGCGGCCAATCAATTGAACAGCGAAAACGTCATGGGTGTCCCAGTGAGCGCCAAATGAACCCTCTCCTCCCATGCAAAGGTAGCCATTGGCGACAACAGGCGACTGGTCGAGTAACGCACTGACTTCCCCACAATGCGCGGCGATTGCTGGGGAGAGTTGATGGATTTTGTCGAGAGAAACAGTCGCTCCTTGATTGAGCAAATCCCTTAATTTTCCAGACTCAAAACGACATTCTGAAGCTGTATCTGGATCGCCTCTTGATTGTGCGTAATATGACCAGTGAAGTGGTCCGTTCAGAAATACGTTCACTCGCGGCGGCTTGGCATTAATCGAATGAAGTATCGATTCCAAATCGTGGATCGAAAACGAAGAGCCCAGCGCCGCGCCCTTTAATAATAGCGGTTGCTTCTCAAAATAATCTGACAGGAATTCCTGTCGATTGCATTGCGTCGATAATGGCCTCATTAGTTGCTCTCGTCTAAAAAATATTTAGGAATCGCTGCCTCTATCCCAAATTGCAATATTTCTATGACGTTTTTTCTTTTGTGTCCGGCCTTGTTTATCTGATATATCCTGACCGAATTGGCATTGAGTTCCGGTACGACAGCTCCAATGAATGTGATACGGGGGCTTTTGCCGATCAATCTGGCTGCATTTTCAGCGGAGATTTCCACCATCCCGGTGTTTGAGAAATCGTCCGTGGATACAAGTGGAACGTACCTTTTCATGTAGGTATTGGGAGAGATGTGCGCGGCCCCTATCGATTGGCCGAGAGTACCCGCCATGTACATGGCGAGCGCACCTGAAAATATTAGCTTTTTCAAGGCTATTTAATGATGGGTGAAGCTGTTACTCATCGCCATCCAGGCCCCAGCGGCTGACATCAGAGCTAGGCCCGGCAAACATCTTAAAACAGCCAATGCCTTTTCCATTTACCGTAATATTGACGATGCTTTCCCCCATCACGGTTACAACAGTCTTAACTGTTTTGCCGCTGGCAGACCTTACGATTCCTGTCATTGTTCCAGCAGCATCATCGACCTCAGCTTGATAAATATTTCCTCCAACGACAAACTTAACACCGCTTGAGGTTTGAACGATATCCTGAAGGGTTATCTCGCCGGCGCTGATGGGATCAAATCCGCCACCCACAAAAAACTCTTCCGCCCGCGATAGAGGCCGAGAATTCGGGATCGAGGAAAAGGTGTTGACGGTCCTGTTTCGAATACTGATAAACATATGATTAGATATTTGTATTAATTGACCGTATTTCGAGATTTTTTATAGGCTCCAATGAGCGGCTCGAAAGCCCATTCCAATATTGATCGGCGCTCTTTCATAACGTCGGCGTCGACCAACATGCCAGGCACAATATTTAATTCATTAGTGCCGTGGCTCAGTTCTCCCTCCTTTAAAATTGCTTTTACCCTATAGAGCGGCTCGTTGCTCTGCAATGAAGTCAAGCTTGGAAGTAGGCCAATTGGCAACTCTTGTTGATTAATTGGTGCGCTGCTTATGGATTCAATGGTTCCCTCCAACATTCCATACTTTTGATATGGATAAGCGCTTACCCGGACCCATATTTTTTGCCCTTTTTCAACAAATCCAATATTTTTTGATGCGGCATACAGGTCAATGCCAATTTTGTTTTTATTGTTCTTGCCCAACGTCTGAACGGTAGCTATCGATTGGCCTCCCTGGACATTGCTGCCAGAACGTACGTGAAGTGCTGCCAAGCTACCCTTCACGGGAGAAGTAATGATCATGTGAGCACGATCATTCAAGAGCCCCTCCTGATCCAACGCCGACAATTCTCTTTCAAGCTTATTCAACGCGTTTTTCAGCAGCATTTCGCCGTTTTTAATTTCGAAAGCTACCTCGTTGAACTCTGCAATGGAATTTGTCAGGTTTCGGTTTGCTGCGATCACCTTGCTTTGTATGGTGAGAAATTCTTCTTCTTTCTCGTGTGCTTGAATTTTGGAGAAGAAGCCTTTTTGTTCCAGATCGCGGTACCAGCCTATACGAATGGAAGCATGCTGTTCAATTCGATTTGATTTAGCAAGGTCGAGTTTGGAGTCGTCGATATTCCTTTCGATTCCTCGGCGCTTGGCGTGTAGAACTGTTGCTCGATGCTGCGCAATTTCTCTCGTGACAATTCTTTCATCATTTATCGCCTCCCGGCGGCGATCAATAGCCTTTGCCATCAGAAGAGAAAAATCTCCTTTCGCGGTGCGACGGTCGCTTGTTATTCGAAACAAGGGTTGATCGGCTTCCAAGGCCTCGCCCTCTTTTGCCAGAATTTCGACGATGGTGCCGGATTCCTGGGGCGCGACTGCTACTACGCCCTCGTTAAAAATTACCAAGCCTGGCAAGCGCGCCTTTTTTTGAAACGTTGCGAAGTATGCGAAAAGACCAAAAGAAATTAAGATCGCGATTGCGAAAATTGCAATGACGTCTAAAGAGGCGTGTCGCGCGAGGTGAATGTTCCCTAGATATCTGCCTTGGCTATTGGTGCTGGCTTGTTTTCTGAATAACAGGCTGATCTCATCTTGCTCTTCATTTTTGTCTCGATTCATTTTCCAGATGGCGTCAAGCCGTTTGAGATGGTCGAGCCGAGAGCATAGTTGCTGGTTTGAAAAAATAATGTTAACCTTCTTTGACAATCGCTCTTTTTTCCGATGCAATTGATATCAACGTTTTTCTATTAGATAGAAATAACAAAGATCTTCGGCGATGCGAACTTAAAGCCGGAATATTCGAGCGTTGCGGAAGGTGCACGTACTGCGTGCGCAGCGCGGGTTAACGCTCAATACTGCTTCGGGAGACGGCCACGCCACAGTGTTGCGACAGGCGCGACGCGCAACAGCGGTTTTGTCCGGGTGACGTAAAACACTTAGCGCTGGTCCAATTCGCGAAGAGGACGCCTTTGCAGACTCAAAGGATCCCGATTCCGAATTTCCGAACCGCGATTTCGTTTTTTGCGACTTGAATATGTCGCTGCAATTGGTTCTTGTGGGCGCGAGAATTGACCCGTGCAACTGAACTCGAGTTTCAAGGCCGCGCAATTTCCTGAAAATGGCTCGAGGTGCAGTGCAGGGTCGGCACGACCTTCACCGCCGAAGCCTCGCGTCTTTTTGCGTGCCCTTGACGACATCGTCTCAAAGGTCGCTGGCGATCTTGCTTCACAGAGTGCAACGCCGATAAGCGGCACACGGCCAGACTCGCCGATGGCCAGGCGCTCGCAAAAAAGCCATACAAGGCTCGATACAGGACTGCAAGCAGCGCTGTGAGCGACTCTTGCAGAACAACGAGTTCAGGCGCTTCCTCGGAGACAAGGTGTTCTCGTCGTCGGACTTGACCGTCCCCGGGATGCCCGTTTGTTTTGGGAAGCCTGAGGTCATTCGCACCAGATACCGCTCTGGTATCGGACTGGTTACTGCACCCATCGCCTGCTAACTTTCCCCCGTCTGCGCCCTGCCTCAGCCCGCGTACCGCTTCTCCAACGCATCCATCTCCGGCTTGCGCACCAGCCGCTGCCGCTCCGCGAACGGCACGACCAGCGCGGGGTCTTCGTCGATGCGCCTGGTCTCGCGCAGCACGGTCAGCGCCTTCTGCATGCCCGCGACCGCGCCCTGCAGTGCCGCGTTGGCGTACAGCACGATGCCGTAGCCCAGGCCGGCCAGTTCCTCGGCGCCGAAGATCGGCGTCTTGCCGCCGATCACCATGTTCATCAGCTGGGGCTTGGCCAGGCGCTGCGGCAGCGCGCGAATTTCTTCGGCCGTGGTCACGGCTTCCACGAACAGGATGTCGGCGCCAGCCTCGCTGAAGCGCTGCGCGCGTTCGATGGCGGCCTCGAAGCCCAGCGTGGCGGCCGCGTCGGTGCGCGCCATGATGAGCAGGTCGGGGTCGGTGCGGGCATCGACGGCGGCCTTGATCTTGTTCACGGCCTCCTCGGTGGAGATCACGTCCTTGCCCGCGAAGTGGCCGCAGCGTTTGGGCGCGACCTGGTCCTCGAACTGAATGCAGTCGGCGCCCGCGCGCTCCAGCACGCGCACGGTGTGGCGCACGTTCAGCGCGTTACCGAAGCCGGTGTCGGCGTCGACTATCAACGGCAGGCCCACCGCGTCGCGGATGCGCGCGGTGTGGTCGGCAATTTCGTGCAGGCCCATGAAGCCCTGGTCGGGCAGACCGAACCACATGTTGGTGACGCCCGCGCCGGTGACGTAGATGGCGTCGAAGCCCAGGTCTTCGATCACGCGCGCGGACAGGGCATTGAAGGCGCCCGGCACCAGCACGCCGCGGCGTGCCTCGGCCAGGGCGCGGAGTGTCTTTCGAGTGGACATGGCGGGTTCCTGTGAACTGATCCGTGGAGTGGATCTGTGATGGGATGTGTGAAGTGATCTGTGAGTGAATTTGGGGAACGAAGGGCGGCAAGTGGTCAGGCCGCGTCGCCGGGCACGCGCACCCAGCCTTCCATCAGCACGCGCGCGCTGCGGCTCATGACGGCCTTGGTCACTTGCCATTGGCCGTCGATGTGCTCGGCCTGCGCGCCGACGCGCAAGGTGCCCGACGGGTGGCCGAAGCGCACCGCCGCGCGTTCACCGCCGCCGGCCGCCAGGTTCACCAGCGTGCCCGGAATGGCCGCGGCGGTGCCGATGGCCACGGCCGCCGCGCCCATCATGGCGTGGTGCAGCTTGCCCATCGACAGCGCGCGCACGAGCAGGTCGATGTCGCTTGCATCAACTTGCTTGCCGCTGGACGCGGTGTAGTTTGCGGGCGGGGCCACGAACGCCACCTTGGGCGTGTGCTGGCGCCCGGCCGCTTCGCCGATGTGTGCGATGAGGCTCATGCGCAGCGCGCCATGCGCGCGGATGGCCTCGAACTTCGCGAGCGCGGCGGGGTCGCTGTTGATGGCGTCCTGCAGCTCGGTGCCGGTGCAGCCAACGGCCTGGGCGTTCACGAAGATGGTGGGAATGCCCGCGTTGATCAGCGTCGCCTGCAGCGTGCCGACGCCCGGCACGTCGAGCGTATCGACGAGGTGACCGGTCGGGAACATCGCACCTCTCGCACCTTCCGTGCCCTCTTCCTCTGCCGCGGGGTCCATGAATTCGAGCAGCACTTCTGCGGCCGGAAACGTCACGCCGTCGAGCTCGAAGTTGCCGGTCTCCTGCACCGCGCCGTTTGTCATGGGCACGTGCGCGACGATGGTCTTGCCGATGTTGGCCTGCCAGATGCGCACCACCGCCATGCCGTCGCGCGGCACGCGTACCGCATCGATCAGCCCGTTGCCGATGGCGAAGGGGCCGACGGCGGCCGACAGGTTGCCGCAGTTGCCGCTCCAGTCGACGAAGGGCTGGTCGATCGACACCTGGCCGAACAGGTAGTCCACGTCGTGGCCGGGCCGCTCGCTCTTCGAAAGAATGACGGCCTTGCTGGTGCTCGACGTGGCCGCGCCCATGCCGTCGATCTGCTTGCCGTAGGGGTCGGGGCTGCCGATGACGCGCAGCAGCAGCGCGTCGCGTGCCTTGCCCGGCACCTGTGCGGCAGCGGGCAGATCGTGCAGGCGAAAGAACACGCCCTTGCTGGTGCCGCCGCGCATGTAGGTGGCGGGAATCTTGAGTTGCGGTGCGTAGGCCATGGTGATGCGATTTTCGTTTCAGGCGGGCACGGTTGCGGCCGATGCCACGGCCGTGGTCGACGCCAGGAAGTCTTGCGCAAAGCGCTGCAGCACGCCGCCCGCTTCGTAGATCGACACTTCCTCTGCCGTGTCGAGCCGGCAGGTCATGGGCACGTCGAGCCGCTCGCCGTTGCGCCTGTGAATGACCAGCATCAGGTCGCCACGCGGCCTGCGCTCGCCGCTCACGTCGTAGGTCTCGGTGCCGTCCAGCGCCAGCGTGAGGCGGTTCACGCCCGGCTTGAACTCCAGCGGCAGCACGCCCATGCCGACCAGGTTGGTGCGGTGGATGCGCTCGAAGCCCTCGGCCGCAATGGCCTGCACGCCAGCCAGGCGCACGCCCTTGGCGGCCCAGTCGCGCGACGACCCCTGGCCGTAGTCGGCACCCGCCACGATGATCAGCGGCTGCTTGCCCGCCATGTAGGTCTCTATGGCCTCCCACATGCGCATGACGCGGCCTTCGGGCTCCACGCGCGCCAGCGAGCCGGCGCGCACCGTGCCGTCCGCGTTGCGCACCATCTCGTTTTTCAGCGTGGGGTTGGCGAAGGTGGCGCGCTGCGCGGTGAGGTGGTCGCCGCGGTGCGTGGCGTAGGAGTTGAAGTCTTCCTCGGGCAGGCCCATGCGGTGCAGGTACTCGCCGGCGGCGCTGTCCAGCATGATCGCGTTGGACGGCGACAGGTGGTCGGTGGTGATGTTGTCGGGCAGCAAGGCCAGCGGTCGCATGCCCTTCAGCGTGCGCTCGCCGGCCAGCGCGCCTTCCCAATAAGGCGGGCGGCGAATGTAGGTCGATGCGGCGCGCCAGTCGTACAGCGGCGCCACCTTCTCGCCGGTGTCGGGCTGTATCGCGAACATGGGTTCGTACACCTGGCGAAAGTGCGCGGGCTTCACGCTGGCTTTCACGATGGCGTCGATCTCCTCGTCGTTCGGCCAGATGTCTTTCAGGCGAATCTCCTTGCCGTCGAACACGGTGAGCACGTCGCGCTCGATGTCGAAGCGCACCGTGCCTGCAATGGCGTAGGCCACCACCAGCGGCGGCGACGCCAGAAACGCCTGCTTCGCATACGGATGGATGCGCCCGTCGAAGTTGCGGTTGCCAGACAGCACCGCGGTCGCGTACAGGTCGCGCTCCACTATCTCCTGCTGAATGGCAGGGTCCAGCGCGCCCGACATGCCGTTGCACGAAGTGCAGGCATAGCCCACCACGCCAAAGCCGAGCTGCTCCAGCTCGCGCATCAGCCCGGCCTCTTCCAGATACAGCGTCACGGCCTTCGAGCCCGGCGCCAGCGACGACTTGACCCACGGCTTGCGCACAAGGCCCACGCGGTTGGCGTTGCGCGCGAGCAGGCCCGCGGCAATCACGTTGCGCGGGTTGCTGGTGTTGGTGCAGCTGGTGATGGCCGCAATGATCACCGCGCCGTCGGGCATGAGGCCCGGCTCTTTGTGCCACGGTGCGGCAATGCCGCGCGCCGTCAGGTCCGCGGTGGCCACGCGCGCGTGCGGGTTCGACGGGCCGGCCATGTTGCGCACCACGCTCGACAGGTCGAACGGCAGCACACGGTCGTACACCGCATCGGTGAGCGCGTCGGCCCACAGGCCGGTGTGCCTGGCGTAGGTTTCCACAAGCCGCACCTGTTCGTCGTCGCGGCCGGTCAGGCGCAGGTAGTCGATGGTCTGCGAATCGATGGCGAACATGGCGGCAGTGGCGCCGTATTCGGGCGCCATGTTGGAGATGGTCGCGCGGTCGCCCAGCGTGAGGCTGGCCGCGCCTTCGCCGTGAAACTCCAGGTACGCGCCCACCACTTTCTGCTGGCGCAAAAACTCGGTCAGCGCCAGTACCACGTCGGTGGCGGTAATGCCCGGCTGCGGCCGGCCCGCGAGCTTCACGCCCACGATGACCGGCAGGCGCATCCACGAGGCACGGCCCAGCATCACGTTCTCCGCCTCCAGCCCGCCCACGCCAATGGCAACCACGCCCAGCGCGTCGACATGCGGCGTGTGGCTGTCGGTGCCCACCAGCGTGTCGGGGTAGGCCACGCCGTCTTTGGCATGCACCACGGGGGACATTCGCTCCAGGTTGATCTGATGCATGATCCCGTTCCCCGGCGGAATCACCTCCATGTTCTTGAAGGCGCGCTTGGTCCATTCGATGAAGTGAAAGCGGTCGACATTGCGCCGGTCTTCGATGGCGCGGTTCTTCTCGAAGGCATTGGGGTCGAAGCCGCCGCACTCCACCGCCAGCGAGTGGTCGACGATGAGCTGCACCGGCACCACCGGGTTCACTTGCGCGGGGTCGCCACCCTGTTCGGCAATGGCGTCGCGCAGGCCGGCCAGGTCGACCAGCGCGGTCTGGCCCAGGATGTCGTGGCACACCACGCGCGCGGGAAACCATGGAAAGTCATGCTCGCGCCGGCGCTCCACGATCTGCGTGAGGCTCTGCACCAGCAGGGCCGGGTCGCAGCGGCGCACCAGGTTCTCTGCATGCACGCGCGAGGTGTAGGGCAGGGTGGCCCAGGCGCCCGCGCGAAGGGCCTCCACGGCCTCGCGTGCGTCGAAGTAGTCCAGCGCTGTGCCGGGGAGGTTCTTGCGGTGTTCGGTATTCATGGGGCAACGCTGTGCGCGCGCACGCGGGGTGCGCGCACTTTTTTCTTTTACTTCCGATCCTGGATGGGCGCGAACTTCAGGTCTTCCGGCCCGGTGTAGTTGGCGCTGGGCCGAATGATCTTGTTGTCGATGCGCTGCTCGATGATGTGCGCCGCCCAGCCGCTGGTGCGCGCAATGACGAACAGCGGCGTGAACATGGCCGTGGGCACGCCCATCATGTGGTAACTCACGGCGCTGAACCAGTCCAGGTTGGGGAACATCTTCTTGGCGTCCCACATCACGCGCTCCAGCCGCTCGGCAATGTCGAACATCTTGGTGGAGCCGGCCTCTTCGGACAGCGACTTGGCCACGCCCTTGATGACCACGTTGCGCGGGTCGCTCACGGTGTACACCGGGTGTCCGAAGCCGATGACGACCTCCTTGGCCTCCACGCGGCGGCGGATGTCGGCCTCGGCCTCGTCGGGCGAGTCGTAGCGCTTCTGGATCTCGAAGGCCACCTCGTTCGCGCCGCCATGCTTGGGCCCGCGCAGCGCGCCAATGGCGCCGGTGATGGCCGAGTGCATGTCGGAGCCGGTGCCCGCCACCACGCGCGCGGTGAAAGTGGAGGCATTGAACTCGTGCTCGGCGTAGAGGTTGAGCGAGGTGTGCATGGCGCGCTCCCACTGCGCGCCGGGCTTGCGGCCATGCAGCAGGTGCAGAAAGTGCGCGCCGATGGAGTCGTCGTCGGTCTCCACCTCGATGCGCTTGCCCTGGGTGGACCAGTGGTACCAGTACAGCAGCATCGAGCCGAGCGAAGCCATCAGCCGGTCGGCGATGTCGCGTGCGCCGGGCAGGTTGTGGTCGTCCTTCTCGGGCAGCATGCAGCCCAGGGAGGAAACGCCGGTGCGCATCACGTCCATCGGGTGCGCGCTGGCGGGCAGTTGCTCCAGCGCTTCCTTCAGGCTTGCGGGCAGGCCGCGCAGCGACTTGAGTTTGGCCTTGTAGGCGCGCAGCTCGGCCGCCGTGGGCAGCTTGCCGTGCACCAGCAGGTGGGCTATTTCTTCGAACTCGCAGACCTCGGCAATGTCCAGGATGTCGTAGCCGCGGTAGTGCAGGTCGTTGCCGGTGCGGCCCACCGTGCACAGCGCGGTGTTGCCGGCGGTCACGCCGGACAGGGCGACGGATTTCTTGGGCTTGAAGCCGGTGGCGGGCGGGGAGTGCGGGGAGGGCGGGGTGGCGATGTCGTTCATGCTGTTTCCTTTTCTTTCTCGTTGTTCAGGCCGGCGCGGGGCATGCGCGCGGGCCGGCCGTTCTTGTCGACCGCCACCATCTCGAATTGCGACTGGAGCACCGCCTGCGGTGCGTGCCCCAGTTGTTCGGCCGTGCCGCTCACGCAGACCGTGAGCGAGGTGCGGCCCACGCGGTGGATGGTTGCGCGCAGCCGCAGCACGCTGCCCACCGGCACGGGCGCGAGGAACTGCGCGTCCGCGCAGCGGGCCATCACCACGTCGGACTGCGCGAACGCCCGCGCGGCCAAAAAGGCCGCCTTGGACATCAACAGCAGCGCGTTGCCGCCGAACAGCGTGCCGTAGTGGTTGGCGTGCTCGGGGAACACGATGTCCGTGAGTTCGAGTGCCGTGTGGGAGTGCGTCATGCTTCGCAATTTACGCAAATTCGTGCCCATAATGAAGGACTGAATTAGCCAATCATTGCGAATGAAGAATGCGAGATTTGCAAATATTGCGAATATCGCAAGACCACTTCATTCGCCAGGAACCACACGATGAGCAAGACCTTCATGGGCGTGCGCCTGCGCAAGCTGCGCGCCGAGCGCGGCCTCACGCAAGTGGCGCTGGCCCACGCGCTGGGCCTGTCGCCCAGCTACCTCAACCAGCTGGAGCAGAACCAGCGCCCGCTCACCGTGGCGGTGCTGCTGAAAATCAGCCGCACGCTGGGCGTCGACGTGCAGCAGTTCTCCGAAGACGAAGAGGCCCGCCTGGTGGCCAGCATGCGCGAAGCGCTGGCCGACAACCCCGGTGGCGACACCGTGGCGCTGCCCGAGCTGCGCGAGGTGGCCTCGCAAATGCCCGCCGTGGCGCGCGCGCTGCTGGCGCTGCACCGCCGCCACCAGGAGGCCATGGAGCGCCTGGAGATCATGGCCGCGGAGTTGGGCGACGGGCGTGGCGAATTCACCCGCACGCGGCCCATGCCCTTCGAGGCGGTGCGCGACTTTTTCTTTGCCCATCAGAACCACTTCGACTGCCTCGATCGGCAGGCGGAACAGCTCGCGGAAGAAGCGCGCGCCCACGGCGGGCCGCTGTCCGAATGGCTCCTGCTGCGGCTCATGAAGCAGCACGGCGTGCGCGTGGTGCCCACCGAAGACGACGCGGTCGACAGCCAGCGCCGCTACGACCCCACCAGCCGCGTGCTGCGCCTGTCGGGCCGGCTGGAGCCGGGGCAGCAGGCGTTTCAGCTGGCGACCCAGCTGGCGCTGCTGGAGCAGACGCAGCCCATCGAGTCGCTGGTGGAAGGCGCCAACTTTGGCGATGCGCCGACGCACGCGCTCGCCCGCATCGGTCTGGCCAACTACTTCGCCAGCGCCATGCTGCTGCCTTACGGCCCCTTCCTGAAAGCGGCGGAGGCGCTGCGCTACGACATCGACCTGCTGGCGCGCCGCTTTGGTGTGGGCTTCGAGACCGTCTGCCATCGCTTGAGCGCCATGCAGCGGCCCGGCGCGCCCGGCGTGCCCTTCTTCTTCATTCGCGTGGACCGCGCGGGCAACATCTCCAAGCGGCAGTCGGCCACGCACTTTCACTTTTCCAAGACCGGCGGCACCTGCCCGCTGTGGAACGTGTACGAGGCCTTCGCGCAGCCCGGGCGCGTGCTGCGGCAGCTCGCGCGCATGCCCGACGGGCGCACTTATCTATGGGTGGCGCGCACCGTGTCGCACGGGCAGCGCGGCTTTGCGTCGCCCAGCAAGACCTTCTCCATCGGCCTGGGCTGCGACATTCGCCATGCCTCGCGGCTCATCTATGCCAAGGGGCTCGACCTGGCCGACCAGGAGGTGCCCACGCCCATCGGCATGGGCTGCAAGGTGTGCGAGCGCGTGGCCTGCCCGCAGCGGGCGTTTCCGTTCATCGGTCGGCCGCTGGACGTGAACGAGAACGAAAGCCGGTTCACGCCGTATGCGGTGGCGGATGCCTGAGGGCTTGAAGGCCTGAAACCCGATCGGCCAAAAAAACAGCCCGCACAAGGCGGGCTGAATGGCCCCTGTCTTGCAAAGGGCCTGTGGAGGGAGGTGTCCGCCGGAGGAATCAAGCGGACCAGGCAATGATGGCGACCAATCGAGGAGACTTTGTGGAGGCGCGCGTGGTTTTTGGTTTGCCGATGATTTCGTGGTGCCTGTCTACACTGCGCACCCGCCTTCCCACCACCCACTTTCCCACCACCCGCATTCCCATCTTTCGAGGCCACACACCCATGACCTACCAGCCAGGAATTTTCAACGGCAAGCGCGCACTCGTCGCCGGCGGCACGCAGGGCATTGGCGCCGTCATCGCCAACCACCTGGCCGCGCTGGGCGCGCAGGTCACGGTGCTGGGGCGCAGCGGCGGCGACGGCACGCTCGACGCGGCGGTCGAAGTGCGGCAGGCCGACATTGCATCGGGCGCGAGCCTCGACGCTGCGCTGGCGAACATCGAGCGGCTCGACATCGTCTTCAACTGCGCCGGCATCCTGCAGCGCGGCGCGGAGCACGACATCGAGGTGTTCGAAAAAGTGCTGGCCGTGAACCTCACCGGCACCATGCGCGTGTGCAGTGCCACGCGCGAGCGGCTGAAGGCCAGCAAGGGTTGCATAGTCAACACGGCATCGATGCTGAGCTTCTTCGGCGGTGGTCTGGTGCCGGCCTATGCGGCCAGCAAGGGCGGCGTGGCGCAGCTCACCAAGTCGCTGGCCATCGCCTACGCGGCGGACGGCATCCGTGTGAACGCCGTGGCGCCGGGCTGGATCGCCACGCCGCTCACGCAGGCGCTGCAGGACGACCCGGCGCGCGCCGGCCCCATCCTCGCGCGCACGCCCATGGGCCGTTGGGGCACACCCGACGACGTGGCGCGCGCGGCGGTGTTCTTGTGCACGCCAGCTGCGTCGTTCATGACCGGGGTGGTGCTGCCGGTGGACGGCGGCTACATGGTGAGCTGAGGCGCAGGGAGCGCGAGCGCCTTCGCGATCACATGACCGCGCGACCACAGGCCACGTGACCGCGTGACCTCGGGCCTCAGGTCCGGTGCAGCGTGATGCGCACCTCTGCCGAGCGCGCCCGTGCCCGCAGCTGGCCGCAGCCGCCGTCGACGTCCTGCCCGGCCGAATCGCGCAGCTTGGTGAGAATGCCGCGCTCGTGCAGCGTGCGCGCCATCGCCTTGCAGCGCTCCCACGACGGGCGGCTGAACGCCACGCCGTCCACCGCGTTGAACGGAATGATGTTGAGCACGCCGTACTTGCCCGAGAGCAGCCGCACGATGCCGTCGATTTCGTCGGGCCCGTCGTTCACGCCTTCGAGCAGCGTCCACTGGTACTGAATGGGGTAGCCCGTGGCCCGCGCATAGCGCTCGCCTTCGGCCACCACTTCTTCGGGCGTCATGTGGGGCGCGCGCGGCAACAGCGTCTTGCGCAGCGCAGCCTTGGTGGTGTGCAGCGACAGCGCCAGCGCGGGCTTCACGCGCTCCTGGTGCAGCCGCTCGAACGCGCGCGGGTCGCCCACGGTGGAGAACACCAGGTTCTTGTGGCCGACGTTGCCCACCGTGCCCAGCAGCTCGATGGCCTCCATCACGTTGTCCAGGTTGTGCGAAGGCTCCCCCATGCCCATGAACACCACCTTGCGCACCGGCCTGCGACTGCGCGCCAGGGCCACCTGGGCAATGATCTCGGCGCTGCCCACCTGGCGCAGCAGGCCGTCGCGCCCCGTCATGCAGAACTGGCACCCCACGGCGCAACCCACCTGCGACGACACGCACAGGCCGTCGCGCGGCAGCAGCACGCTTTCGACCATCTGGCCGTCGGCCAGCGCCACCAGCAGCCGCTCGGCACCGTCGGCACCGGGGTGCACCGCATGAATGCGCGCCAGGCCCGCCAGCTCGGCCTCGATGGCCGGCAAAGCCTCCATCAAAGACGACGGGAAGAAGCTCGCCGGCAGGCGCCGGCCGCTGTCGCGGGGCAGCGCGTGGGACCACAGCCGCAGGATGCGCTGCTCGTGGCTGGGGCCCGCGCCGGCGTCGCGCAGACGCCGTTTGAGTTCGTGGATTCGCATGCAGGCAGGGGAAGGGAAGGCGCCATGGACGGCGCAACAAGGGTGGGCGCCCGATTGTGCCCCCGGCCCTCACTGCACCGCCCCTGCGCGCCCAGCAGTGACAATGCCGCCATGGCCAAAGGCAAACGAATTTCCGACGACATTGGGGACGACGCCCTCCAGGCGATCAAGGCACTGGGCGCCGCCGCCAAGCTGGCGCGCAACAACGCCGGCGAGGGCCAGGCGGTGGCCGCCACCCGGCTGGGCGTGCATGTGCAGACCATCGCGCGCATCGAGTCCGGCGAGCCCGGTGTCTCGGTCGGGCATGTGGTGGGCATGCTGGCGCTTTACGGCATTGCCGTGGGGGTGCAGCAGCCGGGCGTAGACACGGACAAGGTCGCGCCGCCGTCCTGAACGGCCCTTCGCGCTGGCTGTTTATATGCGAGTCATTCGCATCCAGGCTCCTATAATCGGCGCGCTTTCGTCACCTGCGCGCTAACGCAGGCCCGGCAGCCGCCCCAACTCAGGCTCGCTTGACGGGGCTTGGAAGGCTTCGGCGTGACCGGCGCCCGGTCACGACACCCACCGAGCAAACCCATGGTCCAGCGCATGCAGATTCCCAGCTTCGGCACTACTTTCACGGCGGCCTCGCAATGAGCATCGCCTTGCGCATTGCCGCCGGCATGCTCGGCGGCTACGCCTTCACCTGGGGCTTCATCGCCCTGGCCATCGGCCTGCTGTATGCCGCGCGCATGGCGTTCCACGATGCCGAGGCGCTGAGCTACATCGTGGGCTTCATCGTTTTTCTGGTCGCGTTTCTCTGGGCCTTTGCCGCGCGCAGCCTGGCGCGTGTGTGGCTGGTGCTTGCGGGCGGCGGCGCGCTCATGACCGGTGCGGCCTGGCTGGTGCAGCGCGCGCTGCTTTGATGCCGACATTGCGTACCCAGGAGACTCCCCCCGTGTTCCAGAACTTCCGCCTCTCCATGGCCTGGCTCCACACCTGGTTCTGCCTGGTGCTGGGCTTTGTGCTGATGGTCGTTTTCTTCTTCGGCTCGCTGTCGGTGTTCGACCGCGAGATCGACCGCTGGGCCATTCCCGCGTCGCGCTTCGCGCCGCAGCCCATGCCGTCGTTCGACAAGGTGCTGCTGCCCGTGTTTCAGGACATGAAGCCCAGCCGCGAGAGCATCGAGCAGGCCCGCGGCCGCGTGAACGGCCCCATGGCCGACAGCTTTCCGGTCGTCAAGAGCTGGGCCGCGTACACCACGCACCGCGACCCGGTGCTCAGCCTTTTTTCCAGCTACGAATTGCCCAACGCCAAGGACCCCGAGGAGGGCGTGTTCGGCAACCGCACCATCGACCCGCGCAACGGCAAGTCGCTGAGCGACGACCACCTGAAGATCGGCAGCCAGTTCTTCTACCCGCTGCACTACAGCCTGCATCTGGAGTGGATGAACCTGGGCTACTTCATCGTCGGCTTTGCCGCGCTGGTGATGCTGGTGGCGCTGGTCAGCGGCGTGGTGATGCACCGCAAGATCTTCAGAGAGCTGTTCACTTTTCGCCCGCGCAAGCACACGCAGCGCAGCACGCTCGACCTGCACAACCTCACCGGTGTGGTGGCGCTGCCGTTTCACTTCATCTTCGCGTTCTCGGGGCTGGTGATTTTCGGTGGCATCTACTTTCCGCTGACCGACACCCAGCTCAAGCCACTGCACGATCTGCATGAAAAGCACGAGGCACTGGAAACCGGGTTGCCGCACGACCGCGCGGGCGTGGCCGCGCCGCTCGCGTCGGTCGACGCCATGGTCGCCGAGGCCCGGCGCCGCTGGGCGGCCAAGGACATGGCCGGCGACGTCGGCCTTCTGAGCGTGCAGCACGTGGGCGACGCCAACAGCTATGTGAGCGTGTTTCGCGCGGGCACGGACCGCATCGCGCTCACCGGCGAAGGCATTCACTTCAAGGCCTCGACCGGCGAGGTGCTGCGCGAAGACCCGCCGCTGACGCCCGTGGCCAGCATCAACACCTTTCTGACCGGGCTGCACCTGCAGCACTTTCGGCACTGGCTGCTGCGCTGGCTGTATGTGCTGGGCGGCCTCTCGGGTTGCGTGTGCATTGCCACCGGCTTCATCTTCTTCGTGGAAAAGCGCAAGCGCCAGCACGCCAAACAGGGCCGCGGCGGCGCGCGCTGGGTCGATGCGTTTGCGGTGTCCACCGTGACCGGCATGCTCATCGCGGCGCTGGCCATGCTCATCGGCAACCGCCTGCTGCCCACCGACCTGCCGGCGCGCGGCGACTGGGAGCAGTACATCTTCTGGGGTGCGTGGCTGCTGGCGTTTGCGCACGGCATGTGGCGCACCGCGCCCGTGGCGCAGGCGCGCATGGCGCCGGCCTGGGCCGAGCAATGCTGGGCCGTGGCCGTGATGGCCGTGGCCGCCGTGCTGCTGAACTGGCTGACCACCGGCGACCACCTGCTGCGCACGCTCGGCGAGCGCTACTGGCCGGTGGCCGGTGTCGATCTGTTCATGCTGGCCAGCGCCGCCATTGCGGTGGCTGTTGCCCGCAAGCTCGGCCGCCGCGCCGGTGCGCCTGCCTTGGTGGCATCGCCCCTTGGAGTTGCCACGGCTTCCACCGCCGGTGCGGAGCGCGCCAATGGCTGACGCCGTTCTGCTGCTGCTGGCCGTGGCGGCCAACATCGCCGGCCTGGGCTGGCTGGCCCTGGCCATGGACGTGCATTGGGAACAGGCGCTCGGGCCTGTGCCTGCATCGCGCGGCACCGTGAGGCTGCTGCGCGTGCTGGGGGTGTCGGGCCTGGCGGCTTCGTTGCTGCTGTGCCTGGCGGTCGATCACGCGTCGATGGCCGCGCTGGTGTGGTTCATGACGCTGGCCGGCGCCGCCTTGGTGATCGCCTTCACAGCGAGCTGGAAGGCACGCTGGCTGGGCCTGCTGGCGGCCTTGGCGCGGCCGGCGGCCTGAGCGTTCTAGGAGCGGTGTCGGTTTAGCTGCCCTGCGGCAGCTTGGCGATCACCTTGATTTCGAACTGAAAGCCATACAGCCAGGTCACGCCGATGCCGGTGAGCGTCGGGTGCGGGGCGGCGCCCCAGTACTCGGGCACCAGCTTCCAGATGGTCTCGAAATTCTTTTCGGGGTCGACGATGAAGACAGTGACGTCCACCACGTCGTCGAAGGTGCAGCCCGCGGCTTTCAGCACCGCGTTCAGGTTGTCGAATGCGAGGCGCACCTGCGCCTGAAGCTCGGGCTCGGGCGAGCCGTCGGGCCGGCTGCCGACCTGCCCCGACACGAACAGAAAACCGTTGGCGCGCACCGCCGGTGAATAGCGGTTCTTGTTGTACAGCGCCTGGCGCCCCTCTGGAAAAACAACATCGCGTTGCGTCATGCATCTGCCTTTTTTTGGAATGGGCCGCAAGCCGGCCCGTGGGTCACGGTGAAGGGACTTTAGACAAGCACGCCCGCCGGATAAACAGGCAAAGCCAACAATCACTGTTTGCAGAACCCAAACAATTGCCGACCGATCGCCAAAGCCAGGAACCGAAGACATGGACCGTTTCGATGCAATGCAGGCCTTTGCGCGCGTGGTGGAAACACGCAGCTTCACCCAGGCCGCCGAGACGCTGAACATGAGCAAGACCAGCGTGACGCAACTGGTGCAGCAACTGGAGGCCCGGCTGCGCGTGAAGCTGCTGAACCGCACCACGCGCAAGGTGAACGTGACGGCCGACGGCGCGGCCTACTACGAGCGCGTGGTGCGCCTGCTGGGCGACATGGACGACGCCGAAACCAGCCTGTCGACCGCCTCGGCTGCGCCCCGCGGGCGGCTGCGCGTCGACGTGCCCAGCCCGCTGGCGCGAACGATCCTGGTGCCCGCGCTGCCGGCGTTTCATGCGCGCTACCCCGACATCCAGATCGACATGGGTGTGAGCGACCGCATGGTCGACCTGATCGGCGAGCGGGTCGACTGCGTGCTGCGCGGCGGTGAGCTCACCGACCCTTCGCTCATGGCGCGCCGCGTGGGCGACCTGCAGCTTGGCGTGTATGCGGCGCCCAGCTACCTGGCGCGTGCCGGCATGCCTGCGCACCCCGGCGCGCTAGAAGACACCCACCACCGCATCGTCGGCTTCTTGTGGTCACGCACCGGCAAGCCTTTTCCGTATGCCATGCAGCGCGACGCGGAGCGCCTCGAAGTGCGGGGCCGCTACGTGTTCTCGTTCGACGACGGCAACGCCTACCTGGCTGCCGGGCTGGCCGGGTTGGGCGTGCTCTGGCTGCCGCGCTACATGGCCGATGCGCATGCGGCCAGCGGCGAGCTGGTGCCGCTGTTCGAGGACTGGCAGCTCGACCCGATGCCGATGTACGTGGCGTACACGCCCAACCGACATGTGAGCGCCAAGCTGCGCGTGTTCATCGATTGGGTGGTCGAGCTGATGGCGCTGCATGCGCCCGTCAAGGGGCGGCCAGCATGAGCGCCACCTCGCGCAGCCGCTGGTGCGCGTCGCCCTCCCATTCAATGGGCAGCTGGTTCTTCGCGCGCAGGTAGTGGTGGGTGAACACGCCGAGCCATGCGTCCAGCGCCTGCGCGGCCAGGTGCTCGCCGGCCAGGCACATGCACAGGGCGGCCACCTCGCTGGTGCAGAAGTGGTCGTCGCGCCCGGAGCGGCGCAGCTTGTACTGCGTGACCTGGTCCGACTGCAGGCTCAGCACGGGCAGCCGGTCGAGGTAGGGGCTTCGGCCGAACATCTTGCGTGCCTCGGCCCAGGTGCCGTCGAGCAGGATGAAGAGCGGGCGCCTAGCGGGTGGCGTGCTGCTGGAAGCAACTGACGCTTCCTGAGCTTCCGAAGGCGCAGGTTGCTCGACATTCAGCACCACCCGCTCGGGCGCCGCGTACTGCCCCGGAAACACCACGTACGGTTGCCATTGCGGGTCGTTCAGCAGCGCCAGCAGCGTAGGGTCGGTTTCGGTGCGGGCCCAGCCGAAGGCAAAGGTGTCGGCCACCACGTCCGCCACCAGCCAGCCGGTGTTGCTTGGCTTGAGCGTTTCGATGTCGGCCATCAGCAGGCACACCCCGGCGCGCGTGGTCATTGCGGGGCGCAAGGCGCACATGCAATGGGTCGGCGACAGGCGGCAGCCGCCGCAACGCTCGCGCTTGAAACCGCCACGGGCCAGAAAGGGTTTGACGCTGCGCGCCAGGCGCGCGGCGCGCAAGAGGGAAACGGCGTGGGGCATGCGGGGATTCTCGGGCACGCCGCACGCCGCACGCCGCACGCGATAGCGGGTTGCCGTCGCGGCATGCCCGGCGTCAGCGCAGTGCCGCCCCTTCGCTGCGCGACAGCTTGGTGAACGACAGCAGCGACAGCAAGGTCATCGCACCCACCACCCCGAAGGCCGGAGAAAAATCCGCCGCCGTCAGCGCGTCGGCGCTACTGCCATGCCACCACGCCGCCAGCGTGACCAGCGAGGCGCCCAGCGTCACGCCCAGGCTCAACGACAGCTGCTGCGCCATGCTGTTCAGCGTGGCCGCGTGGCTCATGCGAGGCTTGGGAATCTGCGAGAAGCCCAGCGTTTGCAGCGACACCATCGCCATCGAATTCACCAGCCCGCCGAACAGCAGCGTGACGAAGATCTGCAGGTGCGGCGTGGCCGGCGTGAAGCGGCCGTAGCTCACATAGCAAAGGCTGGTGAGGCAGGTGGCGCCCACCAGCAGCGAGCGAAACCCGACCGCGCGAATCGCCTTTGCCATCACCGTGCGCGTGGCCAGCGAGCCCAGCGCGGTGGCCATCGTGAGGCTGCCCGAGGCCAGCGGCGAAAGACCGAAGCCCAGCTGCAGCATCAGCGGCAGCAGGAACGGCGAGGCACCGATCGCAATGCGCAACGGCGTACCGCCCAACACCGACGCGCGATAGCCCGAGAACCGCAGAATGCCCAGGTCGATCAGCGGGTGCGCCTTGCGGCGGCTGCGCAGGTGGTACGCCAGCGACGCCAGCGCGCCCATGCCCGCCAGCGCCCACAGCGCCGGCACCGGCAGCAGCGCCTTGCCCACCATCTCCAGGCTGCCCAGCAGCGCCGTCAGGCCCACGGCCAGCAGCACGAAGCCTTCGAGGTCGAAGGGCGTGCGCGTGCTGTCTTCGGGTGTGTCGTTGATGAAGCGCAGCGCCCCGGCAATGGCCAGCAGGCCGAACGGAATGTTGATGAGAAAAATCCACCGCCACGACGTCAGCGTGACGATGGCCCCACCGAACAGCGGCCCCGCCAGCCGGCCGAACGCCGGCGGCACCGTGAACCACACCATGGCCGACACCATCTGCGCCGGCGGCACGCTGCGCAGCAGAATGAGCCGGCCCACCGGCAGCATCATCGCGCCGCCCAGCCCCTGCAGCACCCTGAAGGCCACCAGCTGCGGCAGCGTCTGCGCCGCGCCGCACAGCGTGGAGCCCAGCGAGAAGAACGCCACCGCCACGCAGAACACTCGCCTGGCCCCGAAGCGCTCGGCCAGCCAGCCGCTCACGGGCAGGAACACCGCCAGGCTCAGCAGGTAAGAGGTGATCGCCAGGTTCAGGTGCAGCACGCTCACGTCGAGCGCGTGCGCGATGGTCGGCAAGGCGGTGGCCATCACCGAGGTGTCGAGGTTTTGCAGGAAGAGCGGAGAGGCGACGATGAGCGGAACGATGCGGTGGCGGGGTGGCATGCCGGGCATTGTCCGGGAGGGGAATTAGGTGGGGGTTGGGGGCGCCGTTGCAGGCGCCAGCTCACGGCACCCGTCGACAGTCGAACCAGTTCCGGGCGGTGGTGTGGCGGGTGGTGAGCGCACAAGTCACCCCCGAAGTCACCCCCGAAGTGGCCCCGAAGTCACCCCCGAAGTCCGGCGTCTGCTGCAGGTTCTGGGCGGCGAGATGAGTCGCGCCGAGATCATGGCCGCTTTGGGGTTGAAGGACGAGAAGCAATTCCGCGATAACTACCAGCAAGTCGCCATGGGCGGCGGGCTCGGTCAGGCCAACCCGGACGACTGGAACAAGCGCGAAAGCAACCTCTGCATCGAGGTTGAGTACCCCCGCCTCAAGGCGCCGACAGGTGCCCGTTCCACGGCAGGAACAAATAGCCGCCCGACGCCTCCTGCAGCGCGGCCTGTACCTCGATGAGCGTGTTGATCTCGTCGAGCGCTTCGTCCAGGTCGCCGATGGCCACCTCGAAGCGCGCGTTCAAATCGCGCAGCGCCGCTTCATGCGGCGTGCCCGCGCCGATCTCGATGGCCTCCGCCTGAACATGCGGTTCGCTCGACAGACGAATGCGAAAGGGCTGAGACTCGCCGGTGCTTGCGATCAGCAGGCCGGGCTCCTGGGAGACTTGCAGGCCATGGTCGCGCAGCGCGGTTGCCGCGGCCTCCAGGTCGCAAGTGCCCGCGCGAAAAAATACCATCCAGACTTCGGCCATGTGAACGTCCCCCCTTGCTTGGCTATCGTTCGGCAATGTAGCCCACAGGGTCCCTCTGCTTCAACCGCCTCCTGCACAGCTTCTTGCACAGCCTCATGCCCACCTATCACCGCGTCTTTCGTCTGCTTCCCTTGCTCCTGCTCGCCGCATCGGCCCACGGCCTTGCCGCCACGACCATCGACAGCATGCGGTCCAACGACGCCATTCACGGCCTCTACGAAATCCGCGAGAAGGCGCGCGAATTCGTCGCGCAGGAAAACGCCCGCACCCAGAGCACATGGGAGGCCATCGAGCCGAACCTGAAGGTGCTGGTGCCGCGGTGTGCCGTGCCCTTGCAGGCGCGCTGGGACACCCTGCGCTGGTCCGCCGTGCACAAGGGCGAGGTGGTGCAGCACACCCGCCGCGTGATCGCGGTGGTCTGCGCACGCGCGGTGAACCCCGCGCAGAAGTGGGACGTGCACGTGCCGGTGGCGCAGCGGCGTTAAGCGGCCAGGCGCTGTGGCGGCAGGTACGGCACGATGTTCCTGAGCGCATTGGCCACGTAAGCCTCCTTCTCGCCCACCGGCGCCACGTAGTGCAGCGCCGCGCTCGCGGCCTCCAGCCCCTCGGTGCGCGCGATGATCCAGCCGGCCAGGTAGGGCGCGGCAAAGCAACCGCCCGCCGTCGCGACATTGCCCTTGGCAAAGAAGGGCTGGTTGAGCACCTCCACGCCGGCCTCTTGCACCCAGGGCTTGGTGGTGAGATCGGTGCAGGCCGGCACGCCCTGCACCAGGCCGAGCTTGGCCAGTATCAAGGTGCCGGAGCACTGCGCCGCAATCAGCTGGCGCGCGGGGTCTAGCGCCAGGCGCGCCATCAGCTCGGGGCTGTCGACCACCTCGCGCGTCTTGATGCCGCTGCCGACGACCACCGCATCGGCGTCGCGCGCTTCTTCCAGCAAGGACTGTGCATGCACGGTCACGCCGTTCATCGAAGTGACCTGCGGGCCGGGGCAGCACAGCGTCACGCGCCAGCCGGGCTTCTTGATGCGGTTGAGCACGCCCAGGGCGATGAGCGAGTCGAGTTCGTTGAAGCCGTCGAAGGTCAGGATGGCGATGTGCATGGCGGGCTTGAAGTGGGGATGTGGGGGGCTGTAACGCAGTCATCGTAGGCCGGCTGATCAATACAATCAAAAGATTGTCATGAATACATCTCGCCATGGCTGAAGCCCGCTACAAGCAACTGGTCGACGCGCTCGCGGCGGAAATTCGCACGGGGAGCATGCCGCCGGGCATGCGCCTGCCCACGCACCGGCGGCTGGCCGAGCAGCACGGCCTGGCGCTGGTCACGGCGTCGCGCGTCTATGCGGAGCTGGAGGCCATGGGCCTGGTCAGCGGGGAGGTAGGCCGTGGCACCTTCGTGCGCGAAACCGCGCTCTCGCGTGGTCGTGTGGCCGACCAGCAAGCGGTGGCGGCGGGCCTAGTGGACCTGAACTTCAACTACCCCTCGCTGCCCGGCCAGGCCGACCTGCTGCGCAGCGCGTTGCGTCAGCTTGCCGCCGGTGGCGAACTCGAAGCCATGCTGCGCTATGCACCGCATGGCGGCCGACCGCACGAGCGCGCTTGCGTCGCGCGGCACCTGGTGTTGCGCGGCCTGGCGGCGGAGCCCGCGCGCGTGCTGCTGGTGGACGGCGCACAGCACGGCCTGGCGGTGACGGTGATGGCGCTGTTGAAACCGGGCGACGTGGTTGCGGTCGATGCCTTGACCTACCCCGGCTTCAAGGTGCTTGCAGAGGCGCACCGGCTGGAGCTGGCGCCGCTGCCCGCGTCGGGCCAGGGCCCTGACCTCGACGCGCTGGAGCGGCTGTGCGCCCAACGCCGCGTGAAGGCCATCTACACGATGCCGACCCTGCACAACCCGCTGGGCTGGGTCATGAGCGAGAGCCGCCGCCGCCGGCTGGTCGCAATTGCGCGGCGGCATGGGTTGCTCATCATCGAAGACGCGGCCTACGCTTTTCTGGCCGACGACCCGCACAAGCCGCCGCCCGCGCCGCTGGCCACGCTGGCACCCGAGACCACGGTGTATGTGTCGGGCCTGTCCAAGAGCGTGGCCACGGGCCTGCGCGTTGGGTTTGTCGTGGCGCCCGACGCGGCCGTGGCAAAGCTGGAACGGGCGATCCGGGCGACCACGTGGTGCACGCCGGGCGTCACCACGGCCATCGCCTGCGCCTGGATGGACGACGGCACGGTCGAGAGGCTCGAAGCACAAAAGCGGCAGGACGCAGCCGAGCGTCAGGCCATTGCCGGCGAAGCGCTGGCCGGGCTCAAGTGCGTGCGGCATCCGGCGTCATATTTCGTGTGGCTGCCCCTGCCGGAAGAAACGCGCGCCGACCGCGTGGCGGCGGCGCTGTTGCGTGAAGGGGTCTCGGTGTCGACGGCCGAGCCCTTTGCCGCGTCGGCGCATGTGCCGCATGCGTTGCGGCTGGCGCTGGGTTCGGTCGAGCCGCAGGCTCTGCGCAGCGCGTTGCAGACCGTGCGGCGGGTGGTGGGCGAGCTCTCTTGGTGAGCCCGTGGGCCGGGGGAAACGCAGCCCCCGGCAATCGCTGCAAAGGCCCGATCAGGCCAGATCGAAACGGTCCAGGTTCATCACCTTGGTCCACGCGGCCACGAAGTCGTTGACGAACTTCGCCTGCGCGTCCGCGCTCGCATAGATCTCGGCAACCGCACGCAGCTGCGCGTTGGAGCCGAAGACCAGGTCGGCGCGCGTGCCGGTCCACTTCAGTTCACCCGACTTGCGGTCGCGCCCTTCGTACTGGCCCTGCGCGCCCGAGGCGGGCTTCCACTCCGTGCCCATGTCGAGCAGGTTCACGAAGAAGTCGTTGGTCAGCGTGCCGGGCTTGGCGGTGAGCACGCCGTCCTTGCCCTGGCCCGCATTGACACCGATCACGCGCAGTCCACCGACCAGCACCGTCAGCTCCGGCGCGGTCAGCGTCAGCAGTTGCGCGCGGTCCACCAGCAGCACTTCGGCCGGCACGCTGAAGCGCGCCTTCGTGTAGTTGCGGAACCCATCGGCGGCCGGCTCCAGCGGCGTGAACGAGGCCACATCGGTCTGCTCCTGCGAGGCGTCGGTGCGGCCCGGCGAGAACGGCACCTTCACTTCACGGCCGGCGTTGCGAGCAGCTTGCTCCACGCCCGCGCCACCGGCCAGCACGACCAGGTCGGCCAGCGAGATCTTCTTGCCGCCGGTCTGCGCCGCATTGAACTCGGCGCGAATGCCTTCCAGCAGCTGCAGCACCTTGGCCAGTTGCGCCGGCTCGTTGACGGCCCAGTCCTTTTGCGGTGCCAGGCGAATGCGCGCGCCGTTGGCGCCGCCGCGCTTGTCGGAGCCGCGGAAGGTGGAGGCCGAGGCCCATGCCGTTGCCACCAGCTGTGCCGGCGCGAGGCCCGATGCCAGCACCTTCTGCGTCAGCGCAGCGACGTCCTGCGCGTCCACCAGCGCATGGTCGAGCGCCGGAATCGGGTCTTGCCAGACCAGTTCTTCGGCCGGCACTTCCGGTCCGAGGTAGCGGGCACGCGGGCCCATGTCGCGGTGCGTGAGCTTGAACCAGGCGCGCGCGAACGCATCGGCGAACTGGTCGGGGTTGGCGAGAAAGCGGCGCGAGATCTTTTCGTATTCCGGGTCCAGGCGCAGCGACAGGTCGGTGGTGAGCATGGTCGGCGCAAGGCGCTTGGAGGCATCGTGCGCATGCGGAATGGTGCCGGCACCGGCGCCGTTCTTGGCCACCCACTGGTGCGCGCCGGCGGGGCTCTTCGTCAGTTCCCATTCAAAGCCGAACAGGTTCTCGAAGAAGTTGTTGCTCCACTTCGTGGGCGTGGTGGTCCACGTCACTTCCAGGCCGCTGGTGATGGCGTCGCCGCCCTTGCCGGTGCCAAAGCTGTTGTGCCAGCCCATGCCCTGCGCCTCGATGCCGGCGCCTTCGGGTTCGTGCGCCACGTTCGACGCTTCGGCCGCGCCGTGGGTCTTGCCGAAGGTGTGGCCGCCGGCGATGAGCGCCACGGTTTCTTCGTCGTCCATGGCCATGCGCGCGAAGGTGTCGCGAATGTCGCGTGCCGCGGCAATCGGGTCGGGGTTGCCGTCCGGGCCTTCGGGGTTCACGTAGATCAGGCCCATCTGCACGGCGGCCAGCGGGTTCTCCAGGTCGCGCGTGTGCGGCACCTTGCTGTCGTCGTCCTTCACCAGCACCGCGTGGTCTTCCTGGACGCCCGGCGAGCCTTGCGCATAGCGCACGTCGCCGCCAAGCCAGGTGGTCTCGCGGCCCCAGTACACGTCCTGGTCGGGTTCCCACACATCGGCACGCCCACCCGCAAAGCCGAAGGTCTTGAAGCCCATGGTTTCCAGTGCGACGTTGCCCGTGAGAATCATCAGGTCGGCCCACGAAATCTTCTGGCCGTACTTCTGCTTGATGGGCCACAGCAGGCGGCGGGCCTTGTCCAGGCTCACGTTGTCGGGCCAGCTGTTGAGCGGTGCAAAGCGCTGCTGCCCACGACCCGCACCGCCGCGGCCGTCACCGATGCGGTAGGTGCCGGCGCTGTGCCAGGCCATGCGAATGAAGAGGGGGCCGTAGTGGCCGAAGTCCGCGGGCCACCAGTCCTGCGAGTCGGTCATGAGCGCGGCAAGGTCTTGCTTCACCGCGGCCAGGTCGAGGCTCTTGAAGGCAGCGGCGTAGTCGAAGTCTTTGTCCATGGGGTCGGACTTGGCGGAGTGCTGGTGCAGCAGGTCCACGCGCAACTGCTTGGGCCACCAGTCGCTGTTCTTGGTGCCGGCGCCGGCGGCCTGGCTGAAGGGGCACTTGGCTTCGGTCTTCTCATTGCTCATGGGGGAACTCCTGGTTTTCTGTTGCGAGGGGAAGGCAAATTCTCTGACAGAAGATGCCGCAGGGCGAATAGAGGTACTTAATTCCAGCGATAGGGCGCGCGGGGTGGCGGGCCTCGGTTTCGCGCGATCCTCACCGTATGCGCGCCGGCTGTCTTGACGGCAGGCGCATCGTTTTGCAAAAAAGTACGGCCGAGCCTGGGTGGGACTCGGCCGGCATGAGGCATGCAGCGGCGCGGTGCCGCAATGACGTTTTCCCCGAGTGCTATTGCGCGCGCTGCTTGGCCACGAACTCCGGCGTCACCGTGCCCTGCTTGTTGCCGAACTGCGCAATGACGTAGTTGGCGAGCGCCGCGACCTCGGTGTCGGTGTAGGCCTTGCCGAAGGCGGGCATGTAGACCTCCTGCTCGTGCACGCGCATGTTCACGCCCTGCAGAATCATCTGCGTCACGTTGGCGCCGCCCGCGTCGTTCACGCCGCGCGTGCCCAGCAGCGACGCGAAGTTGGTCTGCTGGCCTTGCCCGTTCCACTGGTGGCAACTGGCGCATGCGGCTGCGAACAGCCTCAGCCCCTGCTCGTGCCCCTCGGCCGTGTTGGCCGCGGGCGCCGCGGCGCTGGCCGCCACGGCCCAGGGTGCCTTGGGGTCGATATCGATCGGGTCCTTGCCCGTCTTGGCCGGCACGGTGCGCAGGTAGCTCACGAGCGCCGCGGTGTCCTCGGGCTTCAGGTGCTGCAGGCTGTGCTCCACCGCCTCGCCCATCGGGCCCGACGCGGAGCCGCGGCCGTCTGCATGGCCGGTGGTGAGGTAGCTGGCCATGTCGGCGTCGCTCCAGGCGCCGATGCCGTTCTTCGCGTCCGAGGTGATGTTGTAGGCGCGCCAGCCCTGAATGGATTCACCCGCGAGGTTGTTGCTTTGCTCCAGTGCAAAGGCAAAGTTGCGCGGCGTGTGGCACTCCGCGCAGTGGCCCAGCGCGGTGGCCAGGTATTTGCCCTGGTTCCATGCAAGGGGCTTGGACGCGTCGGCCTCGAAACGTTCGCTCTTGAAGAAGGCCGCGTTCCAGAAGCCCATGGCCCAGCGCTGGTTGAACGGAAAGCCCAGATCGGCCTCCTTGTTCGGCTGGTTCACCTGCGGCAGGCTGAACAGGTAGGCCTTGATGGCGAGCACGTCCTTGCGGCTGAGCGCCGTGTACGAGGTGTACGGAAACGCCGGGTAAAGCCGCTTGCCGTCGGCCCGCACGCCGTCGTGCACCGCGCGCACGAACTGGTCGTCGCTCCAGCCGCCGATGCCTGTGGCCGCATCGGCGGTGATGTTCGACGAATAGATCGTGCCGAAGGGCAGCACGAACGGCACGCCGCCTGCAAAGGGCTGCCCCTTGCCGGCCACGGTGTGGCAGGCGATGCAGTCGGCCGCCTTGGTGAGGTATTCACCGCGCACCAGCAGCGCCGCATCGGGCGCCGCGCCGGCCAGCACCGGCGCCTCGCCCTCGGAGCTGTCGGTGCGGTTGAGAAAGAAGTACAGCGCCACGCCAACGACGAACAGCGCCACCACCACCTTGAGGAACCGCTTCATGCCGCGCTCCTTTCGTCCTGCGCTGCCTGCGGGGCATCGGCAATCTTTTTCTTCATCGCCTCCTTGTCCTGCGCGAGCAGCGCGCGGTTCACCGGCAGCGCGCGCAGGCGCACGCCGGTGGCCGCGAAGATCGCGTTGGCCAGCGCCGGCGCCGCAATGGCGGTGCCGACTTCGCCAAGCCCGCCGGGGGCTTCGCCGCTCTTGACCGTGTGCACTTCGATGGGTGGCGACTCGTTGATGCGCAGCATTCGGTAGTCGTGAAAGTTGCTCTGCTCGATGGCACCGTCGCGCAGCGTGATCTCGCTGAACAGCGCCGCGCTCAGGCCGAACAGCAGCCCGCCCTGAATCTGCGCTTCGACGGAGCTTGCGTTCACCGCAATGCCGCAGTCCAGCGACACCACCGCGCGGCGCAGGCGCACCTCGCCCTGCGGCGTCACCTCGACCTCGACCATGGCGCACACGCGGCTGCCGAAGGGGTCGCCTACGGCCACGCCGCGTCCCACGCGCGCAGGCAGCGTGCCCTTGCCCCAGCCGATTTTTTCAGCGGCCAGGTCGAGCACCGCCAGCGTGCGCGGGTTCTTCTTGAGCATCGCGCGGCGGTAGGCCACCGGGTCTTTCTTGGCGCGCTGCGCCAGTTCGTCGATGAAGCTCTCCATCACGAACAGGTTGTGCGTCGGCCCCACGCCGCGCCACCAGCCCACGTTCAGCCCCGCCGGCATGTCGTGGCGCACCCACTCGACCTTCAGGTTGGGCAGGTCGTAGCAGGGCTCGGCCACGCACTCGATCAGGTCGCCGTCCATGCCGTCCTTGCCCATGAAGGCAGGCGCCCAGCGGCCCAGCACGGTGCCCCCCGCAATGCGGTCACCGAACCAGAGGATTTGCCCGTCGCCGTCGACCACCGCCGAGATGTCGTCGTGGTACATCGGGCGCACGATGTCGTGGCGAATGTCTTCCTCGCGTGTCCACACCACTTTCAGCGGATAGGGCACCTGCTTGGCAAAGGCCACGGCCTGTTCGACCGAGTCGGTCTCCAGCCGCCGGCCGAAGCCGCCGCCCAGGTACTGGTTGTGCAGCACCACCTTGTCTTCGGCCAGGCCGGTGATCTTGGCGGCCACGCTCACGCAGCGCGTGGGCACCTGCGTGCCGACCCATATCTCGCACCCGTCGGGCCGCACATGCACCGTGGTGTTCAGCGGCTCCATGGTGGCGTGCGCCAGCATGGGCAGGTCGTAGGTGGCCTGCACCAGCGTGCCTTCGGGCCGCTTGCCGGTTTCCTTGCCGACGATGGCCTTGTCCTTGGCCAGCGCGTTGGTCAGCGAGGCACGCAGCTGCTGGGTGGTGAGCGCGGCGTTCTGCCCCGGCGTCCACTGGATCTTCAGTGCGTCCAGCCCGCGCTTGGCGGCCCAGAAATGCTCGCCCACCACGGCCACCGCGTCCTTGATGCGAATGACGTCGATCACGCCCGGAATGGCCCGCGCCGCCTTGTCGTCCACCGAGGCCAGCACGCCGCCCAGCGTGGGGCAGGCCTTGACCGTGGCCACCTTCATGCCCGGCACGCGAACGTCCAGACCGAACTGCGTGCTGCCGTTGACCTTGCCGGCCGAATCGACACGGCGCAGCGGCTGGCCGATGAGCTTGAAATCTTTCGGCTCCTTCAGCGCCACCTTCTCGGGCATCGGCAGCTTGGCGGCGGCACCGGCCAGCGCGCCGAAGCCCAGCTGCCGGTTGCTCGGCGCATGGCTCACCACGCCGCGCGCCACGGTGCAGCTCGCGGGCTCGACCTTCCACTGCGCGGCGGCGGCCGCCACCAGCAGCGTGCGCGCCACGGCACCGGCCTCGCGCAGCACGGCGTAGGTGCCGCGCGTGCTGGTCGAGCCGCCCGTGATCTGGCCGCCCAGCAGCGGCATGCCGTACAGCGCCTCGTTCGGCGGCGAATGCTCCACGCGCACCTGGTCGAGTTCCACGCCCAGCTCTTCGGCCAGCAGCATGGCCGAGCCGGTGTAGATGGCCTGGCCCATCTCGACCATCGGCATCACCAGGCGCACGCCGCCATCGGCGTCGATGCGGATGAAGGCGTTCGGCGCGAAGGCCGGGTTGCCGTCCGCCAGCGCGGCGGCGGCATCGGCCGGTTGCTGGCGCGGGCTGATGGCCGCAAAGGCCTTGCTGCCGCCCACCCAGGTGAAGGCCAGCGCCAGGCCGCCGGCCTGCAGTGCGGCGCGGCGGCTGATTCCGGTGGCCGCGCTCATGACGCGCTCCGGGCCGGCATCGTCATCACCGACTGCAGCACCTCCGGCTTGCCCGTGGCCGCCTGCTTGATGGCGGCCCGGATGCGCGAGTAGGTGCAGCATCGACAGACGTTGCCCGACATGGCCATGTCGATGTCGGCGTCGCTCGGGTTGGGGGTGCGCTGAATGAGCGCGGCGGCGGACATGATTTGCCCGGACTGGCAGTAGCCGCACTGCACCACGTCGACGTCGAGCCAGGCCTTCTGGATGCTCTGGCCGGCGGGTGTCTGCGCAATGGCTTCGATGGTGGTGATGGCTTTTTTGCCGATGCTGCCGACCGGCAGTACGCAGGAGCGCACGGGCTGGCCGTCGAGGTGCACGGTGCAGGCGCCGCACTGCGCAATGCCGCAGCCGAACTTGGTGCCGGTAAGCCCGACGATATCGCGCAATGCCCAGAGCAAGGGCATGTCGTCGGGAGCGTTGACGGCAACGGACTGGCCGTTGATTTGGAGGTCGATCATGGGCCGTGCCTTTTTATGTGGGGGTTCGCCGTGGGGCGGCAGCGAACCATAGCGCGACTTTGAAAAATGCGCTTGCGGCAGCGTGGCTACGAATGCTCGGGCCCCGCCGCATTCACCTGGAAGTATTTGGCCGCGAGTTCCTTGGCAAGGCGCAACCCTTCGTCGGTCAGCACGACCGACTCTTTTGCGCTGTGCGGCTGCGTGATGAAGCCTTTGTCGTGGAGGGCGTCCATCACCGAGAAGTCATATTTCTTCCACACGCGGCCGTTCTCGAACTCGAAGACGCCGAGCAAGGCCAGAAGCGCCTCTTCGACCTTGACCATGTCGTATTCCATGGCGTTGTCCTCCAACGTTGAGCAGAAAGAGGGGCAGCCCCCTCGGGGGCGTCTACTCTGCTGGCAAAACAGTATGAAAGCAACCTCGGTCGGTCGTGTCGGCTGCAACCCTTTTGAACGGGATGGCCGCGGCCTGGCCAATAAAGCGGTAAGCCCGATCAGGCGATCAGGCGATCATCGATTCCAGGTCCGCCGCCAGCTCGCGCGGCGCCGGCATCTCTTGCACCACCGCCTCCGACAGGCCGATGGCTTCTGCCGACTGGGCCGGCCACACGTGCAGCGCCTCGCCGATCACCAGCCCTTCGCGCTCCAGCGCCACGCGCCACACCGCCAGGTGCAGCACATTGGCCAGTGGGTCTTGCGGCTCCAGCGCCATGGGGTCGGCAAAGCCTGAAAGGGCACTGATGAACTCGGGCGCAAAGTCCCAGCGGGCGGCCAGCCGGGCGCTGACGTCGCCGTAGTGGTAGCCCAGCGCCTGCTGTTCGACCTCCAGGCGGCCCATGCTGTCGAAGGGATGCGCGGCGTTCAGCGCGGCCATCTGCTCCTTCATGGCGCCGGCCATGATCAGGTGGCCGATGGCGTGCATGCTGCCCACGGTGAACGCCAGGCTCTGGTCGACGCGCCGGGTCTTGCCCGACAGATAGCGCGCCACCGAGGCCACGCGCAGGCTGTGCGACCAGAACATCGGCAGGTTCACGCCCTCCACCTTCTGAAAGGTGCCCGTGAGGCCCGAGCTCACCACCAGCGAGCGGATCGAGGAAAAGCCCAGCAGCTGAATGGCGTCCTGAATGGACGAGATCTTGCGGCGAATGCCGAAATACGGGGAATTGGCCTGGCGCAGCACCTTGGCTGTCAGCACCTGGTCGAGCTCGATCTTGCGAGCGACGGTGCCGACGGCGGCGTCTTCGTCGCGCAGCAACTCGATGAGGTCGAACACCACCTTGGGCACCGTGGGGAGCAAATGGCTGTCGGCAAACAGGTCGTCCAGGGTCATCGCGATCTCGGGGTGTAAGTTTCTCGAAGCCCGGAATTGTGCTGCAAGCCTTCTGTTACGTGTTGTCGGACGGGGGCGCGCGTCGGTTTGTGTGGCGTTCAGCCATCGCCGAGCTGTTTCAAGCGCACGAAAACACCTGCTTCGGCCTGCTGGCAGCTGCGTCCACACGCACCCCGAGCCGACGAAGCCGGGGACGGCTTACCGCAGGCGGCGGGCAGATGGTCGCGAGGGAGGGATAGCATCGACGCCGCCGCAGCCCGCATGAACGCGCCATGCTTCGAGGAGCCCGAGATGCGTTTTTCCCCGACCCGCCGCCGCCTGCTGGGCGGCCTGAGCCTGGCGCCGATGGCGCCGCTCTCACCCTTGGCGCCCGTGCTGTCAGTGGTGCCCTTCGCCTCCCTGGGCGCACCCACCGCCTCGGCGGCCACGACCGATGCCGCGTCCGAAGGCTGGCGCATGCCCGACGAGGCCGATCCGCACCGCGCCACCTGG
Organism: Variovorax sp. H27-G14; assembly: GCF_046156345.1. Classification (NCBI taxonomy): domain Bacteria; kingdom Pseudomonadati; phylum Pseudomonadota; class Betaproteobacteria; order Burkholderiales; family Comamonadaceae; genus Variovorax; species Variovorax sp. H27-G14. The sequence goes on from NZ_JAYLVN010000005.1 coordinate 205,806, forward strand.
ATGGCCTTCGGCCCCAGCGAGGAGGTGTGGGGCCAGCGCCTGCTCGGGCCGGCGCGCGAGCACCTGGGCGGCATTGCGCGCGCCATTGCGGCCTTCGAGCCGGTGCGCATGCTGGTGCGCGAAGACGAGCAGGAGCTGGCCGCGCGCCTGTGCGGCAGCCGCGTGCAGCTGGAGGTGCAGCCCATCGACGACCTCTGGATGCGCGACACCGGCCCGGTGTTCGTGCGCAACGCCGCGGGCGCCTCGGGCGGCGTGGACTTCAACTTCAACGGCTGGGGCGGCAAGCAGTCGCACGGCTACGACGCCGAGGTGGCCGGCTACGTGAGCGACGCGGCCGAGGTGCAGCGCCTGCGCACGCGGCTGGTGCTGGAGGGCGGCGGCATCGAGGTGGACGGCGCGGGCACCGCGCTCATCACCGAGAGCTGCGTGCTCAACCCCAACCGCAACCGCGGCCTGCGCAAGGAGGCCTGCGAGGCCGAGCTCAAGCGGCTGCTGGGCCTGCGCAAGATCATCTGGCTGCCGGGCATTGCGGGGCGCGACATCACCGACGGGCACACCGACTTCTATGCGCGCTTTGCCGCGCCCGGCGTGGTGGTGGCGGGCCTGGACGACGACCCCGCCTCCTACGACCACGCCGTGACCCGGCGCCACCTGGAGATTCTTCGCCAGGCCACCGACGCGCGCGGCCAGCGGCTGCGCGTGGAGGTGCTCAAGGGGCCGGAAAGCGTGCGCAAGGCCTTCGAGACGCGTGAGTTCGCGGCGGGCTACATCAACTTCTATGTGTGCAACGGCGCGGTCATTGCGCCGCAGTTCGGCGACGCGCGGGCCGACGGCAACGCGCGTGCGCTGCTGCGCGACCTGTTTCCAAGGCGCGAGGTGGTGCAGCTGGACATCGACGCCATTGCCGCCGGCGGTGGCGGCATTCACTGCACCACGCAGCAGCAGCCGCGCTGAGGCGGCAGCGTGGCCTCAACGTCGGGTGGCGCCAAAGTTCAGCCGTCAGACGTGGTCGCGTCGTCGTTGGTGCACACCCGGTTGCGACCGGCCGTCTTGGCCACGTACAGCGCCTTGTCCGCCGAGCGGATCAGTTCTTTGGGCAGGCCCACGCCCGGCACCGGGCTGAACGCGTCCACGCCGGCGCTCAGGGTCACGAAGCCGCCCTCGGTGCCGGTGTGCTCGATGGCCAGGTCGCGCACCGCGCGGCGGATGCGTTCGGCCAGCACCACCGCGCCCGCCACGTTGGTGTCGGGCAGCAGCACCGCGAGCTCTTCGCCGCCGTAGCGCGCCGCAAGGTCGCCCGGGCGGCGCGGGGTCAGGTGGGCGATGGTGCGGCCGATGGTCTGCAGGCATTCGTCGCCCGCCGCATGGCCGTAGATGTCGTTGTACTGCTTGAAGCAGTCCACATCGAGCAGGATCAGCGCCAGCGTGCTGGCGTTGCGCAGCGCGCGGCTGAATTCGGTGTCCAGCGTGGCGTCGAACTGCCGGCGGTTGGCCAGGCCGGTGAGGCCGTCTTCCATGGCCAGCGTGTTGAGCGTCTTGTTCAGCGTTTCGAGCGCGTCGCGGGCGCGGCGCAGTTCGGCCTCGGTCTGGGTGCGCAGCTCGATCTGCTTCACCAGCCGCCAGCCGAAGAAGCCCACGATGGCCGCCAGCAGCAGCACGCCGCCCGAGTGCCACAGCGTTTCGCGCCACCAGCTCGCCAGAATCTCGTCCTTGGACAGCGCCGCGGCCACGAACAGCGGGTAGTGCGCCAGGTTGCGAAAGCTGTTCAGCCGCGTCACACCGTCTTGCGCCGACGTGATGTAGGCGGCGCCGACCGGCCCCTGCGTCGCGTAGGCGCGAAAGAGGTCGGTGCCGCGCATGTCCCGCCCCACCGTGCCGGGCGTGTTGGGGCGACGGATCAGCATGGTGCCGTTGTCGAGCACCAGCGCCACGGCGCCTGCCTCGCCAATGTCCAGGCTGTCGTAGAACCGGGTGAAGAAGTCCAGGTCGATGGTGGCGAGCGCCACGCCCGCAAAGCTCCCGTCCGGGTGGTTGAGCCGGCGCGACACCGGAACCAGCAGCTTGCCGTTGGTGCGGCTTTTCACCGGAATGCCGATGTGCGGGCCGCGTTCTTCGTGGGTGCGGTGAAAGACGAAATACTCCCGGTCCGCGTTGTTCAGGTTCTCCGACGCCGTCGTGTGGCGCGAGTTGGCGATCCATTCGCCGGCTTCGTCGTACACGTGCACACCGTCCAGCTGCGCCAGTTCGGCCACGCGCGTGGACAGCACGGTGCGAAGCCGTGCCACCGCGTCCGGCCCGGTGCCGTCATGCTCGATGCGCTCGACCAGGCCGACCAGCACCGTGTCGGCCTCCTTGAGCGTGTCGTCCGCCTGCTGCGCCATGGCGCGCGCGAGGTTGGAGGCCTCGGTGTGCATCTCCTCGAGCTGCACGGTGCGCGAATGCCAGCTGTTCCATGCGTCCAGGGCAAGCAGGCTCAGGCACACGATGGCCACGAAGGCCATGGTTCTGAAGGTGATGGAGGGGCGTTTGGGCACGAGGCAGTTTCGCCATGGGGGCGGTGCAGGAGTCTGGGCCGGACTTTGACACATGTCCAGGCGCCAGCGCGCGCAAGCCGGCTTGCGCCGCAGAATCACGGAAACTTTGAAACTGCTCCCCGCCATGGCATTGCCTCCGCGTTTGTCTTCCTTGCCCGAGGCTGTTGCACGCAACAGCCTCCTGAGCGTCATTCCGCCCGAAGTGATGGCCCGGATGCAGCCGTTTCTGGAGCGGGTGCCGCTGCAGTTGGGCGAAGTGCTCTATGAGTCGGGCGTGGTGCAGCAGCACGTGTTTTTCCCCACCGACAGCATCGTGTCGCTGCTCTATGTGCTGGAGAACGGGCAGTCGGCCGAGATCGCGGTGGTCGGCTTCGAGGGCATGGTGGGGGTGTCGCTGCTGATGGGCGGGGGCAGCACGCCCAACCGTGCGGTGGTGCAGAGCGCTGGCCACGCCTTCAGGCTGGGCGCCACGCACATCAAGGCGCTGACGGACAAGGGCGGGCCGCTGCTGCACCTGTTGCTGCGCTACACGCAGTCGCTCATCACGCAGATGTCGCAAACTGCCGTGTGCAACCGGCACCATTCGCTGGAGCAGCAACTCTGCCGGTGGCTGTTGCTGAGCCTGGACCGCCTGCCGGGCAACGAGCTGGTGATGACGCAGGAGCTCATCGCCAACATGCTGGGTGTGCGGCGCGAGGGTGTGACCGAGGCGGCGGGCAAGCTGCAGCGCCTGAACCTCATCAAGTACGCGCGCGGCCACATCACGGTGCTCGACCGGCCGGGGCTCGAGCGCCAGGTGTGCGAATGCTATGAAGTGGTCAAGCGCGAGACCGACCGGCTGCTGCCGCACCAGTTGTGCATTTGAGCTTTTGCTTGTCCTTCGGCCGAGGGCGTTGCCGCGCGCCTTGGTGCGCAGGCGCGGCGCTAGACCGCGGGGCTGCGCATGTCGTGTTCGCGCAGCATCACGGGTTCCGTCGAACCCGTGGCCAGCCGCCGCAGTACCGCGGCCTCGATCTCGGCCACGTGCTGGCCGAAGGTTTCCAGCGCGTCGGCGCTCTCGGCGGTGCGAAAGTGGTAGCGCAGCGCCTCCCTGCCGATGCTCGCGCTCACCGCCTGGCCGCCGTCGGTGCCGACCCAGAAGCGGACAGAACCTGAAGCGTCATGAAAGTAGGGAGCATCGGACATCGTGAAGATCTTTCGGTAGCGGGGGTGTGGCGCGCACTGTCGCAGGTTGGCGCCTTCGGGTCTGTGCGGTAGCGCTCATAGCTTCGTTCGTTTTCAGGGGCGCTGTTCGGGAACTGTTCAGGGCGACGCCCACGCCGACGGGGTACCTTGCTCCGCGAATGTCCCCCGGCCTGCGGCCTCCTCCTTTATTTCGCTGCGCAAGGCACCCCATCGACGTGAGCGTTGGACAGAGCAGTGGCTGATCGTGCGATCACCCAGAGCGTGCCCAGGTGCACAGGGCGTCGGGTGCTCCCCGCAGCGAAATAAAGGAGGAGGCCGCAGGCCGGGGGACATTCGCGGAGGGGAGTACCCGGCGGCCTGTGCACGCGCCCTGAACAACAGCGCCTAGAACAATGCAGCCCGTAAAAACGTCCCCCGTGTTGTCGGTCGCGGATCTTCTCGCGGCGCATTCGCCTGACCATTCGGGGGGATGAATCGCAAGCCGGTTTTATTGGATACGGCAAAAAATGGAGCTTTGGCTGCAAATTTTTTCGGATCCGATAGAAGTCAGGATGGCCTGTCCGTCGAACACCGCAAATTTGCCAACTCGTCCGGTGCTTGAAACGGTCACGCTCAAGCGCCGCTGACCCCACCCCAACGCCCGAGCACATCCGCCACCGCTTGCGCATGCGAAGGCGCCGCCCCCTGAATCGCCGATGGCGTGCGCGAGAAGCGCGGCGCGGGCGCCGGATGCTTCACGCCTTCGACATCGACAAAGGCTTCACGCGCAAGCTGATGCGGATGCGCCGCCGCCTCGCTCAACGCCAGCACCGGCGCAAAGCACACATCGCTGCCTTCGAGCAACGCAGTCCATTCGTCGCGCGTGCGCATGTGGAAGATGCGCTCCAACTCGGCGCGCAGCGCGGGCCACTGCGCGCGGTCATGCTGCGCACCACGCAGCGCCGGCGCCACACCCACCCGCTTGCACAGGTCGGCAAAGAACTGCGGCTCGATCGGCCCGATGCACACGTGCCGTGCATCCGCCGTTTCGTACGTGCCGTAGTACGGCGCGCCGCCGTCCAGCGCATTGCTGCCTCGCACCTCGGTGAAAGTGCCGCGCATCGCGCTGGTCGCGCACAGGCTCATCAGCGAGTTCACGCCGTCGGTGATCGCCGCATCGACCACCTGGCCGCGGCCCGACTGCCGTGCCTCGTGCAAGGCCGCGAGGATGCCGACGACCAGATAGAGGCTGCCGCCGCCGTAATCGCCCACCAGATTGAGCGGTGGCACCGGCGCGCCACCCGCAGGGCCAATGGCGTGCAGCGCGCCGGTCAGCGCGATGTAGTTGATGTCGTGGCCGGCCGCCTGCGCAAGCGGCCCGTGCTGGCCCCAGCCCGTCATGCGCCCATAGACCAGGCGCGGGTTGCGCGCCGCCACCACGTCGGGGCCCAGGCCCAGGCGCTCCATCACGCCGGGGCGGAAGCCCTCGACCAGCACATCGGCGCTGGCCAGCAGTTGCAGCACCTCTTCGCGCGATGCCGGCTGCTTCAGGTCGGCCAGCACCACGCTGCGCCCGCGCCCGGTGATGTCGGTGCGGTCGCCGAGCTTGCGGCCCGGCCGGTCGATGGTGACCACGTCGGCGCCCATGTCGGACAGCAGCATGCAGGCGAAGGGGCCGGGGCCCAGGCCGGCGAACTCGACCACCTTCAGGCCGCTCAGCGGTCCGTTCATGCCGCGCTCTCCTCGTGCAGGCGCCACTGCAGCAGAGAGCACGGCGGCTGCGCATCGGCATGGTGTTCGTACACGCCTTCGACCTGCGCTCCGATGCGCACCTCCTGCATCGGGTCGCCCAGCAGGTTGCCGACCATGCGCACATCGCCGGCGTGCGGCAACTCCACCAGCACCACAAGGTACGCGCCGTGCCCTTTCAGCGCCGCATGCGCCGGATGCCACACGCGCTCCCAGCTGAAGATGCGGCCGCGCGGCACCACGTCTTCCCATGCGGGGTCGAAGGCATGGCAGTGGTGGCAGAGCCATTCAGGGCCGAACTGCCAGGTGCCGCATGTGGCGCAATGCTGCACGCGCAGGCGGCCCTCGCGCAGGCCCGACCAGTAAGGCGCGGACAGGCCATCTGGTTCCGGTACCGGAATCGGCAGGCCCGTCGGAAGGTAGGGTGTTGCAGTCGTGTCGTTCACAGCACGTTCTCCGATGCCAGCAAGAGACTGCTCACCGGCGACACCATCGGCCCGCCGATCACCAGGGCCACGTCGCTGCGCACCGCCTGGCTGGTGGAGGTGCCGCGCACTTGCCGCACGGCCTCCAGCACCAGCTCGAAGCCGTGGATGTAGCACTCGGCCAGGTTGCCGCCGCTGGTGTTCAGCGGCAACCGGCCAGAGGGCGCGATGAGGTTGTCGAGCGTGAGGAAGTCGTTCGCTTCCTCAGGCTTGAAGAAGCCGTGCTCGGCCAGCGCCATCGCCACGCCGCCGGTGAAGTTTTCGTAGCTCTGCACCACACCCACGTCGGCGGGCGCGATGCCGGCCATGGCGTACAGGTCGGGCGCCACGGTGTCGAAGTTCGCGCTGCCATAGCGCGGCGCATTGTGGGGGCCGGCACCCGCGCGGTGGCCCGCGCCGCTGGCCGCGCCCAGCAGATAGGCGGGCTTGTGCGCGAAGTCTTTCGCGCGCTCCGCGGCCACCAGCACGATGGCCGCGGCGCCGTCGTTCTCCATGCAGCAGTCGTACAGATGAAAGGGCTCGGCGATCCAGCGCGAGGCGTCGTAGGTCGCGGCGTCCAGCGGCTTGCCGTGCATCACCGCGCGCGGGTTGGCCTGCGCATGGTGGTAGGAGGCCAGCGCGATGGCGCGCAGTGCTTCTTGCCGCACGCCGTGCTCATGCATGAAGCGGCGCACGCGCATGGCAAAGCGCTGCGGCGGAGAGAGCACGCCGTAGGGCATCAGGTAGGCCTTTTCGCCCGACACGGTGTCGATGCCCGTCACCTGGCCGAAGCGCCCGTGCTGACCCTGCGCCAGCGCGCGGAACACCACCACGCAATCGGCCAGCCCCGCCGCGATGGCCGCCGCGCCATTGGCCACTGCCGCGCAGCAACCGCCACCACCGCCACCCCATTGCATGGTGGCGCTGCGCAGGCGGTGCGTGCCCAGCGCGGCGGCCAGCCGCGAGGCGTCGTTGCGGTCGTCGCTGTACGACGCAAAGCCGTCGATCTCGCGCGCATCGAGGCCGGCGTCCGCGCACGCCGCCAGGATGGCTTTCAGCGCGAGCTTGAACTCCGCGTCGGGCGACTGGCCGTGCTTGTAGTACGTGGTCTCGCCGATGCCGGCGACGGCCACGCGGCCCCGGAGCGATCGTTGGGTCATGCGGGCGTGCCGGCAGTTTCTTGCCGCACTGCGGGCGGGCCGAAGGCACCGGCCTGCGCGAGCGCGGCGAGCCGCTCGTCGCCGTAGCCGAGTGCTTCGCGCAGCACCTCGTGCGTGTGCTGCCCCACGGTGGGTGCCGCCACCGGGTCGGCGATGGGCGTACGCGCGTAGCGAATGGGCAGTGCCATGTTGGGCACCCAGCCCACCGCGGGGTGCGGAATGCGCGTGACCAGTTGGCGCTCGCGCGCCTCGGGCGATCGAATGGCCTCGCCCACCGTGCGCACCTCACCGCACGGCACGCCGGCTGCCCGCATGCGCGCTTGCCAGTGCGCCCACGGTTGCTTCGCAAAGGCTTCGCCCAGCAGCGCGAACAGTTCCTCGCGCCTTGCCGAGCGGTCGCGGCCCGTCGCAAAGGCCGGGTCGTTCGCCACGTCGGGCCGTTCGACCACCTGCGCCATCAGCCGCTGAAAGATCTTGTTGTTGCCGCTGTTGATATAGAACGAGCGGTCTTGCGCCTCGAACACGCTCGAAGGGCAGGTGTCGGGGCTGGTGTTGCCGTGCCGCTGGGGCTCGGCACCGCTGAACACATGCTGCAGCGTCGCGTAGCCGGTCATGAGCACCGCGTTGTCGAACAGCGCCACCTCCATCGACTGGCCATGGCCGGTGCGCTCGCGCGCCACCAGCGCGCCAAGGATCGCGTTGCACGCCATCATGGCCGTGCTGATGTCCATCACCGGCGACAGCGCGCGCACGCCTTGGCGGTCGGCATAGCCGTTCATCGACACGAAGCCGCTTTCGGCCTGCGCAATGGGGTCGAAGCCCAGTCGGTCGGCAAACGCGCCTTCGCGGCCATAGGCCGACACCGAGCAGTACACGACCTCTGGGTTGGTCTTGCGGATGTTGTCGTAGTCGAGCCCGAAGCGCGCCATCACGCCGCTGGAAAAGTTCTCGACCACCACGTCGGCCGTGGCGGCCAACGCGCGCGCCACCTCCAGGCCTTCGGGCGTTTTCAGGTCGAGCGCCACGCTGCGCTTGTTGCGGTTCGACCAGAGAAAGGGCGCGCCCTGCGCCAGGTCGGGGTGCACCGGCGGGTACTGGCGAAAGTCGTCGCCGCGCCCGGGGGCTTCTATCTTCAGCACATCGGCGCCCATGTCGGCCAGCATCATTGTGGCGAACGGGCCTGCGATGAAGTGCGTGAAGTCCACCACCTTGATGCCTGCGAGCGCCTGGGGCGCGCCGGTGGGGCGGGGTGTGTGTTCGGGAAAGTCGCTTGCAATGTTGTCGAGCATGGAACGTGTTCTCACATCTGGATGTTGGCTTTGCGCACCACCGGGCCCCACTGCGCCATCTCGTCGCGAATGAGCTTCTCGAGCTCTTGCGGCGTGCTGCTGCGCGCCTCCACGTTGCGGTCCGAAAACATCTTGCGCACTTCGGGCCGTGCCACCGCGGCGACCACGGCGGCGTGCAGCTTGTCGACCACTTCTTGCGGCGTGTCCTTGGGCGCGAGCACGCCGAACCATGCCGAGCTGCGAAAGCCCGCCACGTCGTCGGCAATGGCGGGCAGGCCCGGCACCGTGTCGGTGGGCTTGAGCGTGCCCACCGCCAGGTAGCGCACCTTGCCGGAGTTGACGAGCGTGGCGCCGTCCAGCCCGGTAACGAAGGCGGCCTGCAGCTGGCCGCCGGCAAAGGCGGTCATCATCGGCGCGCCGCCGTTGTAGGGAATGTGCTGCAGCTTGAGCCCCGCCGCCTCGTTGAAATATTCGGCCGTCAGGTGCGACAGCGAGCCGTTGCCGACCGAGCCGATGTTCAGCGACGTGCCGTTCTTCTTCGCGTACGCGAGAAACTCCTTCATCGTCCTGGCCGGGCTCTCGGCCGGCACCGCGAGGATCATCGGCGTGATGGCCACCGTGGACACGGGCCGCAGGTCTTTCAGCTCGTCGTAGGGCACCTTGCGCATCAGCCCGACCACCGCGTTGGGCCCCGTGTTGCCGAACACCAGCGTGTAGCCGTCGGGTGCGGCCTTGGCCACGTAGTCGACGCCGATGGTGCCGCCCGCGCCTGGCTTGTTCTCGACGATGACGGTCTGCCCCAGCGTTTCGCTCATCGACTGCTGGATGGCGCGCGCGAGCTGGTCGGTGCTGCCGCCGGCCGCGTAGGGAACGATCATGCGGATCGGCTTGCTCGGGTAGCCGCCCTGCGCAAAGGCGGGCAGCGCGCCGGCGGCGAGCGAAAGGCAGGCGGCGCACAGCAGGGCGCGACGATGAAGAGTAGGCAAGAGCGTGCGTTTCATGGGGCGTTGTCTCCGTTGTCTTGTAGGGATGCGTGGGTTAATTTTTGGCACTCGCTCAGTCGCCGAGCACGCTCGACCAGTAGCTGCGCGCGCGGTCCATGTGCCGCAATATGAGCAGCTGCGCCTTGGCCGAATCGCGCGCGCGAATGTGCTCGAACAACCGTTGGTGGTCGCGCAGCGAGGCCGTGCCCTGCACCGTGTCCGCGAACATCGCCTCGCGGCGCCGTCCGGTGAAACGGTAGAACGCGTGCAGCACGCGCACCAGCACCGTGTTGTGGGTGGCATCGACCAGCGCGATGTGAAAGTCGGTGTCGGCCGTGGCGATGTTGCCGCTCTGCGCGAGCACTTCTTCGGTGTGGCGCAGCACGGCCTCCATGCGCGCCAGGTCGGCGTCGGTGCGGCGCTGGCAGGCCAGGCCCGCGGCCAGCACTTCGAGATGGCCGCGCACTTCCATCGTCTCCGCCACCTCGACCGGCGTGGGCGTGCCGCCCATGTCGGTGAGCATCACCAGCGCCTCGAAGCTGGCCTCGCGCGCCACATGCCGCAGGTAGATGCCCGAGTTGGGGCGCGACTCCACGATGCGCAGCGTGACCAGCGTGGCCAGCGCCTCGCGCACCGCGTTGCGTCCCACGCCCAGCCGCTCGGCCAGGTCGCGCTCCGACGGCAGTCGGTCGCCGGGCTGCAGGCTGCGGTCGCGCAGGTAGGCCAGGATGCCGGCGATGGCGCCGTGGCCGTTCCGGTGCCCGTCCTGGGCCTGATGCGCTTCGGTGGTGGTCGTCATGGCATGCATTCGGCTCAGAGGTCGAGCACCAGCGTCTTCGAGCGCGCGCCGGAGCAGCAGACCATGATGCTGTCGTTGGCCTGCTTTTCTTGCGCGCTCAGAAAGTCGTCGCGGTGGTCGGGCTCGCCGGACACCACCGTCGTGCGGCAGGTGCCGCACACGCCGGCGGTGCAGGCGTAGGGCACGTCGACCGCATGGTCGAGCAGCGTGTCCAGAATGGTCTTGCCGGGGGCCACGGTGTAGCGCGCGCCGCTGCGGTTGAGCACCACCTCGTAGCCGCCTTCGGTGGCCGCCTCGCTGGTGGCGGCGAAGCGCTCGAAGTGCACGGTGTGCGCCGGCCGCATGGCGCAGGCGGCGATGAAGGCATCGATCATGCGGGCCGGGCCGCAGCAATACAGGTGCGCGTGCGCCGGTGCATCGCGCACGAGGGCTGCAATGTCGAGCCGGTCCGTGCGCGAAGAGCCGAAGCAGAAATCGACCTCGCGGCCATCGCCGGCCATGGCGCGCAGTGTGTCGGCGTAGGCGGTCTCGCGCGGCGAGCGGCTCGCATACTGCAGCCGCCACGGCCGGCCCAGCTCGCGCAGCCGGCGCAGCATCGACAGCACCGGCGTGATGCCGATGCCGCCTGCAATGAACACCGACTGCGCCGCGTCTTCCACCAGCGCGAAGTCGTTGCTCGGCGGCGCCGCTTGCATGCGGTCGCCCACGCGCGGCGCGGTGTGCATCCACGCTGAGCTGCCCTGGCCCTGGGTGTCGTGCTGCACCGCCACCACGTAGCGCCCGCCGTCGGAAGGCGCGTTCACCAGCGAGTAGCTGCGCACCATGCCGTGCGGCAGGTGCAGGTCGATGTGCGAACCGGCGGTGAAGGCGGGCAGGGCGGCGTCGTCGGCCGAAACGAACTCGTACGACGCGATGCCATCGGCCTCCAGCCGGATCTGCCGCAGCCGCAGCGCGATGGGGGCGGGCAGGCTCATGGCGTGTAGCCGAAGTCGGCGCCCAGCCGCGCGGTCATGGCCTCGCGCCCTGCCTCGTTCCACGCCGCGCTGGCCGGCAGCGTGAGCGACACCGCGCGCACCATCGGCAGGTCGGGGTCGTCGATGCGTGGCGGGCGCTGCTGGCGCACGGAGAGGTTGCGCACGGTCTCCAGCAGCAACCGGCGTGTCATGGCGATGCCGGTGTCGCTCATGCCCAGGTGCTCCTTTGATCGGTCGTAGATGGGCGCCACGCCGGACTGGCAGGCCGCGTCCTGCACCCACAGGCCGGGCAGGCCGGAGAACCACGTCTTGGTCTGCGCGTCGTAGTTGAAGAGAAACGCGCTCTGCAGGTTGAACTTGGTCCAGTACTTCGCGTAGGGCTCGGTCGGCGGGCGCGGTGCATAGGCGTTCACGCTCGGGTGGCCGGTCTCGCGCCCCGCATGGCCGTTGTCGAAGATCTTGCGTGTCTTCTCGTAGAAGGGCTGCGTCGGGTGGTACGAGAACATGATGCACAGCGTGTGCTGGTCGTCCAGCGGCACCCAGGCGTGGCCGCTGAGCTCCGGGTATTGCGACTGCGGCGGCACCAGCGTATAGAAGGGCAGCATGAACTGGTTCACGCGCCAGTAGTGCGTGTGCTCGTCCAGCACGCGCCGTGAGGCCACGCTCATGCCGAAGTCCTGCCGCTTGCACTCGAAGGTGGGGCGCAGGTCTTTCTTGGCGGTCCAGTCGCTGATGGCGCCCTGCTGGTCGATGCGCCCGTGCAGGATGGGCGCGTGCGCCGAGTCGATCTCGCCCTCCACCGCCTGCAGCCAGTTGCACTCCTGCACGCGAAAGCTCAGGTACACGTTTTCTTCGGGCACCAGGTTCCATTCGAGGTTGGGCAGCGGCGGCAGGGCGTCGCGGTCGGGGCCCATGTAGGTCCAGGCGATGCCGTTGCGCTCGCGGCAGGGGTAGTTCTTGATCTGCACCGTGTCTTTGAGCCGGCTCTGCGCGGGCTCGGCCGGGGTGTCGAGCACATGGCCGTTCACGCCGAACTTCCAGCCGTGGTAGATGCAGCGCACGCCGCAGTCTTCGTTGCGCCCGAACACCAGCGGCGCGCCGCGGTGCGGGCAGGCATGGTCGATCAAGCCGATGCGGCCCTCGGTGTCGCGAAACGCCAGCAGCTCTTCGCCCAGCAGGCGCACGCGCTGCGGCTGGCCGTCGGCCACCAGGTCGCGGCTGGGCAGAAAGGGAATCCAGTAGAGCCGCATCAACTGGCCCATGGGGGTGCCGGGGCCGACGCGGACCAGGGTTTCGTTGTCTTCGTGGGAGAGCATGGGCGCGTTTTCCTTGATGGGTCGTGGGTGTGCGCGGACACAGAATGTGGTGTGGCCAATCTGGATGACCAGATTGGTAGGACCAATGCTATGGCCGCGCACGCCGCGGTGTAAAGCGTTCGCGCCAATAACCTTTAGAATGGATCAACCATAGATGTCCGATTCGACAAGTGCGACAACAGTGACAAGTACGACGATGAACCCAGGTTCGAAAGCGCCGGTGCAATCAAAAACTGCGGCAGTGCCGGGCGTGCGGCCGGTGCGCACCGCCGCCTCGCTCATCGTGCTGCGCGACGGCGCGGCCAGCGGCCGGGGCCTCGAAGTGCTCATGCTGCGCAGGGCCGAGAAAGAGGCCGACCAGAACAGCGGCGCCAGCGTGTTCCCCGGCGGCACGGTCGACACGCACGACCCCGCCATGCATGCGAGTTGCTGCGGCCTGGACGACGCGGCCGCGAGCCTGCGCCTGGCCGTGCCCGCCAACGGGCTCGACTACTACGTGGCCGCCGTGCGCGAGTGCTTCGAGGAGGCGGGCCTGCTGTTCGCTTCCGACGTGTCCGACGTGCCCGGCGCGCTGGTGCCGCTGGACGCGCTGCCCGACAGCGAGCGCGCCGCCCTGCGCCACGCCGCCGAGCAGGGCTCCGACGCGCTGCTGCACATGTGCCGCGAGCGCGGCTGGCAACTGGCGGTCGACCGGCTGCGCTACTTCAGCCACTGGCTCACGCCGCCGGGCATGCCGCGGCGCTTCGACACGCGCTTCTTCGTCGCGCTCGCGCCCCAGGCGCAAACCCCGAGCGCCGACACGCGCGAGACGGTCGAATGCCTGTGGCTCACGCCCGTCGAGGCGCTGAGCGAGCAGCGCGCGCTGAAGCTCATGAACGTGACGCGCCGCATCCTGGAGCAGCTGCGGTCCTTCGATACCGCGCAGGCCTGCATCGACGCCGCGCAGGCGCTGCGCGAGGTGCCGATGATCATGCCGCGCGTGGCCAACGGAAAGACCGGGCGGCAGCCGGTCAACCCGTGGGAGCCGGCGTATGAGGAGGTCGGCCGGCTGGACCCTGACGGGCACGGCCAGTGCCACCACACGCTGGAACCCGGCCTGGTGGTGCGCCTGTCGCCGCATGTGCTGCGCGTGACGACCGGCGCGCAGGCCGAATGCAACAGCTACCTGGTGGGCGGCGGCGAGGGCAACGCGTGGGCGCTGATCGATCCGCCCGCGGACGCAGCGGCCTTGGCCGCCGTGCATGCGGCGGCGCCCGGAGAAATCCGCTGGACGCTGCGCACCGGCGATGCGGCACAGGGCGCGAGCGACGTGCTTGACCTTGGCGGCTCGACGTTGAAAGCCGTGCAGTCGTCAGGCGTGAACGCGTGGCTGCTCGAAGAGGAGCGAATGCTGTTCAGCGGCAATGCCACGCGCGCCGACATCGCACGGCTGCCAGAACCCATCGACTGGATCGCGCCCGCTCAGGGCTTTCTGCGCACGCGCGCCGAACCCATGCAACCCCTGTTGAAGCCGACATGAATCCATCCATTTCCGACACCCCTCAGGCCACCGCCTTCGACGCGGTGTTAGGCGCACGCTACAGCTGCCGTGGCTACCTGCCGCAGGCCGTGCCGCGCGAAGTGATCGACGCCATCCTGCAGGCCGCGCAGCGCACCGCCTCGTGGTGCAACTCGCAGCCCTGGCAGGTGGCAGTCACCAGCGCCGAGGCCACCGAGCGGCTGCGCCAGGCCATGGCCGCACCCGAGGCATCGGCCGAGCAGGCCTTCGACATCGCACCGCCGGCCGAGTACCGCGGCGTGTACCGCGAGCGTCGGCGCGAATGCGGCTTTCAGCTGTACGACAGCGTGGGCATTGCGCACGGCGACCGCGAGGCGTCGGCGCGTCAGGCGCAGCTGAACTTCAGCTTCTTCGGCGCGCCGCACATGGCGCTGGTCACCACCGAGGCGGTGCTGGGCACCTACGGCGTGCTCGACTGCGGCGCATATGTCAGCAACTTCATGCTGGCCGCCAGGGCGCGCGGCGTGGCGAGCATTGCGCAGGCGGCCATTGCGTCGCGCGCGAAGTTGCTGCACCGCTGGTTCGATATTCCTGACGACCGCCAGGTGGTGTGCGGCATTTCGTTCGGCTATGAAGACCCGGCGCATCCGGCCAACCGCTTCCGCACCACGCGCGCCACGGTGGCCGAGGCCTCGCGCTGGGTGGACTGACGACCGACAGAGCGGGCTGAGCCGACCGCGCTTCAGGGGCTGCGTTCAGGGGCTGCGCTCGGCCAGGTAGTGCCGCGTGACCACCGGCACGCCGACCAGCTGAAAGCTGCGCGCATTCGCCTCCAGCTCGTTGCTGGCCACCGTGGCGCGCGAGCGCTGGCGCAGGTAGTCGGCCCAGGAGGTGACGATGAAGCGCTCCACATAGCGGCTCGCATCGCCCAGGTCGCGGTACACGCGCCAGAAGGTGGCGCCGTCGCGCCGACGGGCCACGGCCAGCAGCTGCACCGTGTCCAGAAAGCGCCGCGCGTCCGTCTCGTGAATGCAATACACCACCTCGACCGCCACCGGGCCGGCCTCGAACTCGGGCTCGTTCACCAGCAGCAACTCGTCGCCGTGTGCTGCCAGCGTCACCTCGTCGTCCGCGCCCATGCGCAACGGGTACGGCCGCGCCAGGCCCACGCTGGCCACCATGAGCGCGGCCGACAGGCACAGCGCCGCCGGCAGGCCCAGCAGGCTGGACACCGCCCCCCACAGCGCCGACCCCAGCGCGAAAGCGCCCAGCGAGCACAGCGTGTGCAGCGACGCGGCGCGCGCCCGCACCCACGGCGGGGCGCTGGTTTGGGTGGCGGCGTTGAAGGTCGACATCATCGTCATCCATGCCGCGCCGCCCAGCACGAAGCTCAGGTACACCAGCGGGCGCCAGGTCGACAGCGCGCCCACCAGCATGGCGCCGGCAAACACCAGGCAGCAGCAGGCGGCCAGCGCGTCGAGCCCGAAGCGCGAGCGGATGCGCCCGACGAAGAAGCCCGCCGACACCGCGCCCGTGCCCAGGCACGCCATCAGCAGGCCGTAGCCCGCCGCGCCCAGGCCCAGCCGCTGCTGCGCAATGACGGGCAGCAGCGCCCACAGCGCGGAGCCCAGCCCGCTGAAGCCGGCCGTGCGAATCAGCTGCGCGAAGATGGCCGGCGAATGCCGCGCGTAGCGCAGCGCGCTCAGCATGCCGCCCCACAGCCGCTCGGCCGGCAGCCGGGCCGGCAGGGGCGGGCGCGGCGGCCAGCGCCGGGTGGCGTAGCTCATGCCGATGGCGGTGAGCACGGCCGCAGCGAACACCGCGCTGGCGCCGGTCAACGCAAACATCAACCCCGCCAGCGCCGGCCCCACGGCACGCGCACCGTTGAAGGCCATCGACACCAGCGTGATGGCCTGGGGCAGCTCCTTGCGCTCGACCGTGTCGCTGACCGCGGAGTTCCACGAAGGCGACTGCAGCGCCGTGCACACGCCCAGCAAAAAGGTGAAGAACAGCAGCGTGCCCGGCCCCACCCAGCCGGCCAGCGCCAGCCCGGTGAGCACCAGCGCCGCCACCGCGTACACCCCCTGGATGCGCAGCATCAGCTTGCGGCGGTCGGTGGTGTCGGCCAGCACGCCGGCGGGCAACGACAGCAGAAACATCGGCAGGAACGAGGCCGTCTGCACCAGCGCCGCCAGAAACGAGGAGGCCGTGAGCTCGATCATCAGCCACGAGGCCGCCATGTTCTGCATGGCGTTGCCCACGAAGAACAGGCTGCCGGCGGTCCACAGGCCGCGAAAGGGCGGGTGCTCGAGCGGGCGCCAGATGGAAGGCGGGGGAGCTTTGGAAGTTGCGGGGGCGGCGGGGTTGTTTTTGTTGTTCAAGCGCGGGAGGTCCGTCGGCGGGCTGCGCAAATCATATCGGCGCAACCTCCCATCTGCGCGCGGTGCTTGTCGCGCGAAGCTCTCAGAGCTTGATGCGGCCGGTGGCCACCAGCTTCTGCGTCAGCGTGAGCTGCTCCGCAAGAAAGGCAGAGAGCTTCTCCGGCCCCCAGCCCGCGGGCTCGAAGCCCAGCTCCAGCAGCTTGGTCGACACGTCGGGCAGCTTCACGATGCGCGCCATCTCCACCGTGAGCTTGTCCAGAATGGGCTTGGGCGTGCCCGCCGGCGCAAACAGCGCGCCGAAGCCCGGCATGTTGACCTCCGGAAAGCCGGCCTCGGCGAAGGTGGGAACGTCGGGGTACAGCGCAAAGCGGGTCGGGCTGGCCACCGCCAGCGCGCGGATCTTGCCGGGGTAGCGCGACACGCCGCCCAGCGACACCACGGCCGTGTCGATCTGCCCGCCAATCAGGTCCTGCAGCGCGGGCGCCTCGCCCTTGTAGGGCACGTGCACGGTGTCGATGCCCGCCGCCATGTTGAGCAGCTCGCCCACAAAGTTGCCGCCCGAGCCCGGCCCGTAAGAGCCGTAGGAGATGCGCCCCGGCTTGCTGCGGGCCAGCTCGACCAGCTGCTTGAGCGTTTTCACGTTCAGCGACTCGCGCACGCCAATGGCGATGGGCGTGAGCGCCAGCATGCTGATGGGCGCCAGCTCCGACATCTTGTAGGTCTGCGTGGGCTGCAGCACCAGGTTGCTGATGAGGGCGCTGTAGTTCACCAGCAGCGTGTAGCCGTCTGGCGCGGCCTTGGCCACCGTGGCGGCCGCAATGGCGCCGCTCGCGCCCGCCTTCGACTCCACGATGGCGGGCTGCCCCCAGGCCTCGGTGAGCTTCTGGCCGATGACCCGCATCATGGTGTCGTGCCCGCCGCCGGGCGGCGTTGGAATGACGAACTTGATGAGGTTGCTCGGGTAGGCCGGGTCGGCGTGCGCTTGCATCAGCAGCGCGGGCAGGGCGGCGGTGCCCGCCAGTGCGAGACCGGTGGCAAGGGTGTGGCGGCGGGTCGGGTTCATCGGCTTGTCTCCTGCAGGGGGTTCTTCAAATTATCATTGGTTGAACCATAACGATTGCTGAGACAATGTCAATCCGCGCCGGCCCGGGGCGGGCACACTAGCGGCACCGAATGCGGCCCTTGCTTGCTGGCGCTGGCCCCGGCGCCATGCCGGCGCCGGTCCACCCGTTCGGGCCGTTCGTGATCCAGAGGAGGAAACAAGCCATGTCCGACACCCCGCCCGCCCTTGCCCCCGCTGCTGCCCCTGTGTTTGTGCCCGTGCGCATGCGCCGCGCATTCGAGGCCATCTGCGACCAGATTCGCGCCCAGGTGGCCGACGGCCTGCTGGCCGCGGGCGACCGCCTGCCCAGCGAAAAAGAGCTGTCGGAGCAGTTCGGCGTGAGCCGCAGCGGCGTGCGCGAGGCGCTGCGCAGCCTGGAGATGGCGGGCATGGTGGAGGCGCTCACCGGCATCAACGGCGGCTTCTACATCAAGCAGTCGCACCCCGATGGCATCACGCAGGCGGTGCGCGACATGGTGGCGCTCAACCAGGTGCCCGTGTCCGACGTGACCGAGGCGCGCATCCTCATGTGCGGCCTGGCCATCAAGCTGGCCTGCGAGCGCGCCACCGAGGAAGACTTTGCCGCCATCGAGGCCGACATCGACCGCTTTGCCGAGCTGGTGAAGCAGGGCAAGCCGGTGCGCGACAGCGGGCTCATCACCGAGTTCTACCGGCTCATTGGCCGCGCGACGCACAACGAGGTGATCGTGATGCTGATCGACGCGCTCTCCGAAATATTGCGCGGCCTCATCGCGCAGTTGCAAACGCCGCACAGCAACGTGGTGCAGGTGCGCCGCAAGGTGCTGCGCCTGATGCGCGAGCGCGACGCGGACAAGGCCAGTGCGGCGCTGGCCAAGCACCTGACCGCCCTGCACCTGCTGCTGGAAGACATGGAGCGCAAGAAGCCCGCGCGCTGAACCACTCTGCCCCACTCTGAACCGCGCTGAGCTGCGTTCAGCGCGGCAGCCCCAGCCCGCGCTGCGCGATCAGCGTGCGCTGTATTTCGTTGGTGCCGATGCTGATGACCCACATCAGCGAATGGCGCAGGTTCTGCTCGATGCGCCCGCGCAGCACGGCCCCCGGGCCGCCTTCCGACAAGGTGCCGGTCATGCCCAGAATGTCGAGCGCCGTTTCGCCAAATCGCTCCATCAGCTCGCCCGAATACACCTTGCTGGCGGCGGCGTCGTGCAGGGGCGTCTCGCCCGCGTCCACGCGCTCGGCGCAGTGCATCATCATCTGGCGGCCGGCCTCTATCTGCGAAGCCAGGTCGGCGATGCGATCGCGCACCAGCGCATCCAGCCGCATCGGCCGCCCGTCGATCTGCGCGCCGCGGATGTGCTCGCACAGCAGTTCGAACGCATGCGCCACCTTCATCACGATGCCGCCGCCGATGAAGCCGCGCTCGGTGGCCAGCGCGCCCACCAGCACCTTCCAGCCGCCGTCGGGCTCGCCCACCATGGCGTCGGCCGGCACGCGCACGTTGTCGTAGAACACGTTGGCAAAGCTGCCGCCGTACATCGTGGTGGAGGTCTTGACGGTGATGCCGGGCGTGTCCATCGGCACGATGAACAGGCTCAGCCCCGCGTGCGGCGGGCTGGCGTTGGGGTTGGTGCGGGCGGCCAGCAGCATGTAGTCGCCCCAGTAGGTGGTGGTCCAGATCTTCTGGCCGTCGATGACGTAGTGGTCGCCGTCGCGCACCGCGCGCGTGCGCATCGAGGCCAGGTCGGAGCCCGCGTCGGGCTCGCTGTAGCCCATGCCGTAGATGGCCTCGCCGCGCAATATCTCAGGCAGGTAGCGGTCCTGCTGCGCCGGCGTGCCGTGCACCTGCAGCATGGCGGCCTGCACGGGCGCGCCGGCGCGCGGCGCCTCCGCGCGCTCCATTTCCTCGACGAAGGCCAGTTGCTCGAAGGCCCCGCGCGCCTGTCCGCCGAAGCGCTCCGGCCAGCCCAGTCCGATCCAGCCGGTCTGGCCCATCGCGCGTGCGAAGTCGCGGTCGAACTCGCGCTGCTTGAAGCCGAGCCGGTCGTGCGCGGCCTTGCGCTCACCCGACCAGTGCTGCCGCAGCCAGGCGCGCACCTCCTCGCGAAAAGCATTGCCTTGCGGGCCCAGGTCGTACCGCGGCAGCGCATGGGGCTCGTCGCCCAGAAAGTGCTCGGCCAAGTCTTCCCTGGCGCGGCGCATGCCGCCGTGCCGCAGCACATCGAGGTGCACCTGCTTGAAATGGCGCGGGGCCTCGTGCTCCTCGCTGTAGCCGATGGCGCCGAAGGTGTGCTGCGTTTCCAGCGCCACCTGCCGCAGCGTGGCGCCCGCGAGCGCGCAGGCCGCCGAGGCGGACACGCGCCAGTCGGCGGCACCGGTGTCGTGCTGCCGCGCGGCATGGGCCTGCGTGAGGCGCGCGCCCATCAGCGCGATGTGGTTGTTCGCAAGCTTGTGCTGCACCGCCTGGAAGCTGCCGATGAGCCGGCCGAACTGGCGCCGCTCGCCGGCGTAGGCCACGGCCATTTCGAAGGCGCGCGTGGCGGCACCGGTGGCGCGCGCGCACAGCGCCAGTTGCGCCATCGTGCGCAGATCGCGCAGCGCATCGGCGGACAGGTCGACCCGCGTGGCCGGCACGTTGCGCAGGGTGATGCGGCTCAGGCCTTCGGTGCCCATGGCGGGCGTCGCCTCCATGCGCACGCCGGGCGCCGTGGCCTCGACGATGGCCAGCGTGGGCGCAGGCCCGGCCACCGCCACCGCGAAGTGCGTGGCGCTCGCAGCGCATTCGACGAAAGCCAACTCGCCGCTGAGCTGTCCGTCCGTCAGTACCGCACTGCCCGCGCCGTGGTCGCCGTCGAACGCGCCAAGCGCCAGCACCACGCGCGCGCTGCCGGTGTGCGCGGCGCTCAGCAGTGGCGGCGGGTCGCCCTCGGGCGTGCGCAAGGCCGCCAGGTTCAGCAGCGCGGCGTGGTGCACCGGCACCGGGCAGGCCGCGCGGCCCATCTCTTCCATCACGATCAATATCTCGCGCAGGCCGCCTTCGGCGGCGTCGCTGCCCAGCGCGGTGAGGCCCTGGCCGGCCAACTGATGCCATGCGGCCTGCACGCGGGCCGGGTCGCGCGCGCTGTGTACGGCGGTGGCGGCAGGCCAGTGCCTGGCGAGAAAGCCGCGCACTGCATCGCGCAGCATGGCGCGTTCTTCGTCGCTGGGCAGGGGCTGGGGCGTCATGGGGTTCTCCGTGCTTCGATATTGCAATGGTACAACCATTGCAATATCGGTTGAAGAGGTCCTCAGGGGCGTGGGCGCGTGAAGGCGGCATTTATCATTGGCTCAAAGGTCCAACGTTTCATTTTTCCCGGGAGATTCCAATGACCGCCAAAGAACCGCAACCGCCCCAGACAGAGAAAACCGCGGCGCCCGCCACCAAGTTCAAGGCCATTCGCTCCGCGCGCGCCTTCGAGGAAATTGCCCAGCAGATTCGCGCCGAGCTCGCCCAGGGCCGCCTCAAGGTGGGCACGCGCCTGCCGTCGGAGCGCGCGCTGTCCGAGCAGTTCGGCGTGTCGCGCAACACGCTGCGCGAGGCGCTGCGCTCGCTGGAGCACGCGGGCCTCATTCGCCTGCAGAAGGGCGCCACCGGCGGCGCCTTCATCAGCGGGCGCAGCGGCGACGCCATTGCCACCGGCCTCATGGACATGTATCACATGGGTGCCATTCAGCCGGCGCAACTGACCGAGGCACGCATCTGGCTGGAGTCGATTCTGGTGCGCGAAGCCTGCGCGCGCGCCACGCCGGCGGACATCGAGGCGCTGAGCAACAACATCGACGCGGCCGAGGAGGCCACCCGCAACAACGACTTTCCGGCGCGCGCGGCCACCAACCTCGAATTTCACCGCATCCTTGCGCGCATGACGGGCAACCCGATCATGGTGATCGTGATGAACGGCGTGCTCAACGTGCTGGCCGAGTTCATCGGGCAGGTGGGGCATTCCGACAACGCCTACGTGCTGCCGTCGCGCCGTCGCTTTCTGAAGCACCTGAGCGCCAGGGACTCGGACGCGGCCGTGGCGGAGATGGAGTCGATCCTCAAGCGGCTGCAGCGCAGCTACCTGTCGAAGGTGGAGGGCGGCGCGGACGAAGAAGCGGCCGAGGCGCCCGCCGCAGCGAAGGCACGGGCAAAGCCCGCCGCCAAGCCTGCTGCCAAGACCGCCCCCAAGCCAGCAACCAAGCCGGCAGCCAAGGCACCCGCAAAAAGCCCAGCCAGGCCAGCAGCCAAGCCCGCCCCGAAAACACCGCGCTGACCCGCGCGCGCCTCTTCGCGCCGCCCCCACCCGACCGCTCGCCGAAAGGCCGGCGGTCTTTTTTTGCCCGCTCCAAGGCGAACCCCGCTTGACAGGCCCGTGGTTGATTCCTAGCATTTAGCAATGGTTCAACCAACAACACTCTCAACCCCACAGGCCGACCTGCCAGCCGACGGCCAGCCCTCGACCGGCGAGCTGCTCGCGGTGCTCCTGGCACGCGACTTCGAGGACGGCGAAAAAGTCATCATCGGCACCAACTCCGACATCCAGCTGGCCGCCTGCAACCTGGCGCGCCAGATGCAGGCGCCGCGTCTGTGGTGGATCTCCGGGCCCGGCGGCATGGTCAACCCGGTGCGCGACCACCTGCTGTCGACCGCCGATTCCGACAACATCGGCTCGGCCGAGGCCTGGATGGACCTGCCCAACATGATCGACTTCATCGACTGGAAGATCCACTTCTTCGACTTCGCGATCCTCTCCGCGCTGCAGGTCGACCGCTTCGGCAACATCAACACCGTGGTGGTCGGCGACCACGCGCGGCCCAAGGTGCGCGGGCCGGGCACCGTGGGCATCAGCGCGCTGTGCGGGCTGGCCAGGCGCTTCTACGTGGCGCTCACGCGGCACGACCAAAGCGCTTTCGTGCCGCGCGTCGACTTTCTCTGCGGCCCCGGCCACATGCAAGGCGGCAACTCGCGCGAAGAGGCCGGGCTGCCCGCGGGCGGGCCAAAGCTGGTGGTGTCGCCACTGGGCGTGTTCGACTTCGAGCCCGTCAGCAAGGCGATGCGCGTGCGCTCCGTGCACCCGGGCGTCACGCTCGCGCAGGTCCAGGCCGCCACCGGCTTCGACATGCGCGTGGACGGCACGCCGCCCGTCACCACCATGCCCACCGCCGAAGAGCTGCGGCTGCTTCGCACCCGTGTCGACACGCGCGGCACGCTTCGCCGCAAGTTCCCATAAGTTCCCATAAGCCAGGCGCAACCCCCATGAGCAACAAAAGCAAACTCATCTCGCTCGACGAAGCGGTGTCCGCTGTGAAAGACGGCGACAAGGTCGGCCTGGGCGGCTGGATCTTCAACGCCCAGCCCATGGCGCTGGTGCGCGCGCTGATCCGCAAGGGCGCGCGCAACCTCGACCTGGTGCCCGCGCCCGGCTCCATTGCGCCCGACATGCTGATTGGCGCGGGCTGCGCGCGCAGCACGGCCTGCGTGTTCATCAGCTTCGAGCAATTCGGCCTGGCGCCGCACTTTCGCCGCCAGGCCGAGGCCGGCACGCTGAAGGTGTACGAGCTCGACGGCCCCGGCATCGCGGGCGGCCTGCGCGCCGGCATCTGCGACATGCCCTGGACCGCCATTCCCGACCTGGGCACCGACCTGCCGCGCCACACGCCCGAGCATTACTGGCCGCTGCCTTCCAAGCCCGGCGAACGCAAGATGCTCGCGGCCGCCGCCATCAAGCCCGACGTGTGCCTGCTCCACGCGCAGCAGGCCGACGAATACGGCAACGTGCAGTTTCTGGCCACGCCCTTCTTCGACGCGATGCTCGCGCAGGCTTCGCGCCATGTGATCGTGTCGGTCGACCGCATCGTGTCGAGCGACACCATTCGCCGCGCCAACCACCTCACCAAGCTGCCGAGCGTGATGGTCGACGCGGTGGTCGAGGCACCGTACGGCGCGCACCCGACCGCCTCGCCCTCGCTCTACCGCGCCGACGAGCGACACCTGAAGGAGTACGTGAAGGCCAGCGCCAGCGAAGAGGCTTTTGCCGCCTACCTGAAGCGCTATGCGAGCGGTGCGGCCGCGCATCCCGACTACCTTGATGCGCTGGGCGGCGCACGGCTCGCGGCGCTCGCGGTGTCCGAATCGAACCTCGCCTGAAGGGCACCCCATGAGCAACAGCAATACAGCAGACGCCAGCAAGACCGGCACGCCCACCAAGCCCAAGCCCGGCATCCTCGACGGCATTCGCGTCCTCGACTTCACCGCCATGATGTCGGGGCCGTACTGCACCCGCCTCATGGCCGACCTGGGCGCGGAGGTCATCAAGGTGGAGCCGCCCGAAGGCGACCACATCCGCATGCGCCCACCGCGCCGCGAAGGCCGCAGCACCTACTTCGCGCAACTCAACGCGGGCAAGAAAAGCCTGTCGCTCGACCTGAAGAAGCCCGAGGCCATTGCGCTGGTGCACGACATGGTGGCGCAGTGCGACGTGCTGGTAGAGAACTACCGGCCCGGCGTGATGAAGCGGCTCGGGCTCGACTACGACACGCTGTGTGCGCTCAACCCCAAGCTTGTGTACTGCTCCATCTCCGGCTTTGGGCAACAGGGCGCATGGTCGGGCCGCAGCGCCTATGCGCCGGTGCTGCATGCCGCCAGCGGCTACGACATGGCCAACCTCGACTACCAGGAAGGCGACGTCGAACGGCCGTTGAAAAACGGCATCTTCGTGGCCGACGTGCTGGGCGGCTCGCTGGCCTTCGGCGCCATTCAAAGTGCGCTGTTCCGCGCCGCGCGCACCGGCGAGGGCGACCATGTCGACCTGTCGCTGATGGACGCCATGCTCGGCCTGCTGGTCTATGAATGCCAGGAGGCGCAATTCCCGGCCGAGCGGCGGCGCCCGCTCTACCGCCCCACGAAGGCCAAAGACGGCTTTCTGCTCATCGCTCCCGTGAGCCAGAACAACTTCGAGGCGCTGGCGCACGGCACCGGCCACCCGGAGTGGATCACCGACCCGCGCTTTTTCACCAGCCAGGAGCGCGAGCACCACTGGGGCCAGCTGATGCAGCTGCTCGACGACTGGGCCGCCTCGCGCACCGCCGCCGAATGCGAGGCCGAGATGAACGCCGCCGGCGTGCCGTGCTCGCGCTACTTCACCGTGCGCGAGGCGATGAAGCTGCCGCCGCTGGTCGAGCGCCAGGCCTTTCAGACCATCGACGACGGCGCAGGCGCATTCCAGGTGCCCAACCCCGCCTTTCGGTTTGCCCACACCGCCGCGCATGCCCGCGGCAGCGTGCCCATGCTGGGTGGCGACGGCCCCGCGCTGCTCGGCAGCCTGCTGGGCCTGAGCGCGGAACGCATCAGCGCGCTGAGGGAAAGCCGCACGCTGCATGTGAACGGCTGACACCGCCGCGCTTGCGGTTCGAACAACGAAGGAGACAAGACATGACAAGCAGGTTGAAGCGCCTCATCGCGCGAAACGCCCGGGCGCTGTGCGCCGCACTTCTTGCGGCCGGCGCCCTGGCGCTGCCGCAGGCCGGCATCGCGCAGGCGTCGGACTTTCCGACCAAGCCCATCACCATCGTCGTGCCGTATCCGCCGGGCGGCACCACCGACGTGCTCGCGCGCGTGCTGCAGGAGCCGCTGCAGCGCTTTCTGAAGCAGCCGGTGATCATCGAGAACAAGGCCGGCGCGTCGGCCGTGCTGGGCACCAAGTTCGTGGCCAAGGCTTCGCCCAACGGCTACACGCTGCTGTTCCCCAACAACGGGCTGGTCATTTCGCCGCAGGTGTCTAAAGATGCCGACTACGCGCCGCTGAAAGACTTCGCGCCCGTGTCGCTGGTGTCGCTGCAGCCGATGATTCTGGTGGTCAACCCGTCGGTGCCGGCCAAGTCGGTGAAAGAGCTCATCGACTACGCCAAGGCCAACCCGCACAAGCTCGACTTTGCGACCGCCGGCCCCGCGTCTTTCGGCCACCTGGCCACCGAGCTTTTCAGCCGCCGCGCCGGCATCGAGATGACGCACATTCCCTACAAGGGCCAGGCGCCGACCACGCAGGCCATCCTCACGGGTGAATCGAAGGTGCTGCTGAGCACCAGCTCGTCGCAGATGAACGCCTTCATCAAGGACGGCAAGGTGCGCTTGCTGGGCGTGACGTCGCTGCAGCCCTCGCCCTTGGCGCCGGGCGCGCCGCCCATCGCCAACACGCTGGCCGGCTTCAACCCCGAGGTGTGGTTCGGCCTGTTCGCGCCGGCCGGCACGCCGCGCGAGGTGGTGGCCAAGCTGAACGAGGCCATCGTCAAGGCGCTGGCGCTGCCCGAGGTGAAGGAGAAGTTCGAGACCGCCGGCGCGTCCGCCACCGGCAGCACGCCCGAGCAGCTGGGTGCGCGCATCACCGAGGAATATGCGACGTGGACCTCGGTGATTCGCGAGGCGAATATCAAGTCGGAATAACGGCGCGCTGACTCAGGCGGAGAGCGGCGCGAACATCGGCACCGCGAACCCGCCCTCGGCCGGCTTGAAGCACGCCTTGACGCGGTCGCCGATGCGCACCGCATCGAGGTCGCAGTCGACGATGTTTGTCAGCATGGTCACGCCTTCGTCGAGCGTCACGTAAGCAATGGCGTAGGGAATGGGGCCGGCGCGGCGCGTCACGCTCACGCTGTAGACGGTGCCCAGGCCCGAGGCATCGACCCATTCGGTGTCGCCCAGACAGTAGGGGCACAGCGCGCGCGGATACCAGTGCAGCTTGGCGCAGGCGGTGCAGCGCTTGATGCGCAGAACGCCTTCCTTCGCGGCGTTCCAGTAAGCCTCAGTCGCGGCATCGACGATGGGCGTGCCCAGGGTGCGTTCTTGGTACAGCGTGGTCATTTCAGCTCCTTTCCATGATCAATGTGGCGCTGCCGTGGCGCGAGCCCAGCAGCCCGCCGGTGCCCTGCGCCAGGGCGAGGCGGCAGTCGGGCACCTGCACCTTGGGGTGCGCCTCGCCGCGCAGTTGGCGCACCGCCTCTATCACCTTGGTGATGCCGCCGCGGTTGGCCGGATGGTTGTTGCACAGGCCGCCGCCGTCGGTGTTGAAGGGCAGCTTGCCGATGCCGGAGATCAGGTTGCCGTCCATCACAAACCGGCCGCCTTCGCCCTTCTTGCAGAAGCCCAGGTCTTCGAGCTGAATGAGCACGGTGATGGTGAAGCTGTCGTAGATCGACGCGTACTGAATGTCGGCCGGCGTCACGCCCGCTTCGGCAAAGGCGATCGGGCCCGACACGGCCGCGCCGGAATACGTGAGGTCGACCTGCCCGTTGGCCTGGCCCTTCACGGTTTCGCCCGCGCCCAGCAGGGTGACGATGGGGCGCTTGAGCGCGCGCGCAATCTCCGGCCGCACCACCAGCAACGCACCGCCGCCGTCGCTGACCACGCAACAGTCGAGCTTGTGCAGCGGGTCTGAAATCATCGGCGAGGCCAGCACGTCTTCGACCGTGACCGGCTCTCGCAGCATCGCGTTCGGGTTGTGCTGCGCATGCGCGGCGGCGGCCACCTTGATCCACGCAAGCTGCTCGCTGGTGGTGCCGAATTGGTGCATGTGGCGCGCCGCGGCCAGCGCGTACATGTTGACGGTGACCGGTGCATAGGGCATTTCCCACGGCACGTCTGGCGTGGCCGCAGTTACGTTGCGCGGGCCGGTGCCCACGCCGCTGGCCTCGCTGCGCGGCCGGCCCGCCAGCGTGATCAGCGCCACGTTGCACTTGCCCGCCGCAATGGCCTGCGCGGCATGCGACACCTGCACCAGGTAGGCCGAGCCGCCGGTGTCGGTGCTGTCGACATGGCGCACCTTCAGGCCCAGGTAGTCGACCATGCTCAGCGGCCCCAGGCCGGGCGCGTCGCCGGCGCAGAAGTAGCCGTCGACGTCCTGCAGCGTGAGGCCGGCGTCGGCCAGCGCGCCGCGCGCGCATTCGGCATGCAGTTGCGCCACCGTTTTGTCGGGCGCCTTGCGCGTGGGGTGTTCGAAAGCGCCCGCTATGCAGGCCTGCCGTTTGATGCTCATTCGGTTTGCTCCGTGTTGACAGTGGATTGTCGGCATCATTATCATTGGTTCAACCAAATCAATGCAAGATGGCGAACTGCCGGTTGAGCTTTTTAGCCTTTCCGGCATGCCAGGCGTGAAGCACAAAGAAAGACAAGCGTGACCCCGCATCAACTGAGCACCTGGCCGCGCAACCTGCCGCGCGACATCGACGTTCCGCCCACCAACCTGTGCACCAACCTGCTGGTGTCGGCCATGCGCTCACCGCAGCGCGCAGCGCTGGTCGACGACTT
Source organism: Variovorax sp. H27-G14 (assembly GCF_046156345.1). Taxonomy (NCBI): domain Bacteria; kingdom Pseudomonadati; phylum Pseudomonadota; class Betaproteobacteria; order Burkholderiales; family Comamonadaceae; genus Variovorax; species Variovorax sp. H27-G14. Next base: position 233,519 of record NZ_JAYLVN010000005.1, read on the forward strand.
CGGCAGCCTGGCCTATGCGGATCTGGTCGAGCAGGTGGAGCGCATCGCGGCCTTTCTGCACCACGAGCTGGGCGTGCAGCGCGGCGACCGCGTGCTCATCTGCCTGCAGAACGGGCGCGGCTGGGTGGCGGCGTACTACGCCATCCTGCGGCTCAACGCGGTGGTGGTGCCGGTCAACCCGATGAACAAGCGCGACGAGCTGGCGCACTACCTTGGCGACACCGGCGCGGTGGCGGCCTTCTGCGGGTCCGACAACGTGGCCGAGCTGCTTGCGGTGCCGGGTGCGCAGCAGCTGCGGCGCGTGGTCATCGTGGGCAACCCGGGGCCGGCCGATGCCTTGGCTGACGCCGCCCTGGAAGCCGCACCCAACCCCGCGCGCACCATCGGCCTGCGCCGCGTGCTGGCCATGGCGCCGCGGCCGTTGGCGCCGCTCGAGCACCTGCCCGATGCGCTGGCCCTCATCCTCTACAGCTCCGGCTCCACCGGCGCGCCCAAGGGCTGCATCCACACGCACCGCACGCTCATGGCCAGCACGGTGTGCGTCGCGCACTGGATGGGGCTGGTGCCGCATTCGGTGCAGCTGGTGGCGTTGCCTTACTTTCACATCACCGGCATGCAGAACCTGCTGAACGCGCCGCTGTACGGCGGCGGCACCCTGGTGCTGATGAAGCGCTGGCAGCGCGACGAGGCGGCCGCGCTCATCGCGCGCCACCAGGTCAGCCACTGGACCGCGATGCCCACCATGGTGATCGACTTTCTGGCGAGCCCGCGCTTGCACGAGTACGACCTGCGCTCGGTGCGCCGCATCGGTGGCGGCGGCGCCGGCATGCCCGAGGCGGTGGGCGAGCGGCTGAAGGCGCTGACCGGGCTCGACTTTCTGGAAGGCTACGGTCTCTCGGAAACCGCGCACGTGTCGGGTAACCCGCCGGACGCGTTCAAGCGCCAGTGCCTGGGCGTACCGCTGTTCAACACCGACCTGCGCATCGTCGACCCCGACACGCTGGCCGAGCTGCCGCCCGGTGAAGTCGGCGAGATCGTGATGGCCGGGCCGCAGGTGTTCACCGGCTACTGGCGCAACGAGGAGGCCACGCGCGCGGCCACGTTGCAGATCGACGGACGGCGCTTCGTGCGCAGCGGCGACCTGGGGCGGCGCGACGAAGAGGGCTACTTCTTCATCGTCGATCGGCTCAAGCGCATGGTCAATGCGTCGGGCTTCAAGGTGTGGCCGGCCGAGGTGGAGGCGATGCTGCACGAGCACCCGGCCATTGCGGAGGCCTGCGTGATCGCGGCCTTCGACGCCTACCGCGGCGAGACCGTCAAGGCGGTGGTGGTGCTGCGCGAAGGGCTGGGCAAACAGGTTGGCGCGCAGGTGGGTGCGAAGGTGGGCGAGGACGACATCATCGAATGGGCCAGGCAGCGGATGGCCGCCTACAAGTACCCGCGCATCGTGGAGTTTGTGAGCGAGCTGCCCAAGACCGCCACCGGAAAGATCGCCTGGCGCCAGCTGCAGGACGCCGAGCGCGCCAAGGCCTCGCGCGCGCCCGCTTGATCGCTGGCGGCAAGTTGCTTATCATTGGTTCAACCAAACTGAATATGAGCGAACAACCCATGCAGAACCTTGTCACTCTCAAAGGCCGCACCATCGTCGTCACCGGTGCGGGGCAGGGCATCGGCAAGGCCGTTGCCGAGCTGGTGATCGAACTCGGCGGAAACGTGGTCGCGCTCGACCTGAACACTGAAACGCTGCAGGCCGCCATGGCCGCGCTGCCCGCCGCGCGCGTGCAGCAGGTGGTGGGCAGCGTGACCGACGCGGCGCTGGCCGCCAGCGCCGTGGAGGCGGCCGTGCAGCGCTTTGGCGCCGTGCACGGGCTGGTCAACAACGCGGGCATCACGCGCCCCGCCATGATCGAGAAGATGACGCCCACGCAGTGGCAGGAGGTGATCGACGTGCACCTCACCGGCACCTTCTACTGGCTGCAGGCCGTGGGCCGCCACATGGTGGCGCGCGCAAAGGGCGGCGACACCACGGGCGGCGCCATCGTCAACATTTCGTCGGACGCGGGCCGCAAGGGCTCCATCGGCCAGGTCAACTACGCGGCGGCCAAGGCCGGCATGCTGGGCGTGACCATGACGGCCGCGCGCGAATGGGGGCGCTACAACATCCGCACCAACTCCATCTGCTTCGGCGTGGTGGAAACGCCCATGACCGAGGTGGTGCGCGGCGAGAAATTCCGCGACGGCATGCTCGCGCAGATTCCGCTGGGCCGCTGGTCGACGCCGCAAGAGGTGGTGAAGACGGTGTGCTTCTTGATGTCAGACGCGGCCTCTTACATCACGGGCCAGCACCTGGGCGTGAACGGCGGCTTTCACATCAGCCTGTGATCGGCCGGCCATGTACATGCCGCCCGGCAGCACGCTGCGCCTCGACCCGCGGGACGAGTACACCCACGCGCCCGAAGAGGCCGCCAACTACAGCGAGAGCATGTACGCGAACGCGTTCGACACCGCGCGCGGCATCGGTGCGTGGATGCGGCTGGGCAACCGGCCCCACGAAGGCCATGCGGAAATGAGTTGCTGCGTCTACCTGCCAGATGGGCGCGTCGGCTTCATGCATGCCCGCCCGAAGATCGCGAACAACGACGCCATGCACGCCGGCGGCCTGCGCTTCGAGGTGATCGCGCCCTTCGAGCGCTTGCGCGCAACGTATGAAGGCGAGCTGCTGCTGATGGACGACCCGCACGCCATGGCCGACCCCGGCAGCGCCTTCAAGCGCTACCCCAAGCGGCCCGCGTCGATGGCGCTCGACTTCGAGGGCGTGTCGCCGATGCACGGCGGCGAAATCGTCGCGCCCGACGGCAGCCGCCTCGCGCTCGACCCCGCGACCGCCGTGTACCGCGGCCACACCGAACAAAGCATGGCGGTGCGCGGCCACATCGCCGTGGACGGCCAGCGCTTCGAGATCGACGGCACCGGCTACCGCGACAAGTCGTGGGGGCCGCGCCACTGGCACAGCTTCTATTGGTACAAGTGGCTGCCCGTGACCTTCGACCGCGACTTCGGGGTGCTGCTGTCGGTGAAGGGGCGCAAGGGGCAGGCCAACCACGTCAGTGGCAACGTGTTGCGCAACGGCCGCCACGAGCCGGTGCTCGATGGGCGCATCGACACGGTCTATGACGCGCGCTACTTTCCGCGCAGCTTCACCGCGCACCTGCGCACCGCCGAGCGCAGCTACACGCTGCTGGGAAAGGTCGGCGCGCTGGTGCCGCTGCGGCACAAGCGTGCGGGCGGTGTGGGCGGTGTGGGCGGGACGGGCGGTGTGGGCGAGACCGGAGAAGAAGCCTCGTACACCCGCATCACCGAAGCCATCACCGAGTACAGCTGCGAAGGCCGCCGCGTGCTCGGCATGTCGGAGTACTGCGACGTGATGGTCAACGGCACACCCATCTCCGTGCTGGAGGAGCCCGCCCCATGAAGACGATCGACTTTTGCGTTGACGCAGGCGTCGCGCTGCTGACGCTGAACCGCCCCGAGGCGAAGAACGCGCTCGACCCCGTCATGGCCGACGAACTTGGCGAGCAACTCGCTGCGCTGCGCGCGGACGCGTCGGTGCGCGCGCTCGTCATTGCCGGTGCGGGCGGCGCGTTCTGCGCGGGTGGTGACGTCAAGGCCATGGGGCAGGGCGGGCCGCGCACGGAGGCGCAGCGCCGCGACGGCATGGCGCGCTACACGCGTGTTTGCACCGAGCTGATGGCGCTGGACATTCCGGTCATCGCGGCGGTGGACGGCGTGGCCTTCGGCGCGGGCTTCAGCATTGCGCTGATGTGCGACATCGTGCTGCTGAGCGAGCGTGCGCGGCTGTGCATGGTGTTCCAGCGCATCGGGCTCATCCCGGACATGGCCGCGCACTACACGCTGCCGCGCGTGGTGGGGCTGCAGCGCGCGAAGGAGCTGATTTTTTCGGCGCGCGAGGTCGATGCGGCCGAGGCATTGCGGCTGGGCATCGCGATGGAAGTGCTGCCCGCCGACGCGCTGCTGCCGCGCGCGCAGGCCATCGCGCGCAGCTTTGCCGGCGCGTCGCCCGTGGCCATGGGCCTGTCGAAGCGCGCGCTGCAGGGCTCGCTAAGCAACGACCTGCACACGCTGCTGCAGACTGAAGCGCAAGGCCAGGCATTGGCCGCGGGCAGCGACTACGCCAAGGAAGCGGTGCGGCGATTTGCCGCTCGCGAGCCGGCCCAGTTCCGCTGGCCGGCGGCTGCCTGAATTAACCGCAAGGACACCCATGCTCGACTACCGCAAGGCACGCGACTGGCACTCCGGCGACGTGCGCCACACCTACACGCCCAGGGACACGATGCTCTACGCCCTGGGGCTGGGCCTGGGCACCGACCCGCTCGACGAGAAGCAGCTGCGCTTCGTCTATGAGAAGGAGCTGGTGGCACTGCCCACCATGGCCGCCGTGCTGGCCTCGCCGGGTTTCTGGATGCGCGATCGCAAGGAGATCGGCATCGACTTCATGAAGCTCGTGCACGGCGAGCAGGCGGTGCGCCTGCATGCGCCGCTGCCGCCGTCGGGCACGGTCGTCGGCCGCACGCGGGTCACGCGCGTGGTCGACAAAGGCGAAGGCAAGGGCGCGATCCTGCATGCGCAGAAGGAGCTGGTCGACGCCGAAGGGCAGGCGCTGGCCACGGTCGAGAGCGTGTACTTCCTGCGCGGCGACGGCGGCTTTTCGGCGGCGGATGGGCAGTGCGACGAACCCGCACCGCCTTCGCCCGCCGTGCCTGACGCCGCACCCGAGCACCTGCTCGATCTGCCGACCCGGCCCGAGCAGGCGCTGCTGTACCGCTTGTCTGGCGACATGAATCCGCTGCACGCCGAGCCCGCGTTCGCCGCCAAGGTGGGCTTTGCGCGCCCCATTCTTCACGGCCTTGCGACCTGGGGCATGGCCGGTCGCGGTCTGCTGGCGGCGCATGCGGATGCAGACCCCGCGCGGCTGCGCGCCATGCGCGCGCGCTTCTCGGCGCCGGTCTACCCCGGCGAAACGCTGCGGCTCGAAAGCTGGCGCAACGGCACCGGGCTGGCCTTTCGCCTGCGCGCGCTGGAGCGCGACGTGCTGGTGCTCACGCACGGCCAGGCCGAGCTGAGCTGAGTTGATTCAGCCGCGGCCTGCGCCTCACCGTTCAACCCAAGGAGATGTCATGAATTTCGATCTGCCCCCCGAAGCCGAAGAGATGCGGGTGGCCACGCGCGACGCGGTCGACGCACTGCTCAAGCTCGAGCCGCGCTTCCATGAAACCGGCGAGGTGCCCGAGCAGGTGGAGACCACGCTGCGCGAGATGGGTTTCTACGGCATGGCCATTCCGGAGGAGTGGGGCGGCATGCCGATGGACCACCTCACCAGCGTGGCCGTGCAGCTGGAGCTGGCACGCCTGCCGCCGCAGTTCTGGCCCTTCGTGCGCTCCGCGCTCGGGCCGGGCGTGCACATCATCGTGGACCATGGCTCGCAGGCGATCAAGCAGAAGTGGCTGCCCGAGATTGCATCGGGCCGCTCGCGCAACTGCATCGCCATCACCGAGCCGCATGCGGGGTCTGACGCCGCCCGCATGCTCACTTCGGCAAAGCGCGACGGCGACCACTACGTGCTGAACGGCGTGAAGACCTTCATCTCCAACGCCAACCACGCACACTCGATCACCGTGCTGGCCTCCACCGACCGATCGGCCGGCAAGCGCGGCATTTCGGCCTTTCTGCTGGACACCACCACGCCGGGCTTTCAGGTGACGCGCACCATGCCGACCATGGGCTGGATGGACAACAGCCTGTGCGAGATCGCCTTCACCGACTGCCGCATTCCCGTGGAAAACCTGCTGGGCGAGGAAGGCCGTGGCCTCTCGTATGCCATGTCGGGCCTGAACGAAGGCCGGCTCGATGTCGGCTGCCAGGCGCTGGGCCCCGCGCAGATTGCGCTGGACGAAACCATTGCGCACGCCAAGACCCGCGTCACCTTCGGCCAGACGCTGGGCGAGCACCAGGCCATCCAGCACATGATTGCCGACATGGCGATGGACCTGCACGCCGCGCGCGTGGTGCTGTTCGAGGCCGTGTGGCGCGCCGCGCGCGGGGAAGACGCGCGCATGAAGGCGTCGATGGTGAAAGTGATCTGCACCGAGGCCGCCTGCCGCATCGCGGACAAGGCGCTGCAGATCTTCGGCGGCTCGGGCTACTGCCGCGGCACGATCGTGGAGCGGGTGTACCGAGACTTGCGGGTGCTGCGCATCTACGAGGGGGCTTCGGAGATTCACCGGAACATGATTGCGAAAGAACTGCTGGCGTAGGCCCGTTCAATACAAGCGAAGTGCGTCGTCGAGCAACGCGGTTCACGCGGTTCACGAGGCTCAGGCGGCGGCCCTCTCATGGCGCGCGGAACGCGTCCACATGAAGGTCATGACGGCCGCCAGCGCCACCACCGGCAGCATCGCGGCATTGAGCGGTGCCCAGCCGAAGTGGTCGAGCGCGGGGCCGGCGGCCAGCGTCGCGCAGGCGGTGCACACGTTGCGCAGCAGTTCGGCGGCGCCCTGCGCACGGCCGCGCTCTTGAGGGCGGTAAGACTGCGCCAGCAGCGTGGTGCCGCCGACGAACATGAAGTTCCAGCCCACGCCCAGGCAGAACAGCGCTGCATAGAAAGCGGGCAGCGTGGTCGAGTTCATCGCCACCACCGAACACACCACGTTCAGCGCCATGCCCAGGCTCACCACGCGCGGCAGGCCCCAGCGCTGGATGAGCGCGCCTGCAAACAGCGCCGGCGCATACATGCCCACCAGGTGCCATTGCATGATGCCCGCGCCGTCATTGATGCTGTGGTTGCAGGCCACGGCCGCCAGCGGTGCCGCCGTCATCACGAACATCATCGACACCGAGCCGACCACGTTGTTGGCCAGCGCGGCGATGAAGATGGGCTGGCGTGCAATCTCCTTCAACGGGCGCGGCGGCCGCGTGTCGACCGGTGCGCCCGCCGCCGCCTGCATCTGCGTGTCGCGGTAGAACGCAAGGATCAGCACGACCGAAATCGCGCCCAGCACCGCCACCATCAGGTAGGCGCCCGCGAACAGCACGGGCGGGAACAGGTCCTTGCTCCACGCCGCCAGCGCCGGCCCCGCAATGGCTGCGATCACGCCGCCGGCCAGCACCGTCGACACGGCGCGGCTCTTGTCCGCCACAGCCACGCCGTCGGCCGCCGCCAGCCGGTAGAACTGCGCGAAGGCCTGGTACACGCCCACCAGCGCCGTGCCGGCGCAGAACACCCAGAAGTTGCTGTGGAACACGGCCCACACCGACACCAGCCCGCCCGCCGTGCCCGCCAGCGCACCCAGGGTGAAACCGCCCCGCCGGCCGATGCGCTGCATCAGCAGCGAGGCGAACCATGTCACCACCGCGCCCGCCACCGTGATGAGCGCGAAGGGCAGGGTGGCCAGCGACTTGTCGGGCGCGAGCATGTGGCCGGTCAGCGCGGTGAGCGTCAGGTCGATGGAGAGGGCCGCGGTGTACAGGCCCTGGCAGATCGCGAGCACGCGTGCGTCGCGGCGGCCGGCGTGGGCCGTGGCAGTGTGGGCCGTGGTGGTGTGGGTGTCGGTCATGGCGTGGGGCACAAGGGGTTTGACAGCACCGAATCTATGCAAAGACACTGCGGCAAGAATGACTTATTTCCCTCATAAACCGACATGACCCGTTCCGTCGCATTCTTGCTCGTGCCCGAGTTTCAGCTGCTGGACATGGCCGGCCCGCTGTCGGTGTTCCAGGTGGCGGGCGAGGCGGGCCGCAACCGGCGCGGCCCGGCGTATGACATTGCGGTGCTGTCGGAGCGCGGCGGGCGTGTCGCATGCTCGGGCGGCATCGAGGTGCACACGCGCACCTGGCGCGACACGCAGGCTGCCACGCTCATCGTGCCCGGCGGCTTGGGCGCGCGCAAACCCGGCGCCGCCACGCCCGCGCTCCAGCAGCACCTGCGCGTCGCGCTCGATGCCAGGCGGCGCGTGGCCAGCGTCTGCACGGGCGCTTTCCTGCTGGCCGAGGCGGGCCTGCTCGACGGCCGCCGCGTCACCACGCACTGGCGGCACGCCACGCGGCTGCAACGCGACTACCCGGCAGTTACCGTCGACAGCGACCGCATCTTCTTGCGCGACGGCAACGTGTGGAGCTCGGCCGGCATCACCGCGGGCATCGACCTTGCGCTGGCCATGGTCGAGGCCGATCTGGGCGCGGACATTGCGGGCAAGGTGGCGCGCGAGATGGTCGTGTACCACCGGCGCACGGGCGGGCAGTCGCAGTTCTCCGCGCTGCAAGACCTTGCGCCGCAGAGCGAGCGCATGCGCGCCGTGCTGGCGTACATCGGCGAACACCTCACCGCAGACCTTGGCATCGAACGGCTCGCCGACGTGGCCTGCGTGAGCCCGCGCCAGTTCATGCGCGCCTTCAAGGCCGAAACGGGGCAGACGCCGGCCAAGGCCGTCGAGCGCATCCGCGCTGAAGTGGCACGCGCACACATCGAGGGCGGCGACAGCAGCATCGAGGCGGTCGCGCGGCTTGCCGGCTTCGAGGACCCGGAGCGCATGCGGCGTGCGTTCGTGCGCGTGTATGGCCAACCGCCGCAGGCCTTGCGGCGCGTGGCACGGGCTGCTGCCTCGGCTGCTTCATAGCCCTCGCGCTGAGCGCCAACGGACTTTCTCGGTGCGTTGACCGGTATCAGTCCGCCCCCGACCTCCAAACCCGCCCCAGCGCCGCCATCTTCCCCCTGAACCCCAGCCTGTCGTTCGACAGCGCATCGATGAAGTCCGACAAGCGCTGCGACTTCACCATCGTGTAGATGGTGAGCCACGTCGTCGCCACGAACACCACGCCGAACCAGAGCGCCTTGCGCCACAGCGGCGCGTCGGCCTCGGCCAGCAGGTTCATGCCCAGAAAGCCGGTGGTAATGGTGCCGATGAGGCCGAACAGCGTGACCACGGTGAGCCGCACCACGGTGCTGGCTTGGCGGCGCAGGCTGTCGGCGTCCAGGTAGGTGTTCATGTCGGCGATGCGGGCCTTGACCTCGTCGTACAGCGCGTCCAGCCCCAGGTGGCTGGCGCACATGTGCGACAGCGCGCGCACCTGCGCCTGCTCGGAAATCTCGTGGAACCAGTAGCGGTGCGTGAAGCGCAAGAAGCGCTCGAAGCTCGCGCGAATGGCGCGCTTGAACTGCTTCACGCTGGGCGTGCTGCGAATGTCGAGCCGCTTGAGTGCCTCCACCAATTGGTCGGAGAACATCAGCAGCGACGCCTTCTGAAAGTGCGCAATGAGAAACAGCAGAAAGTGCTGGTGCCTGAACTGCGCGAGCACGCCGCGGTCGCGGCAGCAGAAGAACTCGGACTGCGCGTCGCCCACCACCACCAGCGCATGGCCGTTGCACAGGTAGCGCGTGTTGGGCGCCGCGCCGGCGTTCACCCAGAAGCGGTCGTAGCAGTACCTGTGCTCGAAGTCGGCGAGGTGGTGGTCCGCATAGGGCAGGTGCGCGTCGGGCGTGCCGGCGCCAGTGACCAGCGCGAGCCGCACGAAGTCGTCGCGCGTGAGGCGGCGGGGGTCGTCCAGCGACAGGTAGGCCATCACCGGCATGCGGTAGTACTCGATCTGCCGGTAGCGCAGCACGCCGGGCTCGTCGGAGTAGTCGGTCACCAGCGGCTGCATCAGGTACGCCCAGTGCGAGGAGATGCGCGGCGCGCGGTACTGGGCCACGTGCGACAGAAAGGCGTCGCGCTGTTGCGCGTCGGAGCGCGCGAGCACGCGGCCGTCGGCGGCCAGCCACTCCACGCTGGCCATGCAGTGCAGGGCGGTGCCGTCGGGCTCCCAGCCGGCGGGGTAGGCGCGCCCGAAGCGGTAGAGAATTTCCTGCGCCTGCGCAAGGCTCAGGTGGTCGGCGCCCACCTCCAGGTTGAGCAGTACCACGTCGATGTCGAAGAAGAAGTACAGGTCGCAGTGAATCACCTGCAGCGTGACGGGCGCGTCGCCCGGCTGCGCGACCAGCCGCACCGCCGCAATGTCGTGGCGGCGAAAGATGCGCATGGGCGAATCGCCGTTGCCCGCGGCGCCGTCGGGCGCGCCGCGCGCACGGCCCTCGCCATACAGAAAGCGCTGCACATAGGGCAGGAAGCTCACGAACTCGTTGTAGTGCCGCTCATGAAAGCGGCTGCTGTCGCCGGTGTATTCGTCGACCTCCTCGCGCCAGGGAGAGGCCTCGCCCATGTCGCGAAGCACTTGCCAGGGGCCGTGGTGCGCCGACTTGGAGTCCGGCGCGGTGGGCGTGGGCATCAGCCGCAGGGGCCACAGCAGCGCCTGCCTGAAATGCTGCACGGCGGGGGCGCTGGCATGAAGTGCGTTCGCCTCTGCGGGCGTGGTGGCAGGGGGTGGGTTCAGCATGGCGCAGTGTAGGCAGCGCCCTGGACAAAATGACCAACTAGCGACCAGCTAGGGGAATCCCTAGGGCGCTCTGAAACCGGTTTCATATAAGCTGCAAGCATTGCTTTAGAGGCATGCATGCGCCCACCCGGCGCCCACTCGGCCCACACACGGGGCATATCCGGGGCCAGCCCACCATGAACTACCAGTTTCAATTCGACGCCGTCTTTGCCGCCTGGCCGTTGCTGCTCAAGGGCACGCTGATCACGGTGCAGCTCTCGCTCATCGCCACGGTGCTGGGGCTGATCGTGGCCATCTTCTGCGCCTGGGGCAAGACCTCGGGGCCGGGCTGGCTGCGCTTCATCGTCAATGCCTACATCGAGGTGATCCGCAACACGCCGTTTCTGGTGCAGTTGTTCTTTTTCTTCTTCGCGCTGCCGGCCATCGGGCTGCGCTGGTCGCCGCAAACGGCCGCCTTGGTGGCCATGGTGGTGAACCTGGGCGCCTACGCCACGGAAATCATTCGCGCGGGCATCGAGTCGATTCCCAAGGGGCAGATCGAGGCGGGCCGCGCGCTCAACCTGAAGCCCTGGGAAATCTTTCGCTTCGTGATCATCAAGCCCGCGCTGAAGGCCATCTACCCGGCGCTCACCAGCCAGTTCATTCTGCTGATGCTGAGCTCCGCGGTGGTGTCGGTCATTTCGGCCGACGACCTGACGTCGGTGGCCGCCAACCTGCAGTCGCAGACCTTCCGCAGCTTCGAGATCTACATCGTGGTCGCGGGCATCTACCTGGCGCTGGCACTGGCCTTCTCGGGCATGTTCAAGCTGATCTACAAGCGCACGCTCAACTACCCGGACCGCCGGTAACAGGCCCGGAACGGAGCAACACACATCATGCGTACCTTCGGCTTTCCCGAATTTCTTTTCATCCTCGAAGCGGCCAAGTGGACGCTGGCGCTGTCGGCCATCGCGTTCGTGGGCGGCGCCATTCTGGGGCTCGTCATTGCGCTGATGCGCACGTCGCAGTCGGGCTGGGCGCGCGGCATCTCGACCACCTTCATCCAGATCTTTCAGGGCACGCCGCTGCTGCTGCAATTGTTTCTGGTGTTCTTCGGCGCCCCGGTGCTGGGGTTGGACATCAACCCGTGGGTGGCCGCTGGCGTGGCGCTCATCCTGAACAGCGCCGCCTTCCTGGGCGAAATCTGGCGCGGCTGCATCGAGGCCATTCCGCGCGGCCAGTGGGAAGCGGCCGAGGCGCTGAGCCTGAAGTACACCGCCCGCATGCGCGACGTGGTGCTGCCGCAGGCCTTCAAGATTGCACTGGCACCCACCGTGGGCTACGTGGTGCAGATCATCAAGGGCACTTCGCTGGCGGCCATCATCGGCTTTGTGGAGGTCACGCGGGCCGGACAGATCGTCAACAACGCGACCTTTCAGCCGCTCATCGTGTTCTCGGTGGTGGCGGCCATCTACTTTGCGATCTGCTGGCCGCTGTCGCTGCTGGCGTCGCACATGGAGCGCAAGCGCGCCAGGGCGCTTGCCCGCTGACGCGGGCGTGCGCTTGCCCGCTGACGCGGGCGTGCGCTTGCCCGCTGACTCGCTCCCCCGTTGATTCAGATTTTTTCTTTCTCGTCGTTCCTTTCTTTCTTCAGGAGACAAATTCCATGACCCGTACCACCACCCGCCGCGTTGCCATTGCAGCCCTGGGCCTCGGCGCCGCGCTGACCGTGTTCGCACCCTTCGCATCGGCCCAGTCCGTGGCCGACATCAAGAAGAAGGGCGAGATCACCATCGGCATGCTGGTCGACTTTCCGCCCTACGGCACCACCGACGCCAAGAACCAGCCAGACGGCTACGACGCTGACGTGGCCAAGCTGCTGGCCAAGGACTGGGGCGTCAAGGCCAACATCGTGCCGGTGACGGGCCCCAACCGCATTCCCTTCCTGCTGACCAACAAGGTCGACGTGCTGGTGGCTTCGCTGGCCATCACGCCGGAGCGTTCGAAGCAGGTGCAGTTCTCGCAGCCCTACGCGGCCGCCACCATCGTGCTGTACGGCGCCACCAAGACCCCCATCAAGGCCGCTGGCGACCTGAAGGGCCTGCGCGTGGGCGTGGCCCGTGCATCCACGCAAGACGTGGCCGTGACCAAGGCCGCACCGGAAGGCACCGAAATTCGCCGCTTCGACGACGACGCATCGGCCATGCAGGCGCTGATCTCGGGCCAGGTCGACGCCATCGGCTGCTCGGTGACCGTGGCCGCGCAGATCGCCAAGCGCGTGCCTGCCAACACCTTCGAAAACAAGTTCACGCTGGTGCAGCAATCGATGGGCATCGCGATGCGCCCCGGCCAGGAAGAGCTGGCCAAGGCGGTGAACGAATTCGTGCAGAAAAACACCGCCAATGGCGAGCTGAACAAGCTCTACCAAAAGTGGCTGCAGGCCGACCTGCCCAAGATGCAATAAGAGCGCACACGCGCGCAGCAAGGAGTCTCTGGCATGACGACGGAATCGATCATCCGCATGGAAGCGGTCAACAAGTGGTACGGTGAATTCCAGGTGTTGACCGGCATCGACCTGTCGGTGCGCCAGGGCGAGCGCATCGTGATCTGCGGGCCTTCGGGCTCCGGCAAATCGACGCTCATCCGCTGCATCAACCGGCTGGAAACGGTGCAGAAGGGCCGCATCGTGGTCGACGGCATCGACCTCACCGCAGGCGGCAAGAACGTGGACGCAGTGCGTGCCGAAGTGGGCATGGTGTTTCAGCAGTTCAACCTGTTTCCGCACCTCACCATTCTGGAGAACTGCACGCTCGCGCCCATGCGTTCGCGCGGCATGACCAAGGCGCAGGCCGAGGAAGTGGCCATGAAGTACCTCACGCGCGTGCGCATTCCCGAGCAGGCCAAAAAGTACCCGAGCCAGCTTTCGGGTGGCCAGCAACAGCGCGTGGCCATTGCGCGCGCGCTGTGCATGACGCCCAAGATCATGTTGTTCGACGAGCCCACGTCGGCGCTCGACCCGGAGATGGTGAAGGAGGTGCTCGACACCATGATCGGCCTGGCCGAAGACGGCATGACCATGCTGTGCGTCACGCACGAAATGGGCTTTGCCCGCAGCGTGGCCGACCGCGTGATCTTCATGGCCGAAGGCAAGATCGTGGAGCAGGCGCCACCCGAAGAATTCTTCGGCAACCCCAAGGACGAGCGCACGCGCCAGTTCCTCGGCCAAATTCTCAGCTCGCACCAAGGCCACTGATGTCCTTCGAGGTCTTGATTTCTCTGTCGTCCTTTGGCGCGGCCGAGGTGGGCCGGCACGGCCAACTGTGGTGCGCGCAACTGGCCCGTGCGGCCGGTGCCGATTCGGTGGAAGTGCGTGGCGAAATGCTGCGCGATGCCGTCGCGGAACTGCCCGCGCTCAACGGCCTTGCTTCTGTCTATTCCAGCCCCGAAGGCCTGTGGGCCGAAGGCGGCTGGCTCGACAGCGCCGCGCTCAAGCGCGGCATTGCCGCTGCCACGCGCGTGGGCGCCAAGCGGCTGAAGATGTCCATCGGCGACTTCCAGGCGTCGTCGCACGGTTCGCTGTGGGGCCTGAAGGTGGAGCTGGCCGAAACCCGCGTCGAGCTGCTGATCGAGAACGACCAGACGGTGCGCGCCGGCACGCTGCCCGCGCTGCAGACCTTCTTCGAGGTGGCCGAGCGCGCGGGGGTGTCGCTGGGCATGACCTTCGACATGGGCAACTGGCACTGGGTGGGCGAGTGCCCGCTGCAGGCCGCGCAGGCACTGGGCAAGCGTGTGCGCTATGTGCATTGCAAGGGCGCGCAGCGCCTGCCCCACAAGTGGGTGGCAGTGCCGCTGGCCGACTCGGTAGCACCGTGGCGCGCCGTGCTGCGCGCGCTGCCGGCCGACGTGCCGCACGCCATCGAATACCCGCTGCTGGGCGACGACCTGCTGGCCGTGACCCGCGCGCAGATCGACTTCATCCGCGCCGCGCGGGCCTAGCCGTTGCGCTCGCAGATTCTGAGAACCCACCACAACATGACAGAACCCACTGCCTTCGATGTCGCTCTCTTTGGCGAGGCGATGCTGCTGCTCGTGGCCGACCGGCCGGGGCCGCTGGAAAACGCAGAGTCGTTCTTCAAGCGCACCGCCGGCGCCGAGACCAACGTGGCCATCGGCCTGTCGCGCCTGGGCCTGAAGGTGGGCTGGGCCAGCCGCCTGGGCACCGACTCCATGGGCCGCGCGCTGCTGGCCGCCATGCGCGCCGAAGGCATCGACTGCTCGCACGTGATCACCGACGCCGCGCAGCGCACCGGCTTTCAGTTCAAGGGCCGCGTCACCGACGGCAGCGACCCGCCGATCGAATACCACCGCAAGGGCTCGGCCGCGAGCCACATGGGCCCGGGCGATGTCGACGAGGCCTGGCTGCGCTCCGCGCGCCACCTGCACGCCACCGGCGTGTTCGCCGCCATCTCCGAGACCAGCTTGCAGGCCGCGCTGAAAACCATGGACGTGATGCGTGCCGCCGGCCGCACCATTTCCTTCGACACCAACCTGCGCCCCACGCTGTGGTCGTCCACCGACACCATGCGCCACTGGGTCAACGAGCTGGCCTCGCGCGCCGACTGGGTGCTGCCCGGCATCGAAGAGGGCCTGCTGCTCACCGGCCATGACAAGCCCGAGGACGTGGCCCGCTTCTACCGCGAACGCGGCGCCAGGCTGGTGGTGGTGAAGCTGGGCGCCGCGGGCGCCTACTACGACAGCGACGTGGCCGGCACCGGCCATGTCGACGGCTTCCCGGTGAAGGAAGTGATCGACACCGTGGGCGCGGGCGACGGCTTTGCCGCCGGCGTGGTGAGCGCCCTGCTCGAAGGCAGGAGCGTGCCCGACGCCGTGCGCCGTGGCGCCTGGATCGGCGCGCGCGCCGTGCAGGTGCTGGGCGATACCGAAGGCCTGCCGACGCGGGCCCAACTTGAAGAAGCGGGACTCTGATGACCATGACGCAGAAAAATGTTCTTGTCTTTCGGCCTTTGCCTGAAGACCAGCTGGCGCGCCTGCAGGCGAAGCACCATGTGAGCGTGGTCGACCCGCGCAGGGAGCCCGAGGCCTTTGCCGCCGCGCTGCGCACCGCCCACGGCCTGATCGGCTCGAGCCACACGGTCGATGCCGCGCTGCTCGACGCGGCGCCGCTGCTGGAGGTGATTTCGAGCGTGTCGGTCGGCGTCGACAACTACGCACTGGCCGAGCTGCACAAGCGCGGCATCGTGCTGTGCCACACGCCCGACGTGTTGACCGAAACGGTGGCAGACACGGTGTTCGCGATTCTCATGGCCACGCAGCGCCGCGTGGTGGAGCTGTCGAACCTGGTGCGCGAAGGCCGCTGGACAAAGAACATCGGCGAAGAACTCTTCGGCACCGACGTGCATGGCAAGACGCTGGGCATTCTGGGCTTCGGGCGCATCGGCCAGGCCGTGGCGCGCCGCGCCGCGCTGGGCTTCGGCATGCCGGTGCTGTACCACTCGCGCCGCGCGGTCGACCTGGCCACGCAGGCGCCCGAGCTGCAAGGCCGCGCCACGCACACGCCGCTGAGCGACCTGCTGGCGAGCGCCGACATCGTGCTGGCCATGCTGCCGCTGACCGATGCCACGCGCGGCATGATCGACGCCGACTTTTTCGCGCGCATGAAGCCGGGTGCTTCTTTCATCAACGGTGGGCGTGGTGCCACGGTGAACGAAGAGGCGCTGCTGCACGCGCTGGACCACGGCACGCTGCGCGCCGCGGGGCTCGACGTGTTCGCCAAGGAGCCGCTGCCGGCCGACTCCGCGCTGCGCACGCACCCGCGCGTGACGCCGCTGCCGCACATCGGCTCGGCCACCATCGAAACGCGCCACGCGATGGCGGAACTGGCCACGACCAACCTGCTGCAGGTGCTGGCGGGCGAGAAGCCGACGGCGCCGTACGACACTGCTTCGGCATGACTGCCCTGTCTTGCCCCCTCTCCCCTTGGGGAGAGGGTTGGGGTGAGGGTGTCGGCCGCAGTGCAAGCGCTGCCCGTGCCACCGCCGCCGGCCCTCACCCCAGCCCTCTCCCCAAGGGGAGAGGGAGCGAGAGGGGCCCTCACATCAGCCTTCCCCCAGAGGGGGAAGGAGCAACACCATGAAGCCGACCGGGCGCGCCACCATCGGCGACGTGGCTGAAGAGGCCGGTGTTTCCAAAGCCACCGTCTCCCGCTTTCTCAACCACCGCGAACGCCTGCTGAGCCCCGACATCGCCGCACGCGTCGAGGTGGCCATCGCCAAGCTGGCCTACTCGCCCAGCCCGATGGCGCAGGCGCTCAGCCATGGCCGCTCGCGGCTCATCGGGCTGATCGTGGCCGACATCACCAACCCGTACTCCGTGGCCGTGCTGCGCGGTGCGGAGAAGGCCTGCCAGGACGCTGGCTACCTCGTGATGCTGTTCAACCTGGGCAATGAAAGCGAACGCGAGCGCGAGGCCATCAATGCACTCGCGGGCTACCAGGTCGACGGCTTCATCCTCAACACGCTGGGCCGCGGCAGCAACATGGTCGACGCGGTCACGCTGCACGGCAAACCGGCCGTGCTGGTCGACCGCCGCCACACCGGCATGCACACCGACTTCGTCTCGCTCGACAACCACGCCGCCATGACGGCCACCTGCGGTCACCTGGTCGAAGGCGGGTTTCGGGAGCTGCTCTACGTGACCGAGCCGCAGAAGGGCGTGAGCTCGCGCCGCGAACGCACGGCCGCATTCGGCGCCTGCGTGGCCGCGCACGAGCCGCGCGTGGCGGGTGAAATTTTCGAATGCGTCGAGGGCGGGCACGACGACCTCGACGAGGCCTTGCGCGCACTGCGACAGCGCGCCAAGCGCGGCCGGCGCGCAGCCGTGGTGGCCGGCAATGCGGTGGTCACGCTGCGCGTGGCGCAGGCCATGGCGCGGCTGGGCTGGCAGTTCGGCGAAGACCTGGGCTTTGTCGGCTTCGACGATCCCGAATGGGCCTCGCTCATCGGCCCCGGCCTGAGCACCGTGGCGCAACCGACCGACGCCATCGGGCGCACCGCCGCCACCTGCCTGATCGAGCGGCTGCGCGGCCTCGACGTGCCGCCGCGCCAGTTGCTGCTGCCGGGCGAGCTGGTCGTCAGGGGCTCGTCGCAGGCGCCCTAGCGTCCTGCACCGCGCGCTCGAAGGTGAGGGGCCCGCGCATCCAGTCGGCCGCGCGCTCCGCGATCATCACGGTCGGCGCATTGGTGTTGCCGCCAATCAGCGTGGGCATGACCGAGGCATCGACCACGCGCAGGTTCTCGATGCCGTGCACGCGCAGCTGCGCGTCGACCACCGACATGGCGTCCGTGCCCATCCTGCAGGTGCCCACCGGGTGGTAGATGGTGTCGGCACGCGCGCGAATGTGGCGCGCCAGGTCTTCGTCGGTGTGGGCGTCGGCGGTGTAGAGCTCGCGCTGCCGGTACTTGGCCAGCGCCGGCGCGCGCAGAATTTCTCGCGTCTTCTTCACGCCCGCCAGCAGCAGCGCCATGTCTTCGGGTTCCGACAGAAAGCGCGGGTCGATGCGCGGCGCCGACGCCGGGTCTGCATCGTTCAGCCGCACGTCGCCACGGCCCTTGGGGCGCAGCACGCACACATGGCAGGAGAAGCCGAAGCCCGTGTGCAGCTTGCGCGCATGGTCGTCGGTGATGGCAATCACGAAGTGCAGTTGCAAGTCGGGCCGGCGCAGTTCGGGGGACGACTTGATGAACGCGCCGCCTTCGGCAAAGGGCGTGGCGACCAGGCCGGTGCCGCGCTTGCGCCACTCGAACACCGCCTTCATCAGCTTCCACCCCGCGACCACGCCGATGCCGAACAGGTCGGTGTTCTTCGAGGTGTACGAGAGGATGAAGTCGGTGTGGTCTTGCAGGTTGCGGCCCACGCCCGGCAGCGCATGCCGCACCGCGATGCCGTGCCGCGCAAGTTCGGCCGGGTCGCCGATGCCCGACAGCATCAGCAGCTGGGGCGAGTTGAACGCGCCGCCGCACAGCACCACCTCGCGCCGCGCGGAAAGCGTTTCGGCCTTGCCGGCACGCCGCACTTCCACGCCCACCGCGCGCCGACCTTCAAACACCACGCGCAGCGCCTGCGTGGCGGTCAGCACCGTGAGGTTGGGCCGCTTCATGGCGGGGTGCAGGTAGGCCGCGGCCACCGAGCAGCGTTCACCGTTCTTCGCGCCGCCATGGAACTGCGTGACCTGGTAGAGGCCGGCGCCTTCCTGCTCGGGGCCGTTGAAGTCGTTGTTGCGCGCAATGCCGCATGACCCGGCGGCGCGCACGAAGTCTTCGGTGATGGCGCGCGGGCTCTGCTGCTCGGCCACCTGCAAGGGCCCGTCGGCGCCGTGCAGCGCGCTGGCGCCGCGCTGGTTGCCTTCGGCGCGAATGAAGTACGGCAGCACCTCGTCGAACGACCAGCCGGCGCAGCCCGCGCGGGCCCAGTCGTCGTAGTCCTCGCGGTGGCCGCGCACATAGAGCATGGCGTTGATGGCGCTGGAGCCGCCCAGGCAGCGCCCGCGCGGCTGGTAGCCGCGGCGCCCGTCCAGGCCCGGTTGCGGCACGGTGCGGTAAGCGTAGTTGTTGATGCGCGGGCGGCCCGGCAACATGGCCACCGTGGCGGCCGGCGCCCGCACCAGAATGCCGCGCCCGTCGCCGCCGGCCTCGAGCAGGCAGACCTGCACGCCGGGGTCTTCGCTCAGGCGCGAGGCCAGCGTGGCGCCGCCGGAGCCGCCGCCCACGATCACATAGTCGAATTCCATGGCGCATCTTCCTTTTGTTCTGTGCGGTTCGCGCCCGCACCGAGGGACGGACGGATGCATGGACGGAGGGATTCGACTGTAGGAACGAACGTGCAGCAATGGCTTGTCGTTTTCCCTCGGCGCGGCACGTTGCCGGGGGAAAATCGGTGTTGTTGCATTCAGCCCTTTCGGCTCGCCCTTTTCTTCCGACTCACCCGACTCACCCAGCGCCCGTGGCCTCCACCGAACTCAAGGGCTTCATCCTCACCCGCCACTGGCGCGACACGCCCACCGGCACCGACATCACCTACTGGCTGGCGACAGACGCCGGGCCGGTGAAGGTCGTGCTGACCTCGCGGCGCTCCGTCGCGTTCGTCGCCACCCGGCACCAGGCGGCGGTGCAGGCGCAGATTGCGTCCATGCCTGGCCTGGCGTTGCGCGAGCTGGCGCTGAAGACCTTTCAGCAGGACCCTGTCATCGGCGTGTACGCGAAGCACTTTCGCCAGCTCGGCCGGTTGGCGCGTGCGCTTCAGGCACAGGACATTCCCCTGCTCGAAGCCGACGTGCGCCCGCACGACCGCTACCTGATGGAGCGGTTCATCACTGCCGGTGTCTTGGTGGAAGGCGGGCGCGCAGACCCCGCGGGCCGCGCCACCCTCATCGACTGCAAGCTCAAGCCCGCGCCGGAGTTCCGGCCGGCGTTGAAGGTGGTGTCGCTGGACATCGAGACGAGCCAGCACGAGGCGCTCTATTCGATTGCGCTGGACGGCCTGCCAGAGCGCGTGGTCTTCATGCTGGGCGACCCACCGGCCGAACCAGAGGAGCCCACGGACTTCGCTCTCATCTATTGCCCGACCCGCAAAGCCCTGATCGAGTCGCTCAACGACTGGTTCGAGCGCAACGACCCCGACGTGCTCATCGGCTGGAACGTCATTCAGTTCGATCTGCGCGTGCTGCAGAAAACGGCCGACGACTGCGGCGCGCAACTGCTGCTGGGCCGCGAGCGCAGCCGCATCGAGTGGCGCACGCACCCGGGCAAGCAGGGCTACCTGTTCGCGCCCACACCGGGGCGCGTGGTGATCGACGGCATCGACGCGCTCAAGGCCGCGGTGTGGAGCTTTCCGTCCTTCAGCCTGGAGACCGTGTCGCAAACGCTGCTGGGCGAGGGCAAGTCCATTGGCGACGAGTACGACAAGATGGCCGAAATCGAACGGCGCTACCAGCACGACAAGCCCGCGCTCGCGCACTACAACATTCGCGACTGCGAGCTGGTGCTGCGCATCTTCGACAAGGCCAAGCTGCTGCAGTTCGTGCTGGAGCGGGCCCATGCCACCGGCCTGCAGGCCGACCACTTCGGCGGCTCCATTGCCGCGTTCAGCCACCACTACCTGCCGCGCATGCACAGAATGGGCTACGTGGCGCCCAGCGTGGGCGACATTGCCAGCAAGGCCTATCCCGGCGGCTACGTGATGGACTCGGTGCCCGGCTTCTACGACTCCGTGGTGGTGCTCGACTACAAGAGCCTCTACCCCTCGATCATTCGCACCTTTCTGGTCGACCCCGTGGGCTTTGCGGAAGGCTCGCACGCCAGCGACCCGGGCCGGGTGGTGATGGGGCCGGACGACACCGCCTTCTCGCGCGAGAAGCACTGCCTGCCAGAGATCGTGACCACGCTCTGGCGCGCGCGCGACGAAGCCAAACGGGTGAAGAACGAGCCGCTGTCCCAGGCGCTGAAGCTGCTCATGAACTCGTTCGCCGGCGTGCTGGGCGCGTCCGAATGCCGCTTCTTCAACCCCAAGCTGGTGTCGGCCGTCACCCTGCGCGGGCACGAAATGATGAAGCTCACGCGCGAGTTCGTGGAGCAGCGCGGCTACCAAGTCATCTACGGCGACACCGACTCCATCTTCGTGTGGCTGCGGCGCACCCACACCAACGACGAGGCGCACGCCGTGGCGGCCAGCCTGGTGCAAGACATCAACGCGTGGTGGACGCGCACGCTGCGCGAAGAGCAGGACCTGAGCAACCTGCTGGAGATCGAGTTCGACACCCACTACAGCAAGTTCTTCATGCCCACCATCCGCGGCTCCGACGTGGGCAGCAAGAAGCGCTACGCGGGCCTGAGCACGGATGCATCCGGCAAGCAGGAGATGGTGTACCGCGGCCTGGAGATGGCGCGCAGCGACTGGACCCCGCTGGCGCGCCAGTTTCAACAGGGGCTGCTGTCGCGCATCTTCCAGGGCGAGCCCTACAAGGCCTTCGTGACCGACTACGCGCGCGCGACGATGGCCGGCGGCAAGGACGACCTGCTCATCTACCGCAAGCGCCTGCGCCACCGGCTCGACGACTACCTGGTCAATGTGCCGCCGCAGGTGCGCGCCGCGCGCATGGCCGACGCGTACAACGCCAGCGTCAACCGGCCCATGCAGTACCAGAACGGCGGGTGGATTCAATACGTCATGACCCGCAACGGGCCCGAGCCGCTGGAAACGCTGGAAACGGGCCATTCCCGCATCGACTACGAGCACTACCTGAGCAAGCAGCTCCAGCCGATTGCCGACGCCATCCTGCATCCGATGGGCGAGAGCTTCATCGCGCTCATGACCTCGCAGCAAGGCCTGTTCTAGCGCATCCGAAAAAAGGGGCGAGGCCCCGCAAGCCGCCCACCGGGGATGCAGGTTTTCCCGCATGTGGTGCGTGCCGGTGCGCCACGTGCACCGCAATGTCATTGGGGGCGTGAACCGAGGAAGGGGAGGGACCTATTTTTTAGTTCACCCGTTGCGAAAAACGGTGCTTGGTGCGCTCGCCGCGCGCTCCTAGCATCCGTTCACCTCATCGCATCCCAAAGGAATTCGCCATGGCCCAGCTCCGCGACCCCGGTCGCCGAAGTCTCCTGAAGACGTCCCTCATCGCCGGTGGACTCTCCGCCGGCGGCTTGCTCAGCGTGGACGCCTTCGCACAGGGCAAGGCGCGCATCAACATGCAGCTGGGCTGGATCGTCGGGGGCAACCAGATCGGCGAGGTGGTGGCCAAGCGCATGGGCTTCTACGAGCAGGAAGGCATCGACTTCGCCATTCAGCCGGGCGGCCCCAACATCGACGGCGTCGCCATCATCGCCTCGGGTCGCTACGAGGTGGGGCAGGTGTCGTCCAGCCCGTCGATCATGCTGGCCGTGTCGCAGGGCCTGCCCATCAAGTGCTTTGCGGTGGGCGCACAGAAGCACCCGTACACCTACTTCTCGCTGGCCAAGAACCCGGTGCGCAAGCCGGCCGATCTGGTGGGCAAGCGCGTGGGCATTCCGTCGACCGCGGCCATTCTGCTGCGCGCCTTGCTGGCCAAGAACAAGATCGCCGAGAAGGACGTGAAGATCGTCTCCATCGGCGCCGACATGTCGCCGCTGCTCACCGGCCAGGTCGACGTGGTGACGGGCTGGCTCACCAACACCACCGCCATCAAGGTGCTGGGCCCCGACATTGCCACGCTCACGCAGTGGGACGCGTGCGTGCGCCTGTATGCGCTGCCCTACTACGCATCGACCAAGACGCTGGAGACGCAGCCCAAGGTCATCGAGGCTTTTCTGCGTGCCACGGCCAAGGGCTGGCACCACGTGCGCGCCCACCGCGACGAGGCGGTCGACATGCTGGTGAAGGAGTACCCCAACCTGAAGCGCGAAGACGAGCGCGTGGCGGTCGACGTGATGCTCGAATACGCCTTTGGCGGCGCCGCGCAGACGCAGGGCTGGGGCGCGATGGACCCGGCCGTGTGGCAGGAGCAGATTGCCACCTACGCGGAGCTGGGCCAGTTCACTGCGCGCACGCCCAAGGTGGAAGACGTGATGTCGCTCGACGCGCTGAAGGCCACCGCCGCCGCGCGGGCGATGAAGGGCTGACGCGATGGCCGCCGTTCTCAACGCGCCACCCGCATCCGCCATCGCCGCACCGGCCATCACCGCACCGGCCATCACTTGCCGCGACATCGGCGTGCGCTTTTTCACCGAGCGCCGCGACGTTACCGCCATCAAGAGCCTCGACCTCGACGTGGCGCAGGGCGAGTTCCTTACGCTGCTCGGCCCGTCGGGCTGCGGCAAGTCGACCTTTCTGCGCGTGGTGGCCGACCTGCTGCAACCCAGCCGCGGCCACATTCAGGTGCTGTCTTCCACGCCGCAGGCCGCGCGCAAGAACCGCGACATCGGCTTCGTGTTTCAGGACGCGGCGCTGCTGCCCTGGCGCACCGCGCTGCAGAACGTGGAGCTGCCGCTGCAGGTGGGCGGCGGCGCAAGCCGAAGGGGCCGCCGCACGCCGCTGGAGCTGCTCGACCTGGTGGGCCTGAAGGACCGCGCGGGCGCCTTTCCGCACGAGCTGTCGGGCGGCCAGCGCCAGCGCGTGTCGATTGCCCGCGCACTGGCCAGCGACCCCAAGATCCTGTTGATGGACGAGCCCTTCGGCGCGCTCGACGAGATCACGCGCGACCGGCTCAACGAAGAAATATTGCGCGTGTGGCGCGAGACCGGCGTGACGATTCTCTTCGTCACCCACAGCATCCACGAGGCCGCGTTCCTTGGCCAGCGCGTGCTGATGCTGGCGGCCAACCCGGGGCGCGTGCGCGAGATCGTGCCCGTCGAATTGCCCGCGGAGCGCACGCTCGAAATGCGCGAAACCCCCGAATTCATTCGCCTCACAAGCCATCTGCGGCGCGTGCTGGAAACCTGCTGAGGCCGATGCCATGAACACACGCTCCATCGATACCGGCGTACCGGGCGCCTCAGCCCTTGCAGGTGCCGCAAGCGCCCCGGCCGACCCCGAGTACCAGGCCTGGGCCGCCGCGCGGCAACGGCGTCTGTGGCGCCGGCGCATCCTGCCGGCGCTGGGCATCGGCGGCCTGCTCTTTCTTTGGTGGGCCGTGATTGCCGTGTTCGACGTCAAGCCCTTCATCGCGCCCACGCCCTGGGCCGTGCTGGAGACGCTCTACGCCAAGCGCGCCGTGCTGCTCGACAACCTGCTGCCCACCGCCATGGAGGCCGCCGGCGGCTTCGTGCTCGGCAACCTGGCCGCGATTGCGGTGGCCACGGTGTTCGTGCACAACAAGACGCTGCAGGACATCTTCTTTCCGGTGGTGCTGATGTTCAACGCCGTGCCGCTGGTGGCCAAGGCGCCGGTGCTGGTGCTGATCATGGGCAACGGCATGGAGCCGAAGATCACCATCGCCGCGCTGGTGTGCTTTTTTCCGACGCTGGTGAACATGGTGCGCGGGCTGGAGTCGGTCAACCCGCAGGCCATGGAGCTGATGCGGGTGCTGTCGGCCAGCAAGACCGAAATCTTCTTTCGCCTGCGGCTGCTGAACGCGTTGCCCTACCTGTTCTCGGCCCTGCGCATTGCGGCGTCGATGTGCGTCATTGGCGCGGTGGTGGGCGAGTGGGTGGGTGCCACGGTGGGCATCGGCGCCATGATTCTGCAGGCCACCTTCAACTTCGATTCGCCGCTGCTGTACGCCGCCATCGTCATGAGCGCCACGCTCTCGGGGCTCTTCTTTCTGCTGGTGACGCTGGCGGAGAAGTGGGTCATTCGCTGGCAACCCGAGAACACGCAGTGACGCGCGCCATCACCCGCGCTATGAACCGCGCCGCGTGCTTCACACCCATCCCAACATTTCAACAGGAGACAGTTCTATGAGCCGTATTGGCGACTGGATGCAAGAGAGCGCGCACGACGTGCGCGTGGCAGCCGAATCGGACGTGGTGGTGGTCGGTGGCGGCCCCGCGGGCCAGGCCGCGGCGCTGGCCGCCGCGCGCAACGGCGCGAGCGTGACGCTGCTGGAGCGCTACAACCACCTGGGCGGCCTGGCCTCCGGCGGCATGGTCCTGGTGCTGGACGACATGTGGGACAGCCACCAGCAGGAGATTTCGGTGCGCGGCATCTGCCTGGAAATGATCGAGCGCATGTCCGCGCTGGGCCTGGCCGAGTACCCGCGCCAGCAAGACTGGGGCACGCTGCCCGAGTCGGTGCGGCGCTGGAAGCGCTGGGGCACCTACGACTTTCACAGCAAGCAAAAGCCGCACCCCATCTGCTTTGCCGCCGCCTTCGACCCCGACGCATGGAAGCGCACCTCACTGGAGATGGTGTCGCAGGCCGGCATCGAGCTGCGGCTGCACTCTTGGTTCTCGCGCACGCTGGTGGAAGACGGCAAGGTGAAGGGCGTTGTCTGCGAGACCAAGGGCGGGCGTGAGGCCATTCTGGGCAAGGTGGTGATCGATGCCACCGGCGACCTCGACGTGGCCGCGTCGGCCGGCGCGCCGCACATCAGCGGCAGCTACATCGTGACGACCGTGTTCCGCCTGGGCGCGGTCGACACCGAAGAGGCCGAGCGCTTCGAGCGCGAAGACCCCGTGGCCTGGCAGGCGCTGGACCGCGAAATCAAGCACATGCTGGGCGGCGCCTGGGAGGCCTGGTGGCTGAAGACGCCGCTGCCGGGCGTGGTGTGGTGCAACTGCCCCCACATGCCGGGACTGGACGGCCTGAAGGTGAGCGACCTGACGCGCGCCGAGGTGCAGGGCCGCAACACCATCCACAAGGTGATCGAGTTCGTGCGCGCCAGGCTGCCGGGCTTTGCAAAGTGCACGCTGATCGACATGGCGCCGCAGACCGGCATTCGCCAGACCCGCCTGCTCGAAGGCGCCTACGTGATGACCAAGGAAGACGTGGCCCAGCGCACGCGCTTCGAGGACAGCGTGGCGCGCGGGCGCGACTACTACTACCCGTACCGCACGCTGCTGCCGCGCAGCGTGGAGAACCTGCTGGTGGCCGGGCGCCACTACTCGGCCACCTCGGCCGCGCAGAAAATTTCGCGCGAGATCCCGCCCTGCATGGCCATGGGCGAGGCCACCGGCACGGCCGCGGCGCTGGCGCTGAACGCGGGCGTGTCGGTGCGCGAAGTCGACATCGCCAAGCTGCAGAAAACACTGCGCGCTCAGGGTGCCGACCCCGGCGACCAGAAGGGGCCCAACGCCGACGTGCCCGCCATCGCGCGCTCTTTCACCCAGGAGGCCGCATGAGCACGGGTGCCTTGCCGCTGGACGGCATTCGCGTGATCGACTTCACGCAGGTGATGATGGGCCCGGTCTGCACGCAGATGCTGGCCGACCATGGCGCGGACGTGATCAAGATCGAGCGCAAGGGCGCGGGCGACCTGAGCCGCTCCACCTTTGCGCCGGTGGCGGGGCAGGACAACCCGATCTTCTGCAGCCTGAACCGCAACAAGCGCAGCGTGGAAATCGACCTGCGCGACGCGGCGCAGATGGAGCTGGTGAAGGCGCTGATTGCCGGTGCCGACGTGGTCACCAACAACTTTCGCGCCGGCGTGATGGAGCGCCTGGGCCTGGGCTACGAAGACTGCAAGCGGCTGAACCCGCGCATCGTGTACGCGGTGGGCACCGGCTTCGGCGAGACCGGCCCGTATGCCCACAAGGGCGGACAAGACGTGCTGGCGCAGGCGCTCACCGGCGTGATGGCGCGCCGCGCCGATGCGTCGGTGCCGGTGTCGATCTACCCCACGGCGCTGGCCGACTACACGGCCGGCATGCACATGGTGCAGGGCATTCTGCTGGCGCTGCTGCAGCGCGAACGCACGGGCGAGGGCCAGAAGATTGCGGTGTCGCTCTACAACTCCATGCTGGCCATGCAGATGCAGGAAGCCGCCATGGTGATGATGGAAGACTCCGAGGTCAACTGGGCCGCCATGCCGCTGTCCGGCGTGTTCGACACGCAGACCGGCCCGCTGGTGCTGGTGGGTGCCTTCAAGGCCAACCCGCTGCGCGACATCTGCACCGCGCTGGGCCTGCAAGACCTGTCGCTGGACGAACGCTACGCCACGCTGAAGGCGCAGTTCGCCAACAAGACGGCGCTGCACGCGATTTTTCATGAGCGCTTTGCGAGCGACACGCGCGAGCATTGGCTCGCGAAGCTCGAAGAACAAGACTTGCTCTCGGCCCCCGTGCGCGACATGCGCGAGGCGCTGGTCGATCCGCAGACGCTGCACAACGCAATGATTCTGGAGGCCGGTTCTTCTTCAGGCCGGCCGCTGAAATTCATTGCCAGCCCCATCCACATGTCGGGCGCCAAGGCCGGCCTGCGCCGCGAGCCGCCCCGGCTGGGGCAGCACACGGCCGAGGTGCTGGCCGAAGCGCGCGCGCTGATCGAGGAGGCCGACGCATGAGCGTTCTGTTCGAAGTGGCAGACCATGTCGCCACCGTCACCATCGACCGGCCCGAGGTGCTGAACGCCGTCGACCTGCCGACCGAGGCCGAGCTGCAGCGCATCTGGTGCGAGATCGAGTCGCGCAACGACATTCGCGCGGTGGTGCTCACCGGCGCCGGCGAGCGATCTTTCTGCGCGGGCGCGGACCTGAAGAACACCTCGAACCTGAAGGGCGTGGAGTACTGGGCCGCGGCGCGCCCTGGCGGCTTTGGCGGCATCGCGCTGCGCGAGACGCTGGACGTCCCGGTGATTGCGCGCGTCAACGGCTTTGCGCTGGGCGGTGGGTTCGAGATGGTGCTGGGCTGCGACATCGTCGTGGCCTGCGAGGAGGCCAGCTTCGGCCTGCCGGAGCCGCTGGTCGGGCGCCTGCCGCTGGACGGCGGCATGCTGCTGCTGCAGCGCCAGATTCCCTACCGCCAGGCCATGGGCATGATGCTGACCGGCCAGCGCGTGAAGGCGCCGCGCGCGCTGGAGATGGGCCTGGTCAACGAGGTGGTGCCGCGCGCGGAGCTGGACACGGCCGTCGGCCGCTGGGTGCAGCAGCTGCTGGCTTGCGCGCCGCTGTCGCTCAAGGCCATCAAGCAGGTGGTGCGCCGCACCGGCACGCTGTCGCCGGCCGAGGCGCACCGCATGCGGCTGCCGGCGCTGGTGGACGCGCTGCAGTCCGAAGACGCGAACGAGGGCGTGCTGGCGTTCCAGCAAAAACGCAAGCCGCAGTGGCAGGGCCGCTAGGCCCGCGCTGGATGCCATGCCCCACGTCATCACCGCTGCCTGCATCGACATCAAGGACGGCGCGTGCGTCAAGTGCTGCCCGGTCGATTGCATCTACGAAGGCGAGCGCACTCTGTACATTCACCCGGATGAATGCATCGACTGCGGCGTTTGCGTGTCCGCCTGCCCCACCCAGGCCATTTACGAAGACCTTCGGCTGCCGCCCGAAATGGCCCATTTCACGGCCATCAACCGCGACTTCTTCGCGGCTCACATCAGCGGCCTGGGCTCGCCCGGCGGCGCGGCCGACACCGGCCGCGTGGCCTGCGACCACCCCGACATTGCAAGGCTGGCCGGCTGAGCCAGCGCACGGCGTGAGGGCCGGCTGATGCACGCCAGCATTCTCAAATACTTCATCGAGGTGGCGAGCTGCGGCTCGGTGCGCAAGGCGTCCGAACGGCTCTTTGTGGCGGCCAGCGCGGTGAACAGGCAGATCCACAAGCTGGAGGACGAACTGGGCGTGGAGCTGTTCGACCGCATGCCCAACGGCCTGCGGCTCAACGCCGCCGGCGAGCGCCTGCTGAAGCACGCGCAGGAAACGCTGCACCAGTACCAGGTGATGCGCACCGAACTCGACGCGCTCAAGGGCGAGCGCACCGGCCACGTGAAGGTGGCGGCCATGGACTCGTTCTTCGAGGAGATGCTGCCCTCGGCGGTGGAAGACTTTCTGCAGGTGTTCCCGGCCGTGACATACACCATCACCGCGGTGCAGCCGATGGACGTGGCGCAGATGGTGATGTCGGGCCAGGTCGACGTGGGCTTGACCTTTGTCAGCCGCTTGCCGGGCGGCGTGGCGGCCGTGGCGCTGGCCAACCTGCCCATTGGCGTGGTGATGCCGCCCGGCCATCCGCTGGCCAACCATGCGAGGGTGTCGCTGAAGGAGTGCGCGCGCTACCCGTTCTTGCGCTCCAGCTCGCACCCGGTGATCAGCGCGGCGCTGTCACCCGAATTTGCCGCGTTCTGGGACGACATGGAACCGGCCGCCACCTGCAACTCGACGCCCATGCTCAAGCGGCTGATCATGGCCGGCAAGGGCATCTCTTGCTTCTCGAAGATCGCCTTCATCGAAGACCTGAAGCGCGGCGACCTGATCTGGCGCCCGTTCGAGCTGCCCGCGCTGCAGCAGTTGCAGGTCGGCATCGTGGTGCCGTCGCAGCGCGTGCTGCCGCACGTGACGCAGAACTTTGTCGGCCGCATGGCGCGGCGACTGACCCAGCTGGAGATTGCGGCTGCGGCCGTGTGAGCGGGCCGGCCTGGCGGGCGCCGCAATCCTGCTTTCAGCCGCGGCCCACGGCTGAAATGCGGCAGGCAGGCCGTGGCATCATCGCGTTTCAACACCGCCATGCCACCTTCCACAGACTCCTTCGTGCGCCGTGTGCGCAGCCAGCTCGACCAGCTCTCCGCCACCGAGCGCCAGCTTGCCGATTTCGTTCTTGAATTTCCGGGCGAGCTGGCCAGCTACGCGGGCAACGAACTGGCCGAGCTGGCGGGCGTGTCGCCTTCGACGGTGAGCCGCTTCATTCGCCGCATCGGCTACGAGAACTACGAGGAGGCGCGCCGCCAGGTGCGCGAAGAAAAGCAGAGCGGCTCCCCGCTGTTCCAGAACGCCACCCAGGCCTCCAGGCGCGGCCAGCTGGTGGCCACGCACTTTCAGCAGTCGCAGGCCAACCTGGCCAGCACCTTCGAGCGGCTCGACGACCGGCAGATGAACGAGATCGTCAAGGCCATCATCGGCGCGGGTCAGGTGCTGATCTTCGGCAGCCGCAGCAGCCATGCCTTTGCGCAGTACCTGCGCTGGCAGATCATTCAGGTGGTGCCGCGCGTGACAGCCATTCCGGGGCCCGGGGAGACCCTGGCCGAGCACCTGGCCGGGCTGGGTGCGCGCGATTGCGTGATCGTGTTCGGCACGCGGCGGCAGACGCGGCAGATGGACACGCTGCTGCAAGCCGCCAGTCGCATCGGCGCGCGCATCGTGTACATCAGCGACCAGGCGTCGCCGGACTTTGCGGGTGCGACGTGGTCACTGCAGTGCGATTGCCGAGGGCCGGGGCTGCTGGACAACCACACCGCGGTGATGGGGGTGTGCGACCTGCTGGCCACGATGGTGATCGAGGCCGCGGGGTCGGCGGGGCGCAAGCGGCTGGCGGCGATCGAGCTTGGGCATGAGGAGAACGGGGAGTTTTGAGATGCTGTGCGGGGTCGCTGCGTGCGGCCGCTGCAAAGAACTCAAGCGCTCCGCTCTGCACCGATGAGCACGAAGAGCATCGTGGCAGGCGCCGTGCTGTGGTTGCGCCACGCATGCCGGGTGCCCTGTTGCACCACGATGTCGTTGACGGCGAGCCGCGTGCTCAGACCGTCATCCAGCTCCAGGTGGATTTCGCCGGCGAGCAACATCGCGTAGTCGACCGTATCTGTCGTGTGCATCCCGGGGCTTTCCATCTCGAAGCGCTCTGCGAGCCCGGGGACGGCCTGCATGTACTCGTTTCCCGCGGCGGCGGGATCGAAATCCGGCGACCCCGTCGCGCTGTCGGGCGGGAACGTGACCACCAGGAAGCGCGTACCACCCCTCTCCGGCACCCAGGACGCCGCCTGGGCGGCTGGATCGCCGGCAACTCCCGGTACGGCGGCACCGGGTTCGGTACCCCACACGAGTGCGGTCTCGAAGCCCGGGACATGCGTGAACTTGTGATTTCGAGGGGTGGTCGTATCCGATACAAAGACCGACTTTCCGGCAGCGTTGTGGCCGGTCACGATGCGTCTGGTGTCCATGGCATTTTTCCTTGCTGTGCGTTGTTCAATGCATGATCACGACGTTGGTGAAGCCACCACCGCGCTTGTCTACCGCCTCGAGCGCTTCATTGACCTGTTCCAGCGAGAAACGCTCGTGCTCGAACACCCCGAGATCCAGTGTTCCGGCATGCGCCATGTCGGCCATGTCCTGGCCTTCGGCGGTCGTGAACCACAGCGAGCCGATGAATGATTTCTGCATGCACATCAGCGGGAACGGCTCGAGCGGAATCGGTTCCGCAACGCCTCCTATGTTGATGGCCTTGCCGCCGCGGCGAAGCGCATTGAACGCGTCCAGAACTGTCGCCGGAGGCGCGTTCGGACCGAGCGTCTCGATCAAGGCATCGACGCCGTACCCTTCGGTCGCTTGCATGACGATCTCGGCGACAGGGTGTTTGCCGAGTTCGATCGGCACGATGCGCGGGTCCATGCTGCCGAGCTTCTCAAGCAGCTTGGTGTTGCGTCCTGTGGCGAAGATCTTCGATGCACCCATGGCGAGCGCGAGCATGATCGCGCCAAGCCCGAGCGTGCCGGTGCCCCCATCCACCAGCAGTGTTTGTCCGGGCGAGAACTGCGCCTTGCGCAACGCGGAATACGACGTGCCGAGGTATCCGAAGCGCGCACCTTGCTCGAAGGTGATGCTGTCGTGAAGCTTGACCAGGTTGGCAGCGGGGGCGGTGAGGTACTGGCCGAAACCGCCGTACGGATAGTCCTCGAAAATCTGCTGCGAACCAGGGCCGAACCCGAAGTAGCCCTGGAAGGTGTAGGCCGTGCAGTTGATGTGTTCACCGCGCCTGCACGCCGTGCAGTTGCCGCAGGAAAGACCCGGATTCACGTAGACGCGGTCACCGACCTTGACCGAGCGCACCTGGCTTCCCACGGCCGAGACGACACCCGCCGAGTCGAGTCCGTAGATCGCAGGCAGGCGAGGCAGCGGAAGGAACGGAAACCACTGCGAGTAGTGGGTCACGACGTTGCGCAGGTTCGGCACCACGCCGGCGGCTTTCACTTCGACCAGAACGTCGGTGGGTCTCACTTCTGGCACTGCCACGCTGTCGACCTGGAAAGGCTGGCCCTCGACATGCAGGCGCGCGGCACGCATCGATTTCGTCATTTTTTGTCTCCTTGATTCGCAGTAGCCCGGTACTTGACGCGCCCCGGGAGAAGGCGCGGTTGGGGCGGCGGCCGGCGGCGGCCATCCGTGGTGAAACGACAGGCGCTCAGCGGCCCAGAAACTCGATCACCATGCGGTTGAACTTGTCGGCGTGCTCCCACTGCGCCCAGTGGCCGCAACGGCTGAAGACGTGGAGGTCGGCCTTCTGCAGGCCAGCTAGCAGGCGCAGCCCGGTGTCCAGCGGAACGAAGCGGTCGTCACGTCCCCAGATCACCAGCGACTCGGCTGCGATCTCGCCCAGGCGATGCCCCACGTCGGGAAACTGCTTCGGGTTGGCCTCTGCGCTCCTGACGAAGTTGTCGAGGTGTTCACGCCGCGACAGCATGTTGTCCAGCCGCAGCCGGAACAGGTCCTCGGTGAGCGCGCTCGTGTCGTACACGAACACATTCATCATCCGCTTCAGGTTCTCGATGCTGGGGTCTCGGTACAGCGCGCCAATGAGCTTGATGCCTTCGGTGGGCATGGGAACGAAGGAGCTGGCGCCGCCGGTGCCGCCGCCCATGAGCACGAGCTTGCCGACGCGGGCCGGGTTGGCGAGGGCAAAGGCCACGGCGCTGTGGCCCCCCATCGAATTGCCGATGAGGTGAGCCTTGTCGATCTTCAGGACGTCGAGCAGACCTTTCAACGCCGTGGCATTGAGGTCCGAGCGCGATCCCTTCGACACGATCGGGTCGCTCTTGCTCCATCCGGGAGCGTCCATGAGAACCACCCGGTAGCCTGCCGCCACAAGCGGCTCCACGTTGCGGTGGAAGTTGGACCAGCCGCTTGCGCCCGGGCCGGAGCCGTGGAGCATCACCACGGTCTGTTCGCCGTTGCCGGCATCGTTGTAATGGAGTTGCAGGTCGAGATCGCCCTCCTTGATGCGCACGAGGCGGCTGGTCGAGGCGTCGGAGATGGCGGTGTTGTCGGTGGTCATGTGGTGTTGTCTTTCAGGTGAATCTCAGGAACCGGCGAGCGCCGCAGATGCCGAATCGGCCAGTGCAGGCTGCGCCGGTCTGCCAGCCAGAAGATCGAGTGCCACGTCGACGATCATGTCTTCCTGACCCCCGACCATGCGGCGCTTGCCCAGCTCCACCAGGATGTCGACGGTCTTCAGTCCGTACTTCTTCGCGGCCACTTCGGAGTGACGCAGGAAGCTGGAATACACGCCCGCATAGCCCAGAGCGAGCGTCTCGCGGTCCACCCGCACCGGGCGGTCTTGCAGCGGGCGCACGATGTCGTCCGCGGCGTCCATGAGCTTGTAGAGGTCGGTGCCGTGCTCCCAGCCAAGCCGGGCGGCCGCGGCGATGAACACTTCGAGCGGTGCGTTGCCCGCGCCCGCGCCCATGCCCGCGAGGCTCGCGTCCACGCGATCGCAGCCGTTCTCCACCGCCACGATCGAGTTGGCCACGCCCAGGCTGAGGTTGTGGTGGGCGTGCATGCCGGTTTGCGTCTCCGGTTTCAAGGTGTCCTTGAATGCCCGGAAGCGATCGCGCACGTCATTCATGCTGAGCGCGCCGCCGGAGTCCACCACGTAGCAGCATGTCGCGCCGTAGCTCTCCATCAGCCTGGCCTGCTGGGCCAGGGCCTGCGGCGTGGTCATGTGGCTCATCATCAGGAAGCCGACGGCCTCCATGCCGAGATGGCGCGCGTATTCGATGTGCTGTCGGGAGATGTCCGCTTCGGTGCAATGCGTTGCGACACGCACGATGCGCGCCCCGGCGTCATACGCCGCCTTGAGGTCGTGCACGGTGCCGATGCCGGGCAACAGCAGCGTGGCGATCTTGGCGTGGCTTATGACGCTGGCAACCGCCTCGATCCATTCCACATCGGTGTGCGCACCAAAACCGTAGTTGAAGCTTCCGCCCTGCAGGCCATCGCCGTGCGCGACTTCGATGGAGTCGACCTTCGCGTCGTCCAGGGCCTTGGCAATCTGTTTGGCCTGTGCAACGCTGTACTGATGGCGAATGGCGTGGCTGCCGTCGCGCAGCGTCACGTCAGAGATATAGATTTTCTTGACTGGGTTGCTCACGGTAGTTCCTTCAAACGCTTGCAGGCGCGAGCATCCGCGCCGCCATCGACTCGGCGGTGCGCAAGGCGGCGCTGGTCATGATGTCGAGGTTGCCGGCATAGGCCGGCAGGTAGTGGGCGGCACCCTCGACTTCCAGGAAGATCGAGGTCTTCAAGCCGTGCAGTTGCGCGCCCACGCCGGGAATGCGGATGGGGCTGCCGGGCTCGATCCTGTCGAACTGCACCCGTTGCTTGAGGCGGTAGCCGGGCACATAGGCCTGTACGTCCCCGACCATGCGCTCGACGGATTCGCAGATCGCGTCTTCACTCGCCAACTCGCTGAGCGTGTAGACGGTGTCACGCATCATCAACGGCGGCTCCGCCGGGTTCAGCACGATGATGGCCTTGCCCTTTGCCGCGCCGCCGACGACCTCGATGGCCTTCGAAGTGGTTTCGGTGAATTCGTCGATGTTGGCGCGCGTGCCCGGCCCTGCGCTCTTGCTCGAGATGCTTGCGACGATCTCGCCGTAGTGCACCTTGGCCACCCTGGACACCGCAGCCACCATGGGAATGGTGGCCTGCCCGCCGCACGTCACCATGTTGACGTTGGGCGCATCCAGATGAGCGTCTCCGTTGACGACCGGAATGCAGTAAGGGCCTATCGCCGCCGGTGTCAGGTCGATCAGGCGGATCTCGGGCTTGTGCTGGCGCAAGAATGCATCGTTCTTGACATGCGCGCTGGCCGAGGTGGCGTCGAACACCACATCGATCTCCGCGAAGATCGGCAGCTTGACCAGTCCGGCTACGCCCTCATGCGTGATTGCGACGCCCATGCGCGCGGCGCGGGCCAGGCCGTCGGACGTGGGATCGATTCCCACCATTGCGCCCATTTCGATGTGCCTGCCGTGCCGCAGGATCTTGATCATCAGGTCCGTGCCGATGTTGCCGCTGCCAATGATCGCGGCCTTCAGTTTTCGAGTCATGAATACCTCTCGCAGCCCGCGGGCTGCTCGTGTGGATGAAGAAGGAGGTCGGCTGCCAGTTACGCGTTGCCGAAACGCGCGCGGACGCTGCCGACACCGTCGATTCGCGCTTCGAAACGGTCGCCTGCGACCACGGGCACCATCGGGCCCAGAGCGCCTGTGAGCACCAAGTCACCCGCGCGCAGCGGCTGCCCCAGAGCGGCGAGCTTTCGCGCCAGCCAGACAGCGGCGTTCAGCGGATGGCCGAGGCAGGCTTCTCCACTGCCGCTCGACACGGACTCGTCACCGCGCAGCATGGTCATGCTGGAAAACTTGAGGTCCAGCCCGTTCAGCCTGGTGGGAACGCCACCCAGAACCACCAGCCCGCTGGAGGCGTTGTCCGCCACCGTGTCGGTGAAACGGATGTTCCAGTTGGCGATGCGACTGCCCACGATTTCGATCGCCGGCAGCACGTAGGCGACGGCACTCATCAGTTCGACGAGGGTCGTGTCCGCCGCCGGCAAGTCGCGTTCGAGCACCAATGCGACCTCGGCCTCTACCTTGGGTTGCAGCGTGCGCGAGAGCGGCACGACTTCGTCGTCTCCGTAGAGCATGTCGGCAAACAGCGTGCCGAAGTCGGGCTGGTCGACGCCCAGTTGCTTCTGCACGGCCAGCGATGTGAGGCCGATCTTTCGCCCGACAACGCGCCGGCCCTGCGCGACCGCGTGCGCGACGTTGGCCTGCTGAATGGCATAGGCAAGCTCGCCGCCCGCGTCGTCGCCGATTTCATCGCGCAGCGGAGGGATCGGTTCGCGCTGCTGCTCTGCCTGGCGCAGGCGCTCGGCCCATTGTTCGATTCGTTTGTCCATGGTGTTCGCTTTCAGTGAATGGGCGGCTGCTCGAGAAACATCAGGCCGAAGCCGGCGATGTATTCCGGTATGGCCTGGTAGTGGCGCAAGGTGCAGGGGATGGCTTGATCCGTGCGCAACGCGCTTCGACCAACCAGCCAGGTCTTCGATTCGTGTGCGGACAAGCCCGCCTCTTGCTCGATGCTTTGCTCGGTGGTGGCGCAGAGTTCATCGAGCCCTTGGGTGCCTTGCGACAGAAGCTCCATCCAACGCAGGTCCCAGGCCGGGTTGATGGGCTTGATGGCGCTGGAGCCCTCGGCCAGCGCGCGGCCCGCGGCCATGACGCGCTGGGTCTTCGCGTCTCGATCTGCAGGCGTTGGTTCCACCTTGACGGTGATGCGCTCGCGCACCGCCGGATCGGGGTGCATGAGCGTCGGCACCGGTGGCTCGTGCGACAGGCCGCCCGACCCGATGAGCAATGTTCGTTCCGAGCGCCCGTCGAGGAACCGGCCGATGGCTTCGCCCAGGGCCCGACACCGGCGCATTCGTGGGATTCCTGGTTGGGCCACCGCATTCATGAAGAGAGGAATCACCGGTGGCGTGGCAAGGCCACCCCAAATCAATTGCAGGGCCTGTGAGAAACCATGGTCGACCTCCATGCGCCGCGACAAGGCGATGTCGAAGTCTTCGTCCATCAAATGCGTGGCCAGGGCCTGAGCGGTTGCGGCATCGACGTTCAGATCGCCCGCCGGCGAGAGGTAGTCGCCCACCGCTCGTGCCTGCGTGCCGAGGCAGAAAGGCGGCATGAGCTGGTTGAAGAAACCGTTGTAGTGATCCGGCGCCACCAACACGACGAGTTCCGGGTCGAAGCTCAGGACCTGCTCGCGAGCCCGTGCGATCGCGGCCTTCAGTTCGCCTTCGACCGCGGGGGGAACCGGGTTCAGCCCCATCAGCGGCGAGTGCGACATGCCGAGAAACGCACGGCGGCTCATGCGCGCGTCTCCGCGGGTGCCGAGCCGAGCAAGGATGCAAGAGCGCCTTGCAATGCGCGCGTTGCGGCGTCGACATCGGCGGCGGCGGCGTGCTGGCGCCAGGCCACGACGCCATCGGGTCGCACAAGGATCGCGCCGGCCTCGTCGACTTCGCGCAACGCCTGCCAGCTGCAGTAGGAGTCCAGCGCGCCGGGCAGTCCCACCACCAGCGTTCGCAGGTAAGGGCGGGCCATCGCGGCGGCGGCGTCCACCCACGGCCTTCCGGCGATGCCCGTCACCAGGGTGAAGCGCCCTTTGCCGACGAGGTCCAGCGTGGACACGCGGCGGCCGTCCGAGCCGACCAGCCAGGCGTGAGGAAGCTTCGCGCCGGGACGCGTGGTCGGCTGAACGTGGAGTTGCGGATCGCGCTTCCACACCTCGTCGGCAACATCGGCGTCCGGAATCACGGCCTCGGATATGCAGCGCTGGTTGAGCTCGACGCCCTGGGCATTGAACTCATGGTTCTTGACCTTGAGGGCCTCTGCCAGAGCCGCGCGCCGGGCAATGCCTTCCGGCCCCGGGTCCGCCAGCTTCTGCAGCCCCGCTTCGACGGGATCGGACGCATCCGCGTCGCGGAAGCACCGGTTCAGCGGCGCGTAGTCGACGCGGGATTGGTTGGCGCGCGCGACGATCTGCGCGCCAACCGGCGCGCGCTCCAGCGTGTACGAGTCGAGCAGGCTCTCGCCTGCGTAGCCCTTGACCACGAAGGCCAGCTTCCAGGCCAGATTGAACGCGTCCTGCATGCAGGTGTTGGAGCCGAGCCCTGACGACGGCGGATGACGGTGCACTGCGTCGCCCCCGCAGAACACACGCCCTTTGGAATAGACGGGCGCGTGGGCCTGGTTGACGTGCCAGACCGACGTGCTCTTGACCTCGAACTCGAGCGCCGGGTCTCCGACGAGGAGGCGCACCTTGCGCTTGATCTCTTCGGGTGAGAAGTCGGGCTCTCCCTGGTTCATGTCGAAACCCCATCCCGCGATCCATTCGTCCCATGGGTTGATCGCACGCAACAGGCCCATGCCGATCTCACCGAACGCTGCGTTGGAGGTAACGATCCAGTACAGGATGCTGGGCCGATGCGCGACGTACCGCGAGAGGTCCGCCTTGAAGAGCACGTAGGCAGTTGCCGCGCGCGCCAGTTGCCCCTGGACCTGGAGCCCGGCGTCGTCCATCACCTTGGAGCGAGCGCCGTCGGCACCAATCAGGTAGCGAGCCCTGATCTGGTACTCGCGGCCAGTGGCCCGGTCTTGAAGAAAGACGGTCACGCCTTCACCGTCCTGCTCATGGCGCAGGTACTCCGTGTTGAACGAGAAAACGGCGCCGCGAGCGGCCGCGTTTTTCACCAGCAGGGGTTCCATCTTGTCCTGCGGCAGGTCGAGCATGGTGCAGGGGCTGCCCTGCAGGTAGTCACTGATGCGGTCGTCTCCGGTGCCCCAGGTGCGCAGGCGCGCAATCTCGGGGCCGGCAAGGCTGGTGGTGAACAGGGTGTCGCCCATCCACTCCCACGGCGTTGCTTCGAGACGTGCTTCCTTCTCCACACCCAGGTCTCGCAGCACCTCGACGGCGCGCTGGTTGGTGATGTGGGCACGGGGCGTGTTTGCGGTCCAGTTGAAGCGGTTGACGACGTGCACACGCACGCCGTAGGTCGCCAGCGCCAGCGCGCTCGTCGCGCCCATGGGGCCCGTGCCCACCACCAGCACGTCGGTCTGGAACTGTTCCGGTCGATTCACGATGGATCCTTTTCTTTCTTACTTGAGCGTGGCTTGAACGACGGTGCCGTAAGCCTCGATGTCCTTGCGCAGGCGCGCGGACAGCTCGGCAGGCTCTGCCGGGTAGGGGTCGCCCGACACGGCCAACTTGTCCTTCATCGAGGGCTGCTTGAGGGCAGCGATGAAGGCAGCGCTCAGGCGATCCACGGTGGCCTTGGGTGTGGCCGCCGGCGCAACGAAGTACAGGTAGTTGGAGATGGCAAGACCCGGGTAGCCGCTCTCCGCGAGCGTCGGGACATCGGGCATCAGCGGATGGCGTTTCTCGCCAAGGGTCGCGATGGCGATCAGCTTGCCGGTCTTGACGTACTGCTGCGCGTAGTGAACGGGCATCACCATGATGTCGATCTGACCGGCAATCAGGTCGGTCGCTGCCGGAGCCAGGCCCTTGTATGGCACATCGACGAAGGTGCCCTGCGTGAGGTCGTGCAACTGGTGCATGTGCAGAAACCAGGGGCTGCCCGTGCCCATCGTTCCGAAATTGAGGCCAGACTTGTCGCCGCCCTTGGAGAGCTGCACCACTTCCTTCACAGTGCGCGCCTGCACCTTCGGGCTCACGACCAGAACCAGCGGCACCAGGATCATTCCGGAAATCGGAACGAAGTCGCGCACCGCGTCGTAGGGCACCCTGCCGCCGAGGATGTCGGCTGCCTTGGGGTTCTTTGCCATGACCTGGTTGATGGCGTGCGAATCCGATACGACGCCGATGGTCAGGCCGTCGGCCGGCGCACGGCTGACGATCTCCGTGCCGATGATCGAAGAGGCGCCGGGGCGGTTGTCGATGAGGATCGTTTGCTTCAAGGTCTCGGAAGCAAGGTTCGCGACGGCCCGTGCCGCCGAGTCGGCGTTGCCGCCCGCCGGGTACGGCACGACGATGCGAATGGGCTGCTTCGAGGACTCCTGCGCCATTGCGGGGGAGAAGGCAAGGCCAAGGGCGAGCGAGGCGCACAGCGCGCGTCGGGTGATGTTCATTCCATGTCTCCAGGTAGAGGCCTCTTGGGCCCGTTCGGTTTTTTGCTGACAGGAGGAAGTGTCCGAGCGCAAACCGGCGACGTATAGTCGGTGCACCTAGTGCACCAAACCGGATCCGAGATGGCGACCTTTCCGCGCGCTCCGCAGGAGCACCTCTATCGCGAAGTCAGAGGCCTGAGCCGTGGCCTCGCCGTGCTGCGGGCCCTGAACGCGCTGCCTGGTGGTATCGGTGGCGTTGTCGAACTCGCACGGGTCACCGGCATCCATCGCACGACGGTCAAGCGCCTGCTCGAGACACTGAGATCAGAAGGCCTGGTGCACCACAAGGACGACGGCGCTTCCTACGCGCTGGGCTTCGAGGTGCGCCGCTTGTCGGAGGGCTATGTCGGGGCCGACTGGATCGACCGGGTGGCGGGGCCTGCGATGCGGGCCCATTTGCGGGCGCTCTCATGGCCCAGCGACCTGGCCACGCCTGACGCGGGCTTCATGATCGTGAGGGAGTCGACGCATCGAGTGAGCATGCTGTCGCAGCACCGCGCCACGATCGGTATTCGAATTCCGATGCTCGTGTCTTCACTGGGGCGAGCGTGGCTGAGCTGGTGCGCGGAAGAAGAGCGTGTGGCCACGCTGGCCCTGCTGGCACAACGCACGGATGCCATCGGCGAGATGGCGCGCGACACAGCCTATGTGAAGCGCATCGTGCGCGAGACGAGGCGGCGCGGCTATGCCATCAACAGAGGGGAATGGGCATCGGAATCGAGCGTTACCGCCATCGGGTTTCCGATCCGAATCGGCGAGCATGCGATTGGTGCGATCAACCTTGTTCTCCAGAGCAACGTGGTGTCCGACCGGGAGGTCGCAACGCGCTATGTCCCGCTGCTGCGCCAGTTGGCGGACGGCATCTCCGAAGCAACCAGCAGCGCGCCGCGGGGCTGACCATCTTCAACGTACGGGTTACGGGATAACCCTCGGTTTCGCGGTCTGTCTCAGCGGTGTGCCTTTCATCCTTGAAGGCAGCAGAGGAGATCCGTGTGCCGTGCGTACGGAATCTGGTCGCCGCTGACGCTGTTGAACTGAAGCTGGCTGCAAACGGTGCGCCGCCATACCCGTTCCGGTGCATCCAGCCCGAAATCCCCCTCACAGAGCCCCCAAAACCCGGGCATGACGCTTGCTTGATGCCCTCCGTGACTGAAATTCAGATTTCACAGAGCAAATATAGGTGAAATCGATATGTCACTGCAACGGGCTCGCCACTTAGCATCCGCCACGCGAACCCGCACCGCACCGAGCAAGTAGTTTTTCCTTTCTCAAGGGGTTTCCCATGGCTGGACCTGCACTTTCCTCCGGGCCCGATTCGCCCCGGGTTGCCGAGCTCGATCGCGCGCTCGACAAGATCGGTGTCACGCGCTCGCACCACACCATCATCTTTCTGATCCTCATCGGTTGCCTGTTCGACAGCTTCGAGCAGAACGCCGTCGGCATCGTGGGGCCGATGCTGCGCGCGCAGTGGGGCCTGAGCGCGTCGGACATCGGCCTGCTGAACACCGTCACCTTCAGCTGCGCGGCCATCGGGCGGATCATTTCGGGCTTTGTTGCCGACCGCTATGGCCGCCGCGTGATGCTGTCCATCGACCTGCTGCTGTTCACGCTGGGCGCGGGCGTGTGCGCCATGGCGCCCAACTTCGCGGTGATGGCGCTGGGGCGCGCCATCGTCGGCTTTGGGCTGGGCGGTGAAATTGCCATTGCGGTGACCATGCTGGCCGAGTTCTGCTCGACCAAGTTTCGCGGCACGGCGGTGGGGCTGGTGAACGTGGGCGCGGGCGGGCTGGGCAACTTTCTTGCGCCGGGCTTCGGCCTGCTGGTGTTCTGGATGTTCCCCGGCGACAACGCCTGGCGCTGGCTCTTCGCGTGCCTGATGGTGCCGGCGCTGCTGGGCGCGTTCTACCGCCGCTACATACCGGAGACGCCGCGCTTTCTGCTCTCGCAAGGGCGTGTGAAAGAAACGAATGCGGTGCTGTCGCGGCTGGCGTCGGGTCGGCTTTCCGCAAAGAAAGTGCCGCAGCAGCAGTACATCAACGAGGACGGTGCGGACGCGCAACCGGCCAAGGTGACGGTGCGCGTCACCGAGATTTTTCGCGGTGCACTGGCGCGGCGCACCGTGCCGTTGTGCATCACGATCTGGATGACCTACGGCGCGCAAATTTCGGTGCTCACGCTGATGCCGACCATCTTGGTGACGCTGGGCTACAGCATGTCGAAGAGCCTGCTCTTCACCATGGTGATGCAGGGCGGCAGCCTGCTGGGCGCGATTGCGGCGTCGCTGCTGGGCTTTCACTTTCCGCGCAAGCGCGTGCTGACGGCCGGCGCGGTGTGTGCCTGCCTGGCGGCGCTGACGATCGGCTTCGTGGCCAAGAGCATCGTGGTGATCCTCATCGCGGGTGCGGTGTTCCAGTTCTTCGTGCTGCTGCTGAACACCACCATCTGGATCTTCGCGCCCGAGCTGTACCCGACGCGCGTGCGGGCCTTCGGCACGGCGTTCATTCTGGCCACGGGCACCGCGGCCGGCGCGCTGATGCCGCTGGTGGCCGGGCGCCTGTTCGATGCCTTCGGCCTGGTCGGCGTGTTCAGTTTGGCGGCGGGCATGTACGCCGTGTTCGTCATCAGCGTGCAGAGCGTGCCGGAAACCTACGGCCAGTCGCCCGACGCGCTGCCCCTGCCCGGTGAAGGCCACGTGGCAGACACCGCCCCGGCCGCCAAGGCGGCGCAGCCGGGCTGAATTTTCTGAAAGCACTTTGCATGACGCACATCCTGCTCATCAACCCCAACGCGTCGAGCGCCACCACCGAGATGATGGTGAACATCGCCAACGCCGAGGCTCCCGCGGGCTGCTGCGTGACCGGCCGCACCGCCGTGGGCGGGCCGCAGATGATCGTGAACGAGCGCGAGCTGGAGGCCGCCGCCGTCGAGGTGCTCAAGGTGTGGCACGAGGCCGCCTCCGCGCATTGGGACGGCGTGATCGTCAGCGCCTTCGGCGACCCGGGCATCGACCTTGTGCGTGCGAACGCGCGCGTGCCGGTGGTCGGCATCGCGGAGGCGTCGATGCGCGAGGCGAGCCAGGGGCAACGGCGCTTCGGCATCGCCACCGTCACGCCCGATCTGGTGGCGCCCATCGAGCAGCGCGCGCGCGTGCTCGGCCTGCTGGGGCTGTACACCGGCATCCGCCTGACGCAGGGCGACCCGCGCGAACTGGCTGCAGACCCGCAGGCGCTCGAAGAGGCGCTGGCGCGCGCGGTGCAGCGCTGCATCGACGAAGACGGCGCGCAGGCCGTGATCATCGGCGGCGGCCCGCTGGGCCAGGCCGCGCTGGCGTTGGCACCGCGCTTCGGCGTGCCGGTGATCGCGCCGATTTCCGCTGCCATGCGACAGCTGTGTGGGCAGCTCGACATCGCGCGAACAGCTTCAGGCGCGCCGCCGCCCCGCACGGCCCAGGCCTAGCGCGGGGTGCCGATGACGATCTTGCGCGGGGTCATGGCTCAGCTGTGGTCCACATACCCACCCAGCTTGCCGCAACGCAGGCAGCCGAACACGAACACGGCCATGCCGCGCTTGCGCGACGGTGTGTCGAGCAGCCATTGCCAGTCGGTGTCGCCGCCCAGGTGTGCTTCGTCGCAGGTGCTGCGCATCAATTCCGTGCCCGCGTCGGACGCCAGCAGTGCGCGGTCGACATGCTCGATCTCGCCCAGAAAACGCCCCGCGTCGTTGCAATGCGCCCACCACTGTTCCTGCTGGTAGCTGAAGAAGCCTGGCGTGCGTTGCGCGACCTCGTCGATGACGTGCGCGGGCAGCGCGACCTCGTTCATGCCCACGCCGGCGGCGTCGTTGAATTCGCCGTCGAACTTTGTTGAGGCCGAGCCGTCGGCAATGCACCAGGGGCAGAAATGAGATGCGTCGCTCACCGCATAGAAGCCGCCGTTGTAGATGTAGCCAGTGGCCTTGCCGCAGCATTCGCAGGTTTCGCCGGAGGTGCGCATCACACCGGACTGGAAGGGGTCGGCGTAATAGCGAAACGCGGGCAGCGCGCGGGCCGGGTCGGGTTGCACGGCCTCGGGCACGCGCGCCTGGTCGATGGCCGCCTGCAGGTCTGTGGCGTACGGCGCGCACCACTGGGCGGTGTACACGTCGAACAAGAAGATCTCTTCGCCGATGGCACCGCTCGCCTCGTCACGCAGCACCAACAGCTGCTCGTGCAGCGAGAAGCTGTGCGCAATGCTGATGCCGTTGCGCGGAAAGCGCTTGTCCTGCAATGCGAGCCGGGTGTAGTGCGCGATGTCTTCGGCGCTTCGCTTCATCTGCTTGCGGTCGCTGGCATCGAAGACCGGATGCAGCTGCCATTCGCGATCGCGGTTGCGCGGGTCGCCGAAGCTGCCGCCGTTCGAGGCGGCGTAGCGGCCCTTGAGCACGGGCGGCAGCGGCGCTTTGAGCTTGCCTTCTAGCGCACTGATAGCGCTCTGCGGTGCGGGCGGCGGTGGAACGTATCGGGACATGGCGATGGTGTGTGGGCAGGGTGAATCGATGGAATGCGCGCAGCGACAACCATGGGAAAGCCACGTGTTTGTACACGCCTTCTAGAATCCGGCGCCTCGCGGTTGCACGCAGCGCGCTGGGAGCGCAACGCTCCATTTTTTCTTTCTGCT
The DNA here is from genome assembly GCF_046156345.1 of Variovorax sp. H27-G14. Lineage (NCBI taxonomy): Bacteria > Pseudomonadati > Pseudomonadota > Betaproteobacteria > Burkholderiales > Comamonadaceae > Variovorax > Variovorax sp. H27-G14. Next base: position 277,966 of record NZ_JAYLVN010000005.1, read on the forward strand.
TCTTCTTTTTTCGATGCCTTCCAGATTTCGTTTTGCCCTCTCCTTTTCGGCTTGCCTCGTGCTGTCGCTTTCCACTTTCGGCACCGCCTTTGCAGCCAGCCCCGTGCTGGTTCTGAACACCGACAGCGAGTCGCAAGACGCCCAAGCGCCCGCGCTGGACCGCGCGGTGGCGCGCTTCGCGGGCGTGGCGTCGGGCTCCTACTTCTGGTCCGAAGGCCTGGTGGCGGAGCAATTGATCGCGGGTCTGTCGGCATCGCTGCATCGACAGCAGCTTGCCTTGCCCGGCAATGCGCGCTTGCTGTCGTCGTACCGCTCGACCGGCGGCGGCGGTGAGCGCGCAGCAGTGATGCTCGACGCGCGCGGCGACGTGCTGGCCGCGGCGCTGGCGCACCGCGGCTGCGGTGCCGATGGCAAAGCGGCCTGCCGCGGCAACGACCAGCGCGCGGAGCTTGTCGTGTTCTTGCGCCCCGGCTTCGACCGCGCCAACGCGCAGCCGCTGCTGGCGTGGAGCACGCGAGTGCCGAAGGAAGACTTGCAGTCGGGCGAGGCCGAGAAGATCGTGCGTACCGACTACATCACGCTGGACGCCGCGCACACCGCGGCAGTGCCGGTGAAGCGGCCGAAGGGCTTCTCGGCGAAGGTGCCGCTGTACCCGCGCGCGGTGGTCTACCGCAACGGCCAGGACGCGCTGAGCGATGAGAAAGCGAAGCGCGTGCTGCGCCTGCAGACGACGGACAGCATTGCGCAGGTGCTGGCCTTCTACAAGCAACTGACGCCACCTCTGGCGGGCATGCAATCCGGCGCGGACGGCCGCACGGGCTATGTGCTGGGCACGCGCGATGGCGTGAGCTTTTCCGTCAATGCACAGCAGCCGCGCGACATGCCTGTGGTCACCAACATCGAGATCGAAATTTCTGAATGAAAGCCATCACCCGTCCAGCGTTCGCATCGCTGATGCTGGCCTGCGCGCTCGCCGCAACGGCCCAAGCCGCGCAGCCTGACCCATCTGAAATGTCCGGTGCGCCCGTTACCACCGAGCTTCCCGCGCCGCCGCTGCGGCTCAGCGAGCAGCCGAAGATCCGCGCCGCGGTGATCGACATGGTCGGCTACGCACGCGGCAGCTTCACCGAGGGCGACAGCCTGATCGCAGAGCAGGTGCTCAACGGCATGCGCTCGCGCCACGACATCACGCGCACCGTGTGGCCCGACGGCCGCCGCGTGATGGCGTCGGTGAGCGGCGACGGGCATGGCGAGGAACGCGGGGCCTTGCTGCTCGACGCGCAGGGCCGGTTGCTCGCGCTGGGTCTGGTCAACGGCCATTGCCGCAAGTCGACCGAGCGCGACGCGCCGAAGGTGTGCAACCCGGCGCCGAAGTCGGTGCTGTCCGTGTTCCAGCCGGCCGGTGCGCAGCAGGCGGAGGCCGCGCCGCTGATCGCATGGGCCAAGCAGTTGCCCAGTTATCACGCGCGCATGGCCGAGAGCGACCACCCGGCGCAAGTGGCACAGGCACAGCAGATTGCAAGCGTCGAATACATCACCGGTCAGCCGACGGTGCCCGGATGGCACGACGCGCAACTGCCAGCGGGCTTTCCGGCGTCGCTCAAGCCCTTGCTGATTCAGCAGGGCGAAGTGAACAGCAGCGCGAGCGGCGGCAAGGTCGTGCTGCCCAAGGCCCTGGCCGGCATGCCGATGCGCACCGACTACGAACAGGCGCAGCTGAAGGAGCCGCGCTGGCCCGACGCCGAGGTCACGCTGCGCAGCTATGCCGCATTCGACACGGTGCTCGAGCAATACCGCGCGCTGGCCAAAGACGCCAGCGTGGAAGTGGGGCGCGCGAGCGCCATGATCAACGGCAACAACGGCGCGGGCCGCTACACCGTTCGACTTCGCGATGCGAAGGAGACCGGCGTGTTCATCACGGTGTCGAGCTGGAAGCGCAAATAGAAGTGACGGCGATGGGCTCGATGGTGAGCCAGGGCCATCGCGCGCGGTAGTCCGCGGCTTTCTTCAGGAACATGGCCGGCATCGGCAGCAGCGGATTCACCCGCAGGATGCCGGCCGCCAGGTCGGCGAGCCCGTCGGGCGCATAGAGCGAGCCGTCCGACAGGTCGATGCCCACGCGGGTGCAGGCGATCAGGTAGCGGTCGATGCCGTCGCGCGCCGAGCCCAGGCGCGGGTAGCTCGTCTTGAAGCGCTTTTCGTACCAGAGGTGCACGCGCGCCTGGTTCTTCACTTCGACGGTCACGTCCAGGTCGGCCACGGCTTCATGCACGCGGCGGATGACGGCGTCTTCCGCCTCCCACGACAGGTCGGTGTCGTCGAAGTAGAAAACGTCGTAGTCCTTCACGCCCCAGCCGGGCGGCCTGCCGGCGGTGTGGTTCCACACCGCCTGAAACAGGCAGCCCGCCGTGAGGTGGCCTTGCTTGAGGCCCAGGCCGGGGAGGCGGGTGGCCAGCGCTGCGTTGACCGGGTCCTGCATCGCCTGCGCGATGAGGCTGTCGGGCGTCAGTTACAAGGCGCTGCCGTGGTCAGCCGACTTCGGCGATCAGTTCGATCTCGACGCAGGCACCCATCGGGATCTGCGCCACGCCAAAGGCGCTGCGGGCATGCGCGCCCTTCTCAGGGCCGAACACTTCGGCGAAGAATTCGCTCGCGCCGTTGGTCACCAGGTGCTGCTCGGTGAAGGTGCCGACCGAGTTGACCAGGCTCATCACCTTGACGATGCGCGTGACCTTGTTCAGGTCGCCCACGGCCGCGTGCAGCGTGCCCAGCAGGTCGATGGCAATGGCGCGTGCGGCCTGCTTGCCTTCGTCGGTGCCGATGTCGGCACCCAGCTGGCCGGCCCAGACCTTGCCGTCCTTCTTGGCGATGTGGCCCGACAGAAACACGAGGTTGCCGGTTCGCACGAAGGGCACGTAGGCCGCGGCGGGCGCCGAGACCGGGGGCAGGGTGATGCCGAGGCTGGAAAGTTTGTCGTAAACGCTCATGGAAATTCCTTGTCTTGAGGCAGCGATTGTGTCCGCGTTAGGGGTGCTTCGGCCTCTTCCCCCACGGGTTGCACGGTCACGCCCACGCTCAGCGTGTGCCGCGCGCCGCCATGGAGTACACCGCGCATCGGTGACACGTCGGAGTAGTCGCGACCGATGGCCAGCGTGACGTAGTCCTCGCCGGGCTGGCGGCCGTTGGTGGGGTCGAAGTCGGCCCAGCCGCCGGGGCTGCCGATGTCTTCGCCGGGCAGGTACACCGACACCCATGCATGCGAGGCGTCGGCGCCCACCAGCCTGGGCTGGCCGGGCGGCGGCTGGGTGAGCAGGTAGCCGCTCACGTAGCGCGCGGGCAGGCCCATGGTGCGAAAGCACGCGATCATGATGTGCGCGAAGTCCTGGCACACGCCTTTGCGCTGCGCGAGGGCCTCGACGGCGGGGGTGTTGATTTCGGTGCTGTCGGCGTCGTAGGCAAAGTCTTCGTACATGCGCTCGGTGAGGTCCATGGCCACGTCGAAGGCGGGCCGCCGCGGCACGAAGCTGGCGCGCGCGTAGGCGGTGAAGTCGTCGTGGCGCGGCACGTAGGGGGACGGAAACACGAACTCCGAGGCCGCGTCGAAGGTGGCGTCCTTGCGGAAGCGAAAGCGTTCGCGCACGGTCTCCCACGGCAGGTCGCGCGCCACGTCGGGCGACAGCACGGGCACAAAGGTCTCGACCACGCTCTCGGCCGTGACCACCAGCCGGTCGTGCGTGGACTCCAGCGCGAAAAAGGCGCGCGTGTTGCCGTACACGTCGGGCCGCTCGCTGCGCTGCGCGGGCGGCGGCTCGATGGCGAGCTGGTGGCTTACCAGCCGCTGCGAATCGGTGGCCAGCGGCTTCAGGTGGGCAAGGTGCTGCGCGGTCTCGACCGGTGGCGAATATTCGTAGCGCGTTTCGTGGGTGACGTGAAGCAGCATGGTGGGTCCGGCGTGGCGTGGCGTGGCGTGTCTTGCGTGGGCTGCCTGGGTTACTTGGGCGCGGTGCCGAAGTGCGAGGCGTAGATCTTCTCGTAGGTGCCGTCGGTGCGAATGGCCTCCAGGCCCTGGTTGACCTTGTCCAGCAGCGCGGCATTGCCGCGCTTCGCCGCAATGCCGTACTTCTCGACCGGAAAGCCCGCGTCGCTCACGGTCTTGAAGCCGCCGCCGGGGTTGTTGGCCAGGTAGTGCACCACCACGCCGTTGTCGGCCACCACGGCCTGCACGCCGCCGGCTTCCAACTCCTTCAGCGCGAGCGGCGTGGACTCGAAGCGCTTGATGGCGGTGCTCGACTTGCCCAGCAGCTTGCCGACCACCTCGTCGCCGGTGGTGCCGTTCTGCACGCCCACCTTCAGCGTCTTCAGGTCTTCGAATTTGGCGACGGGCGAATCGGCCTTCACGGCAATGAGCTGCCTGGCGTCGAAATACGGCTGCGAGAAGTCCATGGTCTGGCGGCGCTCGTCGGTGATGGTGATGGCCGACACCAGCAGATCGCGGTCGCCCTGGTCGAGCGCATTGAAGATGCCCTCCCACGGCGTGTTGACGAACTTCACTTCGATGCCGGCCTTTTGCGCCACCGCCTTGAGCACGTCGATGTCGAAACCCACGATGTCGCCCTTGTCGTTCTGCGACTCGAAGGGCGTGTAGGCCGCGTCGGTGCCGACCACGAGCACGCGGGCGGGCGCAGCAGGTGGTGCCGCGCCGGAGGCTGCTGGCGTGGCGCCTTCCTGTTTGCCGCAGCCACTGAGGGCAAGCGCAACGAAGAGCCCTGCGGCGGCCAGTGCAAAGCGTTGTTGGATGTTGGTGCAGAGCATCAAATGTCTCCTGGTTCCATTCGTGAAATGCCGCGGAACCGGCTTGGCCGGGCCGCAGGCGTTGCCCCCGGCGAGGGGGAGTGCGAAGCGACACGAAGTGCGCGAAGCATGGGGGAGAGCCAATTCAAGCTCCGACGGAGCGCAGCGATTCGGATGTCAGCGTGAAGTAGCGTGTGCCGATGGCGTCGGACACATGGTAGGCGGCCGTTTCGCAGCCCGCGAGCAGCGCCAGCAGGGCCGGGTAGTCGGCGTCTGGTCCCGCGGCGCAGAGGTGCTCCAGCGTCCAGCTGGCCGGGTCGGGCAGCTCGTAGGACAGCGCGGTGAGCTTGCCCGGCGCGCTGCCGGCCAACCGCGCAATGCGCCCGCGCAAGGTCTGCGTGACCCAGGCGAGCGAGCGCGGGTTCTCGGCGTCGAGCACCAGCAGGTCGACCAGCGTTGCGACGTCGCGGCGCTGCTGATAGCGCGCATGGAAGGTGATGGTGCTGTCGAACAGCGCCACCATGGCCTCGAAGCCGCTGACCTCGTGCACGGCGCCGTTCTCGAAACCGGCTTCCAGCGCGTTCGACAGAAAGCCCAGGCGCTCGATGTGGCGGCCGATGGACAGCAGCCGCCAGGCGTCGTCGCGCGACATGCGGTCGGTTTGCGCGCCCGTCATGGCGGCCAGCGCGGTGCTGGCGGATTCGAGCGCGCGCAGCGAGGCGCTGGTGGCAAAGCTGCCTTCGCCGGCCTGCTCGGCGGCGCGGCGCAAAAACTCGGCCTCTGCGCGCACGATCTGGTTCCAGTTGTCCTGCGACAGGCGCTCGCGCACGGCGGCCGCGGCCTGGCGGATGCACATGAGGCTGTAGCCCACGCTGCCGCCGCGGTCCACGTCGCCCAGCTCGGCAATCAGCGCGCGTTCGAACACGCGGCGCGACTGCGGGGCGCTCGGCACTTCGGCCGGCACCAGCGCATTTCGCAGCGCCATGCGGTGCAGCCACTCGAGCAGCGGGCGCGAAGACTGGTCTTCGCCGCCCAGCAGGTTGAGCGTGAGGCGCGCCAGGCGCACCGCGTTCTCGGCACGCTCGGTGTAGCGGCCGAGCCAGAACATGTTTTCCGCGGCGCGGCTGGTGACCGGGGCGCGGTGCCGCGCCAGCGAGGCCGGCGTGGCGTGCGGCTGCAGCAGCGTGGTGCGGTCGACCTCGCCGTGCGTCTGCACCCACACGTCGGCACTGCTGCCGCCGCGCTGCATGGAGGCAATTTGCGCATCGGGCCCCGCGAGCCGGGCCAGGCCGCCGGGCAGCACGCGCCACGACTGCGCGCCGTCGCTCACCGCGAACACGCGCAGCAGCATGGCGCGCGGCGCGATGTGGCCCGGGCCCATGTCGTTGGCCCAGGTGGGCATCTGCGAGAGCGGCAGGTAGCCCTGCACGGTGTGCACGTCGCCTTCGCGCACGATGCGCCCGGCCCATTCGTCGAGCTCGCGCCGGCCCAGCTGGCTGCCGAGCACGGCGTCGAAGCTCACGCGGCCGTCCACGCCGGGGTAGGTGGGCTTGATGGCGCAGTCGCCGAGCTGCGGCAGCACCGACTCCAGTGCGGCGCGCTCGCCGCACCACCAGGTGGGCAGCGCGGGCAGCTTGAGCTTTTCGCCGATCAGGCGGCGCGCCAGCCCGGGCAAGAAGCCTAGCAGCGCGGGCGATTCAAGGAAGGCCGAGCCCGGCATGTTGGCCACCAGCACGTTGCCGGCGCGAATGGCCTGCAGCAGGCCGGGCACGCCGAGCGTGGAGTCGGGCCGCAGCTCCAGCGGGTCCAGAAACTGGTCGTCCAGCCGCTTGATGAGGCCGTGCACCGGGCGCAGGCCCTGCAGGGTCTTGAGGTACAGCCGCTGGTCGCGCACGGTGAGGTCGTTGCCCTCGACCAGCGTCACGCCCAGGTAGCGCGCCAGGTAGGCGTGCTCGAAGTAGGTTTCGTTGTACGGGCCGGGCGTGAGCAGGGCGATGTGCGGCGGCACGCCGGCCGGGCACATGCGCTGCAGCCCTTCCATCATGGCGCTGTAGGTGGCGGCCAGGCGCTGCACGTGCAGCGCCTCGAAGGCTTGCGGAAACTGCCGTGTGATGGCCAGGCGGTTCTCCAGCAGGTAGCCCAGGCCCGAGGGCGCCTGGGTGCGCTGCGAGACCACCCACCAGTTGCCGTCGGGGCCGCGCGCCAGGTCGAAGGCCGCGATGTGCAGCCAGGTGTCGCCCGGCGGCTTCACGCCGTGCAGCGCGCGCAGGTAGCCGGGGTGGCCGCGCACCAGCGCCGGCGGAATCAGGCCTTCGGCCAGCAACTGCTGCGGGCCGTAGACGTCGGCCATCACGCGGTCGAGCACGCGCACGCGCTGCAGCACGCCAGCCTCGATCTGGCTCCAGCTCTCGGGCGAAACGATCAGCGGAAACAGGTCGAGCGACCAGGGCCGCTGCGGGCCGTTGGCGTCGGCGTAGACGTTGTAGGTAACGCCGTTGTCGCGGATCTGGCGCTCCAGGCTGACCGCGCGCCGCGGCAGGTCGTTGAAGCCGCCGGGACCGAGCTGGTCGAAGAAGGCGTTCCAGGCCGGCGTGAGCGCAGGCGTTTCGCCGGACGGGCCCTGCTGCTGGGACTGCGATTGGGATTGGGAGGACTGAGACTGAGATTGCGACTGGGAAGACTGCGATTGCGATTGCGACAGCGGCGGTGCCGGCATGGCCGGCCGCTGCGCCGCGGTGTCGTACAGCAGCGGGGCCGCGGGGGCGGGCGCCGCCCCCGGCGCCGGCCGCACGGGCACCGCCGCGGTGGCTTGCCCACGCAGCTCATCGAAATGGCCGGGCAACGCGGCCGGGGCGAGCGCTGACGCCAGGGCCGCTGGAAAGTCCAGGGCCTGGGCGTCGAACAGAGATTCGTTGAGGGGTTCCACAGGAGGGGGATTGTCACACCGCCGTCACGGGGTGTCCGTGACGGCCGTGTGCTGAAGCGCCCCTCAGCGGCGCAAGTCCAGCGTGAACGGGAACTCGCGGCTGCCCGGCAGCTCGATGGTGGCCGGCGGCGTGCGCATGAGGCCGGGGGTGTGGCCCATGCGCGTGAAGCGCGAATGGCGCCGGCTTTCGGCCTCGTACGCGTTCACCGGGAAGGTGTCGTAATTGCGCCCGCCCGGGTGGGCGACGAAGTACTGACAGCCGCCCAGCGAGCGCTTCATCCAGGTGTCGACCAGGTCGAAGGTCAGCGGCGCGTGGGCGCCGATGCTCGGGTGCAGCGCCGACGGCGGGTTCCAGGCCTTGTAGCGCACACCGGCCACAAATTCGCCCGTGACGCCCGTGGGCTGCAGCGGCAGCACCTTGCCGTTGACGGTGATGACGTGGCGGCTTTCGTTCAGGCCGGTCACGCGCACCTCGATGCGCTCGAGCGAAGAGTCCACATAGCGCACCGTGCCGCCGGCCGAGCCTTCTTCGCCCATCACATGCCAGGGCTCCAGCGCGTTGCGCAGCGACAGCTCCACGCCCATGGCCTGCATCTGGCCCACCAGCGGGAAGCGGAACTCCAGGTGCGGCGCAAACCAGTCGGGGTCGAACGCAAAGCCGGCCTGGCGCATTTCGCTGATGACGTCGTCGAAGTCCATCTTCACGAAGGTCGGCAGCAGAAAGCGGTCGTGCAGCTCGGTGCCCCAGCGTGTGACGGGCGCCTTGTAGGGCTCGTCCCAGAAGCGGGCCACCAGCGCGCGAATCAGCAGCTGCTGCGCAATGCTCATGCGCGCATGCGGCGGCATTTCGAAGGCGCGCAGTTCCAGCAGGCCCAGCCGGCCGGTGCTCGAATCAGGCGAATACAGCTTGTCGATGCAGAACTCGCTGCGGTGCGTGTTGCCCGACACGTCGATCAGGATGTTGCGCAGCGTGCGGTCGACCAGCCATGCGGGCATGTTCTGGCCATAGATCTCGCGGTTGCGCGCGATTTCCTTCAGGGCAATTTCCAGCTCGTAGACCTGGTCGTTGCGCGCTTCGTCCACACGCGGCGCCTGGCTGGTCGGGCCGATGAACATGCCCGAGAACAGATAGCTCAGCGAAGGGTGGTTGTGCCAGTACAGCAGCAGGCTGGCCAGCAGCTCGGGCCGGCGCAGGAACGGGCTGTCCGCGGGCGTGGCGCCGCCCATCACAAAGTGGTTGCCCCCGCCGGTGCCGGTGTGGCGGCCGTCGGTCATGAACTTTTCGGCAGACAGGCGGGTTTCGAATGCGGCGTTGTAGAGGAACTCGGTGTGCGCGACCAGTTCCTTCCAGTTGTGGGCCGGATGGATGTTGACTTCGATCACGCCCGGGTCGGGCGTGACGGCCAGCATCTTCAGGCGCGGGTCGCGCGGTGGCGGGTAGCCCTCCATCACGATGCGCATGCCCAGATCGCGCGCGGTGGCTTCGACGGCCGCGACCAGGTCGAGGTAGTCCTCCAGGCGGGCCAGCGGCGGCATGAAGATGTAGAGCACGCCCGAGGCGCTGCCCTTTTTCTCGGCCGCCGGGCCGTTGGCACGGCGCGGGTCGCGCACTTCGACGCACAGCGCGGTGCGCGTGACCCAGGGCGCCGACTCGCCGCGCAATGGCTGGCGGGCGGCGGCGTTGGATGTGTCGCCTTCACCTGCGCCTGTGCCCTTGCCGTCATTGAGCGCGGCTGCAGCTGCATCGCCATCGCCCGGCGCCTGCATGCGCACCGAGGCCGCTACGACGGGTGGCGTGCCGAAGGCATAGGGCACGGCGCCACGGTCGCCGCCAGTGGCGCCAGCCGAGACGTCCACGTTGTAGCGCGCGCTGTAGTCGGCCGAGCTGGGCAACGTGCCGCGCGGCGCGGTCGGGTCGCGTTCGATCAGGTAGGGGTAGTCGCCCTTGCTGGCCCACGGTTGCGAGTCGAGCGGCAGGCGGTAGCCCATGGGCGAGTCGCCCGGAATCAGGTAGAGCCGGTCGTCGCGCAGGAACCACGGGCCGGTCTTCCAGCCGGGGCCTTCGAGCGCGGGGGCGTCGCCGTCGGCATTGCCCGGCTCCAGCGGCAGCATGTAGCCGATGACGGCGTCGAGCTTTTGCGTGAACACGCGGCGCAGGCGCACGCGTTCGAGCTCGTCGTCCAGCTTGGAGTCGAAGGGGTCGACGTTCACCGGCAGGCGGCGTTCGCGCCAGAGGTAGTAGAAGGTGTCTTCGTAGCCCGGCTGCACATAGCGCTCGGTCAGGCCGAGCTTGTGCGACAGCACGGTGGTGAAGCGGCGCGCGTCTTCGCTGGTGTAGTGCGTGGGAACGCGCTCGTCGGCAAACAGCTCTGGGTCGTGCCACAGCGTCTGGCCGTCGGCGCGCCAGAAGATCGACAGCGCCCAGCGCGGCAGTTGCTCGCCCGGGTACCACTTGCCCTGGCCGAAATGCAGGAAGCCGCCGTTGCCGTATTCGGCCCGCAGCTTCTGCACCAGCTCGGTGGCGTAGCCGCGCTTGGTGGGGCCGAGGGCGTCGGTGTTCCATTCGGCCGCGTCGCGGTCGCTGGTGGCCACGTAGGTCGGCTCGCCACCCATGGTGAGGCGCACATCGCCGGCCTTCAGGCGCGCATCGACCGCGTCGCCCAGGGCCAGCACTTCGGCCCATTGCTCTTCGGTGTAGGGCTTGGTGACGCGCGGCGATTCGTAGATGCGCGTGACCTTCATCTCGTGGCCGAACTCGACCTCGGATTCGTCGACCCCGCCCTCGATGGGCGCGGCGCTGGAAGGCGATGGCGTGCAGGCCAGCGGAATGTGGCCTTCACCGGCCATCAGGCCCGAGGTGGCGTCCAGGCCGATCCAGCCGGCGCCCGGCAAAAACACCTCGCACCAGGCGTGCAGGTCGGTGAAGTCGACCGTGGTGCCGCTGGGGCCGTCCAGCGACTTCACGTCGGGCGTGAGCTGAATCAGGTAGCCCGAGACAAAGCGCGCGGCCAGGCCCATGTGGCGCAGCAGCTGCACCAGCAGCCAGCCCGAGTCGCGGCACGAGCCGCTGCCGCTGGTGAGCGTTTCTTCCGGCGTCTGCACGCCGGGCTCCATGCGAATGAGGTAGTTGACGTCCTGCTGCACCTGCTGGTTGATGCCCACCAGAAAGTCGATGGTGCGCTGTTCCTTGCGGTCGACCTTCTCCAGGTAGGCCTCCAGCAGCGGCGTGACCGGGTCGGCCACGAGGTAGGGCGCCAGCTCTTCGGCCTGCGAGGCCGTGTACTTGAACGGAAAGTTCTCGGCCTGCGGCTCGAGGAAGAAGTCGAAGGGGTTGTAGACCGCCATCTCGACGACCAGGTCGACCGTGACCTTGAACTCGCGCGTTTTTTCGGGGAACACAAGCCGCGCCTGGTAGTTGGCGAACGGGTCCTGCATCCAGTTGACGAAGTGCTCGGCGGGCTCGACCGTCAGCGAGTACGAGATGACGTTGCTGCGGCAATGCGGCGCGGGGCGCAAGCGAACGACCTGAGGGCCCAGCTGCACCAGGCGGTCGTATTTGTAGTGGGTGACGTGGTGAAGAGCGGCGTGAATAGACATGCGTTTTTGTGTGCAGTACTGACAGATTGCATCGAAAAGATGTCTCTGGTGAGACGCATACTAGCCCAGATGCAAAGCAATTAACGCGCCACTGAGCGTGACTTTGGGAGGGTTTGCATCATGGGTAAGGGGGGCTTTGGGGTGACGCCGTTTCGCACGGCGAGCGGTGCTGTTGGCGCTTTTGCCGCACTGGGCGGCTCGGTGCTGGGCGCGGCGTTGCAGCTGCAGCAACCGGCGCTGTGGCCGGGGTGGTACTACGGCGCATTGCTGTTCTCGGCCATGGCCGGTGTGCTGGCGCGGCGCCTGCCCGCGCGGGTGTTCGTGGCCGTGGCGTTCGTGTGTGGCGCCATGGCCGGTGCCGGCAATGCGGGATGGCGCGCCGCGGCCTACGCCCAAGGCGCGCTGAATCCTGCCCTCGAAGGGCGTGACCTGCAGGTGACAGGTGTCGTCGCCGAAATGCCACAGCGCAACGAGGCTGGAACACGGTTCCGTTTGAACGTCGAATCCGCGCGCTGGGCAGGTGCCGCCGACAACGCCGTTGAACGCGCCCCGGTCGTGCCCGAGCAGATCGCGCTGGGCTGGTACGCCGAAGACCTTGCCCAGGCGCCGCATGCCGGCGAACGCTGGCGCTTCACGACGCGGCTGCGCGCGCCGCATGGCCAGCTCAACCCGCACGGCTTCGACAGCGAGCTGTGGATGTGGGCGCAAGGCCTGCACGCCAGCGGCTCCGTGGGAACCGGCGCACGCGACAGCCCGCCGACCTTGTTGGCCACCACTTGGCACCACCCCGTCGAACGCGCCCGCGAGGCGGTGCGCGACGCCGTGTTCGAGCGTGTGCCCGACCGCGCCCAGGCGGGCGTGATGGCCGCGTTGATCACCGGCGACCAGGGCGCCATCGACCGCGCCGGCTGGGACGTGTTTCGCGCCACTGGCGTGGCCCACCTGATGTCGATCTCCGGGCTTCACGTGACCATGTTCGCGTGGCTTGCCGCGCACCTCGTCGGCCTGCTCTGGCGGCGCAGCACGCGGCTCATGCTGCGCGTGCCGGCACAGCGCGCGGCGCTGGTCGGCGGCGTGGGGCTGGCCGCGCTCTATGCGCTGTTCAGCGGCTGGGGCGTGCCATCGCAGCGCACGGTCTGGATGCTGGCGACCGTCGCGTTGCTGCGCCTTTCGGGCCGGCGCTGGCCGTGGCCGCATGTGTGGCTGCTGACCGCGGCCGTGGTGGTGGCGGCCGATCCGTGGGCGTTGATGCAGGCGGGTTTCTGGCTGAGCTTTGTGGCGGTCGGCGTGCTGTTTGCGACCGACGCGGCCGCGCCGGGCGACACCCGGCCAGGCGCCGCCCGTCGGCTGTGGCAGTTCTTTCGCGAGCAATGGGTCATCACGCTGGCGATCACGCCGCTCGGGCTGCTGCTGTTCCAGCAGGTGTCGCTGGTCGGCCTGGTGGCCAATGCGGTGGCCATTCCGTGGGTCACGCTGGTCATCACGCCGCTGGCGATGCTGGGCGTGGCCGTGGCGCCCTTGTGGGACCTGGGCGCCCACGCCGTGCGGCTGCTGGCGCTGCTTCTGCAATGGCTGGCCGGCCTGCCCTACGCCACGGTGTCGATGGCGGCGCCGCCCGTGTGGATGGCTGCGGCCGGCGTCGCGGGCGGCGCCCTGCTGGTCATGCGGCTGCCGTGGACGCTGCGCGCCCTCGGCCTGCCGCTGCTGCTGCCCGTGCTCTTGTGGCAGGCGCCCCGACCCGCGGCGGGCGAATTCGAATTGCTGGCGGCCGACATCGGCCAGGGCAACGCGGTGCTGGTGCGCACCGCCACGCACAGCCTGCTGTACGACGCCGGGCCGCGCTACAGCCTGGAGAGCGACGCCGGCCACCGGGTGCTGGTGCCGCTGCTGCGCGCCCAGGGCGAGCGGCTCGACATGCTGGTGCTGAGCCACCGCGACACCGACCACACCGGCGGCGCGGCGGCCGTGCTCGCGATGCAGCCGCAGGCCGCGCTGCTGAGCTCCATCGAGGCCACGCACCCGCTGCAGGCCCTGCGCGCGGCGCGCCGCTGCGAAGCAGGGCAGCGCTGGACCTGGGACGGCGTGGTTTTCGAGGTGCTGCATCCGTTCGAGTCGGACTACCGCAGCTTCACCAAGCCGAATGCCGTGTCGTGCGTGCTGCGCATCGGCAATGGCCGCGCCACGGCATTGCTGGCCGGCGACATCGAGCGGCTGCAGGAGGCCGCGCTGGTCGCGCGCACGCCGGAGCTGCTGCGCGCCGACGTGCTGCTGGCACCGCACCACGGCAGCAAGGTTGAGTATTCATGCGGCCTGCAGCCTGACGTGCGGGATTCGTGCGGGTTTTCTGTGAACGAAGGCCCGAATTTCAGATCGCAACCACAGCCTATTTCGGGGCGTTGAG